>CAMAXP010000031.1 GCA_945862265.1 Bordetella parapertussis
ACTGACCACTGCAATCAAGGAGTACATCGATTTGCACAATAAAAATCCCAAGCCTTTCGTATGGACTGCCAAGGCCAATGACATCCTTGCCAAGGTCATTCGCGCCAACAGCCGCTTAAGTTCCAAACAGAACGAAGCACTACACTAGATTTCGATGGCAGGTCACTAGAGCCGATCTGGTCATGACGGACCAAGCTCGAAAAAAAAGGGAGGCGGTACGCCGACCAGCAGCCCAGCCATCACAATTCCATCACACTCCATCACACGAAATCCTAGTAAACACGCATCAACGGCGGTATTCTTGGGCTGCAATTAGTCAGGGCATTTTTAACCCAAGCGTGTGAATCGCAAGGCAAAAAGACGCCGTTTAAATTCTGGTAGTCCCGTAGCTCAGTGGATAGAGCGATCCCCTTCTAAGGGATAGGTCACACGTTCGATTCGTGTCGGGGGCGCCAATGACCATGGAGGTACCCGGCATGAAGACCCTGCTCCTCGCTCTCGCCTTCGCACTTGGCATGCCCTTCGCAGCCAATGCCGCGCCGATGACCAACGACGACGTCATCAAGCTGGTTCGGGGCGGGCTGGGGGAGTCCACGGTCATCCAGGCAATCGACGCCTCGGCACCGGCCTTCGACACAAGCCCGGACGGGCTGATCCGCCTGAAGCAGGGCGGCGTGAGCGACACCGTCATACAACGGATCCTGTCCAAGGGTTCGTCAGGCGCGCCCTCAGCCGCACCCGCCTATACCCAGCCGCAGCAGCCGCCGCAGCAGCAACAGGCCTGCCCGAATTGTGGCACCGTAGTTTCGATGCGCGAGGTCGAAAAACCCGGACAAGGCGGCGCAGGCGGTGCAGTGGCCGGCGGCGTCGTTGGCAGTCTGCTCGGCAATGCCCTGGGCGGCGGCAAGCACCGCACCGCGGGCACCGTGCTCGGTGCCACCGGTGGTGCCTTAGCGGGGTACCAGATCCAGAAGCACACGAGCGGCAGCAAACACTGGGAAATCGCCGTGCGCATGGACGACGGCACGACCCACGCCTACACGCAGGACCAGGCGCCGCACTGGCGGTCGGGAGACCGCGTGCGCGTCGTCAACGGCGCCCTCTCGCCGCTTTAGGGGCCTGCTAGCGGCCTGCCGGGCGAGCCCGGGTAGTCGCCTCCGCGGCGAGTGTCTTCAGCAACCGGTCGAGGTTGGCCTTGAGCGGGCCGAACCCGTCGGTCTTGCGGAAGGTCTTCGTGTCCATGAAGAGCTTCTTGTTGATCTCCACCATGATGCTCTCGATCCCCTTCTCGGGCGCACCGTGGCGCCGATTGAGCTCGTTGCCTTCGTAGGGGGTGTTGATCGTGACGCTGTAGCCCAGCTTCTTGATCTCGGCAGCCACGTACTCGACGAAGTCCTTGGAGGACGTCGTGAATCCAATGTTTCCGAGGCAGAAATCCGCGCGCGGCTGGCCTGCATCCGCGTGCGTGGGCGCGCCGATCGCCGACATGCAGTGGCACGAGAGCTGCCAGAGCAGTCCGTGCCGCGCGTACGTATCGTCGACAATCCGCTTCAGTTCACCATGGTACGGGTCGTAGTAGAGGTCGAACCGCTCCTTGATCTCGGCAACCGTCAGCTTCTTTTCCTGCATCGGTTCGCCGTACCGTGACTTGGTCTTGATGAGGCCGAGGCCCCGGATCGCCACCGGGCTCGGGTTGAGCGGCGTGGGCCACTCGCCGTCGATCACGGCCGGATCGAGGTCGTCCTCCTTGCGGTTGACGTCCATGAACGTGTTCGGGAAGGAGCAATACAGCATCGTTGCCCCCACCTTCGGCGCGGCCGCCCAAAGGTCCTCGACGTACATCGACACATTGTCGTGCAGCACCGTGAATGGCAGCGGCGAGCGGAACTCTTTTGGATACTCGCGACCGCTCCGCGATACGTCGACGATCAGCGGGACGGGGGCGGTTTCCGGGTCGTGACGAATGAAAATTCCGGGCTGGAGGAATGCCATGGTTGCTCCTTGGTCTACGGACTGGTGGGTATCGTAATCAACCGCGTTCGAATGCGCGCACCGGGCGGCGCCCTTTCGCTGCCGGCGTGAGGGCCGCAGCCTCGGCCTCGCCGGACTCCTGCGCATACGGCCCGGATACGCCGACAACCCTGTCGCCGGCGATCGTCACCCGCTCCATGGTGCGGCGCTGGGGATAATAGTCATGTGGCGCATAGTGCTGCACCGAGCGGTTGTCCCACATCACCACGGTATCGGGCTGCCAGCGGACACGCATCTGGTACTCGGGCGTATGCGCCTGGCGAAACAGGAACTCGAGGATCGTGCGGCTCTCGTCCTCTTTCAGGTCGAGGATACGGACCGTGAACTGCGGGTTCACGTTGAGGATCCGGCGACCGGACACCGGATGCACCCTGACGACGGGGTGCGAAGGATTAGGGAAGCGATCCTCGATGTCGCGCAGCTTGGCGCGATGCACATCCGAACCCCCGAATAGCGTCCGGAACGGCTTGAAGTCGTGCACCGCCTCGAGACCGTGGATGTAACGCTTCATCCGCTCGGAAAGCCCGCGATAGGCAGCTGTCATGCTGCAGAACAGGGTATCGCCTCCGACTTGCGGGACAACCCGCGCGCGAAGGACCGTGCCCAGGGGCGGTTCGGCACGAAACGTCTCGTCGGAGTGCCAGCAATCGGTCAGCGCGGGAGGGTTGTCCTCCGAATAGTCCAGCACGATGACTTCGGGCTTGTCTTGGAGGTTCGGGGAAAACGGATGGACGGACAATTCCCCGAACCTGCGGGCGAACGCAATCTGCTGGTCCAGTGTGATCGACTGCTCACGGAACACCAGTACCTCGTGGCGCACCAGCGCGGCTTGCACGGCTTCGAACGAGCGCTCGTCGAGAGGCTGCGCGAGGTCGACGCCGCGAATTTCAGCGCCGATATGCCCGTTGACCTGGACCACTTCCACGTTGGACGTCATCGGGCTCTTCCTGGCGATCTGTGTCAAAGGCCTGCGAGGATGCCGGGACGGCGGCGCAGGATGTCGCGCCGGAGCGCCTCCCATTGCATGCGAGTCACCCCCGAGTTCTGGAACTTCTGCACCTGGCGCGTGCCCGCTTCCGGCATCAGTTGCAGCTTTCCCGAAGCCATTGCCGCAAGCTGCAACCCGGCGACCGACTCGAGGCGCACGGCCCGGAACACCGCCTCACCCACGTCGGGGCCCACGACCAGCTGTCCATGGTTCCTGAGGATGATCGCGCTCTTGTCGCCAAGGGCGCAAGCAATCGCGTCCCCCTCGCTCTTGTCGAGGGCAGCGCCCTCGTACTCGTCGAGGTAGGCAATGTCGTTGTAGAAGAGCGCCGCAGGCTGGGTGCACATCTCGAGCCCGGCTCCGATGGCGGAAAGCGCAAGGACGTTGCGCCCATGGGTATGCACAATGACGTTGACGTCGGGCCGCGCCAGGTAGATCCGCGTATGGATGTGCATCGTCGGATTGATCGGCGGCTCACCCGAGAGCACATTGAGTTCGAAGTCGGCTTCAAGCAATTCCGTTGCCCCGACCTCCCCGAACATGAGCCCGAACCGATGGCTCCAGAACGTCTGCGCCCCGGGCAGGCGGGCCGAGAGGTGCCCAGCCACGCCGGACGACTGGCCGTCGTGGTCCAGCACGTGGTAACCGACAACGAGTTCGCGCAGCAGCGCAGCAAGCGCCGGATTTGCGGAGTTCTTAACGGTTGTCATCCCGGAAAGTCCACGAAGCGCACGTCGGTGTCGCGACCGATCTTGTCCATCAGCGCCACCTCCCAGTCCAGGTAGTCCTGCATCGCCTGCTCCACCTGGCTCTTGCGATCGTAGGGCTTGTAGTAGACATCCTCGTTGGGCTCCCACATGAGGGTTTCCCCCGATTCAATCGGCAGCCCGGCGGATCGCCACGCGGCAAACCCGCCTGCGAGGACCTTCACCGGAACAGTGATCAGCCTGGCCAGGTCCGCGGCCGCGTAGCGGGCGAACACACCGTCCGGGGACGTGCACACGATCACGCCAGACTGCGCCAGCTTCTCGCGACGCTCCCCGAGTCGCGAGCGGATTGCGAACGCCGCGCCCGGCACATGGCCGGCGCGGTATTCGAGGCTGGTGCTGAAGTCCAGCACCTGCACGTCCTTGAGCCCGCCCAGGTCGGCGGCGGAGAGTTCTTCGACCCGCGGTGCATCTTCGAACACGTAGACCTCAGGCCAGCCCATCTGCAAGAGCCACGAGGCCGTCATGACGGCGCGCACGCCTTCGCTGTCGGCAAGCACTACGCGGGCATTGCGCGTGGCCATGTAGGTGTCGGTGGCCTGCACCAGTTGTCCGCCAGGCGCGCTCACTGCTCCCGGCAGGTGGCCTTGCGCATACTCTTCCGGCGAGCGGACGTCGAAAAGGTAGGTCGTACGGCCGCCCTCCACCGCGAGCCGTGCGAGGCCCGCCCGATCCAGGCGCCGGATGCCGAACCGCCGCACGACGCCTTCGGCCAGTGCTCGCGCCTTGGCCAAAGCCTCGCCCCCCGGTGCGGGCGCAAGGGTCTCGCGGCCCCTTTCCAGCTCAAACCCCGCAAGGTGCCAGCCCATGGTGCCGTTCTTCAGGGCCACCACCTTGTTCGGGAGCTTCGCGTTGATCAGGGACTGCGCGCCGATGATCGAACGCGTGCGGCCGGCACAGTTCACCACCACCAGGGTGTCGGGGCTCTTGGCCAGTTCCGGCACCCGGTAGACCAGTTCCGCCCCCGGGCAGTCCAGCGCGCCCGGGATGTTCATCACCCGGTATTCACCCATGGGGCGCGAATCGACGACGAGGACATCCTCGCCCGCATCCAGCTTGGCCTTGAGTTCGCCCGCTGAAATCCGTGGCGTCCCGTCGCGATGCTCAACGTATTCGCCAAAGGCCTTGCTCGGGACAAAGACCCCCGAATAGAGCTCGTAGCCGGCGGCCGTCCACGCGGCCAGCCCGCCTGCAAGCACCAGGACCTGGCGGTACCCGAAGCTGCGCAGCACCGCTGCCGCCCGCTGGGCCAGCTTCTCGTCCTCGTCGACCAGCACGATGCGCGTTCCCGCCCTCGGCACCAGTCGCCCCGCCATCAGCTCCAAGCGCGACAACGGGCAGGAGGACGCGAGGAACAGGTGGCTCTTCGAGTACACCCCCTCCTCGCGCGGATCGAGGATCGCGAGTTCGCCCCCCTCGGCAATCATCGCCTTGAGCTCGGTCGCGGAGATCCGCGGCGCAAAAACTTCCGGGCGCGACATGAAGCGCTGGTACTTGCCGCCGACACTGGACCCGAAGTAGACGCGCCCGGGGAGGTCCTCAAGCGTCTTGCCGTACAGGTGCAGGTGGAGCGACTCCTTGCCGTTGACGACCTCGATCGTGTGGAAGTCATCAGCCAGGAAGGCGCAGGCGTTGCCTTTGACCACGGTCAGCTCGCCCGTTTTCACCAGACTGGCTTGCGCGTCGGCCGGGTGGTCGTCCACACGGTCGTAGAACACGTTGTGCTCGTCGCCGTATACCCCGGCAATACAGGCCCATGTCGTGTGGTTGTGCGGCGGTTGGGCCTTTCCCGGCGACCCGGCCGACCCATACAGGGCAAAGCGCCCGTCCGGATCCTCGGCTACGTGGAAGATCGTGCCGGGACGTCCCGGCAGGTTCCCGAAAGACGATGCAGGGAAAAGCTCGGTGCGGGACGCCAGCTTCACGAGCTCGGGCTTGATGCGTTCCAGTGCCTCGCGCGTCGCGCCGAACTGCGACTCGATGGCCCGGACGGACTCGATGGTTTCGCGCGCTGCTTGTGCACGCTGGTCGTGGATCTGCATGGCTGTCTCCCCTTTGGATGCCGGCAGTCTACAATCCCGGCCAACGGAGGGGAACATGGTATTTCACGGCAAGTGGTACGACGAAGTGGCGATCGGGGACACGTTCGGGACCCGCCAGACGGTGACGGAAACGCACCTCGTCCTCGCAGCGGGAATGTTCGGAGACTTCAATCCGCTCCACGTCGACGAGGTTTTCTCCAAGGCGTCGATGTTCGGCACCCGGATCCTGCACGGCCCGTTCACCAGCGCCCTGATCTCGTCCCCGGTCGGCATGTATTTCGCGGGCACCGCGATCGCCTACATGGAGCATGCCTGCCGGTTCAAGGCCCCGGTCAGGCCCGGCGACACGCTGGCCACCCAATGGACCGTCACGGCACTCGCCGACAAGCCCAAGCACAAGGGAGGCCTCGTCACGATGGCCTGCGTGTCGAAGAACCAGGATGGCACGGTGGTGGTCGAGGCGGACGGGAAGATCCTTGTGGCACGCAAGCCTGCCGAATAGGATTTTCCTTTTATGGAAAGCTGATTGCCATGAAGTCCGCTCCAGACGCGGACTTTAAGAGGACAATATTCAGGATTTACCGTTCCCGCCCGACAGGAAGGCTTCCAGCCAGAACAGCGCGATCATGGTCTTCACGTCGGTGATTCGCCCGTCGCGAACCATCGCCAGCGCCTCCCCCACCGGCGCAGTGAACACCTCAAGGAATTCCCCGGCGTCCAGCCTGGGGGCGTGCATCTCCAGCCTGCGGGCGACATACAGCTCGATGCCTTCATCCGAATAGGCAATGGCGTTGTGGATGGTGGTCATGCGTTCCCACGACTCCGCCCGGTAGCCGGTTTCCTCGAGCAACTCCCGCTTCGCGGTCTCGAGCAGGCCTTCGCCGGGCTCGACCTTCCCGGCGGGGATTTCAATGAAGTCCCGGGCCAGCGGATAGCGGTACTGGCGCTCCAGGACCACGTCGCCGGAATCAGTCAAGGCGAGGATTGCTACGGCGCCGGGGTGGCGGATGTATTCCCGGAAGGTGGTTGCGCCGTCAGGCAGGCGCACCTTGTCCCGCCAAACGTGAAGGAACCCGCCGCAATACACCTCTTCGCCGCTGACGAACCGCTCCGCCAGGTCCTCGGGCTCATCCATCGAACGCCGGCCCTTCCGGGTTCAGAGAGTCTTGATGGCAAGCATGCAGAGCGCGAGCAGCGGCTGCGGCAGGAAGCCGAGGGCCAACAGCGCGAGGCCGTTGACGGACAGCAGCACGCGCATTTCGCGCGGCCCCTCGATCGGGCCGGCCGCAGACGCCTCGGGCTCGTCGAAATACATCAGCTTGACGATCCGCAGGTAGAAGAACGCGCCGACCAGCGAGAACAGCACCGCAACCACGGCGAGCGCGACCTGGCCTGCGGCAACGGCAGCGGACAGGACGGCGTACTTGGCGAAGAAGCCCGCGGTCGGGGGAATCCCCGCCAGCGAGAACATCAGGATCAGCATGATGAACGCGAACCACGGGCTGCGCCGGTTGAGCCCCTTGAGGTCCTCCAGGCGCTCGCACTCGAACCCGGCGCGCGAGAGGAACAGCAGCATGCCGAACGCGCCCAGGCTCATCAGCACATAGACGATCACGTAGAACATGGCGGCGCTGTAGGCATCTGCCGTATTGAACCAGTTGCCGCCAACCACCCCGGACAGGAGGCCGAGCAGCAGGAATCCCATGTGGGAAATCGTCGAGTAAGCGAGCATCCGCTTGAGGTTGGTCTGCGCTATGGCCGTGAAGTTGCCGATCGCCATCGACAGGACGGCCATGATCATCAGCATCTGCTGCCAGTCGGCGGCAAGGTCGAGCATCCCGTTCACCAGCAACCGCATCGCCATCGCGAAGGCGGCGAGCTTGGGCCCCGTGCCGATCACCAGCGTCACCGCGGTGGGCGCACCGTGGTAGACGTCGGGAATCCACATGTGGAACGGCACCACACCAAGCTTGAACGCCAGGCCGCAGACCGCGAACACCAGGCCGAACACGAGGATGGTCTTGTCCGAGGTGCCGCTGCCGATGGACTTGGACACTTCGGTGATCGTAAGCGTGCCGGTCGCCCCGTAGATCATCGACATGCCGTACAGCAGCAGGCCGGAGGCCAGGGCGCCCAGGATGAAGTACTTCATGGCGGCCTCGGTCGACGCGGCCGAGTCGCGGTTCAGCGCGACCATGGCGTACAGGCACAGGGACAGCAGCTCCAGCCCCATGTACACGGTCAGGAAGCTGTTGGCCGACATCAGCACCATCATGCCGAGCAGCGCGAAAAGGAGCAGCGTGAGGAACTCCCCTTTCATCAACCCCCGGTCCAGCAGGTACTGGCGCGAATACACCAGTGCCGTCGAGACTGCGATGTAGGCCGCGAGCTTCAGCACATGCGACATCATGTCCGCCACGAAAAGGCCGCTGAAGGTGTAAAGCAGCGCGCCCTGCGTCCCGATCATCACCAGCAAGGTCAGGCTCGCGCAGCCGACCAGGGTGAACTGGGCCAGCAGGTAGCTGGCGGTGCGCCGCTCGCTCTTCACGAACAGGTCCACGATCATCACGGCGCAGGCCATGACCAGCAGGAAAATCTCCGGCAGGGCGGGCAGGAAGTCGGGCAGTACGGTATTCACGGCAGTCATAGGGGGCCGATCAAAGCTTTGGCAGCGCCACATGGCGCAGCAGTTCGTTGACCGAAGCGTGCATGACTTCAGTGAAGGGCAGCGGGTAGATCCCCATCGCAAGCACCGCCACGGCCAGGGCGCCCAGCACGACGAATTCCCGGCCGTTGAGGTCCTTGAGTTCGGCCACGCGGGGATTGGCGATGGCGCCGAACACCACTCTCTTGTACATCCAGAGCGTGTAGGCCGCCCCGAAGATCAGGGTCGAGGCTGCGGCGAAGGCAATCCAGAAATTGGCCTTCATGGCGCCCATGATCACCATGAACTCGCCGACAAAGCCGCTGGTCGCGGGAAGGCCGCAGTTGGCCATCGAGAACAGCATGAAGAATGCGGCGAATTTCGGCATGGTGTTCACGACCCCGCCGTAATCGGCGATCTGGCGGCTGTGCATGCGGTCGTACATGACCCCGACGCAGAGGAACATCGCCGCCGAGATGAACCCGTGGGAAATCATCTGGACCAGCGCCCCTTCAACCCCATACGCGTTGAAGATGAACAAGCCCAGCGTAACGAAACCCATGTGCGAGATCGACGAATAGGCGATCAGCTTTTTCATGTCCGTCTGCACCAGCGCCACCAGCCCGATGTAGACGACTGCGATCAGGGACAGCGCGACCATGAGCCATGCAAGCTCGCGGCTTGCGTCCGGCAGGATCGGCAGCGAGAACCGGATGAAGCCGTACGCACCCAGCTTCAGCATGATTGCCGCCAGCACCACCGAGCCGCCTGTCGGCGCTTCCACGTGCGCATCCGGCAGCCACGTGTGGACGGGCCACATCGGCACCTTCACCGCAAACGCAAACAGGAACGCAAAGAACAACAGCTTCTGCGCCGGCAGCGCGATCGGCAGCTTGTGCCAGTCGAGGATCGAGAAGCTCCCGCCCGACTTGCTGTAGAGATACAGCAGCGCGACCAGCATCAGGAGCGAGCCGAGCAGCGTGTACAAGAAGAACTTGAGGGCGGCGTAGACCCGGTTCGGCCCGCCCCAGACGCCGACGATGATGAACATCGGGATCAGGGTGGCCTCGAAGAATACGTAGAACAGCACGCCGTCCAGGGCGGCGAACACGCCGTTCATGATTCCGGACAGGAACAGGAACGAAGCGAAGTACTGCGCCACCCGGTTCTCGATCACCGTCCAGCCCGCCAGCACCACGAGTACGGTGATGAAGCTGTTCAGCAGGATGAACAGCACCGAGATCCCGTCCACCCCGAGGTGGTAGTTGATATTGAAGTGCGCAATCCACGGCGAAAGCTCGACGAACTGCATGCCGGCCGACTGGGCATCGAAGCCGGTGTAGAGCGGGATGGTCACGAGGAAGCCGAACAGCGCCCCGACCAGCGCGACGCTGCGCGCCAGGGCTGCGTTGCGATCGCCGCCCGTCGCAAGGACCAGCAGGCCCGCGAAGACCGGGACCCAGATCGAAAGACTCAGCAGGTGTGACGTGGTTTGCATTGTTGTTCTTCTGTCGGGTCCCTAGCGCGCGGACCAGAGCCAATGGGTCAGCAGTGCGAATACCCCGATGATCATCGCGAACGCATAGTGGTAAACGAGGCCGGACTGGAATACCCGCGCCAGCCGCGAGAGCCACCCGACCAGCCGCGCCGTGCCGTTGACCGCGAGGCCGTCGATCAGGCGCTGGTCACCATACTTCCACAGACCTGCGCCGAGCACCCGCGCACCGCCCGACAGGGCCCACGAATACAGTTCGTCGAACCCATACTTGCGCTCGACGATCGCGTAGAGGATGCCAAACTTCCCGGCGACCACCTTGGGCAGGTCCGGCCGCGCGATGTAGAGGTACCAGGCCGTTCCTGCACCGGCCAGCGCAAGCCAGAAAGGCAGCGCCATCAAGCCGTGCGTCATCATCGCCCACACCCCGTGGAACTCCCCTTTGAGCTCCTCCATGACGCCGTGGGCCGGCAGGACCTGGATTGCCGCCCCGAAGAAATCGCCGTAGACCACGGTCCCGATCGTCCAGCCGGCACCAATCGCAGGGATCGTGAGCAACACAAGCGGCCAGGTCACGACCTTGGGTGACTCGTGGAGGTGCGCCTTGGTATGGGCATCCATGCGCTCGGTGCCATGAAAGGTCATGAACATGAGGCGCAGCGAGTACAGGCCGCCGAAAAACACCCCGGCCAACGCTGCGAGATAGGCAAACGTGGCGCCCGGCGTATGCGAGGCATGCAGCGCCTCGATGATCGTGTCCTTGGAGAAGAACCCGGCAAACGGCGGGAACCCTGCATTGGCCAGGGCCGCGATGAGCATGGTCCAGTAGGTGATCGGCAAGTACTTCTTCAGCCCGCCCATCCGGCGCATGTCCTGCTCGTGGTGCATGGCGATGATCACGGAGCCCGCGCCGAGGAACAGCACGGCCTTGAAGAACGCATGCGTCATCAGGTGGAAGATCGCCACGGAGTAGGCCGAAGCCCCGAGCGCCATGGTCATGTAGCCCAACTGGGAAAGCGTCGAGTAGGCCACCACGCGCTTGATGTCGAATTGCGTGATTGCGACCACTGACATCGCAAGGCCTGTGATCGCGCCGATCACGAGCACCACCGACAACGCGGTCTGCGAAAGCTCGAACAGGGGCGACATCCGCGCCACCATGAAGATGCCGGCGGTCACCATTGTCGCCGCGTGGATCAGGGCGGAAATCGGCGTCGGGCCTTCCATCGAGTCAGGCAGCCACACATGCAGCGGGAACTGCGCACTCTTGCCCATCGCGCCTACGAAGAGGCATACGCAGATCACGGTCATCAGCAACCAGGGCGATCCGCCGAACACCTCGATGGTCTTTCCAGAAACCGCCGGCGCCTGGGAAAACACCGCGTTGTAGTCGAGCGTGCCGAAGTGCGCGAGCACGAGGCCGATGCCGAGGATGAAGCCGAAATCACCCACGCGATTGACCAGGAACGCCTTCATGTTCGCGTAGATGGCCGTGGGACGCGTGTACCAGAACCCGATCAGCAGGTAGGACACGAGGCCGACCGCCTCCCAGCCGAAGAAAAGCTGCAGGAAGTTGTTCGCCATCACCAGCATCAGCATCGAGAAGGTGAAGAGCGAGATATAGGAGAAGAACCGCTGGTAGCCCGGATCCTCGGACATGTAGCCGATGGTGTAGACGTGGACCATCAGCGACACGAAGGTCACCACGATCATCATGATCGCCGTGAGGCGGTCGATCAGGAACCCGATCTCCAGCCGCGTTTCGCCGCTGGTGATCCAGGTGTAGACGCTGCCGTTGTAGGTGTTTCCGGCCCAGACGTCGGCAAAGATCACGCAGGAGGCGAGGAACGACACCAGCACAGACAGGATGGTCAGGGAGTGCGCGCCCACGCGCCCCACCGTGCGGCCGAACAGGCCGGCAACGATCGCGCCCGCCAGGGGCGCGAGGGGCACTACGAGGTAGAGGGTCTTCATCGCAATCATTTGTCTGTCCAGGCCAGGGCGCCGATCATCCCCCGCGTCTATCCCTTGAGTGAGTCGAGGTCATCGACGTTGATCGTCTTGAGGTTGCGGAACAGCACCACCAGGATCGCCAGGCCGATGGCCGACTCTGCAGCCGCGACCGTGAGGATGAAGAACACGAACACCTGACCCGCCGCATCGCCCAGGTAATACGAGAAGGCGATGAAATTCAGGTTGACCGCAAGCAGCATCAACTCGATCGCCATCAGCAGGATGATGACGTTCTTGCGGTTGAGGAAGATGCCGACCACGCTGATTGCAAACAGCAGCGCCCCGAGGACCAGGAAGTGCGACAGCGTAAGCGTCACTTTCCGTCCTCCGAAGGCATCGAGACCAGACGCACCCGGTCTGCGCGCTTGACGCGCACCTGGGCCGAGGGGTCCTGCCCCTTGCTGTCCTTGCGTTGGCGCAGCGTCAGGGCTATCGCCGCGACGATTGCCACCAGCAGCACCACCGCGGCGAGCTCGAAGGCATACATGTAATCGGTGTAGAGCAGGCGGCCGAGCTCTTTGGTGTTGCTGTAGCCCGCAGCGTGGTCCTTCGGCCTCGGCAGCATGAAGTCGAAGTAGCGGCCGCCCAGCACCAGCACCATCTCTGAGGCCATGAGGATGCCTACCGTGGCGCCCAGGGGCAGGTAGCTCCAGAAACCCTCGCGCAGCTTCTCGAGGTTGACGTCAAGCATCATCACCACGAACAGGAACAGCACCATCACCGCCCCCACATAGACGAGGACCAGCGTGATCGCGAGGAACTCGGCCCTGAGCAGCATCCAGATCGCGGAAGCCGTGAAGAACGAGAGCACCAGGAACAGCGCGGAGTGGACGGGATTGCGCGCCGTGACCACGGCAATGGCCGCCACCAGCAGGATGGCTGCAAAGAAATAGAAGGTGGCGGTTTCGAAGAGCATGTCTTAGCGGAAACCCGAATCGGCCTCGCGGTCGCGTGCGATCTGCGCCTCGAAGCGGTCGCCGACCGCGAGCAGCATCGGCTTGGTGTAGTAGAGGTCGCCGCGCTTTTCACCGTGGTACTCGAGGATGCGGGTCTCTACGATCGCATCGACCGGGCACGCTTCCTCGCAGAAGCCGCAGAAGATGCACTTGGTCAGGTCGATGTCGTAACGGGTCGTGCGGCGGGACCCATCGGCCCGCTGGTCGGACTCGATGTGGATCGCCATCGCCGGGCAGACGGCCTCGCACAACTTGCAGGCGATGCAACGCTCCTCGCCGTTCGGGTACCTGCGCAACGCGTGCAGGCCCCTGAAGCGCGGGCTCATCGGGGTCTTTTCCTCGGGGAACTGAACGGTGATCTTGCGCGCGAACAGGTGCCGCCCGGTCAGGGCCATGCCGCGGAGCAGCTCCAGCAGCAGGAAGGAACGGAAGAACTCAGCGATGCGTTGCATGGCCGGACCTCATTTCCAAAGGGAGAACGGGGTTTGCATCCACGTGCCGACCACCACCAGCCACACAAGGGTCACGGGGATGAAGATCTTCCAGCCCAGCCGCATGATCTGGTCGTAGCGGTAGCGCGGGAAGGTGGCCCTGAACCAGAGGAACAGGGAAACCACGAAGAACATCTTGATGAACAGCCAGAAGAACGGCGGGATCCAGGCGGTCAGCGCGCTGTCGATCGGCGCCTGCCAGCCCCCCAGGAACATGATCACCGTCAGCACGGAGATCAGCCACATGTTCATGTATTCGGCGAGGAAGAACAGCGCGAACGCCATGCCCGAGTACTCCACCATGTGGCCGGCGACGATCTCGGATTCGCCCTCGACCACGTCGAACGGCGCCCGGTTGGTCTCCGCAACGCCCGAGATGAAGTACACGACCATGATCGGCAGCAGCGGCAGCCAGTTCCAGGAGAGGAAGTTGAGGCCCATGCCCGCAAAGATGCCCTTGCCCTGCCCGTTCACGATGTCGGAGAGGTTGAGGCTGCCCGACACCATCAGGACCACCACCAACGCGAACCCCATCGCGATTTCGTAGGACACCATCTGCGCCGCGGAACGCATGGCCCCGAGGAACGCGTATTTCGAGTTGGAGGCCCAGCCGGCGATGATCACTCCGTATACGCCCAGCGACGTGAGGCCCATGAGGTAAAGCAGGCCGGCATTGATGTCCGCGAGCACCACATCCGGGGAGAACGGCACCACCGCCCAGGCCGCGAGCGCCGGCATCAGGGACATCACGGGCGCGAGGAAGAACAATCCCGTGTTGGCCTGGCTCGGGGAGATGATCTCCTTGAAGAACAGCTTCATGCCGTCCGCGATCGGCTGCAGCAGGCCGAGCGGGCCGACGCGGTTCGGGCCGATGCGGATCTGCATCCAGCCGATCAGCTTGCGCTCCCACAGGGTCAGGTAGGCGACGCCCAGCATCAGGGGCACCGTGATGCAACCGATGAAAAAGAGCGTGGTCACGAGCTCGTACAGCGCGGGGCCCCACAAGGGTCCGAGTTTCGCTTCCGACAGCGCGAGCAGCGCGTCGAGCATCAAGCCGCCTCCCGCACCGACAGTTTCTCGACACTGACCACACCGGACAGCGCGCCGAGCGTCGCGGTCGAGGGATGCGCTGCCGCGATTCGCACGCAGCCTGCGGCAACGCTCTCGTCGGCGACGGCCTCAAGACGGGCTTCACCGCTCCCCATGCGCACGAGTACACGGTCGCC
Source organism: Bordetella parapertussis (assembly GCA_945862265.1). Classification (GTDB taxonomy): domain Bacteria; phylum Pseudomonadota; class Gammaproteobacteria; order Burkholderiales; family SG8-39; genus SZAS-79. Next base: position 14,654 of record CAMAXP010000031.1, read on the forward strand.
ATCGATCAGGCCCAGCTCGGCCATGAGCTTGCCGCTCATTCGCGCACGTGGAGCCTTTGCATCGACGGTCTTCTGCAGCGCCGGCGCGCGACGCACCATGGCGTCGGTTGAATAAATCGGGACATCCGCAACTCGCTGGACGCCGCCCGGCACAGGCCCGGCGGCAGCGACAGCCACGGAAGTCTTGTTGGACAGCAGCGCGGCGACATCCCTGCCCTGCAGGCACTCCGCCCGGACTTCGTCGGCCGTTTCGAACCCGAACCCGTCCAGCCCGAGCAATCCGCCCAGGACGCGAAGGACTTTCCAGGCCGGCCGCGACTCACCGAGCGGCTTGACCGTGGCGTGGAAGCCCTGCAGCCTGCCCTCGGTATTGATGAAGGCGCCCGGGGTTTCAGTGAACGGGGAGATCGGCAGCATGACGTCGGCGTAGTCCGCCGGGCCGTGCTTGAACGCCGACAGGGCGACGACGAACTGTGCCTTCTGCATGGCGTCCAGCGCTGCCTGCGGGTCGTTGCAATCGAGCTCGACTTCGGCGTTCAGCAGGACGTAGGCCTTGCGGGGGGCAGCGAGCATCGCCGCGGCATTGACCTGGCCGGCCGCCCCGGCGACATATCCGCCCACGCTGTTGGCCGCTTCGCCGAGGAACCCGATTTTCGCCCCGAGGCCATCGGCCAGCGATTGCGCGATTGCGTGCAACTGCGCCGCCTGCGGATGCTGCTGCGCGAAATTGCCGAGCAGGATCGCGACGTTCTTTCCCGACTTGAGGCTTTCGCCGACGGGCCCCTGCATGATTGCGGACAACGCCGCAGGCAATTCTGCCGGCGACACGATCACTTTGTTGGCGACGTTCATCAACAAGTCGTCGTCCGCGGAATGCAGGATATTGACCTTGAGGCCGCGCTTGGCCGCCTGGCGCAGGCGATTCGCAATCAGCGGATGGTCCTTGCGCAGGAATGACCCGACGACGAGCACGCGGTCGAGGTTGCCCAGTTCGGTGATCGGCATCCCGAGCCAGGGAATGCCGCCCAGCTTGCCTTCAGAAGAGAAATCAGCCTGGCGCAGGCGGAAATCCACGGCCTGGCTGCCGAGGCCGCGAACGAGCTTTTGCGTGAGGTACAGCTCTTCGAGCGTCGATTGCGGCGTGGCCAGCGCGCCGACGTCGGTGCCGGCCGCCTTGAGGCCTGCCGCCACGCGATCCAGCGCGGTCTGCCAGTCGGTCTCCTGCCACTGCCCGTCCTGCTTCACCATCGGCGAAGTCAGTCGCTCGGGAGAGTTCAGGCTTTCATAAGAGAAGCGATCCCTGTCCGAGATCCAGCACTCGTTGATGGCTTCGTTCTCCAGGGGCAATACGCGCATGACCTGGTTCTGCTTCACCTGCACTACGAGATTCGAACCCAGGCCGTCATGCGGCGCAACGCTCTTGCGACGGGCGAGTTCCCAGGTCCGGGCCGAGTAGCGGAACGGCTTGGAGGTCAGCGCGCCGACCGGGCAGATGTCGATCATGTTGCCGGAAAGTTCGGACTCCACCGTCTTGCCCACAAACGAGACGATCTCGGAGTGTTCGCCGCGGCCGATCATGCCAAGTTCCATCTGGCCTGCGATTTCCTGGCCGAAGCGCACGCAGCGGGTGCACTGGATGCAACGGCTCATCTCCTCGGCTGCAACCAGCGGTCCGATGTCCTTGTGCAGCACCACGCGCTTTTCTTCCTGGTAGCGCGAAGTCCCCTTGCCGTAGCCGACCGAGAGGTCCTGCAGCTGGCATTCGCCGCCCTGGTCACAGATCGGGCAGTCGAGCGGGTGGTTGATGAGCAGGAACTCCATCACCCCCTTCTGCGCCTTCTGCGCGTTTTCGGAGTGCGTCTTGACCTTCATGCCGTCGGTGCACGGCGTTGCACAGGCCGGCAGCGGCTTGGGCGCCTTCTCGACCTCGACAAGGCACATGCGGCAGTTGGCCGCAATCGAGAGCTTCTTGTGATAGCAGAAGTGCGGCACGTAGATGCCGAGCTTGTTGGCCGCCTCCATCACGGTTGCACCGTGCTGGACCTCCACTTCCCTGCCGTCGACTTCGACCTTGAGCATGTGCGTATTCCTATGCGGCCTTGGCCGCGTGGCGCGACGCCTGGTGCGCGCCGGACCGGCCCCACTTGGGTTCACTCTGCGCGCCCGAAACGAGGCAGCGTTTGTGCTCGATGTGATATTCGAACTCGGCGCGGAAGTGCTTGATGAAGCTCTTGACCGGCAGCGCCGCCGCATCCCCCAGCGCGCAGATCGTGCGTCCGGCGATATTGTCGGAGACGTTGTTGAGCAGGTCGAGGTCTTCGGGTCGGCCTGCGCCGTTCTCGATGCGGTTCACCACGCGGTAAAGCCAGCCGGTGCCCTCGCGGCAAGGCGTGCACTGGCCGCAGGATTCCTCGTAGTAGAAGTAGGACAGCCTTTCCAGCGCCCTGACCATGCAGGTGGAGTCGTCCATCACGATCACTGCTCCGGAGCCCAGCATCGACCCGGCCTTGGCGATCGAGTCGTAGTCCATGTCGGTTGCCATCATGACGTCTGCAGGGAGCACAGGCATCGACGAGCCGCCGGGGATCACCGCCTTGAGCTTGTGCCCCGTGCGCACGCCGCCGGCCATCTCGAGCAGCTTGGCAAACGGCGTGCCGAGCCTGACTTCGTAGTTGCCCGGCCGGTTCACGTGTCCCGAAACCGAGAAGAGCTTGGTACCGCCATTGTTCGGCTTGCCCAGGGCCAGGAACGGGTCGCCGCCATTGCGGATTATCCAAGGCACCGCGGCGAAGGTCTCGGTGTTATTGATCGTCGTGGGCTTGCCGTACAGGCCGAAACTGGCGGGGAACGGCGGCTTGAAGCGCGGCTGGCCCTTCTTGCCCTCGAGCGACTCGAGCAGCGCGGTTTCCTCGCCGCAGATGTAGGCGCCGTAGCCCGGATGCGCATGCAGTTCGAAGCTGAACTCCGAACCAAGGATGTTCTTGCCGAGATACCCTGCGGCGCGCGCCTCCTCTAGCGCTTCCTCGAAGCGCTCGTAGGCTTCCCAGATCTCGCCGTGGATGTAGTTGTAGCCCGCGGTCGCGCCCATGGCATAGGCACCAATGATCATGCCCTCGATGACCGAGTGCGGATTGAAGCGCAGGAGGTCGCGGTCCTTGCAGGTGCCCGGCTCGCCCTCGTCCGAGTTGCAGACCAGGTACTTGGCCCCAGGGAACTGGCGCGGCATGAAACTCCACTTGAGCCCCGTCGGGAAGCCCGCGCCGCCGCGACCGCGCAGGCCGGATTTCTTGACCTCGGCGATCACGTCTTCGGGCTTCATGCCGCCCGTGACGATCTTCCTCAGCGCCGCGTAACCATCGCGCTTCTCATAGTCCTTCAGGCGCCAGTTGGCCCCGTCTATGCCGGCCATCAGGATCGAATCGGGTCCGTAGTTGAGCATCTCAGGCCTTCGTCCGGAGGTCGTCACGCAGTTCATCTACAAGCGCGTCGAGCTTGTCCATGGACATGCGGTCGCACATGCGCTTGTTGTTCACAAGCACGACCGGCGCCATGGAGCACGCGCCCATGCATTCGCCCTCCTTGAGGGTGAATTTGCCGTCGGCCGTGGTCTCGTTGAAATCCACGCCGAGCTTCTGCTTGAGGTGGTCCGCCGCCTCGAGCGAGCCCTGCAGGCCGCACGGCAGGCAGGTACAGATGGTGAGCTTGAACTTGCCGGTCGGGGCGAGGTTGTACATGTTGTAGAACGTCGCGACTTCATACACTGCCACCGGGGCCATGCCGAGGTACTGCGCGACGAAATCCATCGTCTCCGTGGCAAGCCAGCCTTTTTCATCCTGCGCGATGACGAGGGACGCCATCACCGCGGACTGTTTCTGGTCCGTCGGGTACTTGGCGACCTCGCGATCGATCTTCTTCAGGGACTCGGGCGTAAGCATCAGCGGTCGATCTCCCCGAACACGATGTCCTGCGTGCCGATGATGGCCACCGCGTCTGCGATCATGTGGCCGCGCGCCATTTCATCGAGCGCGGCAAGGTGGGCATAGCCCGGCGCACGGATCTTCACGCGGTAGGGCTTGTTGGCGCCGTCGGACACCAGGTAGATGCCAAACTCACCCTTGGGATGCTCCACCGCCGCATAGGCCTCCCCTGCCGGCACGTGCATGCCTTCGGTGAACAGCTTGAAGTGGTGGATCAGTTCTTCCATGTTCTGCTTCATGCCCACGCGCGAGGGCGGGGCGAACTTGTGGTTGTCCGTGATCACCGGGCCGGGATTGGCGCGCAGCCAGTCCACGCACTGCCTGATGATCCGGTTGGACTGGCGGAACTCTTCCATTCGCACGAGGTAACGGTCGTAGCAGTCGCCGTTCACGCCCACCGGGATGTCGAAGTCGAGCTTGTCGTACACCTCGTAAGGCTGCTTCCTGCGCAGGTCCCATTCCACGCCGGAACCGCGCAGCATCGGGCCGGTGAATCCCAGCGCCTTGGCGCGCTCAGGCGAGACCACGCCCACGCCGACCGTGCGCTGCTTCCAGATCCGGTTCTCGGTCAGCAACGTCTCGTAATCGTCGACGCAGGCCGGGAAACGGCGCGTAAAGTCGTCGATGAAGTCGAGCATCGACCCCTGCCGGTTCTCGTTCATCGAGCGGATGTCGCGCTCGTTGTGGATCTTGGTCGCGGTGTACTGCGGCATCGAGTCCGGCAGGTCGCGGTAAACACCGCCCGGGCGGTAGTACGCGGCGTGCATGCGGGCGCCCGACACGGCCTCGTAGCAATCCATGAGGTCTTCGCGCTCGCGGAAGCAATACAGGAACACCGTCATCGCACCGATGTCCAGGCCATGCGCCCCCAGCCACAGCAGGTGGTTCAGGATGCGGGTGATCTCGTCGAACATCACCCGGATGTACTGGGCGCGCAGGGGCACCTCGATGCCGGCGAGCTTCTCGATCGCCATCACGTAGGCGTGCTCGTTCGACATCATCGACACGTAGTCGAGCCGGTCCATGTAGGGCACCGACTGCAGGAACGTCTTGTGCTCGGCGAGTTTTTCGGTCGCTCGGTGAAGCAGCCCGATGTGCGGGTCGGCCCGCTGGATCACCTCGCCGTCGAGCTCCAGCACGAGGCGCAGCACGCCGTGCGCCGCCGGGTGCTGCGGGCCGAAGTTCAGCGTGTAGTTGCGGATCTCTGCCATGAAGCCCCTACTTGCCCTCGGCGTAATGATCTTCGCGCACGATCCGCGGGGTGACCTCGCGCGGCTCGATGCTGACCGGCTGGTAGATCACGCGCTTCTGCTCTGGGTCGTAGCGCATCTCGACATACCCTGAAAGCGGGAAGTCCTTGCGGAACGGGTGCCCGATGAAACCGTAGTCCGTGAGGATGCGGCGCAGGTCCGGGTGGCAGCTGAAGATGATGCCGAAGAGGTCGAACGCCTCACGCTCATACCAGTTCACCGAAGGCCAGATGTCGATCGCCGAATCAACCATCGGGAAGTCGTCTTCGGGGCAGAACACGCGCAGACGAAGGCGCCAGTTGTTGGATACCGACAGCAGGTGCGAGACCGCGGCGAATCGGGGACCTTCCAACGGACGGTCCCCGTACGTCGAATAGTCGACGCCGCACAAGTCGATCAACTCCTCGAAACCGAGCGCAGGCGTATCGCGCAGGGCCTGCGCCGCCGCGTGGTAGTCGTCGGCTTTCACCACCAGCGTCAGTTCGCCCAGCGCTTCGGTCAGGCTTGCGATGCGCCCGCCTAGTGTGGTCTGGAGCGCGTCGTGCAGGCGCTGGAGCTTTGGAGTCATGGGATCAGCGGGCGATGGTATTGGTGCGCTTGATCTTGTTCTGCAACTGAATCAGGCCGTACAGAAGCGCCTCGGCAGTCGGCGGACAGCCCGGCACATAGACATCGACCGGGACGATGCGGTCACAGCCGCGCACCACCGAATACGAGTAGTGGTAATACCCGCCCCCATTGGCGCAGGACCCCATCGAGAGCACCCAGCGCGGCTCGGCCATCTGGTCGTAGACCTTGCGCAGGGCCGGGGCCATCTTGTTGCACAGCGTGCCGGCGACAATCATGAGGTCGGACTGGCGGGGACTGGGGCGAAAAACGATGCCGAACCGGTCGAGGTCGTAGCGCGCGGCCCCCGCCTGCATCATCTCCACGGCGCAGCACGCGAGGCCGAAGGTCATCGGCCACAGCGAACCGGTGCGCGTCCAGTTGATGACCTTGTCGGCGGTCGTCGTGACGAACCCTTCCTGGAGGATGCCTTCTATTCCCATTCGAGGGCTCCCTTCATCCATTCGTAGACAAAACCGACCACCAGGATCGCAAGGAACACCATCATCGACAGGAACCCGAACAGGCCGATCTCGTTGAGCACGATTGCCCAGGGGAACAGGAACGCAATTTCCAGGTCGAACAGGATGAACAGGATGGCGACGAGATAGTAGCGCACGTCGAATTTCATGCGCGCGTCCTCGAAAGCCTCGAAGCCGCACTCGTAGGGCGACAGCTTCTCGGGGTCCGGGCGGCTGGGGCCGACCAGCTTGCCGAGAATCATGGGCACCACGCCGACACCGACGGCGACGATGATGAACAACAGGACCGGAAAGTACTCTGCGAGCATTCGATTCGGACCGGCAGGACCGGGCCGGAATTTTACGAGTTCCCGAAATCGGTTTGATGCTGCCACGGGGCCGGGATCATTCCCGGCCCCGCTTAGTACTGGTGCCCACGAGCAGACTCGAACTGCTACGGCTGTTTAGGCCACCAGCCCCTCAAGCTGGCGTGTCTACCAATTTCACCACGTGGGCAGATTTGCAATTATCCCTCAAAAAGCAGCAACCACAGAATCCGGTGGCGGCCCATCCTGCACAAACTCAGTTCGGCACGTCCTTCGCCTTGATGGCAGGCACATCCTTCGCCGGTTCCTCGGCCTTCTTTGTCGCAGCCGGCGCCGCGGATTCTGTCTTGACCGCGTCCATTACTCCGCCCGTCGCCTTCGGCTTGTGCGTAGCGAGATACGCCAACCCAAGGCTGGTCGCAAAAAAGATCGTGGCAAAGACCGCAGTCGCTCGCGAGAGGAAGTTAGCCGATCCCGAGGCGCCGAACAGGCTCCCCGAGGATCCGCCGCCGAATCCCGACCCCATGTCCGCGCCCTTGCCGTGCTGGAGCAGGACCAACCCGATGACCACCAGGGCCACGACGACATGCACCACCAGGATGATGCTCAACCACGTTTCCATGCTCTACCCCTTGCTGACCGCAGCATTGCAGATCGCGAGAAAATCTTCCGGCACCAGCGAGGCGCCCCCTATGAGCCCCCCGTCCACATCTTTCATGGCAAATATTTCCGCCGCATTCCCCGGCTTGACGCTCCCGCCGTAGAGGATGCGAAGCTTCGACGCCACACCCGTGTCCTCCCCTGCCACGCGTCCCCGGAGGAACGCGTGCACCTCTTGTGCCTGCTGCGGGGACGCAGTGCGTCCCGTGCCGATCGCCCAGACGGGCTCGTACGCCAGCACCGCACCGCCCAGCGCCGCGGCACCAGACACCTTCAGCACCGCATCCAGCTGGCGGGCCACCACCTGCTCCGTCCGCCCGCCTTCACGCTCCTCGAGCGTTTCCCCCACGCACAGCACCGGCGTAATGCCAGCTTTCGTTGCAGCGGCAAATTTCGCCGCCACCTGGACGTCGGTCTCCCCGAACAATCCGCGACGCTCGGAATGCCCGACCAGCACGAACCGGCAGCCGAAATCGGCGAGCATCACGGCGGAAACTTCGCCCGTATAGGCCCCCGATGCAAACTCACTGACGGTCTGCGCACCCAACCCGAGGGTCGAGCCCGCGAGTCGTGCTGAAGTCTCGGACAGGTAGGGAAATGGAACGCAAACCGCGCACTCGACGCCTGGCAAGCGCGAGAGGCCGGAAAGCACCGCGTCCAGCAGCGCGGGATTGGCCGCCCTGCTGCCGTGCATTTTCCAGTTTCCCGCCACCAACCGACCGCGCATTGTATTCCCGCGAAGACAAAAGCTGGCGATTTTACCGCGTCGGGAAGAGGCTGGTCAAACCAAAACCACCCAAAGGATCAAGAAATTGCGTTCGAAACGCAGCCTGCCGGCGGGACCCGCGCGGACACCTGCTCCGAGGGAACAGGGTTCAGCCGAATCGACCCGTAATGTAGTCCTCGGTCTGCTTCTTCTTGGGCTTGATGAAGATTGCGTCAGTGACGTCGAACTCGATCAATTCGCCGAGATACATGTAGGCGGTGTAATCGGACACCCGCGCGGCCTGCTGCATGTTGTGCGTGACGATGGCCACCGTGTACTCGCTCTTGAGTTCGTGCACCAGCTCCTCAACCTTCGCAGTGGAAATGGGATCCAGCGCCGAAGTCGGCTCGTCAAGCAGGAGCACCGAGGGCTTCACCGCCACGCTGCGCGCAATGCAGAGCCGCTGCTGCTGGCCGCCGGAAAGCGACAGCCCGCTCTGGCCCAGCTTGTCCTTGACCTCGTCCCAGATGGCCGCCTTGCGCAACGCCCATTCGACCCGGTCGTCCATGTCGCGCGACGACAAGCGCTCATACAGGCGCACGCCAAAGGCAATATTGTCGTAGATCGACATCGGGAACGGCGTGGGCTTCTGGAACACCATGCCGATCCGCGCCCGCAGCAGATTCAGGTCCTGTTTCGGGTCCAGGATATTCTGCCCGTAGAAATTGATCTCGCCCTCTGCGCGCTGCCCGGGGTACAGGCTGTACATGCGGTTCAGGGTGCGCAGCAGCGTCGACTTGCCGCAGCCGGAGGGGCCGATGAACGCCGTCACCTTGTGCTCGGCGATGTCGAGGTTGACGTTCTTCAGACCCTGGAAGGCGCCGTAGAAGAAATTCAGGTTCACAGTCCTGATTGCCGGCTGCACGGCAGGCTCCGCGGCAGCCTTGACTCTGGACTCCAAAGTGACGTTCATGCGCCGCTCTCCCGTTCTGTTCGTCTTTCCCTGTTCCATCGCGATTTCGCTCATGCGGAGACCTTTTCCCTGAAGAACACCCGGGTGATGATGTTGATCACCAATACCACCACGGTAATCACCAGCGCGCCGCCCCAGGCCAGATTGATCCAGTTCTCGTAGGGACTCATGGCAAACTGGAAGATCACCACCGGCAGGTTTGACAGCGGCTTGTTCATGTCGGTGGAGAAGAACTGGTTGTTGAGCGCCGTGAAGAGCAGCGGCGCGGTCTCGCCGCTGACCCGCGCGAGCGCGAGCAGCACCCCGGTGATCACCCCGGACCGGCCCGCGCGGAGCGTGACCATCAGCGCCACCTTCCAGCGCGGCGCCCCGAGGGCGAACGCCGCCTCACGCAGGCTGCCGGGCACCAGCCGCAGGATGTTCTCGGTGGTCCGGAGCACCACGGGAATAGCGATCAGCGACAGCGCGAGCATGCCGGCCCAGCCGGAAAAGTGCTTTACCTGGGCGACGAGGATGGCGTAGACGAACAGCCCGATCACGATCGAGGGCGCCGACAGCATGATGTCCGACACGAAGCGCGTGATCGATGCCACCACGCTGTCGTCGCCGTACTCGGTCAGGTAGATCCCGGCAAGCACCCCGATCGGCGTGCTGACGAGCGTGCAGCAGGCGATCATCATGAAGCTGCCGACCATGGCGTTCGCCAGGCCCCCTCCCTCGGAACCCGGCGCTGGGGTCGAGGCGGTGAAGAAACTCCAGCTCAGTGCGGAGAAGCCCTTGTAGAACAGCAGCGCGAGGATCCACAGCAGCACCGACATGCCGATGACCATGGCGAGCATCGACAGCGTCAGGCCGATCCGGTTGGTGTGCTTGCGACGGTTGTAGACGGATTGGTCCATGGCCACTCAGGTGCGTGTGCCCTGCCCGCGCTCCATGCGCAGGAGCAGGAGTTTGGCGAAGGCGAGCACGACGAAGGTGATGAGGAAAAGCACCAGTCCGAGCGCAAAGAGTGTCGAAAGGTGAATATCGTCGGCCTCGCCGAATTCGTTGGCGAGCGTCGAGGCGATCGAACTGCCGGGCGAGAATAGCGAAGAGCCGATGCGCTGCGAGTTGCCGATCACGAAGGTCACCGCCATCGTCTCGCCCAGGGCGCGCCCCAGTCCGAGCATGATGCCGCCGATCACGCCGGTCTTGGTGTAGGGCAGCACGATGTTGCGCACCACCTCCCACGTCGTGCAGCCGATCCCGTAGGCCGACTCACGCAACACCGGCGGCACGATATCGAACACGTCGCGCATGACCGAGGCGATGAAGGGGAGGATCATTATCGACAGGACCAGCCCCGCGGCCAGTATGCCGATGCCGTTCATCGCACCACCGAACAGGGGGCCGATCAGCGGCATTTGCCCCAGCGTCGATTGCAGCGCCGGCTGGCCGTACTGAGCGAACAGCGGGGCGAAGATGAACAGGCCGAACATGCCGTAGATGATCGAGGGAACGGCGGCCAGCAGCTCAACCGCGGTACCCAGAGGCCTCCTGAGCCACACCGGGCAGGTCTCGGTCAGGAACACCGCGACACCGAAGCTCAGGGGCACCGCGATCACAAGCGCGATCGAAGCGCTGGCCAGGGTGCCGAAGATGGCGATCGCCGCGCCGAAATTCTGGTTGATGATGTCCCACTCGACCGTCCAGAGGAACGGTAGGCCGAACTTCTGCAGGGTCGGCCAGGAACTGACGACCAAGGACACGAGGATGCCGGCCAGCGCGAACAGTACGGTCAGCGCGAACAGCAAAGTGACCTTGTGGAACAGGAAGTCCTGGACGCGTTGGTTGCGCGCAATGGACAGCCGGCGCGCGTCCTGAAGTCCGGAATCCGGCATGGAGGCCGTGGCGGCTACCTGTTGCATTTGCATTTCCGCATCGTGCGGCCCGCCGCAGGGGCGGGCCGGTTGTGGTTGTTATTGCCGGCGTGCCGGGACTAGCGCTTGATCTGCGACCAGGCGGTGTCGCTGATCAGCTTGGTCACCGCGTCGGGCAGCGCCACGTAGTCGAGCTCCTCGGCCATCTTCTTGCCGTTCTTGAACGCCCAGTCGAAGAACTTGAGGACCTCGTTCGAGTCAGCCACTTTGTCCGGGGTCTTGTACATCAGGGCGAATGACGCGCCGGTAATGGGCCAGGACTGCGCGCCTTTGAGGTTCACCAGCGACAGGCCCATGCCCGGGACGCTCTTCCAGTCGGCGCCGGCCGCGGCCGCGGCGAAGGTCAGGTCGTCGGGTTCCACGTACTTGCCGTCGCGGTTCAGGAGCTGCATGTGCGGGATCTTGTTGCGCTTGGCGTAGGCATACTCAACATAGCCGACCGAACCCTTGACGCGGGTGACGTTGGCGGCGACGCCTTCGTTGCCCTTGCCGCCCACCGACGAAGCCGCCGGCCACTTGACCGCGGCGCCCTTGCCCACGGACTTGGCCCAGGCCGGGCTGACCTCGTTCAGGTAGTCGGTGAAAATGAAGGTCGTGCCCGACCCGTCGGCGCGGTGCGCCACCGTGATCGCCTGGTTGGGCAGCTTCTTGCCGGGGTTCAGCGCGGCGAACTTGGCGTCGTTCCAGTTGCTGATGGTGCCCATGAACATCTCGGCCAGCACTTCGCCGTTCACGCGCAGTTCGCCCGGCTTGAAGCCTTCGAGGTTGATCACCGGCACCACGCCGCCGAGGACGACCGGGAACTGCACCATGCCGTCCTTCTCCAGGTCGGCGCCCGACAGGGGCGCGTCGGTCGCGCCGAAGGTCACCGTCTTGGCGCGGATCTGGCGAATTCCGCCGGAGGAGCCGATCGACTGGTAATTGAGACCCGTTCCGGTGGCTTTCTTGTACTCCTCGGCCCACTTGGCGAAGATCGGGTACGGGAAAGTGGCGCCTGCGCCGGTAATGTCCGCTGCGTTCGCCGCTGTCAGCGAGAGAGAGAGCGCCGCACCGCTGATCAGGGCTTTGATGAACTTGACGTTGAGCATGAATAACCTCTTGTTGGGGTATGAAAATTCCACCCGCGAAGGTTACCCGCCGATAATGACAATACCGTGACAGTCACGCGTCCCGGGAGCCCCTGAGGACCGTTTCCAAACACACCGCCAGCCCCGTCCCCACCAGTTGCGCGACCATGAAGGCTGGCGCATCAGACGCCTGGATGCCGGAAAACGTGTCGGTCAGGCTTCGCGCCAGGGTCACCGCCGGGTTGGCGAACGACGTCGAAGCCGTAAACCAATAGGCGCCGGTAATCCAGGCGCCCACCACAAAGGGCGCGTAGCGCGCGGCCTCTCCGCGACACCCGAAGATCACTGTCAGCAGGCCGAAACTCGCCAGGGCCTCGCTGAACCATTGGGCCATCCCGGTGCGCGGGGTGGATGACAGTTGCAGGAGTGGCAGCTCGAACATGGCGTGCGCCGCGAGCACCCCGGCAATCCCACCGGCGCACTGCGCCGCCACGTACCAGGAGGCGTCGCGCCATGACAACCGGCGCCGCCAGGCCATTGCCACGCTCACCAGGGGATTGAAATGCGCCCCCGACACGTGCCCGAAGCACACAATCAGCGCCACCAGCGCCCCGCCGGTGGCGATGGCGTTGGCGAGCAGCGCAAGGTGCACACTGCCCTGTGCCAAGTTTACCCCCATGATGCCCGAACCCACCACGGCCACCAGCAGCAGCGCCGTGCCGACCCCCTCTGCCAGCGCGCGGCGCCACTCAGCCACGTGCGATGTCATCGAGCTTCTGCTTGATCGCAAGGCGATCGAGCTTGTCGATCGACAGGCTCAGCAGCAGGTTGATGCGATTCGAGAGGGTCGAATACGCGGTTAAGAAAGCCCGCCGTTTGTCTTCGTCGCTGCCTTCGACGGCCGCGGGATCGGGCACGCCCCAATGCGCCGTCATGGGCTGGCCGGGCCAGTAGGGGCAGGCCTCGGCCGCGGCCGAATCGCACACAGTGAGAACGATGTCCATCTGCGGCGCGCCTGGCGCCGCGAATTCGTCCCAGCTCTTGCTGCGCAGACCTTCGACCGAGATGCGATTCTTCTGCAGCAGCTCCAGGGCGAAGGGGTTCACCCGGCCACCGGGCTTGCTGCCCGCGCTGAACGCGCTGAAGCGGCCCTTGCCGGCGAGGTTGAGGTAGGCCTCGGCGAGGATCGAGCGGGCCGAGTTGCCGGTACAGAGGAAGAGTACGTTCATGGCGTGGATTTCGTCCGTGGAAGTCGGTTGAAAGTGACAGGCAAAACCGGGGTGGCCTCGCATACGCCACCCTCGCAACAGTTGTCGGTGAGGAAGCTGATCAACCCCTGCATGCGCTTGAAGTCTGCGGCGTAGATGACGAACCGGCCTTCGGTACGCGACCGGATGAGCCCGGTGTTGGCAAGCTGGGCAAGATGGAACGATGCGGTAGGCGGTGGCAGGCCCAGTCTTTCGGCGATCGCCCCCGCTGCCATACCGTCGGGCCCGGCTTCCACGAGCAGCCTGAAAGCGGCCAGCCTGCTGTCCTGGGCGAGGGCGGAGAGCGCCTTTACGGCTTCTTTTGTTTCCATATTTCCAATTATATGGAAACAACTCTCCAGAAGCAATCGACATTCCCGCACCCGTGCGGCTATTCTTTATCTATCCATCTGAAAATAAATAGAAACCGGATGAAACCCCGTGCCCTGGTCTTGCTGATGAGCGCCGCCCAATTGGGCTCACTGCTGCCGCACGTCACCCTCCCCGCAGTCATGCCCTCCCACCTGATCCCCGAATGGGGCCTCAGCTATGCCGACGGAGGCCTGATGGCCGCGAGCTACGCCGCCGGCTACATGTTTGCGGTGCCGGTACTGACCACACTCACCGACCGCGTTGACGCACGCTGGATACTGCTGTGTGGGTCGATGCTCAGCAGCGCTGCCACGATCCTCTTCGGCCTGTTCGCCGGCGGCCTGGTCTCCGCGATCCTGCTTTGGGGGCTCGCAGGCATCGGCTTTGCAGGCGCGTATATGCCGGGACTGAAAGCCCTGACCGATCGCCTTGGCGCCGGCGACGCCTCGCGCAGCGTAACGCTGTACACGGCAAGCTTCTCGGTGGGGGTGGGTCTCTCGTTCCTGGTCTCGCAAGTGGTGGCCCAGCACTGGGGATGGCGGGCCGCCTTCCTAATTACGGGGTTCGGCCCTGCAGCGATGGCGGCCGCAGCCCTGTGGCTGCGCCCGGTTCCGCCGCCGCCACGACAGGGGGCCCTGCTGGATTTCCGGCCGGTATTGCGCAATCGCACGGCGATGGGCTACATCCTCGGCTATGGCGCCCACTGCTTTGAACTGTACGGCATGCGCACATGGATCGTTGCATTCTGGGGTTTCGTCGCCGCCCGGGCGGGCGGAACGGCACCCTTCGACGCCATCACGGTGAGCGTGCTCGTCACGGTGTTGTCGCTGCCTGCCAGCATCCTGGGCAACGAAGCTGCGCTGCGCTTCGGTCGCCACCGGGCGATCACCGCCGTAATGCTGAGTTCGGCACTCGTGGCAGCCGCCCTCGGACTGACTGCCGGGCTTTCGCCCTGGGTCTCGCTGGCGCTGCTGCTCTGCTACGCGTTCACTGTCCCGGCTGACTCCGGCGCCCTGACCTCGGGCATGTCGGGGGCCGCCGAGCCGCACTACCGCGGCGCGACGCTCGCCCTGCACTCGACGGTCGGCTTCGGGTTGTCGGCACTCGGCGGCTGGGCGGTGGGCGCCGCGATCGATGCGGCCGGCGGGCCGTCTTCGGCAAGCGGCTGGACTGCAGCCTTCCTGGTGATGGGTATTGGGATCCTCTTAGGGCCGCTGGCGCTGCGCTGGTCGCGTGCCTGACTAAGTCTTCTTGGCGAGATCCGGCCTGTGCGTCCGTGTGGCGGTCCATGCTGCGCCGCCCTTGGCAGCCCCCTCGATCGTGTCGCCATTTGCGCGCCCGGAGTACTCAACTCCACCCGCCTTGAAATCCAGCCGGTCACCCCGCATGCGGCCGTGGGTCACCTCCAGGAGTTTCTCGCCGACGCGAAGATGCCCGCTCAGCACCTGGAATTCCTGCTTAAGCGTCAATTCCCCTTGCGGCATCTTCCAGGTCCCGGCCACCTTGGCCGGAACGATCCACAGGTAGGCCACGCAATAGGACAGGCAGCCTTCCTTTTCAGTGGCTGTGACGCGATCGTCTTCGACCCACTCGCCCATCGAGAAGGTGTTCGAGACGAGGCGCGTGCCCGGCTTCAGGTCGAGGAGCTTCGGGCGCAACTGGAGATTGAGGCGGTCGAGCAGGAACATGGTGATCACGGTCGCCTTGGAGAAATCGCTCTCGAAGATGTCCGCCTTCATGAATGTCACGCGCTCCGCGACGCCGGCCTTCTGCGCCTCGCGCTTGGACAACTCGACCATGTCGGGGTTGTATTCGATGCCAAGCGCAGGCACACCCAGCCTGGCGGCCGTGATCACCGTACGACCATCGCCCGACCCGAGATCGATCAGCGTATCCCTGGGCGTCACCCTGGCCATCGCCAGCATCTTGTCGACGAGGGCTTGCGGCGTCGGAACCCAGACCACGTCCTTGCCCTGCTGGCCCACGGAGGGCTCGAAGGCCGGTGCGGCGGGTTGCGCCTGCGCCAGCGCCGCTCCGGCGACCACGGTTAAAAGAACCCAACCAATCGAAGCGCGTACGCGCACCAGTGCATCCATGCCGACCTCCCTTTGTCAGTTCTCGAACTACCCGCCGGCTGCCAGCCTGACGGCCGCCGCGATGGCCTGCGCACCAGACTCGATTGCCGCCCTGGGTTCGCCTTCCACCATTACTCGCAATACAAGCTCCGTACCGGAAGGTCGCAACAGCACACGGCCGCGACCGGCCAGGGCCGTCTCGACTTCCGCCTGCGCCTTGGCAATCGAAGGATGACTCTTCCAGTCGAAGCCCCGCGCGACCTTAACGTTGACCAGCACCTGCGGGTACAAGGCGAGGTCGGCCGTCAGTTCGGCCAAGGTTTTGCCCGACTCACGGATCGAAGTCAGCACCTGCAGGGCCGAAACGAGGCCATCACCCGTGGTGTGCTTGTCCAGGCAGATGATGTGACCGGAATTCTCGCCGCCATACAGCCAGCCCTTTTCCCGCAGCATCTCGAGCACGTAGCGATCGCCGACCTTCGCACGGCCGAACGGGATACCCATCCGGCCAATGGCTTGCTCCATCCCGAGGTTGGTCATCAGCGTGCCCGCCACCCCAGCCACCTTCTCGCGCCCGGCGCGATGCTTG
The DNA here is from genome assembly GCA_945862265.1 of Bordetella parapertussis. Taxonomy (GTDB): domain Bacteria; phylum Pseudomonadota; class Gammaproteobacteria; order Burkholderiales; family SG8-39; genus SZAS-79. Next base: position 30,882 of record CAMAXP010000031.1, read on the forward strand.
ACTACGGCGTAGAGCAATTCGTCGCCGTCGTAGACCCTGCCCTCCGAGTCGACCATCACGATCCGGTCGGCGTCCCCGTCCAGGGCCACGCCGTAATCGGCCTTGTTGCGCTTCACTTCCATGACCAGCTGGTCGGGGGCCGTCGCCCCGCACATGTCGTTGATGTTGAACCCGTCGGGAGAGACGCCGATCGGGACCACGTCAGCGCCCAGCTCGTGGAACACGTGGGGCCCCACGTGGTACGCCGCGCCGTGGGCGCAGTCGACCACGATCTTCATGCCCTTGAGGTCCAGCTCCGCCGGGAAGGTCGACTTGCAGAATTCGATGTACCGACCTGAAGCGTCGTCAATGCGCTTTGCGCGGCCGAGCTGCGCCGCGGAATTGCAGCCCATGGTGAATTCGAGGGCCTTCTCCATCTCGGCCTCGAAATCGTCCGGCAGCTTGAATCCGTCGCCGGAGAAGAACTTGATGCCGTTGTCCGGGTAGGCATTGTGGGAGGCGCTGATCACCACGCCGGCCATGAGACGCAGCGCGCGCGTGAGGTAAGCCACCCCCGGTGTTGGCAGGGGTCCGCAGAGCAGCACGTCCACGCCGGCTGCGGAAAAGCCCGCTTCAAGCGCCGCCTCGAGCATGTAGCCGGAAATCCGCGTGTCCTTGCCGATCAGCACGGCCGGGCGCACGGTCGAGGGCCCCTTGCGCCGCTCGACCAGCACCTTGCCTGCCGCGTAGCCGAGGCGGAGCACGAAGTCGGCCGTCATCGGGGCCTGCCCGACAGTGCCCCGAACGCCATCCGTCCCGAAGTATTTCCTGCTCATCCTGCCTCCACCGCACGCCAGACCGCGAGGGCATCCCGCGTGGCCGCAACATCGTGTACCCGCAGTATTGTCGCCCCGCGCTGGGCTGCAAGCAAAGCGGCAGCAATACTGGCCGGCATGCGCTCTACGGCGGGCCGGCCGGTCAACGTACCCAGCGTTGCCTTGCGTGACAGCCCGGCGAGGACCGGAAGGCCCGAGACCGCCATGCGCGGCAGGTAACGCAGCAGTTCAAGGTTGTGCGCCACGGTCTTTCCGAAACCGAATCCCGGATCGACCACGATACGGTCGCGGGAGATACCGGCGGACTCTACGGCGGCGGCGCGTGCTGCAAGTAAGGCCCCCACCTCGGCGACAACATCGTCGTAGTGCGGGGCGACCTGCATTGTGGCCGGCGCGCCCTGCATGTGCATCAGGCACACCCCGCACCCGGAGGCGGCCACGGCCTCGAGCGACCCCGGCCCCGACAGGGCTTCGATATCGTTGATCATCGAGGCGCCGGCGGCGAGAACCTCGCGCATGACTCGTGCGCGGCGGGTGTCGACCGAGACCGGTACCTCCAACCCTTGCAGGGCCTCGAGCACGGGCAGGAGCCGCGCGAGTTCCTCATCCTCGGAGACCAGCGCAGCGCCTGGGCGCGTGGACTCCGCGCCTAAATCGAGGATCGCTGCGCCTTCGGACACCAGCCTTTCAGCCTGAGCAATGGCCGCCTGCGCGGACAGGAACTGCCCGCCGTCGGAAAAGGAATCGGGCGTGATGTTCACCACGCCCATGATCAGGGGAAAGTCCAGCGGCAGCAAAAACCTGCCGCAGCGAAGCACCGGGCTCAGCTTGCCGCGGTCGCCGTTGCACCCGCAGTGCCATCGGTGGACGGCGGCGGCGTAGGTCCGGAGGCGGCTGCGACCTTGGGGGCGCGCGGCGGCTTGCCGGCCATGATGTCATTCAACTGGTCGGCGTCCAGAGTTTCCCACTCGAGCAGCGAGGCAGCCATGACCTCGACCTTGTCGCGATTGTCCTCGATGAGCTTCCTTGCCAGCGCGTACTGCGTATCGATGATGCGGCGAATCTCGGCGTCCACCTGGCGCATCGTGTCCTCGGACACGTTCTTGTGGGTGGTGATCGAACGGCCGAGGAACACTTCGCCCTCGTTGTCCCCGTACACCATCGTGCCCATGACGTCGGACATGCCCCACTGGGTCACCATGCGGCGGGCAAGGTCGGTCGCGCGCTCGAAATCGTTGGACGCGCCGGTGGTCATCTGGTGCATGAAGATCTCTTCCGCGATGCGCCCGCCGAACAGCACCGCGATCGTATTCAGCAGGCGGTCGCGATCCTGGCTGTAGCGGTCCTCGGCCGGCAGCTGCATGGTCACGCCCAGCGCGCGGCCGCGCGGGATGATCGTGACCTTGTGCACCGGGTCGGTCTTCGGGAGCATCTTGGCCACCAGCACGTGCCCCGACTCGTGGTACGCAGTGTTCCTGCGCTCCTCTTCCGGCATCACCATGGAACGCCGCTCGGCGCCCATCATGATCTTGTCCTTGGCGCGCTCGAAATCCTCCATGTCCACCAGGCGCTTGGTCTTCCTCGCGGCGAACAGCGCGGCCTCGTTGACCAGGTTGGCGAGGTCGGCGCCTGAGAAGCCCGGCGTGCCGCGCGCAATGATGTCCGCCTTGACGTCCGGCGCCAGCGGGACTTTGCGCATGTGGACCATGAGGATCTGCTCGCGGCCGCGGATGTCGGGCAGCGGCACGACGACCTGGCGGTCGAAGCGGCCCGGGCGCAACAGCGCCGGGTCGAGCACGTCCGGGCGGTTGGTCGCTGCGATCACGATCACGCCGACGTTGGCCTCGAAGCCGTCCATCTCGACCAGCAACTGGTTCAGCGTCTGCTCGCGCTCGTCGTTGCCGCCGCCGAGGCCGGCACCGCGTTGGCGGCCGACCGCGTCGATTTCATCGATGAACACGATACAGGGCGCGCTCTTCTTCGCCTCCCCGAACATGTCGCGCACGCGGGCCGCACCCACGCCGACGAACATCTCGACGAAGTCAGAGCCGGAGATCGAGAAGAACGGCACCTTGGCTTCGCCCGCGATGGCGCGCGCGAGGAGGGTCTTGCCGGTGCCCGGCGAGCCGACCATCAGCACGCCGCGCGGAATCCGCCCACCGAGTTTCTGGAACTTGGACGGGTCGCGCAGGAAGTCGACGAGTTCGGACACTTCCTCTTTCGCTTCCTCGCAGCCGGCCACGTCGGCAAACGACACCGTGTTGGTCGATTCGTCGAGCATGCGGGCGCGCGACTTGCCGAACGAGAAGGCACCGCCGCGGCCGCCGCCCTGCATCTGGCGCATGAAGAAGATCCACACGCCGATCAGGAGCAGCATCGGGAACCAGGACACGAAGATGTTCACGAGCAGCGAAGGCTCCTCCTCGGGCTTGGCCTCGATCTTCACGCCGTACTTGAGGAGATCCGAGACGAGCCAGATGTCGCCGGGCGAGTAGCTGGTTACGCGCTTGCCTTCGTTGGTCGTCGCCTTGAGCTGGCGGCCCTCGATGGTGACCTTGGCGATGCGCCCCGCCTTCACCTCCTCGATGAACTGGGAGTACTCCATGGGCGCCTGCACGGTCTGGCGGCTATTGAACTGGTTAAAGACCGTCATCAGCACGAGGCCGATTACAAGCCAGATCACCAGGTTCTTCATCATATTGTTCAAACGCGGCTCCTCAGAGCGACAGACAGGTGACAGGTTTCACAGAAAGGCTATTCTAATCCGAATCTTAAACCACTTGTGCAGGGCGCAATCCCCTGCCCACCAAATAGGTTTCCCGGCTTTCGTCCCGCGACGCCCCGGGTTTGCGCGTCGCCACGGCCAGGAACACCTCCTTCATTCGCGCGAAGAGGTCCTGGAACGCCTCGCCCTGAAACACTTTGACAACAAATACACCATCCGGTTTCAGGCCGGCATGACAAAAATCGATAGCCAGTTTCGTCAGGGCCGCGGCATTGGCCTGGTCCACGCTCGGGATCCCGGAAACATTGGGCATCATGTCCGAAAGCACCACATCCGCCTTTACGTCCCCGAGCGCCGAATGGATCGCAGCCCGCACGCCCGGTTCGCGGAAATCCCCGCGCAGCACCGACACTCCCGACATGGGGGCGATTTCCAGCAGATCAATCGCTACAACGGCCCCTTTCGGTCCGACCTTAGCTGAAGCGAACTGGGACCACCCCCCCGGGGCCGCCCCCAGGTCCACCACCCTGCCCCCCGGCCTGAACAGCCTTTCCTTGGCGGCGATCTCCTCCAGCTTGAATACGGCGCGCGAGCGGTAGCCCTGCGCCTTCGCCTTCTGGACGAACTGGTCGCTGACGTGGCGCTGGAGCCAGGCCTTGCTGGATTTGGAGCGGGCCATCTATTGACTTACAGTGTCGCCATGAATGAACAAACCCCTGCTGCTGAATTGTCCCCGTCCGAGCGCCGCTCACTGAAGGCGCTCGCCCATAAACTCGTCCCCGTGGTGCTGATCGGCGACAAAGGCCTGAGCGGCGCGGTACTGGCCGAAATCGACCTTGCGCTGACCGCCCACGGCCTGATCAAGATCCGGGCACAGGCGGAGCGGGACGACCGCGCCGCCATTCTTGACGAAATCTGCGCCAGGACCAATGCCGCCCCGGTGCAGCATATCGGCAAGATCCTGGTCGTCTACCGGCCGAAACCACCCGAGCCGGACAAACCGAAGGTGCGCAAGGCGCCTGCCCGCAAGCCCGGCGAACGCCCGGAGGCCGCGCGCGGCACAACCAAGCGCCAGACTGCCGTGCAGGCCCAGTTCGGCCGCGCGCGGCGCCCGAGCACCGCGACCGGCCGCCAAGCCCGGGGCGCCGCTACAGGTACTGGACGTCCAGAATCTCGTACTGCTTCACCCCGCCGGGCGCCTGCACGTCCACCTGGTCGCCGGCGTACTTCCCGATAAGGGCGCGCGCGATCGGCGAGCTGATCGAGATCTTCCTCACCTTGAGGTCGGCCTCGTCCTCGCCGACGATCTGGTAGGTCACCTTTTCCTTGTTGCCCATGTCCTCGAGGTCCACGGTGGACCCGAACACGCACGCGCCGTCGGCGTCGACCAGTTTTGGATCGACAACCTGGGCATTCGAGAGCTTGCCCTCGATCTCGATGATCCGCCCTTCGACGAAGCTCTGCTTTTCCTTGGCGGCGTCGTATTCGGCGTTCTCGGAGAGGTCGCCGTGCGCGCGCGCCTCCGCGATGGCGGCGATGACGTTCGGGCGCTCGACGGTCTTCAGCTTGTGGAGTTCGGCGCGGAGCATTTCAGCGCCGACGATGGTAAGAGGTATGGCCATGGTTTTTGCCCCCTAGGCAACTTTCAGTGACGCATGCAAATCCTGCAAGCGGTAAGGCTCTAGTGCCGCGAGGTGACGCATGCCCGTACAGGCCGCGCGGGCGCCGGAGATCGTAGTGTAGTAGGTGACGCGCTGGGCGAGCGCGCTGGTGCGGATGGAACGTGAATCCCTGATGGCGGTGCGTTTGTCTTCGACGGTGTTGACGATGAACGCCACCTCGCCGTTCTTGATCATGTCGACCACGTGCGGACGGCCCTCGGCCACCTTGTTGATGGCGGTCACGGCAATGCCGTGGGCGGACAGGACCTCAGCGGTGCCGCGCGTCGCGAGGATGGTGAATCCAAGGTCCTCGAGGTCGCGTGCAACGCCCACGGCGGCCAGCTTGTCGCCGTTCCGCACGCTGACGAAGGCCTTGCCTCCCGAAGGCAGGCGCACGCCCGCGGCCAGCTGGGACTTTACGAATGCCTCGCCGAAGGTCTTCCCCACCCCCATGACCTCACCTGTGGACTTCATCTCGGGCCCGAGGATGGTGTCGACGCCCGGGAACTTGGCGAACGGGAACACCGCCTCCTTCACCGAGAAGTAAGGCGGGATGATTTCGGCGCCGACCTTCTGCGTGGCCAGGGAGATCCCCGCCATGCAGCGCGCCGCCACTTTCGCCAACTGCAGGCCAGTGGCCTTGGATACAAACGGCACCGTGCGTGAAGCGCGCGGATTGACCTCCAGCACATAGACCGTGTCGCGCTGGATCGCGAACTGGACGTTCATCAGGCCGACCACCTTGAGCGCCTTTGCCATCAGCACCGTCTGGCGGCGAATTTCCCGCTCCAGGTGGCTGGCAAGCGAATGCGGCGGCAGGCAGCAGGCGGAGTCACCCGAGTGGACGCCGGCCTGCTCGATGTGTTCCATGATGCCGCCGACGTAGGTGTCCTTGCCGTCGCAGATGCAGTCCACGTCGACTTCGATCGCGTCCGACAAATACCGGTCGAGCAGCACCGGCGAATTATTCGAGACCTTGACCGCCTCGCGCATGTAGCGCTCGAGGTCGGCCTGCTGGTGCACGATTTCCATCGCCCGGCCGCCCAGCACATAGCTCGGGCGCACCACCACCGGGTAACCGATCGCCTCGGCGTGCTTGATCGCCTCGGGGGCGCTGCGCGCGGTGCGGTTGGGCGGCTGCAGGAGTTTCAGCTTGTGCAGGAGCTTCTGGAAGCGCTCGCGGTCTTCGGCGATATCGATCGAATCCGGCGAGGTGCCGATGATGGGCACGCCATTCTTCTCGAGGTCGCGCGCGAGCTTCAGCGGCGTCTGCCCGCCGTATTGCACGATCACGCCGACGGGCTTTTCCTTGTCGACGATCTCCAGCACGTCCTCCAGCGTCAGCGGCTCGAAGTACAGCCGGTCGCTGGTGTCGTAGTCGGTGGAGACGGTCTCGGGGTTGCAGTTGACCATGATGGTCTCGAACCCGTCCTCGCGCAGTGCGAGCGCCGCATGCACGCAGCAGTAGTCGAATTCGATGCCCTGCCCGATGCGGTTCGGCCCGCCGCCCAGCACGATGATCTTCTTGCGGTCGGTCGGCTCGGCCTCGCACTCTTCCTCGTACGTGGAGTACATGTACGCGGTGTCGGTCGAGAATTCCGCCGCGCAGGTATCGACCCGCTTGTAGACCGGGCGGACTCCATGGGCATGGCGCGCGGCGCGGACCTCACCCTCCGACACGTTGAAGAGGAACGCGAGGCGCCGGTCCGAGAAGCCCATGCGCTTCAGCGACCGCATCCGCGCGGCGTCGATCGTCGCGAGCTGCGTGTCGTCCAGTTCCATCTCGATGTCGACGATCTGCTTGATCTGGTCGAGGAACCAGGGGTCGATCTTCGTCAGCTGGTGGACCTCGTCGAGCGTGAACCCGTTCTCAAAGGCATCGCCCACGTACCAGATGCGCTCCGGCCCGGGTTCGCCGAGTTCCTTCTCGATGGTCTCGCGGTCGGTGGTCTTCTGGTTGAGGCCGTCGACGCCGACCTCCAGCCCTCGAAGGGCCTTCTGGAACGATTCCTGGAACGTGCGCCCGATCGCCATCACCTCACCGACTGATTTCATCTGCGTGGTGAGGCGGTCGTTGGCCTGCGGGAACTTCTCGAAGGCGAAGCGCGGGACCTTGGTGACCACGTAGTCGATGGTCGGCTCGAACGAGGCCGGCGTGGCGCCGCCGGTGATGTCGTTCCTCAGCTCGTCGAGCGTGTAGCCGACGGCGAGCTTCGCGGCGATCTTGGCGATGGGGAATCCAGTGGCCTTGGAAGCCAGCGCGGAGGACCGGGACACCCTCGGGTTCATCTCGATGACCACCATCCGGCCGTCGACCGGGTTGATCGCGAACTGGACGTTGGACCCGCCGGTGTCCACGCCGATCTCGCGCAGCACCGCGATCGAAGCGTCGCGCAGGATCTGGTACTCCCTGTCGGTCAGCGTCTGCGCCGGCGCAACCGTGATCGAGTCGCCGGTGTGCACGCCCATCGGATCGAGGTTCTCGATCGAGCACACGATGATGCAGTTGTCCGCCTTGTCGCGGACCACTTCCATCTCGAACTCCTTCCAGCCGATCAGCGACTCCTCGATGAGGAGCTCCTGGGTCGGCGAGGCTTCGATGCCGCGCTCGCAGATCGCGACGAACTCCTCGCGGTTGTAGGCGATCCCGCCGCCCGAGCCGCCCATCGTGAAGGACGGCCGGATCACCACGGGGTAGCCGAACGCCGCCTGCACCTGCAATGCCTCCTCGAGGGAGTGGGCCATGGACGAGCGCGCGGAGGCGAGCCCGATCTTCGTCATCGCCTTCTTGAACTTTTCGCGGTCCTCGGCCTTGTCGATTGCGTCGCGCGAGGCGCCGATCATCTCGACGCCGTATTTCTGCAGCACGCCGTGCTTGGCGAGATCGAGGGCGCAGTTCAGCGCGGTCTGCCCGCCCATCGTCGGGAGCAGCGCATCCGGGCGCTCCTTCTCGATGATCCGCTCGACCATCTGCCAGGTGATCGGCTCGATGTAGGTCGCGTCCGCGCTCTCCGGGTCGGTCATGATCGTCGCCGGGTTCGAGTTGACGAGGATCACCCGGTAGCCCTCGGCGCGCAGCGCCTTGCAGGCCTGGGCGCCCGAGTAGTCGAACTCGCAGGCCTGGCCGATCACGATCGGGCCGGCGCCGATGATCAGGATCGACCGGATGTCGGTGCGCTTAGCCATGCCTTGCGTCCCCCATCATCTTCGCGAACCGGTCGAAGAGGTACCCGATGTCGTGCGGACCGGGGCTGGCCTCCGGATGCCCCTGGAAGCAGAACGCGGGCCGGTCGGTGCGCGCAAGGCCCTGCAGCGAACCATCAAAGAGGGACACATGCGTCGTGCGAAGCGTAGCCGGGAGCGTGGCCGGATCGACGGCGAACCCATGGTTCTGGCTGGTGATCGCCACCACGCCGGTGTCGAGATCCTTGACCGGATGGTTCGCGCCATGGTGGCCGAATTTCATCTTGATGGTCTTCGCACCGGACGCGAGCCCCATCAACTGGTGCCCGAGGCAGATGCCGAAGACAGGGATGCGCGTGGTGTCGAGGATGCTGCGGATCGCCTTGATCGCGTAATCGCAAGGCTCGGGGTCGCCAGGCCCGTTGGAGAGGAAAATTCCGTCGGGCTTCAGCGCCAGCGCCTCCTCCGCGCCCGCCTTCGCCGGCAGCACTGTGACGCGCGCGCCCCGCTCCACCAGCAACCTGAGGATGTTGCGCTTGATGCCGTAGTCGTAGGCGACCACATGGAAGGACGGCCGCTCGATCGGCCTGAAGCCCTTGCCCAGCCGCCAGGCGCCTTCCGTCCACTCGTACTTCGCAGGCGTGGAGACGACCTTGGCGAGGTCCATGCCGGCGAGCCCGGGAAACTTGCGCGCTTCGTTCAGCGCGCGATCCAGGTCCGCAGCGACAATCGCATTGCCGGCGATCAGGCAGCCGCTCTGCGCGCCCTTTTCGCGAAGCAGCCGGGTCAGCTTGCGGGTATCGATATCGGCAATCCCGACCACACCGCTGCGCTCGAGGTAGGCCGGAAGGCTTTCCTTCGAACGCCAATTCGAGAGCAGGGCGGGTACGTCGCGCACCACGAGTCCGGCCGCATGGATGCGGGGCGACTCCTCGTCCTCGGTGTTCGCGCCGGTGTTGCCGATGTGCGGGTACGTGAGCGTGACGATCTGGCGGCAGTACGACGGATCGGTGAGGATCTCCTGGTAGCCGGTCATCGCCGTGTTGAACACGACTTCCCCGACGGCCAGTCCCGTGACGCCGATGCTCCTGCCCCGGAATACCGTCCCGTCGGCAAGGACGAGGGCGGCGGCGGGAGGCTGGGACACAAAAGCTCCAGGAGGTAAGTGCGCGGTTTACAAACAAAGAAGCGGGAGAGGCTGGTGGCCGCTCCCGCTTCTATGGAAGCGCTAGATTATACCGTGAAGGTTGCCGCAATGCTCCGTACACCCGACGCAACTACCTCAGGCCCAGCACATCCTGCATGTCGAACAGGCCCTTCCCCTTGTCTTTCAGGAACTTGGCGGCACGCAGCGCGCCTGTGGCGTACGTGGCCCGGCTGGACGACTTGACCGTCACCTCCACTCGCTCGCCCATGCCGGCAAACATCACCGTGTGCTCGCCGATGATGTCTCCACCGCGGATCGCGTGGAATGCGATTTCCTTGGGATCGCGCTCTCCGGTGTCCCCTTCGCGGCCGTGGACAAAGACCTTGGTCGGATCGCGCCCGAGCGCAGCCGCCACCACCTCCCCCATTCTCAGGGCGGTGCCGGACGGAGCGTCAACCTTGTGGCGATGGTGCGCCTCGATGATCTCCACGTCGTAGTCGTCGCCCAGGCTGCGCGCCGCAATCTCGGCGAGCTTGAAGGTCACATTGACGCCGACCGCCATGTTCGGCGCGAACATGATGGCGATCTTCTTGGAAGCCTCGGCAATGCGCGCCTTCTCGAGTTCCGAGAACCCGGTAGTGCCGATCACCATCTTCTTCCCCGCCTTCAGGCAGGCTTCGAGGTGCGCCAGCGTCCCGGCCGGCCGGGTGAAGTCGATGATCAGGTCGGACTGCGCCAGCACCGCCGGGATGTCCGGGGAGACCATCACGCCCGTGACAACGCCCGCAAACTCGCCCGCGTCCTTGCCGACCAGCGCGTGACCCTGCATCTCGAGCGCGCCGGAAAGCCTGAGCGCGGGATCCTTGAGCACGCATTCGATAATGGAGCGCCCCATGCGCCCCGAGCTGCCTGCAATTGCGATACGCATCAGGTTCTCCCCGCGTTCAGTTCTTTATTCCGGGCGCGACGGCAGCCCCGGCAGCCGGCTTCTGGCTTGCCTCTTTCGGCACGTTGGCAGGAGCCCCCTCCGCCTTCGGCACGACATCCCCGCTGACCCGCGCCAGCTTGTCCTCCTCGAAGAACACCGAGATGTTGCGCTGTTCCTTCTTGCCGTCCTGCAACTCGCGATAAAAGACGTAATCCCAGCGGTTGCCGTGGAAGATATCGGTCACAAGAGGCGTGCCGAGCACGAAGCGGACCTGCTCCTTGGTCATGCCCTTCTTCAGCTGCGACACCATTTCCTGCGACAGGAAGTTGCCCTGCTGGATGTCGATTCGATAGGGCTTCAGGCCGCCGAGGGAGGGCATCGAAGGCAGGTAGCTGCAGGAGCAAAGCAGCCCCGCAGCGAGCAGGCATACACCAGAATTTCGGGTTGCAGTAGCAGAAGTCACCGCGGTTTCTCAATGCTTTGGAATCCCTATATGATATCCGATAGGTTCTCCCCACCGCTGCCGGCCATGAACACTTCGCAAAGCCTCAAAGAAATCGGACTCAAGGCAACGCTCCCGCGCCGCACGATCCTCGAACTGTTCGAGACGAGCAAATTGCGCCACCTGTCGGCTGAGGACGTCTACAAGGCGCTGATCGGCGAGAACATCGACATCGGCCTCGCCACCGTCTACCGGGTGCTGACGCAGTTCGAGCAGGCCGGACTGCTGTCGCGCCAGCATTTCGAGACGGGCAAGTCAGTGTTCGAGCTGAATGAAGGCCAGCATCACGACCACCTCGTGTGCCTCCAGTGCGGACGCGTCGAGGAGTTCTTCGATCCCCAGATCGAGGCGCGGCAAAGCGAGATTGCGCGTGACAAGGGCTTTGCGCTGCACGGCCATTCGCTGGCGTTGTACGCGGATTGCACCAAGAGCGACTGCGTCTACCGCAAGTCGGTCCGCTAGGAACAGGGGCACCCTGCGGGCTCCCCCGTTACCCCCGCCTAACCGAAGCTGAACCCGGCCAGCGCGGCGATGCCCATCGCCGCAAAGAGCGCCGCCGCAACGTAGCGGATCGCCGCAAACGGGATCTTGGTCGAGGCCCGGTCCGCCAGGAAAACGGCAGGCACGTCGGCGATCAGCATGCCCGCCGTTGTCCCGGCCACCACCGCCACCAGTGAATCGAATCGCGCCGCCAGCGCAACGGTGGCGATCTGCGTCTTGTCGCCGATCTCCGCGAGGAAGAACGCAACCAGCGTCACGGCAAATGCGCCGTACTTGCTGATGGGCTGCGGCGTCTCGTCGACCTTGTCGGGAACGAGCGCCCAGGCCGCGATCGCGAGGAACGACACGCCCAAGCCCCAGCGCAGCGTGTCGGGCCCGATCGAATCGCGGATCCACCCGCCGACCAGGCCGGCGAGCGCGTGGTTGAGCAGCGTGGCGCACAGGATGCCGAGGATGATCGGCACCGGGCGGCGGAACCGCGCCGAAAGGAGCAGCGCGAGCAGCTGGGTCTTGTCACCGATCTCGCCGATCGCAACGACAAGTGTCGAAATGAAGAATGCTTCCATGGCAGGGTTCTACACGCATTTGCGCCGGTGCGGCCGGCTGCCGGCGCTACTCCAGCCGGATCCCCGCCTCGCGAATCACCCCACCCCACTTCGCGTGCTCGGCACGGATATGCTCTGCAAAACGCTGTGGCGAGCCGCCCATGGGCTCGCTGCCGTCCGCTGCGAGCTTGTCCTGCAGCTCCTTGCTTTTGAGCGCCTTGCCGACCTCGGCGTTGAGCCGCTCCACGTGCTGACCTCAAAGGTCGGGTATCCGGATTCAGCGACGGTCGGCACCGCGGGAAAGGTGGCCATTCGCCTGGTTGCAGTAACCGCGATGGCCCGCAGCCGCCCGGAGGTGACCAGCGTGGACACCGATTGCGAGTTCCCGAAGTAGAAGTCGATCGACCCGCCCATGAGGTCGGTCACGGCCGGACCCGCCCCTTTGTACGGGACATGGGCGCATCGAACGGCGCCTTGGCGTACAGCGCCGGATTCAAGGCCAGGTTGGCGGTCTGGCCCATGGCAATCGTGTAGCCATCGGGCGCCGCCTTGGCGGCCACCTCAAGGCCGATGTTGCCGCCCGCGCCCGGCCGGTTGTCGATCACGAAGACCCACTTCGTTGCCGCATTGCCTTCGTCCCGATCCTTTGCACTACCGGCCGAGCAACTCGGCCGCGTGCTTGCGCGTTGTCGCGGTGATTTCGGTCCCGCCCAGCATCCGGGCAAGCTCCTCCACCCTGCCCGCACGGTCCAAGCGGGTGACACTGGTGCGCACCTTTAATTTGCCGCCGGCCTTGGCCACCGTCCATTGCGAATCGCCCTGCGCGGCCACCTGCGGCAGGTGGGTCACGGCCAGCACCTGCCGATCCGACCCCAGCGCCTTGAGGGAGCGCCCCACCACCTCGGCCACGGCGCCGCCGATGCCGCTGTCGACTTCATCGAACACCAGCGTGGCGACCGGCGAGGACTTGCTCGCCACCATCTGCAACGCGAGGCTGATACGCGAAAGTTCGCCGCCCGACGCCACCTTGCCCAGCGGCCGCAGCGGGAGGCTGGGGTGCGATGCGACCTCGAAAACAATGTCCTCCAAGCCGTGCGACGCGGGCTCGTCGAGGGGCTGGAGTCGCACGGCAAAGCGGCCACCCGCCATGGCCAGGTCCTGCATGCCCGCGGTCACGGCTTTCGACAGCGCGCCTCCGGCGGACTTGCGCTTGTCCGACAGCCGCCGGGCCAGCGCCATGTAGGCCTCGTGCGAAGCCGCCACCTGCTGTTGCAGCGCCTCCGGATTGGCGGCCAGTTCGAGTTCACCAAGCCTGAGTTTCAGCGCCGTCGCAAGCTGAGGCAGTTCGGCGGGCTTTACCCGGAACTTGCGGCCGGCCGTGTGCAGGGCTTCCGTGCGCGATTCGACCGCGCGCAGGGCCTCGGGGTCGAGCTCGATCCTGGAAGCGTAGTTGCGCAGCTCGCGGGACGCTTCGCCGACCTGCGCCTCGGCCGAATCGAGCATCTCGACGATGGGCCCCAGTACCGCATCGTGTTCGGCCAGCTCGCGCAACTGCGCCGCGACCGCCGACAGCCGGCCAAGCATGGCCCCTTCGGCCTCGGACAATGCCTCGATCGAGGACTCCGCCCCGGCGAGCAGGCTGGAGCCGTGCGCAAGGCGCGTGTGCTCCGCCGACAGGGTGTCCCATTCGCCCTCGCCCGGCGCCAGGCGCTTCAATTCCGTCACCTTGTCCTGCAGGTCGGCGCGCTCCGCCTCGCGCTGCGCATACTGCTCGGCAGCCTCAACAGCCAGCGACTCGAGCCGCTTCCAGGCGCGCCAGGCCGCACCGGTTTCGCGCCCCAGCCCCTCGATGCCTGCATGCCCGTCGAGCAGCGCGCGCTGCGAGGCCGGCCGCATGAGCGACTGGTGCGCGTGCTGGCCATGGATGTCGACGAGGAACTCGCCCACCTCGCGCAGCTGCGCAAGCGTCGCCCCGCGGCCGTTCACGAAGGCCCGCGAGCGCCCGGTCCGGTCGATCACGCGGCGCACGAGGAGCACGCCGGGGTCGCCGGTGAGTTCGTTTTCTTCGAGATAGCCCGCCAGTTCGCTGCCGGCGACGACGTCGAACTCGGCGGCCAGTTCCGCCCGCTCGGCCGACTCCCGCACCACCCCCGCGTCGGCGCGCCCACCCACCAGCAGTTCGAGGGCGTCGACGAGGATGGACTTGCCGGCGCCGGTCTCGCCGGTCAGTACCGTGAAGCCCCGGTCAAGTTCAAGCTCGACCGCGTCGACGATGACGAAATCCCGGATTGCGAGCCGGTGCAGCATCAGCGGACCGGCGGCGCCTTGTCGAGCGACTCGCTCCAGCGCAGCTTCTCACGCAGCATCACGAAGTAGCTGTAGCCGGGCGGATGGATGAAACGGATCGCCTCTTCGGATCTTTTCAGGCGCAGGCGATCGCCTTCCGCCATGTCGGCAAGCGCCTGGCCGTCGAAATGCGCGCGTGCATCCACTGCATGCAGCAGCACGATCTCGATCACGCTGCGGTCGCTGATGCTGACCGGGCGGGCCGAAAGCGTATGCGGATAGAGGGGCACAAGGGCAAACGCCGGAAGCGACGGGTGCAGGATCGGCCCCTGCGCCGAGAGTGCATAGGCCGTCGACCCCGTAGGCGTGGCGACGATCACCCCGTCGGAACGCTGCGTGTAGACGTACTGGCCATCGATATGGACTTCGAACTCGATCAGGCGTCCCTGGGAGCCCTTGTTCACCACCGCGTCGTTCAGGGCGAGGGTCTTGAGCAGCACCTTGCCGTCGCGCACGATCTCGGCGTCGATCAGCGAGCGCTCCTCAATCGAGTACTCGCCTGAAAGGATCGCGCCCATCGAACGCCGCATGTCGTGCAGCGCTATGTCGGTCATGAACCCCAGGCGCCCCTGGTTGATGCCCACGACGGGCACCCGGTAGCGCACGAGATTGCGCGCTGCCGCAAGCATGGTCCCGTCCCCGCCGACGACCACGGCCAGGTCCGCGCTGGCGCCGATTTCCGCATAGCTGGCCGCCCTCGCGGCGGCGCCGATGTTGCGCGCCGTCTCCTGCTCGACCATGACGTCGCAGCCGCGCTCGCGCAGGAACCCGGCCAAGGCGTGCAGCGACTCGGCGATCTCGGGGCTCTGGAACTTGCCGATCAACGCGATGCGGCGAAAAGCGGGGTCCGAAGCGGCAGGCGGCGAAGCGTCAGGTTGCATCACTGGATTTAACCACACCCCCCCGGCTAAGTGAACGATGCCCGCGTGGTTCCCCCGCGGATGTGTAGAATGCCCCGCATGCTAGAAAGACGCGCGCAGGTGCTGCTCAAGACGCTCATCGAGCGTTACATCACCGAGGGCCAGCCGGTGGGGTCGCGCACGCTGTCCAAGTACTCGGGCCTGGACCTCTCGCCCGCCACCATCCGCAATGTGATGTCGGACCTGGAGGAGATGGGCTTCATCATCAGCCCGCACACCTCCGCCGGCCGCGTGCCGACGCCGGCCGGCTACCGCTTCTTCGTCGACACGCTGCTGACCACCAAGCCGCTCGAATCGTCCGAGATCCACCAACTGGAGGACAACCTGCACCCGGACAACCCGCAGCGGGTCATCCAGTCGGCTTCCGAGCTCCTCTCGCAGCTCACCCAGTTCGCCGGCGTGGTGATGGCCCCGCGCCGCAAGGCGGGTACGTTCCGGCAGATCGAATTCCTGCGGCTTTCCGAGAAGCGCGTGCTGCTGATCGTGGTGACGCCTTCAGGCGACGTGCAGAACCGGATCCTGCTCACCGAGCGCGAATACACCGCGACCGAGCTGATCGAAGCGGCCAACTACATCAACCAGAACTACTCCGGGCAGAGCTTCGAGGCCGTGCGTGCGCGCCTGCATTCGGAGCTCTCGGCGCTGCGCCAGGACATGTTTTCCCTGATGAGCGTGGCGCTGGAGGCCGGCGACCGGGCGGTGTCCGAGAACAGCGAGCAGTACGTGATCACCGGCGAGCGCAATTTGCTGTCGGTGCAGGACCTGTCCTCGGACGTGACGCGCCTCAAGCAGTTGTTCGAGCTGTTCGAGAGAAAGTCGTCCCTGGTGCAGATCCTCGACCTGTCGCTGCGCGGGCACGGGGTGCAGATCTTCATCGGCGGCGAGACCGGCGTTTCCGCACCCGACGACGTCAGCGTGGTCACCGCGCCCTACACGGTGGACGGCGAGGTGGTGGGCACCGTGGGGGTGATCGGGCCGACGCGCATGTCCTACGACCGCGTGATCCCGATCGTGGACATCACCGCGAAACTGCTCTCGAGCGCACTGTCACACCAATAGGAAGGCGCCCTCCCCGATGCATTCCAACGAGCAGCTGATCCAGCGCTTCTACGAGGCTTTTGCCCTGAGCGCCCCGCAGGCTATAGCCGCCCACGGAAGCAGGAAATGAAGCCCGGCATCCTCCTCGTCAACCTGGGCACGCCGGCAGCACCGACCACGGCTGCAGTGCGCAGCTTCCTGCGCGAATTCCTCGGCGACCCCCGGGTGGTGGAACTCCCGCGGATCATCTGGCTGCCGATCCTGTACGGGATCATCCTCACATTCCGCCCGAAGAAGTCGGCGGAAAAGTACGCCGAAGTCTGGACGCCGGAGGGCTCGCCTCTGGCAGTGCACACTGCCCGGCAAGCGAAGCTCCTGGCGGGACTGCTCGGCGAGCGCGCCAAGCCCGGCCCCGGCGTCCCGGTGGAATACGGGATGCGCTACGGCGCGCCATCAATCGCCACCGCCTTCGAAAAACTGCGCAGCGCGGGCTGCACCCGCATCGTCGTCCTGCCGATGTACCCGCAGTACTCCCGCAGCACCACGGAAAGCGTCCGCGACGCGCTGGACGCCCACGTGAAGACCCTGCCCTCCCCGCCGGGAGTCCGGTTCGTCGAGCGGTTCAACACCGACGCCGGATACATCGAGGCGCTGGCCAAGCGCGTCCAGCGGCATTGGGAGCAGCATGGTCGCCCGGCCGGTGGTGGCAAACTATTCATGAGCTTTCACGGCATCCCGAAACGCTCGGTGGAGCGCGGCGACCCCTACGAGCGCGAATGCTTGGAGACGGCCGACCTGCTCGCGAAGCGCCTCGGGCTTAAGCCGGAAGAGTGGATGGCTACCTTCCAGTCACGGTTCGGCCGCGCCGAGTGGCTGCAGCCCTACACCGAACCGACGCTGATCGAGCACGCCAAGGCCGGCCTCAAGCGAGCGGACGTGTTCTGCCCGGGCTTCCCCTCGGACTGCCTGGAGACGCTGGAAGAACTGGGCATGGGCGCCAAAGAGGCGTTCCTCGAAGCCGGCGGCCAGGAGTTCAACCTGCTGACCTGCCTGAACGAGGACGGGCCGTGGATCGAGGCGCTGGCGGAGATGGGCCTGCGCCCGGCGGACAGTTAGTCAGCAATCAAAAACGCCTTCAGCACTCGTTGCGGCCGGCGGCGCTCAGTCGCGGCCCTGTCTTTTCCTGCTCTTGCGGAGATCTTGATCCAGCGACCGGGTCAGTTTGGCCATCTCCGCGACTGCTGCCTCCCGGAACGCGGCGGTCACGCGATATGGGGTGCCCGGCCGGCTCAAGATTGCGTAGTCGAGCGTAATCGCCGGTTCGAACTTGCGGACCGCGAGCAGAGACTTGAAAGCAAGGGCGACCAAAGGATGAACGATGGAAACGCCCACGTTTGCGGCGACCATGTTGCAGGCCAGGGCGGTCGTGCTGACCTGCAATTGCAGGCGGCGCTTCACGCGCCGTTGGCCGAATACTGCGTCCACCCGATGGCGCAATAGGATGCTCGGGTCAACGGACACGAACGACTCGTTCGCCAGATCCTCCGCACGAATCGAGGCTTTCCGCGCGAGCGCGTGCTCGAGTGGCAGGACGCACACGGCGGCAACCGAGGCGAGCGGGGTCAACACCAATCGTTCGTGCTGAACGGGAAGCGTGACAAAGCCAAGCTCGTAGTGGCCCGTGCCGACGAGTTCTTCGATTCTCCCTCTGGTCTCGACTTCGAACACGCATCTGACTTGCGGATACTCCGTGGCAAACCGCCTCAATACGGAAGGGATGAGCCCCAAACCAAGCGCCGGCATTGCGCCGACGCGGATAGTATTTCCGCTGAGGGCGCTGACGTCCTCGGTCTTCGCGGCAAGATCGTCGATCTGGGACAGGATGCGCTCGACGTCCGCGTAGATTGACCTGCCTTCTGGAGTCATCACAAGCCGCCCATGCCGCCGGTCGAAGATTCGAACGTTGAACTCTTGTTCGACCTGGTTGATCAGCTTGCTGACCGCAGGCTGCGTGATGTGCAGCAGTTGGGCCGCTTCTGTCGTCGTTCCTGCGAGGACGAGCGCGCGTAGTGCTTGGAGTTGGCGGATTTTCATGGTCGGATGGGCAGGCCTCTGCGGCGCCAACCGATTGTATTCCTCTTTGGAATACTTGAAGTCTAAAAATGAACTTTTAGAATTGAGGCCGCAGGGCTAACATTCGCTCACACTCGAGGGGAGAAGATGAAAAAGAACCTGCTCAAGTCTGTCTGGCAGAACGGAAAGGTCGTCGTCAACGGTTGGCTGTCGATCCCGAGCGGATTCTCCGCTGAAGTGATGGCGCAACAGGGCTACGACTCGCTCACTGTCGACCTGCAGCACGGGATGCAAGACTTTCAGTCGGCGCTGCAGTGCTTCCAGGCGATATCGACGACCACCGTTGTTCCGCTGGTGCGTGTTCCGTGGCTGGAACCTTCGATCGTCATGAAGTGCCTAGACGCCGGCGCATATGGGGTGGTCTGCCCTCTGGTCAACACCCGCCAGGACGCGGAAAAGTTTGTGAGCTATTGCCGGTATCCGCCAATTGGCGAGCGCAGCTACGGGCCGAATCGAGTCATGCTTTATGCTGGGTCGGACTATGCCGATCATGCGGATGAGGAGATCCTCACCATCGCAATGATCGAAACGCCCGAGGCGATCCAGAACCTGGACGCCATCCTGGCCACGCCGGGTCTGGACGCGGTCTACGTGGGTCCGGCGGACCTTGCGCTGGCATTCGGCCTCAGACCCAGTTTCGAACCGACCGAACCTCGCTTGGTCGAAGCGTTCGAGAAAGTGGTCGCAGCAGCCCATCGGCACGGCAAGATCCCCGGCATCCACACTGGTAGCGGTGCCTATGCGATCAAGATGGCAAAGATGGGGTATCGCTTCATCACGGTATCCAATGATGCGAGGCTGCTCGCGAGCGCGGCGAGCGCCGGCGTTAAAACCCTGCGCGAGGGGCTCGCCTGACTATGGCCAAGATCGTTGGCGTCGAGGCGACCGAATTCTCGTATCCGGTGGCAGACCTGGGAATCGACGCCGAAGGGTTTGCCCGCGTTTATGCGCCGGGCACAACGACAGTGATGACCAACTGGATCATTGCCATTGAAACCGAAGATGGCGCCCGCGGCGAGTACGCCGCGCAGATGGCCGGAAAGAAGGTCAACCTGGCCCAGGTCCTGCGCTTGGCGCCCAATCTCATCGGCCGTGATGCGGACCACCGCGAGCTGATCTACGACGATTTCAAGCGAGCGCTACAGGCGGTGGCGCATGTGGGCGTGGGACCGATCGACATCTGTCTTTGGGATCTGCTCGGCAAGCGCCTGAACGTATCGGTATCCACGCTGCTCGGCGGCTATCGAACCCGGTTGCCTGTATACGCCAGCGCGATGCACGGCGATCGCAACGGCGGGCTTTCCGGCCCGGAGCGCGTCCTTGCGTTCGCCGAGCAATGCGCCGCACTCGGCTATCGCGGCTTCAAGTTTCGTGGCTGGTCAGACGGCGACGCGAAAGAGACGATCGCGACGATCCGCGCGCTGGGCGGCGCTTTGGGCGGCAAGCTGGATCTGATGATTGACCCCGGCGGAGACTTGCGTACGTTTGCGGACGCCCTGCGGGTCGGCAGGGCTTGCGACGAAATGGAGTTCTTCTGGTACGAAGACCCTTTGCGCGATTGCGGCACGTCGCAGGCCGTCCACCGGAAACTGCGTCAGATGATCAGGACGCCATTGTTGATCACCGAGCATGTGCGCGGAGTCGAGCCGAAGGCGGACTGGATCGTTGCCGAAGCAACGGACTTTGTCAGGGCGGATCCCGAGTTCGATCTCGGCATTACCGGGGCAATGAAGATCGCCCACCTGTCCGAAGCGTTCGGACTCGATGTGGAACTTCACGGTTGCGGGCCCGCCCACCGGGCCTGCATGTCCGCGATCCGCAACACCAACTATTACGAGTTGGGCCTGGTGGGACCGGCGGTCGGGAACTTCATTTCTCCTCCCGTCTACGCCTGCGGGTACTCCGATGCTCTGGATGCCGTAGGACCCGGCGGATATGTGCCGGTGCCGACCGGGCCCGGCCTTGGCGTCGTGTATGACTGGGAGTTCATCAGGAAAAACACTACTGCGGTTCATCGCTTCAGTAAACAAGACAAATAGGAGACACTTGAATGGGAACCAGCGGCTTTCTCAAACTAATTAGCCTGTGCGCATGCGCACTCGGTCTCGTGGCGCCAGCGGCCGCTCAGCCGTTCCCCTCCCGCCCCGTGACCATGGTGGTTCCCTATGCGCCGGGGGGCGGCGCCGACATCATCGCGCGCCTGTTGGCCGATGCGATGAAAGCGCACCTCGGTCAGCCCGTGATCGTGACCAACCGGCCCGGTGGCCAGGGGACGATCGGCACCGCGGAAGTGATCCAGGGGCGACCCGACGGGTACACGATTGCTCTCTCTGCAGTCGCGACCCTCACAGTGCAACCGCATCGCCAGGATCTGCCCTACAACACGCCGGACGACTACGAGCCGATCATAAAGGCGGCCAACTTGCCGATCATGTTTTCGGTGCACGCCGCCACACCTTGGAAGACGATGAAAGAGGCGCTCGACTTCATCCGCGCCAACCCGGGCAAGATTCGCGTCGGATCCCCCGGCAACGGTTCGATGGGGCACCTTACGCTAGTGTAGTGCTTCGTAATTAATAGAACCAAATGCGTTTCGTCGAGTCCAACGATTATCAGAAGCGTTTTGGAGACGACGATGCGAGTGGCAAGTACGATCGAACTGGACGACGCGCAACGGGAGAAGCTGGTGAAGCTTGC
>CAMAXP010000032.1 GCA_945862265.1 Bordetella parapertussis
CCCGACGCCAGGCCGCCACCACGGTCGGGAATTTCTGACCCCAGGGCCCGGCCGCGAAGTCGTCCAGCTCGGCCTCGGCTGCCTCAGCGCTCGCCGCCGTGTAGATCGGCCGGATCGCCGCCGCCAGCAGCCTTCTTTCCTTCCAGCCGGCGTAATCCAGGCTGTTGCGAATCAGGTGCACGATGCACGTCTGCAGCGTCGTTTCCGCATAGACCGCGGCCAGTGCTTCGGACATGCCCTTCAGTCCGTCGGTGACCGCGATCAGCATGTCGGCCACGCCCCGGGTCTTCAGGTCGTTGAACACCTTCATCCAGAACTTGGCCCCTTCCGTGGTCTCGATCCACAGCCCGAGGATCTCGCGGCTGCCGTCGGACCGAATCCCTAAGGCGAGGTACACCGCCTTGTTACGCACGACGTTGTCCTCGCGGATCTTCACGCGCAGCGCGTCGAAGAACACCACTGGGTACATCGGCTCAAGCGGCCGTGCTTGCCAGGCGGTGACCTCAGCCAGCACCGCGTCGGTGACACCGCTGATGAAGTCCGGGGTTACGTCGGTGCCGTACATCTCCGACAGGAACCCCTGGATCTCCCGCACTGTCATCCCACGGGCGTACATGGCGATGATCTTGTCGTCGAACCCGGTGAAGCGCCGTTCGTGCTTGCCGATCAGCTTGGGCTCGAATTCGCCCGCCCGGTCCCGCGGGACGTCAATGCGTACCGGGCCGTCATCCGTGAACACGGTCTTGCCGCTCTTCCCGTTGCGCTGGTTGGTCGCCGTGGCCGGCTTGTCGGCACCGGCGGGGTAGCCCAGGTGGTGGCTCATTTCGGCGCCCAAGGCCCGTTCAATCAGGGCCTTCTTGAAGGCCGTCGAGGCATCCTGCACCGCCTCGGCCGTCATCGGCCCCTTCACGAGCTGGTCTAGCAGCTCAGGCGGGATCCTGGGCAATACCGCCGCGTGTGCGGCTGCGTTGGCTTTCTGCATCTTTCTTACTGGCTTGGGCATACTGTCTCCTATCAGACGTCATGGTATGCCTCAAACACAAAACTCCTGACAGGCCCCTATTTCCGCACTCCCAGCGCTCCGAACCTACCGAAACACTGCCTAGATTTTTCGTCTCCGCCCTATGGGATGGGCCTGTTTCCGGACGCGCTGCACGAAAGTCCCGGATTTCCCGCCGCGCTTTTCGAGCAGCATGATTTCACGCACGACCATGCCCCGGTCCACCGCCTTGCACATGTCATAGATCGTCAGCAGTCCTGCGCTGACGGCGGCGAGGGCTTCCATTTCCACGCCGGTGCGGCCACGGCATTCGACGGTCGCGCGCACGGAGATCGACGAGGTTGCTGCGTCAGGCTCGAATTCGATCGCTACGCGCGTGATCTGCAAGGGATGCGCGAGCGGGATCAGGTCCGAGGCACGCTTGGCGCCTTGGATCGCCGCGATGCGCGCCACGCCGAGCACGTCGCCCTTTTTGGCGCTCCCTGCGACGACCATCTGCAGCGTTGCGGGCTGCATTTCGATGCGTCCCCCCGCGATTGCCACGCGATGGGTTTCGTCCTTGGCGCCGACGTCGACCATGTGGGCCTGGCCGTGCCGGTCGAAGTGGGTCAGGGTCCCGCCCGTCGGGGTCGCGGGCTTGGCAGTGCTTCTGGGTTTGCGGGCCTTCATGGTTTCGAGTCGCTGTAGTCCTGTGCGGGATGGCCTGGCCGATGGAGGGGACGGAACTCGGCACCGCCGCAGGTATCATACCTTCATGCGCATACTCACGTACTTGTTCGCCGCGCTTGCGCTCGCCATGCCCCGGGTGTGGGCCCAGGTGCCTGTGTTCGGCGCAAAGCCGCCCCCCACGCTCGACCTCGGCCTGCCGCGCTCAGAACCCGCGCCGTTGCCGGACCTCGGGGACGCTTCGTCGAGCGTCCTGTCGCCGCTGATGGAGCGCAAGCTCGGTGAAAGCGTCATGCGCGACATCCGCTATGGCGATCCCGGGTTCGTCGATGATCCCGAAGTCAACGAATACCTCAACAGCCTCGGCTACAAGCTCGTCATGGCCATCCCCGGCGCGCGCCTCGATTTCGAGTTCTTTGCCGTGCGGGATCCGTCCATCAACGCGTTCGCGCTGCCTGGCGGCTTCGTCGGCGTGCATACCGGGCTGTTGACCTCCGCCGACTCCGAGTCCGAAGTGGCGTCGGTCCTCGCGCATGAGGTGACGCACGTAACGCAGCGGCACATTGCACGGCAGGTCGGGGCGGCGCAGAAGATGCAGGTGCCGGCGATGATCGCGCTCGCTGCGGCACTCCTGGCTGCGCGATCGCGTCCTGACCTGGCTTCGGGCGCGGCCATGGCGGCGCAGGGGGCGGCGATCCAGGGGCAGCTCAGCTATTCGCGCGATTTCGAGCGCGAGGCAGACCGGATCGGATTCACCACGCTGCAGGCCGCGGGGTTCGACGTGCGCGGCATGCCCGCGTTCTTTGAGAAGCTGCAGCGCTATACCCGGATATCGGACGACGGTAAGGCGCCCGGCTACCTTCGCTCGCACCCCCTTACCGCGGACCGGATTGCAGACGCGCAGAACCGGGCGCAGAACGCACCCTACCGGCAGCATGCCGACAGCATTGAATTCCATCTTGTCCGGGCGAAACTGCGTGCTGAAACCGGGGACCCGCGCGAGGCCGTCACCTACTTTCGGTCGGTGCTGCAGGAGCGGCGCTTCGCGAACGAGACGGCGGCGCGTTTCGGCTACGCGGTGGCGCTGCTGCGCGACAAGCAGGTGCCGCAGGCCAGGGCGGAGACGGAAAAATTGCGCGCGGGTTCGATCCGCAATCCCATGATCGATTCTCTGCATGCGCGGATGCTGCAGGGCGGGGGCGATCGCGTCGCGGCGATAGCGTTCCTGAAGGACGCCACGGTGCGCTACACCTATTCGCGTCCGCTCATGTACGCCTATATCGGCGCGCTGCTCGAGTCCGCGCAACACGAGGCTGCGCTGGCATTGCTCAAGGACCAGCTGCGGCTGTATCCCGGCAGTCCGGATCTGCTCGCCATGCAAGCCAAGGCTTACGGCGCGGTGGGTAAACGGCTGCTGCAGCACCAGGCGCAGGCCGAGGTCTACCTGCTGCATGGCAACCTGCCCGCCTCGATGGAGCAACTGGTGCTCGCGCAGAATGCCGGCGATGGCAACTTCTACGAATTATCGGCCGTGGAGGCACGCCTGAAGGAGTTGCGCGCACGTGTCGCCGCCGAAGCCAATCCGGCCGGGCAAAAGCGCTGATGGTTCCGGTCGGCGCGCCGTTGCTGCGGCAGGCGGCCAGATATGGGATCGCCGGGTTCCTGATCAGTATGCTCGGCTACGCTGCCTATCTGCTCATGACGTTCTGCGGAATAGATCCGAAGGTTGCCGTGTCGGTCGTATATCCCCTGAGCGTAATCACCGGCTACTTTGTGCACTCACAGTACTCGTTTTCATCCGGGAGGGGACATCGCTATGCCGCGGTTCGGTACATCCTGGCCCATTGCGTGGGCTACTGTTTGAATGTCGCGATGCTATATGCCCTTTCCGATAGGATGGGGTTTCCCCACCAGGCCGTGCAGGCTGCCGCCATTTTCCTCGTGGCCGGGTTCCTTTTCCTGTCGTTCCGGTACTTCGTCTTTGCCCGGGTAAAACCGCCGACCAGCCACGCTCGATAATGCAGCTGGACTACTTGCGCGCGGGCTCGCAGTACGCTTCGTAGAGCAGGTCGAAGGTCTTTTCCGCTTCGCCGAGCAACTCGTCGTCGCTGCCCGAGCGGCGCAGGGCGCCCTGCAGCAGCGTCTGCACGCCGGCGGCCTCCGCGACCGGCGGGCCGCCACGTACTTCGAGGAAGCGGACAATTCCCCCGATCTTTACGAGCGCATGGTTCTTTTCCATGTCCAGCTGGGAGAGCATCTCCTCGAAAGTGATCCGGGTGCCGCTATTGGCGAACCGGGCGCCCTCGAAAGCGAAACCCAGTGCCTCGGACGGGCATTCCTGGGTCTTCTCGAGCCAGGTGATCGTGGCCTCGGGATCGACGAAACGCCGGATCAGCCACGAGCATGCAAGCCTGTCGGCCCAGAGCGGGCGGCGGGTGGCCCACAGGCGGCCAAGGAACTTTTCGTCGGTGCGCGCGCCCGGCGCCGCCTGCGTCGGGAACATCAGCGTACGCACTTGGGACTCCGCCTCCGCCAGCGCCGCCTTGGCACGCTCCTGTGCAGGCGTGGGGAAGAAATCGAGCGCTGCGATGGTCTCGAACTCACGACGCTGCTTGTGGAGCACCCGCGAGATCGCGCTTGGATCGGCGATACCGAACCCGACCTTGAGGGATTCCACGGTTTTGGTGAGTTCCTCGTAGCGCGAGGACCGGTCGAAGAGGCGGCGGAACGAGTCCGCATGCGCCGCGTCCAGCGGCGCCGCGCTCAGCGCGTGTGCAGTGCCTGCATTGGCCGTGATGTACTCCACCAGCCGCTCCACGGCCTGCCGGTTGGCAGGGTTCTCGGGGAGGAGGAATACGCCGTCGCGCAGCAGGGCCGCCCCGAGGGATTCGAACGTTCGCAGCACCCGCATGCGCGCGGCAGGGATCTCCGTAGGCAGAGTGGCTACAACCAGCAACCAGTTCGAAACGCTTGGCAGGGAGGCTTTCGACATGTACGGGTAGGGATGTCGCCGGCCGATGTCTGGCGCGGCTGTGACGTCGATGGACTATTGCACAGGGATCGGACGAGGGGGACAAGGCATAAGTTCACGAATCAGCCCCGCTTATTGGGGAATCAAATTATCCGGCTTGGCGCATTGCCCGGCGGTCTGGAGAATACGCCCCCATAACTACAATGCTGCGGGGAGAAGAGGATGGTTGCTGCAGTGCCGGACAACAGCGTTCAAGGGTCAGCAACGACGACCATCCAGCACACGACCTGCTACATGTGCGCTTGCCGGTGCGGCATCAAGGTTACGCTCGAGGACGGCCGCCTTCGCTTCATCCAGGGCACGGCGAACCACCCCGTCAACCAGGGCGTGCTGTGTGCCAAGGGGTCTGCCGGGATCATGAAGCAGCACTCCGCGGCCAAGCTCCGCGGCCCGCTGATGCGCAAGCCCGGTTCGGAGCGGGGCGCCGGCGAGTTCGTTCCCGTTTCGTGGGACACGGCGCTCGACATGCTGACCAAGCGGCTCGCGCGCATCCGCGCAACCGACCCCAAGAAGCTTGCGTTTTTCACGGGGCGCGACCAGATGCAGGCGTTGACCGGCCTCTGGGCCCAGCAGTTCGGCACGCCGAACTGGGCGGCGCATGGCGGGTTCTGCTCGGTGAACATGGCAGCGGCCGGCTTGTACTCGATCGGGTACTCGTTCTGGGAGTTCGGTGCGCCGGACTGGGACCGGGCGAAGTACTTCATCCTCTGGGGGGTGGCCGAGGACCACGCGTCCAATCCGATCAAGATCGGGCTCGACAAGCTGAAGAGGAACGGCGCCAAGTTCGTCTCGGTCAACCCGGTGCGCACCGGGTATTCGGCGATCGCGGACGAGTGGCTGCCCGTGCGGCCCGGCACCGACGGCCTGCTCGCACTCGCGATGGTGCATGTCCTCCTGAAGAAGCGCCTCATCGATGACGAATTCCTGGTGCGCTACACCAACTCGCCCTGGCTGGTGGTGCAGACGCCCGGCCAGAAAGGCGACGGCCTGTTCCTGCGCGATGCCTCGGGCGCGCCGCTTGTCTACGACCAGAAATCAAAGGGCTTCGTGAGCGGGATGGAGACCGGCATCGCTCCCGCGCTGTTCGGCGAGTTCGACGCGCCGGACGGCCGCCGCGTAAAGACGGTGATGAGCCTGGTGGCGGAACGCTACCTTGGCGAGGAGTACTCGCCGGCCGCAGTGGCGGCGCGCTGCGGGGTGGATGCCGAAACGATAGAGCGCATTGCGCTTGAAATGGCCCACGTCGCGTTCAAGGAGACGATCGAACTGCCCATCCAATGGACAGACGTGTACGGGCGCAAGCACGACAAGGTTGTCGGTCGCCCGGTGGCGATGTATGCGATGCGCGGCGTCTCGGCGCATTCCAACGGTTTCCAGTCGTGCCGCGCGCTGCACCTGATCCAGATGCTGCTCGGGGCGCTCGAGGGGCCGGGCAACTTCCGTGCGCGTGCGCCTTTCCCGAAGCCCATCCCGCCGGCGATCCTCCCGGAAAACGACTCTGCAGTCATGGATGCGCCGAACACGCCGCTCGGCCGGCCGCCGCTCGGGTTCCCGACGCGTCCTGAGGACCTCGCCATCGATGCCGACGGCAGGCCGCTGCGGATCGACAAGGCCTATTCGTGGGAGTCGCCGATCGCGGCGCACGGCGTGATGCACATGGTCATTGCCAACGCCGTGGCGGGAGACCCGTACACGATCGACACGCTGATGCTCTACATGGCGAACATGGCGTGGAATTCGTCGATGAACACCGCCGGGGTCCAGGACATGTTGCGCGCGAAGGACGCAGCGGGCGAATACAAGATACCGTTCATCGTGGTGTCCGATGCCTTCCACTCGGAGACCGTGAACTTCGCCGACCTGGTGCTGCCGGACACGACCTACCTCGAGCGCTACGACGCGATCTCGATGCTCGACCGGCCGATCTCGGAACCGGATGCGGCTGCGGACGCCATCCGCCACCCGATCCTGGCGATCGATCGCGACGTGCGGCCGTGGCAGGAAGTGCTCGTCGAACTGGCCGGGAGGCTCGAATTTCCTGCGTTCGTCACCGCCGACAAGCAGCGCAAGTTCGCCGACTACCCGGACTTCATCGTCAACTACGAGCGGGCGCCGGGGATCGGTTTTCTCGCCGGCTTTCGCGGCAAGGACGGGACCCAGCCGCTACGCGGGGACCCGAACCCGAACCAGTGGGAGGCGTACATCGAGAACAAATCCTTCTTCGCGCACCACTGGTCCGACAGCCAGAAGTACATGCGTTTCGTGAACCGGGATTACCAGGAGGCCGCGGTGGCCGCCGGGTTCATCGGCAAGGTGGAGCCGATCGTGATGCAGGTCTATTCCGAGCCGCTGCAGAAATTCCGGCTCGCCGGTCAGGGCCTGTACGACGGCCCGTGCCCGACCGCCCCCGAGGACAAGGCGCGGCTCACCGAGTATTTCGACCCGCTGCCGATCTGGTACCCGCCGCTGGAGACCGGGCGCATCGACGCCGCGGCCTACGAGTTTTCCGCGATTACCCAGCGCCCGATGATGATGTACCACTCGTGGGATTCACAGAACGTCTGGCTGCGCCAGATCCTCGCCCAGAATTTCCTCTACATGAACACGCGCACGGCGGCGCGGCTCGGGCTCGCTGATTTCGACTGGGTGTGGGTCGAGTCGCATGCAGGCAAGGTCCGCTGCCAGATGAAGACCATGGAAGGCGTGGAGGAAAGCACGGTCTGGACCTGGAATGCGATCGGCAAGCAGTCGGGCGCCTGGGGCCTGGACAAGGACGCGAGCGAAGCGACGCACGGGTTTCTCCTGAATCACCTGATTTCGGAGAGCCTGCCCGCGCGCAAGGGCGAACGCAGGCTCACCAATTCCGATCCCATCACGGGGCAGGCCGCGTGGTTCGACGTGCGGGTGAAGGTCACTAAATCCGCCGAGGCCGGTCCCTGGCCCGTGTTCGAGCCGTTGAAACGATTGCCGGGCGACGAGCAACCGCGTCCCGCGGTCCTCCGGTGGGGGGTGAAGCCATGACCAAGAAGCTCGGCCTTGTCATCGACATCGATACCTGCGTGGGCTGTCATGCCTGCGCGGTGGCCTGCAAGGAGTGGAATGGTGCATCGGCCATCGCCGGCCCGTTGTCCGACTACGAACCTTTCGGCAAGGCGCCCTCGGGGGTCTGGTTCAACCGCGTGCGCCACTATGAGGCCGGCGAGTACCCGCAGAACAAGACGCTGAACGTGCCCATGTCCTGCATGCACTGCGAGGATGCCGACTGCGTCACGGTCTGCCCGACCGGGGCTTCCTACAAGCGCGAGGATGGCATCGTGCTGGTCGAGCAGGACAAGTGCATGGGCTGCAACCTGTGCGCGTGGGCCTGCCCGTACGGCGCGCGTGAACTCGATGAGTCTTCCGGGACGATGAAGAAGTGCACCTTGTGCGCGGATCGCATCGACAATGAGCTGCTTCCGCCCGAAGACCGACAGCCCGCCTGCGTGCTCGCGTGCCCGACCCAAGCACGCCACTTCGGCGACCTTGGCGATCCTCTATCGGCAGTGTCAAAGCTTGTTGCGGAGCGCGAAGGCTTTGGCATGCTGCCCGAACTGGGCTACAAGCCCGTCAACCGTTACCTGCCGCCGCGCACTGCGCCCAAGGTGCCCGTCGCGCAATCGCAGCCGGACGCGCCGAGCCTCTCCGAGCGCATCGCCGGCTGGGTCAACAAGCTGGTCGAAAGGTGAGCGTATGAAACCAGCCCTCTCCATTGTATTTTTTACTGTCAGTTCCGGCGCCGGTCTCGGGTTGCTGGCGCTGCTTTCCCTGGCCGACCTGTTCCTCTCGGGGGGCGGGCTCGATCGCGGGCAGTCGCTCCTCGCCGCCGGGCTCGGGTTCGCGCTCGTGGCGGCAGGCCTCGCCTCGTCTACGCTGCACCTCGCCAACCCGAAGAACGCATGGCGCTCCTTTGCGCGGTTTCGCACATCCTGGCTTTCCCGGGAGGCGGTATTCGCAGTGCTCTTCATGGCGGCCGCGATAGCGTACATAGCGGCCATCCTGTTCGATCGCGCCGAGGTCCGGCGCCCGGCGGCCGTGGCCGTGATCATCTTCGCGTGGGCGGTGCTCCACTGCACCGCGATGATCTACGCCAGCCTCAAGCCCATACGCATGTGGCATACGAGCCGCACGCCGCTCTGCTACGTCCTGTTCGGCCATTTTTCCGGCAGCCTGCTCCTCGCGTGGGTGGCGGCGCAGGGGAGCACCGACCTGAGGCCTTACCTGGGCGCTGCCTTGGCGCTGCTGGCGGCCGCCGCGCTGGCCAAGGTCGCGTGGTTGCGCAACGCCGCGCGCGAAGGGGGGCAGGGGATCCAGGCCGCCCTCGGGCAGCCGACGGCGGCGCGGGTCAAGCTCCTCGACGCGGGCCATACGCACGGGACTTTCCTCACTAACGAGTTCGCATTCAAACTCGCCCGCAGCCATGCACAGGGGCTGGCCGCAGCATTCTGGCTCGCCGCCTTCGTCCTGCCCGCGCTCGTGATCGCTTTCTTCCCGGACGCCTTGCTGGGAGCGGCGTTGGCCTGCCTCGCCGGGCTTTCTGCCGAGAGGTGGTTGTTTTTCGCCCTGGCAAGGCATACGGTCCTCCTTTACCACGGCGCCCAACGCGCTTGAAATGCCCGGGCGGGTGCTTTATAACTTCAGCCCATTGCAGCAGTGGGGACGACCATGCATTTTGACGCTGAACTTGACGCCCGCGGGCTGAATTGCCCCTTGCCGATCCTGCGTACCAAGAAGAAGCTTGCCGAGCTCACGAGCGGCCAGGTCCTCAAGATCGAAGCCACCGACCCGAGTGCGGCGAAGGACTTCCAGATGTTCGCCAAGCAGACCGGCCACCAGATCCTGGCCCAGCTGGACGGCGACAAGGCGTTCACCTTTTTCATGCAGAAGAAGTAGCGCGATGGATCATCCCGCCCGCTGGATCAGGCTAGAACCTGAAGGCGTGTCGGGTATTGTTTCCGTCTGCAGGGGCTACGCGCGGGCACAGCAGAGTCGTGATGCGCCCGTCTGCCTGTGGGGGCGCGTGTGGGAGCCGGTGCGCCTGGGCGCGGGGCTGTGGGCCGAGCCAGGCCAGTACGCATTCGCGTTGCTGGTGCCGAGCCTGCGGGCACCAGGGCGCCACGACCGCTGGCTTTCATGGGGGCTGTCGCCGGTGGTTTCGGCTTTGCGCCGGTTCGGTGCGCATGCCTACCTCGAGGGTGATTCGGTTTGCCTGCAGGGCGAGCGGGTCGGCGGAGGGTGCGCTGTCGCAATGGACGGCTGCGCAGTCGTGCTGGGCTGCTTTCCCGCCCAGCCGCCCGGTCCGGCCGAGCGCGGCGCGCTGCTCGAGTTCGACCCGTGGCTTTCCGCCCTGAACCGGGAAGGCAGCGCCCGCCAGATCCTTGCGGCATTTCGCAGCTCGCTTGAGCAGCAGCATGGCTGGCAGTTCGACACCGCATGGCCGAGCGATGCGGAGTTGTCGGCCATCACTGCGGCTGCGGCCTGCACGTGAGATGACGTCGAGACGACAAATTGTGGCAGCGGGCGCGGGTATCGCGTTCAGCTTCGCGGGCCTGGGCCGGGCACTGGCGGCCGACCGGATCGCGCGCGGGGTGCGCACGGTATCCGGGGAGGCGAGTGTCAACGGCCAGCCGGCGACTGCAGGCATGACCACCCGGCCCGGGGATTCCGTGGCGACCGGCGCGAATGGCGAAGTCGTGTTCGTGCTCGGGCGCGATGCGTTCCTCGTGCGCGCCGATACCAGCGTGGACCTTGAAGCACGCGCCAAATCGACGCTGCTGGCCGGGCTGCGCATCGTCACCGGAGGAGTCCTCTCCGTATTCGCCACGGGACAACCCAAGCGCATCGAGACGCCCACGGCGACTGTCGGCATCCGCGGCACGGCGGTTTATGTCGAAGCCGAGCCCGGCCGCTCCTATGTCTGCACCTGCTACGGCACCGTTACGATTGCGTCACGCGACGACCCCTCGGCGCGCGAGACGGTGCGCACCAAGCACCATGACCAGCCGCGCTACGTGATGGCGAGCGGGGCCCCGCAGATGCTCATGGGCGCACCCGTGGTGAACCACACCGACGCCGAGCTCGTCCTGCTGGAGAGCCTCGTCGGGCGCCGTCCCCCCTTCGGGACTGCGCAGCCGTATCGCTACTGAGCCCGCGCAGGGCTCCTGAATTGGCGAAAATAAGTTCGTCAGATTGGCTCCAGGAGCCATTATCCTGCCAATTGTTGTACCAGTACCGGTACAACTACGCTTCGCGGGCGGGGATCCCGAGTTTCTCGTAGACGGGCCGGATCGCGTGCCGGATCCGTGGCAGCTGGCGCCAGTAGAGCAGGGCGCCGGCAACCGCAAGCCCGCCGCCGATCGCCAGCGTGGCGGGCGGCCCCACGAACTGCGACAACCAGCCCGCCGCCAGCGCGCCCAGCGGGCTCATGCCGAGGAAAGACATGATGTAGATGGCCGCCACGCGGGCGCGCAGCCGGTCCTCGACGATCGACTGCAGCAGCGTATTGGTGGAGGCGGCGGTCAGCATGATCCCCGCGCCGATCACATAGACGAGGGGCATCGCAAGCCACAGCTGGCTGCAGAACGAGAAGGCGACAAGCGCCGCGCCTGAAACCGCGACGGCCGAAGGCAGCAGCGTGAGGAGGCCGCGGACGGAAGCGCGTGTAGCAAGGTACACCATGCCGCTCACCGCCCCGAACCCGGCGGCGCTCAGCAGCAGGCCGAGCGTGTGGGAGTCGCCCTGGTACACCGTCTTGGCGAAGTACGGCATCAGTGACTGGTAGGGTTGGGTGGCGAAGCTGGTAAACGCGAGCAGCAGCAGCGCGCAACGGGTGGGCAGGAAGCCGAACGCCCAGCGGAACCCGGCGGTGAACTGGGTGAGCCAGGCGTCCCCGCCGCGCTCAGGCGTACGCGGCTTCACGCGGATCGCCAGCAGCGCGGCCAGCACGGCGAGGTAAGAGATGGCATTCAGGCCGAAGCCCCATGTCTCGCCCAGCGTGGAGATCACGATTCCGCCAATCATGGGGCCCACGAACCGCGCGCCGTTCATGATCGTGGACTGCAACGCGATCGCATTGGGCAGGTCGTCCTTGCCCTCGACCATCTCGATCAGGAACGACTGCCGGCTCGGGCCGTCGAAGGCGTTGGACAGGCCCAGCACCAGGTTGCCGGCGATCAGGTGCCAGGCCTCGATATGGCCGGACGCCACCAGCACGAACATGGTGGTGGACTGAAGCAGCGCCACCGACTGCGTAAAGAACAGTACCCGGCGCTTGGGGAGCTGGTCGATCCACACCGCCGCGACGGGCGAAAGGACGAGGAAGGGGATCTGCAGCGCAAACGTGGCGAGGCCCAGCAGGAAGGCGGAGTCCGACAGCTTGTAGACCAGCCAGCTCGTCGCGATCATCTGCAGCCAGGTGCCGATCTGCGACACGCCTTGCCCGAACATGAACAGGCGGAAGCTGCGGTGCCTGAACGCGCGCAGCGCGTGGATCATGGCCCGGTGGCGGGGGTGCGCCGGCGGAAGGTGACGACGACATTCATGTCCATCGGACCTTCGCGAAGTTCCAGGATGAAGCGGATGAATTTTTCGGTCAGCGCGCGCAATGCCCGCTGCACCACCTGGCGAACGCCGGGCAGTCCGCCCGCCCAGGAGCGATACTGGTTCCTGCAGGACACCACCTCGAAGCCATGGCGTGTCGAAAGCTGGCGCATCTTTTCGTGCGACAGCCACTGGCAATGGGTGGTGTCGCCGTTCTGGATCGGCAGGCCGAACGGTGACGCGCCGTTCGGGAAGCGCGCCACGCACACGCCCTCACCGGACAGGTGGTCGACGATCCAGCGCAGCGTGCGGGCCAGGTCCTCGTCGGGAAGGTGCTCCAGCACGTCGATGAGAACGATCAGGTCGAAGCGTTCCCCGGCGAGCGCAGCGACCTCGTCGACCTTGCCGCAGTGCACGTCGAATCCCTGGTCCGTGCCCAGGCGCACGAGGTTCGGGATGAGCTCTGTGCCGACGACCTCGGTTGCCTCGGCCTTTGCCCAG
This sequence comes from Bordetella parapertussis, assembly GCA_945862265.1. GTDB lineage: Bacteria > Pseudomonadota > Gammaproteobacteria > Burkholderiales > SG8-39 > SZAS-79. The sequence goes on from CAMAXP010000032.1 coordinate 12,774, forward strand.
GCGAGGAAAGCGCCGTTCCCGAACCCGATTTCAAGGACGCGCGCGCCTTTGACCCTGACATGCGCGAACTGGCCCCTGAAGTACTTGGCATCCTTGCGCGAGAAGCGGAAGGCGCTGGCCGAATGCCAGGATTTCCAGGCGGCATAGTCGGCGTCGAAGTCCATTTTCGAATCAGCGTGCCGCGAGCTTGTCCAGCTGGGGCCGGAGCTTCTCCAGCGTGGCTTCGAACCCTGCGAGGCGCGCCTTTTCCTGCTCTACGACGGCGGCCGGTGCGCGCTCCACAAACGAGGCGTTGGACAGCTTTGCCCGTGCCTTGACCACTTCGCCTTCGATGCGCGTGATTTCCTTGCCGATGCGCTCGCGTTCTGCCGCGATGTCGATCTCGATGTGCAGCATCAGGCGGAACTCGCCGACGATGGCGACCGGCGCGTCGGCTTGCGGCAGCTCGGCCACGGCCTGGAAGTCGGAGACCTTGGCGAGCGACTGCAGGTAGGGCGCGAGGCGCCCCACGGCGGCTGCATTGCCGGCCACAAACAGCGGCACGCGCTTCGCGGGAGAGACGCCCATCTCGCCGCGCAGGTTGCGCACGGCATCCACCAGGCTCTTGAGGAGCGTCATCTCACGCTCGGCTTCGGCGTCGATCTTCGCCGGCTCCGACTGCGGGTAGCGGGCGAGGGAGATCGATTCGGTGGCCTTGCGCCCGGCGAGCGGCGCAACGGTTTGCCACAGCTCCTCGGTGATGAAAGGGATCACCGGGTGTCCAAGGCGCAGGGTCGCTTCCAACACCCGCAGCAGGGTGCGGCGCGTGCCGCGCTGCTGCTCCGGCGTGCCGTTCTGCAGCTGCACCTTGGCGAGCTCCAGGTACCAGTCGCAGTATTCGTCCCAGACGAAGCGGTAGATCGCGCCGGCGAGGTTGTCGAAGCGGTATTCCTCGAAGCCCTTGGCCACTTCAGCCTCGGTGTGCTGCAGCTGGCTCACGATCCAGCGGTCGGCAAACGAAAGTTCCACGGGCGCGGCGTCGTCCGCGCCGCAGTCCTGGCCCTCGGTATTCATCAGCACGAAGCGCGTGGCGTTCCACAGCTTGTTGCAGAAGTTGCGGTAGCCCTCGCAGCGGTTCAGGTCGAAGTTGAGCGTGCGCGCGAAGCTGGCCAGCGAGGCGAACGTGAAGCGCAGCGCGTCGGCGCCGAACGAGGGGATCCCGTCCGGGTAGTTCTTCTTCACGTACTTCTCGATCTTCTGCTTGTGGTCGGCGCGCATCAGCCCGACCGTGGACTTGGCGAGCAGCTCGGGCAGCGTGATCCCGTCGATGAGGTCCAGCGGGTCCAGCGTGTTGCCCTTGGACTTGGACATCTTCTGGCCGTCGGCGTCGCGCACCAGCGCATTGATGTAGACGTGGCGGAACGGCACCTTGCCGGTGAAGTGCAGCGTCATCATGATCATCCGGGCGACCCAGAAGAAGATGATGTCAAAGCCCGTGACGAGGACCGAGGAGGGCAGGAACGCCTCGAGGTCCTTCGTCTTCTCCGGCCAGCCGAGCGAGGTGAAGGGCACGAGGGCGGAGGAGAACCAGGTGTCGAGCACGTCCTCGTCGCGTTTCAGCGCGCTGGAGCGGCCCAGCGCCGCGGCCTGCTGCATCGCCTCTTCCTCGGTGCGCGCAACGTAGACATGGCCTGCGTCGTCGTACCAGGCCGGGATCTGGTGGCCCCACCAGAGCTGCCGCGAGATGCACCAGTCCTGGATGTTTTCCAGCCAGTGGTTGTACGTGCTGGTCCAGTGGTCCGGGTAGAACTTCACATCGCCGTTGGCGACGGCCTCGAGCCCGGACTTCGCGAGCCCCTCGGTCTTCACGAACCACTGGTCCGTGAGCATGGGCTCCACCACCACGCCGGTGCGGCCCGACTTGGGCACGACCATCTTGTGCGGTTCGGTGGCGACGAGGAACCCGTCGCTTTCGAGCTGCGCGACCACGGCCTTGCGCGCGTCGTAGCGGTCCATGCCGCGGAACTGCGCCGGCCCGTTCTCGTTGATCTTCGCGTCGAGCGTGAAGATGACGATCAGCGGGAGGTTGTGGCGGATCGCCGCGCCATAGTCGTTGAAGTCGTGCGCGCCGGTGATCTTGACGCAGCCGGTGCCGAAATCAGGCTCGACGAAGTCGTCCGCGATGACGGGGATCGTGCGGTCGCACAGCGGCAGGATCACGCGCTTGCCGACGAGGTGCTTGTAGCGCGAGTCCTCCGGGTGGACGGCCACGGCGCCGTCCGCAAGCATCGTCTCCGGTCGCGTGGTGGCGATGGTTATGCCGCGCAGCGTGACGGGGTTGCCTTCCTTGTCGGTCGAGGGCTGCGGGCCGTCGGCGAACGGGTAGACGATCTGCCACATCGAGCCGGTGGTTTCCTCGCTGTCGACCTCGAGGTCGGAGACGGCGGTGCCGAGCACCGGATCCCAGTTGACCAGGCGCTTGCCCCGGTAGATCAGGCCTTCCTCGTAGAGGCGCACGAACACTTCCGCCACGGCGCGCGACATTTTCGCGTCCATCGTGAAATAGCCCGCGTTCTGCCCTTCGGTATCTGCATACGCCCAGTTGGCCGAATCGCCGAGGCGCCGCATCTGGCGCGTGATGGTCGAGCCGGATTCCTGCTTCCACTCCCACACGCGCTCGATGAACTTCTCGCGCCCGAGGTCGTGCCGCGTCTGGCCGGCGGCCTGCAATTGGCGCTCGACGACGATCTGCGTGGCAATGCCGGCGTGGTCGGTGCCGACCACCCAGTTGGTGTTGTGCCCGAGCATGCGGTGGTATCGCACCAGCGAGTCCATCAGCGTCTGCTGGAAGGCGTGGCCCATGTGCAGCGTGCCGGTGACGTTGGGCGGCGGCAGCTGGATGCAGTAAGGGAGGGCGCCGGCCTTGTCGCCGGCTGCGAAGTAGCCCTTGGACTCCCAGTCTGCGTACCAGCGACGCTCGATGGAATGGGGCTCGAAACTCTTGTCGAGGGACATTAAGGGCTTGTCACAGAAAGGAAATCGGGAAGGGCCGGATTATACCAACCGGCGTCCGGCCCTGCCTCCCGCGCGGGGGCGGAAACGCTCAGTCGCGGGGCGAGCGCGCTTCGAGTTCTGCGCGAACCGCTTCGGACACGGCCTCGCGCACGATGTCGCGCAGGCTTGAACTCAGGTCTGCGCGCAAGCCGTCCAGCGCCTGCTCCACCAGGTCGGCCACCGTGCGACCCAGCCGTTGGTCGAGCGCGAGATCGAGCCCCGGGAGCACCCTTTCGAGCACGGCTGCCTCGACCCGGGCAGCCAATGCGGCATTTCTCTCATCAACGCTGGGGAAGGCAGATCGTTCGACAATTTCGGTCAGTACCGGGAAATCGTCTTCAACGACCGGGAGGGGCGGTTCCGGTGGCACTGGCTCCGGTGAGGCAGCCTCCAGGAAGGGTTCCTCCACCAGCGGCGTCGTCAACTGCGTGTCGTCCGTGAATGCACGCAATTCCAGCGTCGTATCCGGGTCCGCGGGCCGGACGGGTGCGGGTTGCTGCTGATGGCGCTTGAGCAGCGCGTCGACGCGTTGGACGAGGGGATTGAGCTCGCTCAATTTCGCTCGCCCCGGGCGGTCAGGTCGTGGGTGCCGATCGCGTATCCGCGTTCCTTGTAGTACTTGAAGCGGCCGCGTCCGCGGCCGCGATCCGCTTCGTCCTGGCCGACGATCTCGAGCAGGCGGGGATAGCGCTCGAAGAACGGGGGGCATTCGTCGCCGAGGTTGAGGAGGACATCGCAGTCCGGCGGGTCGGAGGCCTCGCTGGTGATCAGCACGGGGGTCTGTGCCGCCAGCGGATCCTGCGCGCGGCAGTGCGGGATGAACGACAGCGATTGCCAGGTCCACAGCAGGGTGTCGATCTTGCGCGCGGTGTCGGCCCCTGGCGCAAAGATCAGCAGCTTTTTCTTCTGCGCGCAGGCCTTGCCCGCGAGGCGGCAGGCGACCTCGAACCGGTCGTGCGCATTGAAGTAGAAGTCTACCGTGGTCATGCGGCGCGGGTCATTTCACGCCGGCGTGGCGCAGCGCGAGGCGCGTCAGCAGCGGCACCGGGCGGCCGGTGGAGCCTTTTTCGCGACCGCTCTTCCAGGCCGTACCCGCCACGTCGAGGTGCGCCCAGCGCAGCTTTTTCGTGAACCGCGCGAGGTAGCACGCGGCCGTGATGCTGCCTGCCGGGCGTCCGCCGATGTTGGCCATGTCGGCGAAGTTGGAGCGCAGTTGCTCCTGGTAGTCCTCCCACAGCGGCATCGGCCACACACGGTCCCAGGCATCGTCGCCTGCAGCGTCGATCTCGCCCGAGAGCTTTGCGTCGTTGGAGAAGAGACCGCTCGCGACGTGCCCAAGGGCGATGACGCAAGCGCCGGTGAGCGTTGCAATGTCGATCACGACGTCGGGATCGAAGCGCTCGGCATAGGTGAGGGCGTCGCAGAGGATCAGGCGGCCTTCGGCATCGGTATTCAGGATTTCAACCGTCTGGCCAGACATGGTCGTGACAATGTCGCCCGGCCGCGTTGCGTTGCCGTCGGGCATGTTCTCGCAGGTTGGGATCAGCGCGATTGCATTCAGCGGCGCACGCATGCCGGCGAGCGCGCGCATCGTTCCCAGCACGCTGCCCGCGCCGGACATGTCGTACTTCATCTCGTCCATCTCGGGCCCGGGCTTGAGCGAAATCCCACCGGTGTCGAAGGTGATGCCCTTGCCGACGTACACAATCGGCTTTTGCTTCTTCGGGCCGCCCATGTACTTGAGGACGATCAGCTTCGGGGGCTGGCGAGAGCCGCGTGAGACCGCGAGGAGTGCGCCCATACCGAGCTTTTCCATGTCGCGCTGCTCGAGGACTTCGTAGCCGAGCTTGAACTCGCGCGCGAGTTTCCTTGCTTGCTCGGCGAGGTAGGTCGGCGTGCAGAGGTTGGGCGGCATGTTGCCGAGGGTCTTGGCAAGGTCGATGCCGTCGGCCGTGGCGACAGCCTCCTTCATCGCCCCCTCCGCCTGCATCGTGACCGGCGCGCCGATGACCGCCAGCGTTACCGCGGCAAGTGCGGGGGGCGGCGCTTTCTTCTGGGTTTTCAGGGTGTCGAACCGGTAGAACGCGTCGCGCAGCCCGGTGACCGCATGCCGGACATTCCAGGGCAGCGTGCGCCCCACGACCTTGACGTCGGCAAAGGCGAGCGTCGCGTCTTTGGCGCCCAGGCCGCGCAACGCGGTTGCGGCCGTGCGGATGGCTTCGCGAAAAGCCGGCCCGTTGAATTCCCCGGGGTCGCCCAGTCCCACAAGCAGGATGCGCTCTGCTGCGATGCCCGGAACCGAATGCAGCAGCAGCGTGGTGCCGGCCCGCCCGCTCAGGTCGCCGTGCCGGAGGACTTTCGCGATGTGGCCGCCGCTGGACTTGTCGGCGATCTGTGCTGCACGCGTAAGCGCGGCGTCCTGCCAGACACCGAGTACGAGGCAGCCGGTCTTTTTCTTCTCGGGGCTGACGACTTTTATGCTAAATTCCATTGCGGATTCCCTCTGCTGGTCAGCGCCAATCTTCGCACGATTTGCGCCGTCCGGGATACCTGCCCCGGGGCTTCGCGCGATCCAGAGCCCTGTACCCAGACAACGCCATCGCGCACCCCACCGACCCATGATCTTCCACCGCGCGCTGCTCCGGGAATTCACCAGCCTTGCCGGTGCGGTGTTCATGACGCTGTTCCTGATTTCGCTCACGGTGCGGCTGATCCGCCTGCTCGGCCAGGCCGCGGGCGGCAAGCTCCCGTCGGATGCCGTGGTGGCGTTCCTGGGGTTCTTTTCCCTGAACGCGCTCCCGATCCTGCTGTCGCTCACGCTGTTCATCACGATCCTGCTGACCCTGACCCGGGGCTATCGCGATTCGGAGATGGTCATCTGGTTCAACTCGGGCCTGTCTTTGGCTTCATGGGTGAAGCCGGTGATGATGTTCGCGGGGCCGCTGGTCGCGGTGATCGCGGCGCTTTCCATCTTCATCTCCCCATGGGCGGTCCAGAAGAGCGAGGAATACCGGGTCAAGGTTGATAACCGCGACGAAGTGTCGAGGGTCAATCCGGGCGTGTTCGGCGAGTCGAGCAACAAGGACCGGGTCTTCTTCGTCGAGTCCATGTCGGGCGACGCGACCATGGTACAGAACGTATTCGTGAACTCGGTCCAGCACCTCAGGAACGGGATCATGATGAGCAGCCGGGGATTCGTGGAGGTGTCGCCGGTCGGTGACCGGTTCCTGGTGCTGCTCAACGGGCGCCGCTACGAGGGCAACCCGGGGGAGTCGGAGTTCAAGGTGATGGAGTTCGAGCGCTATGCGACCCGGATCGAGGCGAGGGAGGGCGAGGCGCCGATCGTGACTCAGAAGGGCCTGTCGACGCTTGCGCTGATCCAGTCCCCCACCAGCACCAACCTGGGCGAACTGGTCTGGCGCCTGGGCGTGCCGCTGTCCGCACTGGTTCTGGCGCTGCTCGCGATCCCGATGAGTTTCGTGAATCCGCGCGCCGGCCGGTCGGTAAACCTGCTCCTCGCGTTGCTGACCTACATGGTGTACTCGAACATGCTGTCGCTCAGCCAGGCGAGGGTCGTGCAGGGCAAGCTGTCGTTCGGCGTCGGTATCTGGCTCGTGCACGGGGTCATGATTGCGGTGCTGGCGTTCCTCTTCGCGCGGCGCATGGGCTACCTGCGATTCAGGCTGCGCAGGTGAGGCCGTGGCGATGAAGACTATTGAGCGCTACCTCGCCCGGCAGATCTATGCGTCGGTGGCTTTTGTCATGGCGGGGTTCCTCGCACTGTTCGGGTTTTTTGACCTGGTGAACGAGTTGGGCGACCTCGGCGTCGGCAACTACAACCTGCGCGAGATTCTGACCTACGTGGCGTTGTCGGTCCCGGCGCACGCGTACGAGCTGTTCCCCGTGGCGGTCCTGATCGGAACCCTCTATGTGCTCGCGTACCTGGCGAGCAATTCGGAATACACGGTGATGCGTGCCGCAGGGTTTTCGCCCGCCAACGCAGGCTGGATCCTGGTGAAGATCGGGTTCGCGTTCGTTGCGCTGACATTCGTGCTTGGCGAGTGGGCGGCGCCCCTCGCGGAGGAGGCGGCGCAGACGCTCAAGATGCGATCGAAGAGTTCGCTCATCGGCCAGGAGATGAAGTCGGGCCTGTGGTTCAAGGACGAGCGCTCGTTCATCAATGTGCGCGAGGCGCGCCAGGACAACGTCCTCAACGGCGTGAGGATCTATGAGTTCGATTCCGCCTACCGGCTGGTCCTCGCGCGCTCGGCCGAGCGGGGTGAGTACCGGGGAAACGGAGTCTGGCGCCTCACCGGCGTGGCGCAGTCACGCATCCTGGCCGATGGCGTGCGCGTCGAAAAGATGGCGGAGGTGGAGTGGCGTTCGGCGCTCACGCCCGAACTTCTCAACGTGCTCATCGTTGCGCCCGAGCGCATGTCCGCATGGCGGCTGTACAAATACACGCAGCACCTCGCGGGAAACAAGCAGAAGACCGATCGCTATGAAATCGCGATGTGGAAAAAGCTCTTCTACCCCATCGCAACGCTCGTGATGATGATCCTGGCCATGCCATTCGCCTACATGCACGCGCGCGCCGGGCTCGTCGGCGTGAAAGTCTTCCTCGGGATCATGCTCGGGATCGTGTTCCACATGCTGAACAGCCTGTTCTCGCATATAGGCCTGTTGCAGAACTGGACGCCGCTCACATCGGCGGTGCTGCCCAGCGTGGTGTTCCTGGCGGCCGCGATGTTGATGATGTGGTGGGTGGAGCGAAGGTAAGCCGGTCGGTCACTCCGGCTTCGCCAGCACCAGCCGGGTCCCGGCCAGCCGGTCGTAGAGGAACTGGCGGTCCCGGTCGAAAAGCGCCCAGCCTATGCCGGAGCCGGAAATGGCAAGCGTGATGAACGCGATCCATGGGTTGCGGTGCATGAAGGCGCCGAGCAGCGCCGCGCAGAACGCGCCCACGAACGCCCCGGCAAGCACCAGTCGCTTGATTGCAACGGCCGGCGGGACCCTGGCCTTCCCGGGGACGACCAGCCGGATGCCCCATGCCTTCATCGCGAGTGTCTGGCCGCCGCGCAACCAGCACCACATGAAATAGGCGGCGAATACCGCAGCAAGGTAGGCCTGCAGCGCAGTGCGTTGCCACCCTGTGACGATGGCGCCGCCCGCCGCGAACTGGAACAGCCACGTTGCGATGAACGCCACTGCGAACAGGAGCGTGGCCTCATAGAGCATGCTGAATATGCGGCGGGCGATTCCGGGCGCCGCGCCCGCTTCGGTTGGGGTCACCGCCGCCTCAGTTTGCAGAAGTGGGGATTGAAGACGAGGGCGATGGCGGTGACGGCTCGGCCGGTTTGCCTGCAGTCTTCGTCCGCTTGCGTGGCTCGATCTTGTCGGCTTTCTTCTTGTCTTCGGCCGCCAGGTTCTTTTTCACTTCGGACGGCAGCTGCTGGTATTCCTCCCACTGCTGGGAGACGACTTCGCGCTTGGCCGCGGGCAGCTTGCCGATCTTGCGATATTGCTCGCGCGCATCGCGGCGCTGGTCGGGGGTCAGCTTGACCCAGTCGGACATGCGGCCCTGGACGCGTTTCTGTTCAACAGGCGTCATTGCGGGGTAGCGTTTTGCGATGCCGAGCCACTTGGAACGCCTCTGGGCGTCGAGCGTATTCCATTCGCCAGCGAGCGGGCTGAGGGCCTGCTGCTGCTCGGGCGAGAGCTCGGACCACGTTGGATTCTTCTTGGCCGGACCGGCGGCAAGGGCCGCGCAGCAGAACAATGCCGCGAAGCTGGCCATGGCCAGCCTGTGCAGGAGCGGGGCGCCGGACTTCAGAGCGGCGAGCGCTTTTTCAGCCACGCCTCGAATCCCTTGTCGAGAAAAGCGTCGAGTGGCAGGTCGTCCGTGAGCAGCAGGGCGTCGATCTCCTCGACTTCCGCCACGCGCAGCTTCTGCTGCCAGCCATTGATTGCCAGCAGCCCTCCGACCAGCACTGCGAGCGGCAGGATCAGCCGGAACGAAACGCCTGCAAAGCCGCCGAAACTGGCCAGGACGTCCCTGGCCCATGTGAGCCCGGTGGCCGGGCGTTCCGCGAGCTGCTGCTTGAGCGCCAGTTCCCGTGCCTTTTTCAGGCGTTCAAGCGTCTTGTCGTCGAGCCGGGTGCCTTCGGTGAGGACTTTCCTTACCTTGTTGCCGAACTGGGGCTCGTTCATGAGGGTTCCAAAATATTTAATAACGTCAGAGAGTTATGCCTTTTTTTCGCAAGGCTGCCGCCAATGCATGCGCTGCCCGGGAGCAGTGCGTTTTCACACTCCCTTCCGAGCAGCCCATCAACTTGGCGGTATCCGCGACGTCCAATTCCTCCCAGTAACGCATCAGGAATGCCTCGCGTTGACGACCTGGGAGTTTTGTTATCTCAAGCTCAATGATTTCAATGAGTTGCTTTCTCTCGAGCTGCTCGGCCGGGGGGAGCTCCCCTTCGGACCTTGGTTCGACCTGCAACGTTTCGAGGGGATCGAAATCGTCTTCCTCGCCGTCCCGTCCGGCCCCGAGGGCGCCGAGCAGCATTCCCCAGGCCGAGCGCACCTTCTGGCGGCGGTAGTAGTCCCGGATCGTGTTCTGGAGGATGCGCTGGAAGAGGAGCGGCAGCTCGGCGGTAGGCTTGTCCCCGTACTTTTCGGCCAGTTTGAGCATGGCGTCCTGGACGATGTCGAGCGCGGCCTCGTCGTTACGCACAGCAAACACGGCCTGCTTGAAGGCCCGCCTTTCCGCGCCGGCAAGGAATGCCGAAAGTTCACTGGGTGAGGCCAGGGGATCCCCTCTCTTTTACCCGGCCATGACGCCGTCCGGGTTTCTCGGGCGATGGTACCAAAAGCGCCGGGCCGCCGCTCAGTGCTGCAGCCAACCTTGACCGCAACGCAACATATGGTTAACGTTCAAGGTTTTCCGTAACTTACCCAGAGACCATGGACAGAATCAAAGGCGTGGAGCTCACCGGCGCAGAGATAGTCGTGCGCTGCCTGCAGGAAGAGGGAGTCGAGCATGTGTTCGGCTACCCCGGCGGCGCGGTGCTGTATATCTACGACGCACTCTTCAAGCAGGACAAGGTGAAGCACGTGCTGGTGCGCCATGAGCAGGGCGCGGCGCATGCCGCCGACGGCTACTCGCGCGCAAGCAACAGGGTCGGCGTCTGCCTGGTGACTTCCGGGCCGGGACTGACCAATGCCGTCACGGGCATAGCCACCGCCCACATGGATTCGATCCCGATGGTGATCCTGGTCGGCCAGGTGCCGACCCATGCCATCGGCCTGGATGCGTTCCAGGAAGTCGACACGGTCGGCATCACGCGGCCCTGCGTGAAGCACAACTTCCTCGTCAAGGATGTGGCGGAGCTAGCGCCGACCATCAAGAAGGCGTTCTACCTAGCAACCACCGGACGACCCGGGCCGGTGCTGGTGGACATCCCCAAGGACATCACGACGATGTCGACCGAGTTCCTGTACCCGGAAACGGTCTCGATGCGCTCGTACAACCCGGTGACCAAGGGACACGGCGGGCAGATCAAGAAGGCCGTGCAGCTGCTTCTCGAGGCAGAGCGGCCGATGATCTACACCGGTGGCGGGGTGGTGCTGTCCAATGCCTCGCAGCAGCTCACCGAACTGGTGAAGCTCCTCGGCTACCCGGTCACCAATACCCTCATGGGGCTGGGCGGCTATCCGGCGACCGACAAGCAGTTCCTCGGCATGCTCGGCATGCACGGCACGTACGAAGCCAACATGGCGATGCAGAACTGCGATGTGCTGCTCGCCATCGGCGCCAGGTTCGACGACCGCGTGATCGGCAACCCGGCGCACTTCGCGCAGAACCTGCGCAAGATCATCCATATCGACATCGATCCCTCGTCGATCTCCAAGCGCGTCAAGGTCGACGTGCCGATCGTGGGGAACGTGAGCGAGGTGCTCGACGAGTTCCTGCGACTGATCCGCGCCGGCGCGCAGAAGCCGGACGCGGGCACGCTCAAGGGGTGGTGGAAGACCATCGAGGAGTGGCGCAGCCGGGACTGCCTCAAGTACGACCACACTTCCAAGATCATCAAGCCGCAGTACGTGGTCGAGAAGCTCTACGAGGTGACCGGCGGCGACGCGTTCATCACGTCGGATGTCGGCCAGCACCAGATGTGGGCCGCGCAGTTCTACAAGTTCGACAAGCCGCGCCGCTGGATCAACTCCGGAGGCCTCGGCACAATGGGCTTCGGCCTGCCCGCAGCGATGGGCGCACAGATGGCGAACCCCGGTGCGACGGTCGCCTGCGTGACCGGCGAATCCTCGATCCAGATGTGCCTGCAGGAGCTCTCCACTTGCAAGCAGTATCGCTTGCCGATCAAGATCGTGAGCTTGAACAACAAATACATGGGCATGGTGCGCCAGTGGCAGCAATTCTTCCACGGCAACCGGTATTCGGAGTCGTACATGGATGCGCTGCCCGACTTCGTGAAACTCGCGGAAGGCTACGGCCATCGCGGCGTGCAGATCACCAAGCCCGAGGACGTGGAGCCGGCGCTGCGCGACGCGTTCAAGAGGAAGAGCGAACTGGTGTTCATGGATTTCCTCACTGACCAGACCGAGAACGTGTTCCCGATGATCCCCGGGGGCAAGGGCATCTCGGAGATGATCCTCTCCGAAGAACTCTGATGCGACATATCATTTCCGTACTCCTCGAAAACGAGGCGGGCGCACTGTCCCGCGTCTCCGGGTTGTTCTCCGCGCGCGCCTACAACATCGAGTCGCTCACCGTGGCGCCGACCGAGGACGCTTCGATGTCCCGCATGACCATCGTCACCAACGGCTCGGAGGAGGTTGTCGAGCAGATCACCAAGCAGCTGAACAAGCTGGTCGAGGTGGTCAAGGTCGTCGACCTGTCCGAGGCCGAGCACATCGAGCGCGAACTGATGCTGATCAAGGTGCGCGCCGGGGCCAAGGAGCGGGAGGACATGAAGCGCATGGCCGACATCTTCCGCGGGCGCATCATCGACGTGTCCGACAACACTTACACCATCGAGCTGACCGGCGCAGGCCACAAGCTCGATGCATTCATCCAGGCGCTCGATGCCGGTGCGATCCTCGAGACAGTTCGCACAGGCGCTTCCGGCATCGGCCGCGGCAGCCGGATACTGCGGGCCTGACAGGCCGGGATGGCAGGCCGGGGGGCTGCGGCTTCCTGCCCTGCAACCCGGTCGCAGCCCGCATAACACTTACCGAAAAGAAGGGGAAACCATGAAGGTCTATTACGACAAGGACGCCGATCTTTCGCTCATCAAGGGCAAGAAGGTCACCATCGTTGGCTACGGCTCGCAGGGCCATGCTCACGCGCTCAACCTGCATGAGTCCGGCGTGAAGGTCACCGTCGGCCTGCGCAAGAACGGCGCGTCCTGGGACAAGGCCAAGAAGGCCGGCCTCAAGGTCGCCGAAGTGGGTGAGGCGGTGAAGGGCGCAGACATCGTCATGATGCTGATGCCGGACGAGGGCATTGCAGCGACCTACAAGGCCGACGTCGAGCCTAACATCAAGAAGGGCGCGGCCCTCGCGTTTGCGCACGGTTTCAACGTCCACTACGGCCAGGTTGCGCCCCGCGCCGACCTCGATGTCTGGATGGTCGCGCCCAAGGCGCCCGGCCACACGGTCCGTTCTACCTACGCCGGCGGCGGAGGCGTGCCGTGCCTCATCGCCGTGCACCAGAGCCCGTCGAAGAAGGCGCGCGCAATGGCCCTGTCGTATGCCTCCGCCATCGGCGGCGGCAAGGCCGGCATCATCGAGACCGACTTCAAGGAAGAGACCGAGACGGACCTCTTCGGCGAGCAGGCCGTGCTGTGCGGTGGTTGCGTCGAGCTGGTCAAGGCGGGATTCGAGACGCTGGTCGAGGCGGGCTACGCCCCCGAGATGGCCTACTTCGAGTGCCTGCACGAACTGAAGCTGATCGTCGACCTGATGTACGAGGGCGGCATCGGCACGATGAACTACTCGATCTCGAACAACGCGGAATACGGCGAGTACGTTACCGGCCCGCGCATCGTGAACGAAGAGACGAAGAAGGTCATGCGCGAGGTCCTGAAGGACATCCAGACCGGTGAGTATGCCAAGAGCTTCATCCTCGAGAACCGCGCCGGCGCGCCGACGCTGCTGTCGCGCCGCCGCATCACTGCGGATCACGAGATCGAGAAGGTCGGCAGCAAGCTCCGGGACATGATGCCCTGGATCAAGAAGAACAAGCTCGTCGACAAGTCCAAGAACTGAGCGTGTCGGTCGCCTATCCGCATCCCCTGATCGCCAAGGAAGGCTGGCCCTTCCTGGCGATAGCGGTTGCCGTCGCCGCTGCCGCCGGCTGGTTCGCCGGCTGGTGGTGGTCTGCGCCGCTTTGGGTCGCGGCACTCTTCGTGCTCCAGTTCTTCCGCGACCCGCCGCGCGAAGTGCCGGCCGATCCGCGCGCAGTTGTGTCGCCGGCAGACGGCAGGATCGTCGTGGTGGGCAAGGCGCGCGATCCCTACCGCGATTGCGACGCGCTGAAGATCAGCGTGTTCATGAACGTGTTCAATGTCCACTCCAACCGCTCGCCCGTGGACGGCATCGTGGGCAAGGTGGAGTACCACGCGGGGTCGTTCTTCAATGCGGCCCTGGACAAGGCGTCCCTCGAAAACGAGCGCAACGCCTTGCTGATGACAACGCGCACCGGCCAGGAGATCACCTGTGTGCAGGTGGCGGGACTGATCGCCCGGCGCATCCTGTGCTATGTGGGCGTCGGTGCGGACCTCCTCCGGGGCCAGCGCTATGGGTTCATCCGTTTCGGTTCCCGGGTCGACCTGTACCTTCCGCTCGACGCCGAGCCGCGTGCGGCCATTGGGGACAAGGTCTACGCTTCGGAAACTGTGCTTGCGAGGCTGGCCGATCGTGGCTGACGTGCAGGAGGTAAGGGAGCCAGGAACGAAGATTCCGCTGCGGCGCCGGAGTGTCTACCTTCTTCCCAATCTCGTTACGACCGCAGCCCTGTTCGCGGGGTTCTACGCCATCGTCCAGGCGATGAACGCCCGGTTCGAGCATGCGGCGGTGGCAATCTTCGTGGCCATGGTCCTTGACGGCCTCGATGGGCGCATTGCGCGCATGACGCGCACGCAGAGCGAGTTCGGCGCGGACTACGACAGCCTTTCCGACATGGTGTCCTTCGGCGCCGCGCCTGCGCTGGTGATGTATGTATGGGCCCTCAAGGACCTCGGGACGACGGGGTGGATCCCCGCGTTTGTCTACTGCGCTGCAGCGGCAGTAAGGCTCGCCCGCTTCAACACCAACATCGAAGTGGTCGACAAGCGTTACTTCCAGGGGCTCCCCAGCCCCGCCGCGGCGGCCCTGGTGGCCGGGTTCATCTGGGTTGCGGACGATTTCGGTTTCGAGCGGGTCGACTCGATCCGCTATATCGCTTTTGCCACGACGTTGTTTGCCGGGATTTCCATGGTCGTCAGCATCCCGTTCTACAGCTTCAAGGATTTCAACCTCAGGAAGCGCGTCCCGTTCTGGGTGGTGCCCGTGATCATCGGCGGAATCGCCGTCGTTGCCGCCAAGCCGCCCATGGTTCTGTTCCTGATGTTCGTGGCCTATTCGATGTCCGGGTATGTCATGTGGGCGTTCCGGAAGCTTGCCGCAAAACGCAGCTGACTTGCGCAGGGCCGGGAAGCCCGTTATATTTATCTAATATGCAGCCCTCGAACCTCCTTCGTTCGACCGAACTCAGCCTGGCGCTCCTGTCGCTGGCTGGGCTGCTGCTGCTGCTGCGCCCCGCGCGCACACACTAACCCCCCCAATTCGGAGTACCCCCGCCTCCCGGCCCAAAGGCCTGGAGGAAAGGCACACATTCATCCAGTTTGACGGACACACGAGGAGCAGCCATGAAAAAAGACCAGTTGATCATTTTCGACACGACCATGCGCGACGGCGAACAGAGTCCCGGCGCCTCGATGACGCGCGAAGAGAAACTGCGCATCGCTCGTGCCCTGGAGCGCATGAGGGTGGATGTGATCGAGGCGGGCTTTCCTGCTGCGTCCAACGGCGACTTCGAGGCCGTCAAGGCCGTGGCGTCGATCATCAAGGATTCGATCGTGGCGGGCCTCTGTCGTGCAAACGACAAGGACATCCAGCGCGGGCTGGACGCGCTTGCAGGCGCCAAGTCTGCGCGGCTCCACGTCTTCCTTGCGACCAGCGACCTGCACATGGAAAAAAAGCTGCGCATGTCCCGGGACCAGGTCTACGAACAGGCCAAGCTCTCGGTCCGCTTTGCCCGCAAGCATTGCGGCGACGTCGAATTCTCGCCCGAGGACGGCAGCCGGTCCGATCCCGATTTCCTCTGCCGCGTGATCGAAGCAGTGATTGCGGAAGGCGCCACGACGATCAACATGCCGGATACGGTCGGATACGCCGTGCCGCAGCAGTTCGGCGAGTTCATCCGCAACCTGCGCGAACGGATCCCCAACTCCGACAAGGCGGTCTGGTCGGTGCACTGCCATAACGACCTCGGGATGGCTGTGGCGAACTCGCTCGCGGCCATAATGATCGGCGGGGCGCGGCAGGTGGAATGTACGATCAATGGTCTGGGCGAGCGCGCCGGCAACACAGCGCTGGAAGAGGTCGTGATGGCTGTGCGCACGCGTAAGGATTTCTTCGGGCTCGAAACCTGCATCGACACCACCCAGATCGTGCCGACCTCGCGGATCGTGTCGCAGATCACCGGGTTCGTGGTTCAGCCGAACAAGGCAGTCGTGGGCGCGAACGCATTCGCACATGCGTCGGGCATCCACCAGGACGGCGTGCTCAAGGCGCGCGAGACCTACGAGATCATGACTGCCGAGGACGTGGGCTGGACGACCAACCGCATCGTGCTCGGCAAGCTCTCAGGCCGCACGGCGTTCAAGCAGCGGCTCAAGGAAATTGGCATCGACCTCGAGTCGGAAGACGCCTACAACAAGGCATTCCAGAAGTTCAAGGACCTCGCGGACAAGAAGTCGGAGATCTTCGACGAGGACCTCCAGGCGCTGGTGTCCGACACGGCCATACCCGAGGTTGCGGACCACTGGAAGCTCGTGCACATGAGCCAGGCGAGTGGCATGGGCGAGCGCCCGCACGCGAATGTCGTGATCACCGAGGCCGGCAAGGAGCACAAGATCGATGCCGAGGGTGATGGCCCGGTCGATGCGACGTTCAAGGCTATTGAGACAGTGGCCAGGAGCGGCGCGGAATTGCTGCTCTACTCGGTCAATGCTGTCACGGCCGGAACCGAGTCGCAGGGCGAGGTCACCGTTCGGCTGTCAAAGGGCGGGCGCATCGTGAACGGCGTGGGCGCCGACACAGACATCGTCGTCGCATCGGCCAAGGCCTACATCAGCGCGCTGAACAAGCTCGAGAGCAAGGCAGAGAAGGTCAACCCGCAGCGCGGGGTCTGACCCGGAATATTACGCAGTATCAGGCGGACTTTCGCGTCAGGCGTGCGTAGGTTACGACTGACGCGAAGTAGGCCAGGCTGAGCCCGGTTTCCACGAGGGCAAGGCTTCGTGAAGGTTGCGCATCGCCCCAGCCGCGCACTACGCCTTCGGTGAAGTACAGCAGGATGAACATGCTGGACCACTGGAAGGTGTAGCGCTTGCCGCGCAGCACGCCGAAAAGCGGCACGAGCAGGGGCAGCACCTTGAGCGCGAGGAGCGATCCGCCCGGGCGGATCGGCGCAAGCCACAACTCCCACGCAAGGCACAGGAAAATCAGGGCGACCAGGCTGGCGATCGCGCCATTCCAGGCGGCACGCACCGCCAACGTCATTGCTTGAGCCTCACCGCGACCTCGGCGAGACGCTTGCCCTGGGCGATGCACAGTGCCCGCTCGGCATCACTGACCGGCTGGTCATCGGCAGCGCCCGCGAAGTGGCTGGCGCCGTAGGGCGTGCCGCCGGTGCGCGTGGCGAGGAGTTCCGCATGCGTATACGGCAGGCCCATGATGAGCATTCCGTGATGCAGGAGCGGCAGCATCATCGACAGCAGGGTGGTTTCCTGCCCGCCGTGCAGGCTCGCCGAGGAGGTGAATACGCAAGCCGGCTTGCCGACGAGGGCCCCCGACATCCACAGGCTGGCTGTGCCGTCGAGGAAGTACTTCATCGCCGCCGCCATGTTCCCGAATCGTGTCGGGCTCCCTAGGGCGAGGCCCGTGCATTCTTCGAGGTCGCGCAATTCGCAATAGGGAGCGCCGGCGTCCGGGATGGACGGTTCTGCAATGGTCGTGGTGGTAGCGACTTTGGGCACCGTGCGCAAGCGCGCGGACGCGCCCGGGACGCGCTCGATGCCCTCGGCAATCAACTCGGCCATGCGGCGTACCGAGCCGCCTTGCGTGTAATAGAGGACGAGTACGTCGGGCATGTGGCGGCCTGGGAAGCATTCTGGGCGGGGTCGATATTATAGGGGCGACCATGAGCATCCCCTCGCGATAGGCATCCTGTACTGCCGATCTTCCCGCGCACGACGGCGTTGCGACGTCGCCCACGGAAGGACTGGATTGCGGCAGAATCGCAGAAGTCGCCACATACGCGAAAAGCATCGCTACTCCCACGGAGCCTCCAGAAATGCCTGCACCCGCCGTCCCGACCCCCACTATCGACCGCCACGACCGGCTCATTGTCGCTCTTGACGTGGCTACGTTCGACGAGGCGCGGGCATTGGTCGAATCGCTGGGCGATTCGGTGCGCTTCTACAAGATCGGCCTCGAGCTGTTCACTTCCGGCGGGTACTTCGAGTTCCTCGACTGGCTTGCGGCGCGCGACAAGAAGATCTTTGCGGACCTCAAGTTCTACGATATTCCGGAAACCGTGCGTCGCGCGGTCGCCAATCTCAGCGGCCGGGGGGTGACTTTCGCCACCGTGCACGGCCATCGCTCGATCATGGAGGCCGCCGCCGGGGCCAAGGGCGATATCCGGATCCTCGCCGTTACGGTGCTGACCAGCTTCGACAAAAGCGACCTCGCCGAGATGGGGGCCGCGGGGGAGGTCCAGCAACTCGTGCTGTCACGTGCCCGGGGGGCGGTCGAAACCGGATGTGACGGCGTCATTTCGTCCGGGCTTGAGGCGCCGCAGATCAAGGCCGCGTTCGGCGATCGCCTGCTTGTGGTGACCCCGGGCATACGGCCGGTGGAGAATCGCCCGGCCGATGACCAGAAGCGCACGGTCGACGTGGCGCAGGCCTTTGAAAACGGGGCGGACTACATCGTGGTCGGTCGCCCGATTCGCCAGGCGACCAGCCCGAGGGCCGCGGCCGAAGCGATTCAGGCGACGATCGCCGACGCGTTTCCGGGCTAGGGAATAGGCACGGCGGCGAGCAGTTGCGCGCCGACGTCCACGCGACGGTTCGTGTCATGGGCCGGCCGCAGCCTGTGTGCGGCAACACCGGGCAGGATCGCCTGCACATCTTCGGGAATGACCTTGTCGCGGCCTTCGATATATGCCCAGGCCCTCGCGGCGTGCACCAGTGCCAGCGCTGCGCGTGGCGAAAGTCCTGCCACATAGTCGGCTGAACGGCGCGTGTGTTCGATGATGGCCTGCACGTAATCCAACAGCGGTCCGGCGACATGGGTCCTGGCGGCCGCGACCTGCAGGTCCACCAGCCCGGCGGGTGTGAGACAGGGCTTCAGGGCGGCCACCATGTCGCGGCGATCGGTGCCTGACAGCAGGGCCCGCTCGGCCTCGCGATCCGGGTAGCCGAGTTCGATGCGCATCAGGAACCGGTCAAGCTGGGATTCCGGCAGCGGAAACGTGCCTACCTGTTCGGTCGGATTCTGGGTGGCAATGACAAAGAACGGCTCGGGCAGGCGGCGCGTTTCCCCTTCGGCGGTGACCTGGTGCTCCTCCATTGCCTCGAGCAGTGCGCTCTGCGTCTTGGGCGTGGCCCGGTTGATCTCGTCGGCGAGGATCACCTGGGCGAACACCGGCCCCGGATGGAACTTGAATGCCCCGCCTTCGCGTTCGTACACGGACACCCCGATGATGTCGGCAGGCAGCATGTCGCTTGTGAACTGGATGCGGTGGAAGTCCAGGCCGAGTGTCCTTGCGAGGACCTGCGCGAGCGTAGTCTTGCCGACGCCAGGCAGGTCTTCGATGAGCAGGTGCCCGCGCGCGAGCACGCAGGCCAGGGCGAGGCGGATCTGCGATTCCTTGCCGAGGATGATCTGGCTGGCGGCTTCGATGACATGGCCCACGGGGGACCGGGTGCCCGGCGGGGACTGGGGATTGAGCAGCATGCCGGGATTGTACGGGGTGGGGGTGGGCAAGACCAGTGTGCGAGGCGGGCCGACTCCGGATTACGCTATGATTCGAAAACAATTTTACGCACTCTTGCGACTCAAACGACATGACTACGGCCTTCATCACGCACGCCGATTGCATGAAGCACGACATGGGGTCCCATCACCCCGAGTGCCCCGCGCGTCTCTCGGCGATTGAAGACCGGATGATCGCCTCCGGGATTGGCCAGTACCTGATGCGGTATGACGCCCCCGAAGCCAGCGATATGGAAATCGCACGCGTGCACCCGATCGATTACGTGCGTGCCATCCGGGAGGCGGCGCCTGCATCCGGCACCGTGCACCTTGATCCCGATACCGCGATGAACCCTCACAGCCTGACGGCCGCCCTGCATGCCGCGGGAGCGGGCGTGCTGGCGACCGACCTGGTGTTCAGGGGTGAAGTCGAAAACGCTTTCTGCAGCGTGCGCCCGCCCGGGCACCACGCGACACGTTCGAGGTCCATGGGCTTTTGCATATTCAACAATGTCGCCATTGCCGCGATGCATGCGATAGCCGTGCACGGGGTGGAGCGGGTGGCGATCATCGATTTCGATGTCCACCATGGCAACGGCACCGAAGACATATTCACCGGCGACCCGCGCGTATTGATGGTGTCCACGTTCCAGCATCCGTTCTATCCGTACAGCGGGACGGAGCCGGCTGCGGAAAACATGGTCAATGTTCCCCTCGCGGCGGGCTCTGGCAGCAAGGCATTTCGCGAGGCGGTCACCCGCTTCTGGATGCCCGTGCTGGAGGAGTTCGCTCCCCAGTTCGTCCTTTTTTCGGCGGGGTTTGACGCCCATGCCGAGGATGACATGGCGACGCTTGCATTCCAGGACGCGGACTATGCATGGGTCACGGAGCAGGTGAAGGGGATTGCCGACCGCCACTCGGGCGGGCGCATCGTTTCAATGCTCGAAGGCGGTTACGACTTGTCCGCGCTGGGCCGGAGCGCCATCCAGCACCTGCGGGTTCTTGCGGGCCTCAACTAGGAAATCATGAAGATCAGCTATGCGGTTTTTGCAGCCCTGCTCCTTTCCGGCTGCGGCGGGATGAGTGTGGGCGGGTTCCTGCCTTTCGGAGGCGACGGCCGGGAGCTTTCACGAGTGCCCCCGAATTCGATTGCGTACCAGTGCCAGGCCGGGAAGCGGTTCTTCCTGCGCTATCTGGACGAGGGCACGGCTGTCTGGGTGATCCTGCCTGAGCGTGAATTTCGCCTTGAGAAACTCCCTGGTGACCAGGGAACACGGTATGGCACGGGACGCACTGTCCTCAGGATGGGAGAGGGCGAAGTCACGCTCTCCGACGGGTCGGCCGCCAGTTACGCGGGATGCAGGATTCCCTCGGCGGAGCCTGCCCCTAAGCCTGCCGAACCGCCCGCTGCCAAGCCCGCGGCAAAGCCGTAGACCCGGGGTTCCGCAGGCCCGGTCGCGGTCAACGTGGCCTCGATTTTGGCGTGGCCGGATTGAACAGTTCCAGTTCGGCCCGGACCTGGTCGCGGCTGCGCTCGTAGACGATTTCCCGGCCCATCGCCGTGCCTGCATAGGCCAGGCCGTTGCGCGTGGGGGCCAGCTGGCATTTCACGCTGTGGATCCCTTCGCCCAGCACGACCTCGATCCACTCCGCTTTCTTCGACAGGACGGTGACGTCCATGGTCTTGCCGGTATCGGTAACGCGGACTTTGATCTTTTCGGTTTGCATGGGCGGTCACCGCTGAACAGGGGAACAAGGGAACAAGGGCATGAATCTACGCTTGTTTCCGGCTTCGGTGTTGGGCATACCCGGTAACCTGAGGAAATCTCGGACGCATGGGAAGCATGCGCATGGAAAAGCCGCACTCCAATGTGGGCGCAGATGTCCTCGCGTCGGGCATCCACGACGCCAAGAACCGCTTGTTCGAAGCCCAGACCCTCCTTGCGCAGGCCGAGCGGGAGCAGGGCATTTGCCTGCCTGAAGCGCGACTCGCGATCACCGGTGCCGCCGGGCGCTTGTCCCGCACCCTCGTTGCCTACCGGTTGATGCGGGATCAGCAGCCGATCGCCGTCATGCCGGTTCCGGTCGTGGAACTGGTCGAAGATGCGGCCCTGACCGTGGGGAGCCAGTTCGAGCGCGCCGGGATCACCCTGGCGCTGGATGTCCGGTTCCCGGGCGAATGGCCGCTGGATCGTACCCTGGGGGGCGATGTCCTGGTGAACGCCTTGCAGAACGCATGCCGCCATGCCGCAGCCAAAGTCATCCTTGCCGCAGACGTGAATGCAGACGGGTTGTCGTTGACCGTCAACGACGACGGTCCGGGTTATCCGGACGCGGCTATCGCGCATCCGTCGGAAGGGCAGTCGGGCCTCGGGCTGTTTATCGCCGCCCGGATCGCTGCCCTTCACGTCCGCAAGGGCCGGCAGGGCGGGTTGACGTTGGCAAACGGGGGGCTCCTCGGCGGCGCGCTTTTTCGGTGTGTACTGCCTTAGGCAGGACGATGGTCACATCCCACTACCTGTCGCCGGCCGAGGCGGGAAAGCTCCGCTTCTTCCTGATCGACGACCAGCCGGCGTCGCTGCAGAGCCTGAGCATCTGCGCGCAGAACATGGGCGCGATCAGCCTGACGAAGGCGGCCGGATTCCCGGACGCGATGCGCCGCCTGAGGGAACGCTCCTTCGACGTCATCCTCAGCGACTACCTGCTCGGCGACGGTCGCTCGGGCCAGCAGTTGCTCGAGGAATTGCGTCGCTTTGACCTCGTGCCGGATGAAACGGTTTTCATCATGGTCACTGCGGAACAGACCTACGAGCAGGTGCTCTCTGCGATGGAACTCGTGCCCGACGACTACATCCTGAAGCCGTTCTCCGGTGAGCAGTTGCGTGTCCGCATCGAGCGGGCGATCCTGAAGAAGCGCTTCTTTGCCGAGGTGTACTTCCTCCGGCGCGAGAAGAGATTCGACGCCGCACTGGAACGGCTGGATGCGCTTGCTGCCGAAAAATCGATCTACGGCGTGGACATCCTTCGCCTCAAGGCGGAGACGTACCAGGTGGCAGGCCAGCCCGACAGGGCACGCGCCCTCTACGAAGAGATCATGTCCGGCTTCGAGTACCCCTGGGCACAAGTCGGCATTGCACAGTCCTACCGGGTGCAGGAAAAGTACGAGGAAGCCAAGGCGCTGCTCGACGAGGTTGCGCTCAATTCGCCGAATTACCTTGCAGCGCAAGACCTGCAGGCACAGATCGCCCTCGACCTGGGCGATCCGGAGGGGGCGGCGCAGATTCTCGAAAAACTTTCCGCGCGTACGCCTCGCAACTACGTGCGCAAGCGCCAGTTGGCGTTTGCGGCCCTCGCCAGCGGCCAGGCGGACCAGGCGCTGGAAGTGATGAATGATGTCCTCGCCAATGACAGCGTTCCGGGTGCCGTGACTGAAGAGGATCGCCAGCAGGCCGCGCGCGCGGCCATTGCGGCCGACAACCCGGAGGCCGCCGGGAAGGCGCTGGGGGGATTCGATCCCGACCTGCTCTCGGAATTGCAGCCGGATGACCGGATCGCACGGATAGCGGCCGGGCTGCGCATAGGGGCGCCTGGTGCGGAAGAGTATTTCCGGACGCACCGCGATTGGGTGCGGGACTGCGTATTCAAGCCCCTGACCACGATGGATGTGGTGGGTGCCGCGCTTCAGTCCAACGACAAGGCGCTGGCGCTCTCACACACGGAGAGGCTGCTGGAGACCGGGGACATCCGCCAGATATTCAAGGCGATGCACCGGATGTATGTCGACGCCGGGTTGGAAGACGAGTTCCGCGCCCTGCAGCGCAGGGTCGCGCTCGCCAGGGCTGCCGCAGTAAAGGTGGTGGGTTCCGAGGGAGCCCGGCTGAACTGAACGCAGCTTTCCCTTTTTCGGGGTGTGCTACTCGACCTTCGCCTTGGTGCGCAGTTCGGCGATCAGGGCCTCGACCCGCGTGCGCTGGAGCCGCTGGGACATGCTTGCCTTGACCTCGGCGAACGGCGGATGCTGTGCATTGCGCATATCATCGAGCTGGATGACATGGAAGCCGAAGCGGGTTTTCACGGGTGCCTCGGTGACCTTGCCCTTGGTGAGCTTCATCATCGCGCTGGAGAAGTCTTTGTCGAAAGTACCCGGGGCCTGCCAGTCGAGGTCGCCTCCCTTCGCCTTGGTGCCGTCGTCCTTGGACAGTTTCTTGGCGAGCTCATCGAACTTCGCGCCTTTCTTCAGGTCCGCGATGACCGTCTTGGCCTCGTCTTCGGTGCCGACCAGGATATGGCGCGCCTTGTATTCGCGATCGCCCAGCTCGGCCTTGATGCGGTCATATTCTTTTTGCATTTCGGCATCGGTGATCGGATGCGTCCGGATGTACTCCCGCAGGTAGGCCTGGACAATCACGGTCTGGCGAACGAGCTCGAGCTCGTTTTGCAGTTCCGCCTTCTTGGTCAGGCCGCTCTTGACGGCTTCCTGGGAGATGATCTCGCGATTGATGAGCTCATCTCTGACGGCCGCTCGCAATTGCGGGCTGTCGGACTGGCCTTGCTGGGAGCGCTCGCGCACCAGGAGTTCGCCCCGCTGCTGGGGAATGGCGACCCCGTTGACCGTCGCGACCGGGCCGGCGGGCGTCGCCGCGGTGATGGCGGCAGGGACGGGCGGTGCCGGCTTGGCCGGCGCCTGGGCGAGCGCCGGGAAGGCCGAAAGCAGCAGCGCAGCGATTGCGGCGGCGCGGGTTTTGTTGCGGGCGGTCACGACGGGTTGGAATTTCATCGTGGTCCTTTCAGGGTTATGGGGCCGGGGTAGAAGGGCCTACGCTTCTTCAGGCGCAAGCGCGCGGATCTGCAGCGCGTGGATCGGATTGTTCATCAAATCACCGAGGGCGGCGTAAACCATGCGGTGTCGCGCAACGGTCGGCTTGCCCTGGAAGGCCGGGGAGACGATGGCCACTGTCCAATGGGTATTGCCGCCGGGGGCCGCGCCCGAGTGGCCGGCATGGGCCGCGCTATCGTCGGTCACGGCCAGCGAAAGCGGCGCAAGTGCGGCCAGCCTTTCGCGCATGACGGGCTCCAGGCTCACGGTCCCTTGCCCTCGGTGGCATCGTCCTGGAGGTAGCGCGAAAGGAAGACGGCCTGCCCGATGACGAACGCGAACATCAGCCCCATGCCGCCGAACAGCTTGAAGTTCACCCAGATGTCGGTCGAGTAGTTGAACGCAACGTAGAGGTTGGCCGCGCCCATAAGGCCGAAGAAACCGGCCCAGCTCCATAGCAACTTCGTCCATGCGTGATCGGGAAGCTGCAGCTGCTTGCCCATCATTGCCTTGATGAGGTTCCTGCGGAAGGCGAGCTGCGCGATGGCCAGTGCAGCCGCAAACAGCCAGTACAGGACAGAGGGCTTCCACTTGATGAAGGTTTCGTCCTGCAGGAGGAGCGTGGCGCTGCCGAAAACCACAATCACGCCGAAGCTGACCCAGAGCATCGGCTCGACCTTGCGGTGGCGCAGCCACACCCAGGCAATCTGCCCCACGGTGGCGGCCATGGCAACGGCCGTCGCGACATAAATGCCGGCGAACTTGAATGCGACGAAAAAGAGGATGACCGGGAAGAGGTCGAAAAGGAACTTCATCAGGGCGTCATTTTACCATCGGGTGCTGCCGTCCGCTTCGGACGCTACTTCTGCTCGAATTTGAGCGACGCCGAGTTGATGCAGTAGCGCAGCCCGGTCGGCTTAGGGCCGTCGGCAAAGACGTGCCCGAGGTGGGCCTCGCATTCGCCGCAATGCACTTCGGTGCGGCTCGAAAAGAAGCTGTTGTCCTTCTGCGTGGCGACGGCAGCGGTTTCGGCCGGTTGCCAGTAACTGGGCCAACCTGTGCCGGAATCGAACTTGTGGTCGGACGAGAACAACAGTGCGCCGCAGCAGACGCATTTGTAGAGCCCGACGCCCTTGTGGTCATTGTATTCGCCGGTGAAGGGGGGCTCGGTGTCGTGTTTGCGTGTCACCCGGTACTGCATCGGGGTGAGCTGGGTTTTCCAGTCCGCATCGGTTTTTTCGTGTTTCATTGAACTGCCTCCGTGCCCATGGGCTTTGTCTACGCTGCTATTATCCGACGGATTGATCTGATCGGACATATACGGGGTAGTTCAATGGCCACTGGTGCATGGGTTCACGCAAAGGGCATAGTCCTGGCTTTCGCACTGGCCATGGTCGCTGCCGCCCCGGTGTATGCGCAACAAAAGGACGAGGGCGTTGCGTTGGAGCAGTTGATCGACGGCGTGCGCGGATTTTTCGGCCGTCTCTTCGGCGGTGCCGCCCAAAAGCCGGCCGATCCCGAACCGCGGGAGGTGCAGGCGCCGCAGGCTGCGCCGCCATCCGCAACGCAGGCCCAGGAGGTCGCGCCCGCACCGTCGGCCAAGCCGGTCTTGCAGGGCATATCGCGCAACCTCCATGAGGCTGTCGTCGGCGGGGATTTCGAGGCCGCCCGCCGCCTGCTCGACCAAGGGGCCGACATCGAGGCGAAGGACCCGGGTTCGGGCGCCTCGCCGCTGCACTATGCAGTGATGAAGGGCCGGATGGACATGATCGACCTGCTGCTTTTGCGCGGTGCCGACGTCAATAGCCGCACCCGCAATGGCACCACCCCCCTGCACACCGCGGCGCTGTATGCGCGGCTTGAAATCGCCGAGCGCCTGCTCGAACAGCGAGCCGACATCAATGCGGTGAGTGCAGGTGGGTCCACGTCCCTTGCATTGGCGACCGCGGCGCGGAACAAGCCGATCGCGGAAATGCTGAGGGCGCGCGGGGCGAAGTAGTGCCGCGTGGTGCTTTTACCCTCGCTTCGTGACCGGGAGTCGTGGCCAGAGGAGAGACCAGGGGAAGGCACGCTCGAACTGGCGTGCCACGGCGCAAACGAGGCCGTCCTGCGCGAACTGCCCGACCAGTCCGGCGGATAGCTGGCGAAGCGCTCCATGCCTGCCTGCTCTGCGGAGTCAAGTTTGCACAGGCTTCGGAAAAATATCGTGACGTCCGTGCGGCTCCGATGCATCAGCCCGAGCAGGTCCGCGGCGAGTTCCGCATCGCCCTCCTCGGCGAACAGCAGCCCGGGCTTGGCGCGCATTCGCGTTGCATAGGCCGTGTCGAACGCGGGCTCGTACCTTTGCAGCGCGGCCTCGGCTTCTTCCAGTTCCATCAGCGGCAGCAATGCCTGGCCCAGGGATTACAGGTTCCAGTGCGCCACCCCGGGCTGCATGTTGTAGGCGTACCGCCCGCCGTCGTCTGAGTGGTTGCAGATGTGCCCCCAGTCGAAGCCGTCAAGGAGCCGAAGCGCACGTGGCATGGCGCCATGCGCGTCAGCACCGCTGCGGTCTCCACGGATTCCCGGTACACCGGGGCATCGCTGCCCACAATGGCCAGCGCCGGGCGGCACGCTGTTGCCGCCAAGGATGTCGATGAGGCCCGGTTCGGTGGCGTGCGCCGGGGCGAGGCCGACCAGTGCCGCCGCGGACGGGTTGAACGCCACCAGGTACGGATCCGGGACCGGCGTGGGGCGCAGCCGGGTGTAGAACTCGCCCGGCAGGCGGGAAAAGGTGTTGTCGAATGCGAACAGCCCGGCGTCCTGCCGAGGCTGCGCTTCGCTCAACGCGGCTCCTGCGACCGGTCCCAGAAATTGGGCATGACTGTGTTGTGGTAGCCCGAGACGAATTCCTTCGCATTGCCCGTCGCCGCATCGAAAACGTGCCGGCGGACGGCGCCGATGTTCGCGCCGTACACGTGGATGCTGATCGACGCCCGGTCGTCATACGCATTCGAAACGACATGAATGTCCCCGAGGGTCGGCGAAACGCGGTCGACCTGCCCGGGATCCATGCGGTGCGTGCCGCTCGACCTGAACGGTTTTCCAAGGGTCACGCCGTTGTACTCCTCGCACAACTCTGCGCCTCGCATCATGCCGACGAGTCCCCATACCGTGTGGTCGTGGACGGGCGTTTTCTGGCCCGGCCCCCAGACGAAACTCACCACCGAGAATCGCTCGAGCGGGTCGCAGTGCAGCAGGTACTGGCGATAGGACTGCGTCGAAGGCACGGCGAATTCGTCGGGCAGCCAGTCGTCGTTGAGAATGAGGTCTTTGAGCAGGGCCTCACCCCCTTCGAGCATGTCCGCTTCACTGGAGCCGTGCGCGGACACGAGGTCTGTCATGCCACGGATGTAGGTGCGAAAGCGCGAAAGGTTCTTATGCATGGTTGTCGGCCTATTGTGAAACCCTGGGCAGCCACAAGGCTAGTTCCGGCACCGCCATGAGGATCACGATGGCCAGCACGTAGACCACCATGAAGGGGATCACGCCGCGGAACACGTCGGTGATCGGTCCCGGCTGCCCGCGCATGCCCTGCAGCACGTAGAGCACGGTCCCGTCGGGTGGGCTGATCAGGGCAATCTCGACCAGCATCGTGACGATCACCCCGAACCAGATCGGGTCGTAGCCGAGCGCCTTCACCACCGGGAAGATCACGGGGATCGTGGTCACGATCATGGAAAAGCCCTCCATGAAGGTGCCGAGCGCGAGGTAGAACCCGATGATCAGCGCCATGATCACCCACGGCGGCACCGGCAGGCTGGAGACGAACTTCGCCAGCGCCTGCGGCACGCCGAGGCTGCCGAAGATGTAGTTCAGCACGTACGCGCCGCACAGGATCAGGCCCACGAACGCAGTGGTACGCGCGGTGGCTTCGGCCGATTCGTTGAGCATCTTCCACGAGAAGCGCCCGGAGATGGCGGCAAAGATGATCGACGCAACCACGCCCAGCGCAGCGGATTCCGTCGGCGTGGCAAGGCCCGTGTAGATGGTGCCGAGCACGACCAGGATCAGGATCACGGTCGGGATCAGGTCGACGAGCCCGGCCAGCTTCACCGACAGCGGGATCTTCTCGGGTTGGGGCAGCGGATGCCTGAGGCCGTGCACGAGGATGACGAGCGTGAAGAGGATGACCACGAGGATGCTCGGCCCCACGGCTGCGAGGTAGAGCTTGCCTACCGAGGTCTCGGTGATCAGGCCATACACGATGAAGGTGATGCCCGGCGGGATCAGGTTGCCGAGTGCGCCGCCCGCGGCGAGGGACCCCAGCACCATCGAGGGCGAGTAGGCCGTCTTCTTGAAGTAGGGCAGGGCCACGGCGCCCATGGTTGCGGCGGTCGCCACGCTCGAGCCCGAGATGGCGGAGAACACGCTGCATGAAGCGATGTTGGTGTGGAGCAGGCCGCCCGGCACGCGCTGGAACCAGAGGTTGAGCGACTTGTAGAGCTTGTCGGACAGCCCCGCGCGCAACATGATCTCTCCCATCAGCAGGAAGAGCGGCACGGCGACGAGCACGAAGTTGGTGGTCGGGCCCCAGACCATCTGGCCGATGAAGTCCCAGAACGGCCGCTCCGAGAACGCGAAGCCGGCGATGATCCCGAGGATGCCGAGTGCCGCGGCGATGTAGATGCCCGCGCCGAAGAACAGGCAGAACAGCGCGATCAGCACGGTGATCTGCCCGACCGGCAGCTGCGAGACCGACCCGCCGCCGAACAGGACCGCCCCGACCGACACCACCAGCAATACGATGAGGAACAGGACGGCAATCATGATGGCGTGTGGACTTTCGCCTTCGCGAGTTGCTGTGACGCACCGATGGCTTCCAGCGCCTCGTCCGCCTCCTCGATGTAGCTGCGCGGGCCGGTGAGGTGCTCGATGGCGTCGATGTCGCCGCGCGGCAGCAGCAGCGCCACTTCGAGGACGCGCAGCACCGCCATGACCCCGAACACGCCTATGCCGATGAGCCACAAGCCTTGCGGGATAATCAGCGGCGTCTTCAGCAGGCTGTTGTCGGTGGCCTTGAAATCCCACGACTCCATCGTGGTGTGCCAGGCGCCATAGACGAGGAACCCGGCAAACACCGCCAGCGTGGCCAGCGCCACCCAGTGCAGGTAGCCGCGAATGCGCGGCGGCACCTTCTGGATGAGGATGTCGATGCGCACGTGCGTGCGCGCCTCAAGCGCGCCCGAAAGGCCCCAGGCTATTCCTACGCCAAGCATGTAGCCGGAGAGTTCGGTCGTGGATTGCGAGGAGAAGCCAAGGAACTTGCGCGCGAGGACATCGAACGTGATGAAGAACGCACAGAGTACGAACATCCACCCGGCGCAGCGGTTCATCAGCCGCGCCAGCGCATCGATCATGCGGTTGGTGCGGATGAGCGCGCCGGTGGCGGCGCCAGGCTGCATCATCGGTTCCGATGCCATCCACCCGCAAGCCTTGCCAGCGAGTGGGCGGAAATGGCACGGATCATGGCGGGGAGCGGGACGGTTACTGGCCGGAGTACTTGACGCCGGAGATCGGCGCGATCGCCTGGTTGTAGATCTCGCCGCACTTGGCGCCGCAACGCTTGACCCAGCCGGGCAGCACGGTGGCCGTGAGCGCCTCGCGCAGCTTGGCGCGGTCGGCGTCGGTGGCCTTGACCTGCACCATGGGCTTCGACTTCACGAGCGTGTAGATCTTGCAGCCGGCGGCGTTGCCGATGTTGCAGTCGATGCCGTCCTGGGTCACTTCGGCGCCGAGCTTCCACTGCGCCTCTTCCACGCCGGCCATCGTCTTCTCGAGGAACCCGCGCACGGCCGGGTCGAGCTTGTTCCACCAGGCCAAGTTCACGAAGTAGCCGGAGGTCGACCACGCGGTGGAGAGGGTGTACAGGTGGCTCGTCACTTCGTACCACTTCACGCCGTTGCCGCTGCCCGTGCCGGTAATCGCGCAGTCGACCGTGCCGCGCTCCAGTGCCGTGTATACCTCGCCGAAGGCGATGGCGGCAGGCTGCCCGCCGAGGTAGCTCACCAGGTCAGAGGCGGACGGGCCGTTGGTGCGCACCTTGAGGCCCTTGAGGTCGGCCAGTCCCGCAATCGGCTTCTTGCAGAAAAAAACCTGGGCGGGGAACGGGTAGGTTGCGATCAGCTTCACGCCGATGCGCTCGAGCTCCTTGTTGGCGATGGGCATCAGGGCAGTGGCGATCTTGCGGGCCTGGTCGAGTTCGGGCGCGAGGCCCGCGAGGTCGATGCCGTCAAGGAAGGGCACGTCGCCCGACACGGTCGTCAGCGGCGCAGCGCCGAGGTCCACTTGCCCGGAACGCACGAGGCGGATGAGTTCCGGCCCCTGCACGCTCATTTCCGGCCAGCTCTTGAGGTTGAACTCGACGCGGCCGCCGCTCTTTTTCGATGCGTCATCGCGCAAAAGGGGGATGTCGACCTTGGTGTACTGCGGCACCGTAGGCGCGACCTGGGTGACCGCCGAAACGGTGATCTTGGGGCCGGCAGGCAGGCCCTGCGCAAGTGCTGCGGGGGCGGAGGCTGCTACGGCCAGGGCACAGAGGATAGGGGACACTCGAAATTGCATGGATACTCTCCTGGAGGGACTGTGGGCCGGGCGCCCGCAAAGGCCTATGGTACAGAAACGGGCGGGGTCATGCCTCCATCCATTACGCACGAGGCATGCCCGGGGCGCCCGTACCTCAGGAACCAGGCAGCAGGATGACTTCCGGCCCGCCAGCATGGAGTCTCTCCACCAGCGCGGCCCTGCGCTCCAGCACGGCCCGCTGGTTGATGTAGCCCTTGTCGGTGATTTCGTTCGCATCAATGGAGGGCGGCTCATCCATCACAAGCAGCCGAACCGGCGCGGTCGAAGTCCCCGTGGATTCGGCGGCCAGCTTGCCCAGCGCGGCCTGCAGCCGCGCGCGTACGCCGTCGGTGTCGAGTCCGAGCGCCTTTGCCGCCGCGGGATTCACGAACACCAGCGCCCCCATTTCCTCACGGTCATGGCCCGTGATCACAGCGTCCTGCACGAGCGGGTCGCAGGCCGCGATCAGCTGCACGCGAACGGTGCCGACATGCACCCAGGTGCCCGACATCAGCTTGAAGTCCTCCGCCACGCGCCCATCGAACGCCAGGCCCTTGGCCGGGTCGTCGGGGTCGACAAACTTCATCGCATCCCCGATGCGGTAGAAGCCTTCCTCGTCGAAGGCCTCCCTAGTGAGGTCGTCGCGCCGCCAATAGCCGGGGGTGACGTTGGGGCCCCGGACGCGCACCTCGAGTTTGGTTCCCGAGGGGACGAGCTTGAGCTCCGTGCCGGGACCCGGGTTCCCGGTCACGCCGGCCCGGGCGATGGGGTAGTGCACGCAGGTGGCCATGGGCGAGGTTTCGGTCGATCCCCAGGCCGACAGCATCGACAGGCGGCCGCCGTTTTCGGCGACGGCCAGCGCCTCCAGTCGCGCCCAGAGGTTCTGCGGAAGCGCCGCGCCCGCGTAGAAGACAGCATCGAGTTTGCGGAAAAAGCTGCGCCGCAGTTCCGCGTCCGACTCGAGGTAGGGCAGCAGCAGGTCGAAGCCGCGCGGCACGTTGAAATACAGCGTCGGCGACACTTCGCGCAGGTTCCTGACGGTGGTTTCCACGAGCCCGGGCGCGGGCTTGCCGCCATCGACATACATCGTTCCGCCGTTCCTGAGCACCATGTTGAAGGTGGCGTTGCCGCCGAAGGTGTGGTTCCACGGCAGCCATTCGCACAGCACCGGGGGTGTTTCCTCGAGGAAAGGCCAGAGCTGCGCCCAGCTCTGCTGGTTGGAACAAAGCATGCGGTGAGTGTTGATGACACCTTTGGGCGAGCCGGTGGAGCCGGAGGTGAACAGGATCTTCGCGACCGTGTCCGGCCCGACGGCGGCGAAGGCCGCGGCGATCCTCGCGCCCGGTTGTTCCGCCAGGAGTTCCTCGATACCGGTCGTGCGGGCTCCGACCGCTTCTAGCGCGGGCGCGAACGGCGCCGGATCCCGCGCGTAGACGAGCCCGGGCTGGAGGAGTTCGAAGATCCCTTTCAGCCTGGCGTGGTCCTTCGACATCAGCGAGTAGGCGGGCGAGATCGGCGAGACCGGGATACCGGCATGCATGGCCCCCAAGGCAAGCAGCGCGTGGTCTACCGAGTTGTCCGACAGGATGGCCACCGGGCGATCGGCGGACAGGCCGCGCGCGAGCAGCGCTTCGCCGATGCTGCGCACGGCATCCAGCGCCCCGGCGTAGGTGACCTTGCGCCAGGCTTCGCCGGCCCTCTCCGCCAGGAAAACCCGGTCCGGGCTGGTGCGGGCCCAATGAACCAGCCATTCGCCGACCGCACGTGGGAAGGGCGCCAGCGGGATCGGTGATCGAAGGATCTGGGAGCGCCCTTCGCGGGCCTCGACTTCAACGCGCGCCGGTGCGAATCGAAGGTTCGTGTGCAGGGTGCTCATCCGGGGTCTCCTCTGCGAATATTCTTGTATATTTATTCCTCGATCACGTTGCCTGGAGCCGATTCCAGGTCAACCGGCTTTCCTGTTTTGGAAATTTCAGGGTCAGCCGGATCCGCGGGCCGCCAGGGCTTCAAAGGGCGCCCGCGCCTCGTCCTCGATGACGGGTCCCATCACTTCCGCGCTGACCGGGGACAGCGCAAGGATGTCGCGGCAGTTGATTCCCACGGCCAGTACGCCCGCGGCATTGGGCAGGTAGGGCGTTGCCACCGAGGCCCGGATCCCGAAGATCAGGCGGCGGATGCCGAGCCGCACCATGGCGCCTGAGCACATCGGGCAGGGTTCCCCGCTCGCCACCATCGTCGCCGCGGCGATCTGCTGGGCGGTGCAGGTGGCGGAGGCTGCGCGCAGTGCGTTGATTTCGGCGTGCGCCGTCAGGTCGCGGCCGGTCACGATCGTGTTTTGCGTGGACGCGAGCACGGCGCCGTCGGGGGCAAGCAATACTGCGCCGAAGGGCATGTTGCCTGCCTTGCGCGCCTCTTCCGAAAGCCGGATGGCATCGCGCAGCGCGGAAAGTTCACGGTCGGTCGGTTGTGGCATGGCGGGCGGGAGGGCGAAAGCGATGGCGCAAGAATACCCGTAACCCCGCTACACTTGGAGGAATACATTTACCGGAGATCCCGTCCATGGCAAAGAAACCCAACCTCATCGTCATCCTGATCGACGACCTGCGCTTCGACGAGACGAGCGCGTCCGGTCACCCGTACATGAAGACCCCCAACATCGACCGGATCGCGCGCGAAGGTGCGATGTTCGAAAACGCGTTCCATACGACGCCGCTCTGCTCGCCCAACCGCGCGTCGATCCTCACAGGGCAGTACGCATCGCGCCACGGCATCATCGACAACGTCGGCCGCGACATCGCCAGCCACCGCCTCGACAACTACCACCTGGCCCTCAAGGCGCTGGGGTATGAAACCGCGCACGTCGGCAAGTGGCACATGGGCAATGACTCCAGCCCGCGCCCCGGCTACGACCACTGGGTCAGCTTCAAGGGGCAGGGCAAGCTGGACGACCCCATCCTCTGGGAGAACGGTGGCGAGCACCAGGTCCAGGGCTACATGACCGACATCCTGAACTCCCGCGCCGTCGACTTCGTGAAGAAGAAGCGGAAGACCCCGTTCGCGCTGTTCTTCGCGCACAAGGCTGTCCACCCGGACTTGCAGCAGAACGCGAGCGGCGGGATCGATGCCTCCACCATCGGCGGCTACACGCTGCCAGAGCGCCACAAGGACCTGTACAAGGGAATGACGTTCCCCAAGCGGCCCAACATGCTGCCCCTGGAGCAGGTGGCGAAGGACAAGCCCGCCCTGAAGATGATGTTCGAGGCGCGGGCCCAGCCGCTGTCGCGCGACATCCTGGCGGCCATGGATGGCGGCACGCAGGAGGAAATCAGGAAGCGTGCCGCGATGATGGCCTCGGTGGACGAGGGCGTGGGCATGTTGCTGGAGGCGCTCGAGGCCACCAAGCAGCTCGACAACACCTGCATCGTCTTCCTTGGCGACAACGGGTTCTTCTTCGGCGAGCACGGCCTCACGGTCGAGCGGCGCTTTGCTTATGAGGAGGGGATCCGCACCGCGTTCTACGTGCGCTATCCGAAGCGGATCGCGGCAGGGACCAAATTCAACCAGATGATCCTTGCGATCGACATCGCGCCGACCCTGATCGAGCTCGCCGGCGGCAAGCCCGGCGACACGGTGCAGGGCAAGTCCCTCGTCCCCCTGATGAAGGGCAAGACGAAGAAATGGCGGCAGTCGTTCCTGTGCGAGTACTGGAGCGAGGGCGCGTGGCCATGGATCGTCGGCATGGGCTACAAGGCCGTGCGCACCGAGAAGTACAAGTACATCCACTGGACGCACCACCAGGGCATGGCAGAAATGTATGACCTCGAAAAGGATCCCTACGAAATGAACAACCTCGCGGCGGACCCGGCCGTTGCGAAGGAGCGGGAGGCGGTCAAGAAGGAGTTGCGCAAGCTGACGGCCGAAGCGCTCGGGATCTAGGCGACATGGCCACGATCACTTCGATTGAGCAGCTGCGCAGCCTGTACGCGCAACCGACCGAGCGCGCACTCAAGAAGCAGCTGGCGCACCTGGACAAGCACTGCCGCAGCTTCATCGCGCTGTCGCCTTACGTCGTGCTGTGTACGTCGGATGCGCAGGGCAACCTTGACGCCTCGCCTCGCGGCGGGGCTCCCGGTTTCTGCAAGGTGGCCGACGATCTCACCCTGTTGATGCCTGACCGCCCCGGCAACAACCGGCTGGACAGCTTTTCGAACATCATTTCGACCGGGCGTGCAGGATTGCTGTTCTTCGTTCCCGGCGTGGATGAGATGCTGCGCGTCAACGGCACGGTCGAACTGCGAACGGACGAAGCGCTCTGCGGGCAGTGTATCGAGCAGGGCAAGCCGCCCAAGGTGGTGCTGGCCGTCAGCGTGCGCGAGGCCTACCTCCACTGTGCCAAGGCGATCATGCGGGCCGGGCTGTGGAAGGCGGAGGCCAAGGTGCCGCGCAGCGTGCTGCCCTCCATGGGGCAGATGATCCACGACCAGTCAGGCGGGGTGACCGCCATCGAGTCCCAGGAGGTCGCGGTCGCGCGCTACCGCGAGCAGCTTTACTGAGACTTCAGGCCGGCTTCTGCAGCCAGCCAGTCGGTAAACGCACGCGCCGGTGCGCGCTTGAGGGCCTCCTCTGTGGCGATCAGGTAGTAGGCGTAGGGCAGTTCGACCCGACTTTAAAAGGAATCCTCGGGTTCCTTTTTTTTTTGCGCCCTACGAGTACCCGACACCCTGGGTGTTCACGTACAGGGAGTAGACCGACGTGCTGGCCGCCATGAACAGGCGGTTGCGGTGCACGCCGCCGAAGCACAGGTTGGCGCAGCGCTCCGGGAGGTCGATCCGTCCGATGCGTTTGCCGTCCGGGTTGAAGATATGCACCCCGTCCAGGCCGGCTTCCCCCATGCCCCACCCGCACCACAGGTTGCCGTCCACATCGACACGAAAGCCGTCCGGCGTGCCCGGTCCGGCATCGATGAACACCCGGCCGTTGACGGCCTTCCTGCCATCGACGATGTCGTAGGCCAGGATCTTCCTGGGATCGGAGCGCGATTCGACGACGTAGAGGATCTTCTCGTCGGGGGAGAAGGCGAGACCATTGGGTTGGTTGATACCCTCGATGGCCAGTTCGATCGCCCCGGACGCATCCACGCGGTAGACGTTCATCGGGGACTCGGGCGTCGCCTTGGCACCTTCATACCAGCCGAGGATGCCGAAGGTCGGGTCGGTGAACCAGATCGAGCCGTCCGATTTCACGACGAGGTCGTTGGGCGAATTGAGGCGCTTGCCCTGGAACGAATCGGCAACGGTGGTGACCGTGCCGTCATGTTCGGTCCGGCTGATGCGCCGCCCGCCGTGCTCGCAGCTGACGATGCGTCCCTGCCGGTCGCGCGTGTGGCCGTTGGCGTAGTTCGAGGGCTTGCGGAACACGCTCGTCGCGCCGGTCTCCTCGTCCCAGCGCAGCATGCGGTTGTTCGGGATGTCGCTCCAGACGAGCGACCGGGTATCTCCAAGCCAGGCCGGGCCTTCGGCCCAGCGGCATCCGGTGGCGATGCGCTCCACCTTGGCCAGCGGGAGCCGGTAGCGGTCGAAGGACGGATGGAGCGTAACTATGGCCGGATCCGGGTAACGCTGGCTGGGCTGCCACTCTGTGGACATGCGGACTCCCGGGTTCAGTTCAGGTGGACGTATTCGTAGTCGACCGCCATGTTGTTGATGCCGCGTTCCGGCGGGGCGATCCAGGCCGCCATCTTGCCCGGCGCCACCACTTTCTGCATCAGGCTTTTCACGTAGGCGCGGTCCTCC
>CAMAXP010000033.1 GCA_945862265.1 Bordetella parapertussis
CGCCTGCGCTACAGAAACGCCGCGTCCCTTGACCAGTTGGACTGCTTCAAGCTTGAACTCCTGGCCGAACCGCCTTCTCGTAACCATGACCCACCTCCAGTTTCATTGGACACCTTAACAAAATGTCCACGAAACCGGCAGCAGCCCAAACTGTTGATTTCCGCGCCTGTTCGGCCTCTCTGAATGGACATCCAGCGCCAGCCGGACCCCAAGGGCGACCGCGTGCACGTGGAGCTCAGCGGCAAGTTCCTGCCCTACAAGACTTACTGAGCCCCTCGAGGGGGAATCATCAGCGTGGCATCGGGGTCGATATCCCCGTTGCCTTCGCTGCCGGCTTTGCCGGCGCCGCGTCGCTCGTCGATCCACTGCTGCAACCGCTCGAAGTAGATGTAGACCACCGGCGTGATGTAGAGGGTGAGCACCTGCGAGAGCAGCAGCCCGCCGACCACCGCGAGGCCGAGCGGCATCCGGGCCGCGCCGCCCGCGCCGTAGCCCATCGCGATCGGCAGGCTGCCCATCAGGGCCGCGGCGCTGGTCATCATGATCGGCCGGAACCGGACGATGCCCGCCTGGTAGATGGCCTCGGCCGAGGGCGTATGGTCCTTGCGCTGCGCCTCGACCGCGAAGTCGATCATCATGATCGCGTTCTTCTTGACGATGCCGATCAGCATGATGATGCCCACGAAGGCATACATGTTCAGCTCGATCCCGAAAGCCATCAGCGTCACCAGCGCACCCAGGCCGGCGGTGGGCAGGCCCGAGAGGATGGTGAGCGGATGGATGAAGCTTTCGTAGAGGATGCCGAGCACGAGGTAGATCACGAACACCGAGAGCAGCAGCAGGATGCCCATGCCCTGCAGTGAGCTCTGGAAGGCCTGCGCCGTGCCGCCGAAGGAGGCGTTGATCGTGGCGGGAACCTGCATCGTCGCCACTGCCTTGTTGACCTCCTCGATGGCCTCGGACAAGGCCACGCCGGGGCGCACGTCGAAGGAGAACGTGACCGACGGCAGCTGCCCGAGGTGGGTGACCGCGAGCGGGCCGACGTTGTAGGTGAGCTTGGCCAGCGAGTTGAGCGGCACCAGCGTGCCGGAGTTCGACCGCACGTACAGCAGGCCGAGGGCCGACGGGTCCGTCTGGTAGCGGGGCTCCAGTTCCAGGATGACCCAGTATTGGTTGGTCGCCGTGTAGATCGTCGATACCTGCGATGAGCCGAACGCGAAATTCAGCGTGGTCTCGATCTGCTGGACCGAGACGTTCATCGCGGCGGCCTTTTCGCGGTCGATGTTCACGTTGACCTGCGGCCGGGCGATCGCCAGGTCGGAGGCCACGTCGACGATGCCGGGCAGCGAACGCAGCTTGGACTCGATCATCGGCGCCCACTGGTAGAGCTGCTCGGTGTTGGGGCCCTGGATGACGTACTGGTAGGGGCTCTTGGAGAGCGAGCCGCCGATGCGGATGGTGGGCACGTTCTGTACGAAGGTCTTCATGCCCACGACCTTTGCCAGCTTCGGGCGGAGCTGCTTCACCACCTCGTCCGCGGGCTTTCTCTTGTCGTACGGCTTCAGGGCGATCGTGATGCGGCCGCTGTTGCCCGCCGGGTTGAAGTTGCTCGCCCCGACGAACGACATGATCGCTTCCACGTTGGGATCCTGGCGCACGATGTCGGCGACCTGGCGCTGCAGGTCGACCATGCCCTGGAAGGACACGTCCTGCGGGCCTTCGGTGAACACGAACAGTTGCCCCGAATCCTCGCTCGGCAGGAAGCCCTTGGGCGCCCGGGAGAACAGCACGCCGGTCGCGACCACGATCGCGAGGAACACGAGCATCGTGAAGCGCTGGTGACGGAGCACCCAGCGCAGCGTCCAGCCGTAGAAGTCGCGGAAGGCGTCGAAGCCGCGTTCGAACGCCAGGAACACGAGCCCGTGCTTGCGGTTCGGGTCGTGCGGTTTGAGGATGCGGCTGCACATCATCGGGGTGAGGGACAGCGACACGAAACCCGAGATCAGCACCGCGACGATGATCACCACCGCGAACTCGTGCAGGAGCCGGCCGAGAATGCCACCCATGAAGAAGATCGGGATGAACACGGCGGCCAGCGAGATCGTCATCGACAGGATCGTGAACGCGATTTCCTTCGAGCCGTCGAGCGTGGCCTGCATGACGCTCTTGCCGAGCTCGATGTGGCGGCTGATGTTCTAGAGCATGACGATCGCGTCGTCGACGACGAAGCCCACGCACAGCGTCAGCGCAAGGAGCGAGATGTTGTCCACGCTGTAGCCGAACATGTACATCACCGCGAATGTGCCCATGATGGACATGGGCAGCGCGACGCTCGGGATGATCGTCGCCGGCACGTCGCGCAGGAATACAAAGATCACGAGCACGACGAGGATCAGGGCGAGGATCAGTGTGAACTCCACTTCCGCTATGGAAGCGCGGATCATGACCGTGCGGTCGTAGAGGATCTCGATGCCGATGGCCGGCGGGACCTCGGCGCGGAAGGTCGGCAGCAGCTTCTTGATCTTGTCGACCACCTCGATGGTGTTGGTGCCGGGCTGGCGCTGGATCGCGAGCACGATGCCGCGCTTGTCCTTGAACCAGGCGGCGACCTTGTCGCTCTGCACACTGTCGATGACGTTGCCGACTTCGCCGAGCCGCACCGGCGAACCGTTGCGGTACGTGACGATGATCTTCTTGAATGCGGCTGCGTCGTACAGCTGGCCGGTGGCCTGGACGGCGAACATGCGGTCCTTGCCGTAGAGGGTGCCGGTGGGCTGGTTGACGTTGGACGTGGCCACCGCCTGCTGGACCTCGTTCATGCTGACGCCGCGCGCGGCGAGGGCGCTCGGGTCGACCTGCACGCGCACGGCGTATTTCTGCTGGCCGAATACCTGCACCTGCGCCACGCCGCTGATCGTCGAAATGCGCTGCGCGAGGTAGGTCTCGGCGTACTCGTTCACGGTCGATATCGGCAGCGTGTCGGAGGTGAGCGCGAGGAAGAACACCGGGAAGTCGGCCGGGTTCACCTTGCGGAAGGAGGGCGGCGTAGGCATTGCGGGCGGCAGGAGGCGTGCGGTGGCGGCAATGGCCGAGTTCACGTCCTGCGCAGCCGCGTCGATGTCGCGGCCGAGGTTGAATTGGATGGTGACCGCGGTCGTGCCCTGGCCGCTGATCGAGGTCATCGAGTCGATGCCTGCGATGGTCGAGAACTGCTTCTCGAGCACCGTGGCCACGGCCGAGGCCATGGTTTCCGGTGCGGCGCCGGGCAGCTCGGCCGTGACCTGGATCGTGGGGTAGTCGATGTTGGGCAGCTGGCTCACCGGCAGCAGCCGGAAGCCGACGATCCCGAAAATCAGGAGCCCGATCATGAGCAGCACCGTCATGACCGGGCGCCGGACGAATATTTCGGAGAGGTTCATGTGGCACCTGCCCCTTCAGTGATCACGACCCTGGATCCTGGCGCAAGGCGCAGGGCGCCTCGCACCACGACTTTCTCGTCCTTGGTGACCGCGCCCTCGGCGAGCACGGACAGTTCTCCTTCCGAGCGGGTGACCACGACCTTGCGCACTTCCGCGGTCATGTCCGGCTTCACGACATAGACGTACTGCCCGTTCGGGCCGGTCTGCAGCGCGCGGGATTGCACGACAATCGCGTTTTCCTGGTCGTACAACTTGACGCGCACGTTCACGAACTGGCCCGGCCAGAGCTGCGTCTCGGCATTGTCGAAGATCGCGCGCACCTTGATCGTGCCGGTCGTTTGGTCAATCGCGTTATCCACGAACGCGATCCGGCCGGTGGCGAGAGCCTTGTCGGTGCTGGGCGCAGTGACTTCGACGCCCAGCTGCCCCTTGCGCATCAGGTTGCGGACCACCTGGAGCTGCGTCTCGGGGATGGCGAAGCCGACATAGACGGGCTTCACCTGGTTGATCACGACGAGCGAGATCGTGTCATTCGCCTTGACCATGTTGCCTGCCTGAAGCAGCGCACGGCCCACGTAGCCGTTGACCGGCGCGCGGATGACGGTGTAATCGATGTTCAGATTCGCGTTCTCAAGCGCGGCCTGGCTCGCCTTGGACGTTGCCTCTGCGGTCGCTGCGTTGGTGCGGAACTGCGCGTAGGCGTCCTTGGACACGAAATTCTTGTCGAGCAACTCCTGGTAGCGGCGCTCCTGGGAGGCCGCCTGGTCGCGGCTGGCGATGTCGCGCAGTGCCTGGGCCTCGGATTGGCGCAGGGACGCTTCGAACGGACGCGGGTCGATCCGGAAGAGGACTTCGCCCTTCTTGACCTCCTTGCCTTCCTGGAAATTGACTTCCAGGATCTGCCCGTCGATGCGTGCTTTCACCGCGACGGTCGTGTAGGGCTCGACGTTGCCGATGGCCAGCACCCGTACCGGGAGCGTTTGCTGGTTCACCGCCGCCACCATCACCGGCACGCTGGCCGGAGGCTTGCCGGCCCCCTTGGTTGGCGTCTCCTTGGCGCGCGAGTCCTTGTAGAGGTAGGTCGCGGCGCCAGCCGCCGCCAGGACCACGACGAGCGCAAAGCCGAACAATAGACGTTTGTTTGAGCGGGAAGCGGATGCCATTGGGTCTCTGGGGAAAAGGGCTGCAGGAAAGGCAAAAAATCTACGGCAAAACATGCTCCTTTGCAAAGAGATCCGTGACCGTTTCGCGCTCCCTGACTAGGTAGTCAGACGGGCCGTCCACGAGAACCTCTGCTGCGCGCGGTCGTGAGTTGTAGTTCGAACTCATCGCCATCCCGTAGGCGCCCGCGGACATGATTGCAAGCAAATCCCCTGCCACTGCGCAGAGTTCGCGACCCTGGGCGAGGAAATCCCCTGTCTCGCAGATCGGCCCGACCACGTCGTAAACACTCGTCGGGCCTGCACCCTTCCGCACGGGCAGCACTTCATGCCAAGCCTCGTACAGCGACGGTCGAATCAGGTCGTTCATGGCCGCATCGACGACGAGGAAGTTCTTGGCCTCCCCCGGCTTCACGTACTCCACCCGGGTGAGCAGCACGCCCGCATTGCCGACCAGCGAGCGGCCCGGATCCACGATCAGCGTTTCCTTGCGTCCCGCGAGCATGCCTAGAGCACCGTCAAGGAAGGCGCCGATCGGCTCGGGGGTTTCGTCACGGTAGCGAATGCCTACGCCGCCGCCGAGGTCGATGTGGTCGAGGACGATCCCGGCCCGGTCCAGCTGCTGGACCAGGGCGAGCATTCGCGCGGCGGCATCGATGAACGGCCCGGCCGAGGTGAGTTGCGACCCGATGTGGCACCCGATGCCGACGACCTTGATGTGCGGCCTGCGTGCGGCGTCCTTATACAGGGCCTCCGCATCGGCAAATGCGACACCGAACTTGTTTTCCTTGAGGCCGGTGGAAATGTAGGGGTGGGTGCGCGCATCCACGTCGGGGTTGACGCGAAAAGCAACCGGCGCGACCTTGCCGAGCCTTGCGGCGACCGACTCCACGCGCTCAAGTTCGCCTGCCGACTCGAGGTTGATGCTGAGGATGCCGGCTTCCAGCGCCTGCGCGATTTCGGCCTCGGTCTTCCCGACCCCGGAGAAGACGACTTTGCGCGGATCGCCGCCCGCTGCAATCACCCGGCTCAGTTCCCCGCCGGAAACGATGTCGAACCCCGCGCCAAGGCGGTTCATGAGCGCGAGGATGGCCAGGTTCGAATTAGCTTTGACCGAGTACGCGACCAGCGAAGGCCGGCCCGCAAGGGCTGCGGCGTATTCGCCATAGGCGGACTCGACCGAGGCGCGCGAATAGACATAGCACGGGGTGCCATGCCGGCGTGCGAGGTCCGCGAGAGGGACGTCTTCGGCGCACAGCGCGCCGTTTCGGTAGTCGAATCCCATGCCCTGGCTCAGTCCCGCTTCTTTGCAGGTTCGTCGGCCGGGTCGGCCGGATAGGGTACCGGTGCAGGCGTGGCAGGCTTGGGGATCCGGGTGCCGGCCGGCGGGTTGTCCCGCAGGTAAAGGGGGCCCTTGGATCCGCACCCCGGGAGCAGTGCGGCACAAAGGGCCGCAACGGCAAGCAGGGAAAGACGCGAAAAGCGCATGAGTGAGCGTAAAATCATGATGTTAGCTAGAGGGTAGCAGACCTTGGGGGGCTCCGGCCATGACAGACTCTGAATTTGAACGGTTGGCGACGGAAACGCTTGCCGGGATCGAGGCGGCCGTCGAGGCGTGCGCCGATTCTGCGGGAGTGGATGTGGACCTGCAGATGAAGCCGGGCGGGATCCTGGAACTCGGATTCGAGGACGGCAGCAAGATGATCATCAACCGGCAAAGCGCGACCCGTGAACTCTGGGTGGCGGCGCGCTCCGGGGGATTCCACTTTCGCCATGAGGCC
The DNA here is from genome assembly GCA_945862265.1 of Bordetella parapertussis. Classification (GTDB taxonomy): domain Bacteria; phylum Pseudomonadota; class Gammaproteobacteria; order Burkholderiales; family SG8-39; genus SZAS-79. Next base: position 6,361 of record CAMAXP010000033.1, read on the forward strand.
GGCCGCTGGGTCGATACACGCGATGGTGGCGAATTATTTGCAGCCCTGTCCCGCATGGTGGGCGCCCAGAGCGGCTGTGCCATGATCCTCGCGCCCCGCTAGGGCGCTTAAGGCGTTACTCCGCGCCGGGGCGGCGGTCCTCGCGGCTGCTCATCGACGGGACAGGCCTGAAGGCCGGTTGCGGCGGGTCGCCTGCCGGGGCGCGCTCGGGAGGGACCGGAGGCAGCGCCTCCTTGTAGAAGAACTCGGGATGCGCTCCGCTGCCGGGCACTGCTGCGTCCGGGCCCACCTTGAGGTCGATCACCCCTTCCGGCACGGCGCGGGGCACATCCGGGATGCCTTTCAGCGCCTTTTCCATGTACCCGATCCAGATCGGCAGTGAAACCGATCCGCCGGTTTCGTTGCGGCCAAGTGTCCGGGGCTGGTCGAATCCGACCCAGGCGATGCCCACCAGCGCCGGCGAATAGCCGCAGAACCAGGCGTCGAGGAAATCGTTGGTCGTGCCGGTCTTGCCGGCGAGGTCCTTGCGCCCCAGTTTTGACGCTCGCGCCGCCGTGCCGTAGCGGGTGACATCCTGGAGCATGCTGTCCATGATGAAGGCATTGCGGGCGTCGATGACGCGCAGGGACTCGTCCCCCGCGCGCTGGGGATTGGCCGTACCGAGTTCGTTGCCCCGGTCGTCCACGATCCGCTGGATGTAATAGGGCTGGATCAGGTAGCCGCTGTTGGCGAACACCGAGTAGGCCCGCGCCATCTGCCAGAGCGTGACCGAACCCGCACCCAGCGCCATGGTCAGGTAGGGAGGGTGCTTTTCGGGCTCGAAACCGAAGCGCGTGACATAGTCCTGCGCGTACTTCGTGCCGATGGCCTTCAGGATGCGGATCGACACCATGTTCTTCGACTTGGCCAGCGCGGTGCGCATGCGCATAGGGCCCTCGAACTTGCCGTCATAGTTCTTGGGTTCCCAGCGCTGGCTGCCGGTGACGTCGGCTTCGACCACGATTGGCTCGTCGGCGATGACCGTGGCGGGCGTGAAGCCCTTTTCGAGCGAAGCCGAATAGATGAACGGCTTGAAAGAGGACCCGGGCTGGCGCCACGCCTGCGTGACGTGGTTGTACTTGTTGCGGCTGAAGTCGAAGCCGCCGACGAGCGCGCGGATCGCACCGTCGTTCGGGTCCACCGAGATGAAGGCCGACTCGACTTCGGGCAGTTGCACCACCTGCCAGACCTTCTTCTCGTCCTTCTGCACCCGGATGATCGAGCCGCGGCGCACACGCTTTTGCGGCAGCGCCTTCTCGTCCAGCGATCGAGCCACGAACTTCAGCCCCTCACCCGCGATGGAAACGGCCTCGCCCGCGCGCGTCACGGCCTTCACTTCCTGCCCGCCGGCGGACAGCACCAGCGCCGCCAGCATGTCGTCGTTGTCGCTGTGGTCGGACAGGGCCTCGTCGTAGTCGTCCTCAGTGGCCGGATTGGGCAGCTCGACGAAGGCCTCGGGGCCGCGATATCCATGGCGCCGGTCGTAGTCGAGTACGCCCCGGCGCAGCGAGGCGTAGGCGGCTTCCTGGTCTGCCTTGCGGATCGTGGTGTAGACACGGAACCCGCGCGTGTAGACGTCGTCGGGGTACTGGTCATGCACCGCCTGGCGCACCATTTCCGCGATGTATTCCGCATGGACGCCGAATTCGGTGGTCGTGCGTTTGACCGCCAAAGGGGCCTTGGCGGCCTCGGTGTACTGCTGCTCGGTGATGTGGCCGAGGTCCTTCATGCGTCGCAACACGTAGAGCTGGCGCTGCTTGGCCCGTTGCGGGTTGACCACCGGGTTGTAGGTCGACGGGGCCTTGGGCAGGCCGGCGAGCATGGCGGCCTCGGCGAGGGTCAGCTTGTCGAGCGGTTTGCCGAAGTAGATCTGCGCCGCGGCCCCGAAGCCGTAAGCCCGCTGCCCCAGGTAGATCTGGTTCACGTACAGCTCGAGGATCTGGTCCTTCTGCAGGTTTTGCTCGATCTTGAAGGACAGCAGCGCTTCATAGAGCTTGCGGGTGAGGGTCTTTTCCGAGGAAAGGAAGAAGTTGCGCGCAACCTGCATCGTGATCGTGCTCGCGCCCTGCCTGCGGCCGCCCGAACTGAGGTTGGACAGCGCGGCGCGCATCACCCCCATGTAGTCGATGCCTGCGTGCTGGTAGAAGCGCTCGTCCTCCGCGGCCAGGATGGAGCGCTTCAGGACTTCAGGGACCTCGCCGATCTTCACCACGGCCCGGCGCTCCTCGCCGAACTCGCCGATCAGCACCCCTTCGGCGGAATAGACCCGCAGGGGGATCTTGGGCTGGTAGTCGGTCAGGACATCAAGGGACGGCAGGTTTGGCCAGGCGAGCACAAACACCAAGCCGACCGCGCATGCGCCGATAGCCGCAATGCCCGCGAGCAGGGCCAGCGGAAAAGCCAAAAAACGGAGCCACATCAAAGTGATCGGGCGTGCCCGGGCGGTTGTTGCATCGGGTAGGAGACGGGCGCATTATAAGCCTAGCCTGACCGTGAAGAATTTACTTTACAGGTGGGGGGCTTGTTGCTAGCATTTCATGTAAATTATACGTATCGCGCCTAAGCGGCCATTGCGGAAAGGAATTTCCCCTTGCAACTCGACATCTTCAATCCGAAGGCTCCGCCCCTGTTCGGCCTGGATATCAGCTCGTCGTCGGTGAAGATGCTGGAGATCGTAGACGCCGGCAAGGGCGCCTACCGCGTGGAGCGCTACTCGATAGAGCCCCTGCCCCGCGATGCGGTGGCCGACGGCAACATCAACAACCTCGAAGCTGTTACAGAAGCCGTCAAGCGCGGCTGGAAGCGGCTCGCGACCCGTACCAAGCATGTCGCCATGGCGGTCCCCTCGGGGGCCGTGATCACCAAGAAGATCATCGTCCAGGCCGGCCTGCGCGAGCAGGAACTCGAGATGCAGGTCGAGACCGAGGCCAACCAGTACATCCCGTTTGCGCTGGAAGAGGTCAACCTGGACTTCCAGGTCATCGGTCCTTCCCCGTCCGGCCCCGGCGAGGACGAAGTCCTGATCGCGGCCACGCGCAAGGAAAAGGTCGAGGACCGCATCGCGGTCGCTGAGGCTGCCGGCCTGAAGGCGGCCGTCATGGACGTCGAGTCCTATGCCCAGCAGTCGGCATTGCTGCTGGTCTGCCAGGCGCTGCCTGGCGCCGGCAAGGACCAGAACATCGCGATTGTCGACATCGGCGCCAACGTCATGAGCATCAGCGTGCTGCGCAATGACCAGTCGGTCTACACGCGCGAGCAGGCGTTCGGCGGCAACCAGCTGACCGCCGACATCCAGAACCGCTACGGGATGAGCACTGAAGAGGCGGAGAACGCCAAGCGCTCGGGCGGTCTGCCGGATGACTTCGAGTCGGAAGTCCTGCGCCCGTTCATGGAAAACCTTTCGATGGAAGTGCAGCGCGCGCTGCAGTTCTTCTTCACCTCCACCCAGTTCAGCACGGTCGACCACATCCTGCTCGCGGGCGGTTCGGCGGTGATCTCCGGCCTCGATGAGGTCGTGAACACCCGCACCCAGGTGAATACCGTGGTGGCGAACCCGTTCGCGACCATGGAAACCTCGCCGCGGATCCAGCTGAAGAAGCTGATGGTGGATGCGCCCTCGCTGATCATCGCCTGCGGCCTGGCCATGCGGAGGTTCGATCCGTGAACGGCATCAACCTGCTTCCCCACCGCGAAGAGCGCCGCAAGGCCTCGCGCAAGCATTTCGCGATCGTTGCCGCGATGACGGCGGTGCTTGGTGGCGCCATCGTCCTGCTGGTGCACGGGTTCTATGCCGCGAAGGTCAGCGAACAGGTGAGCCGCAACGATTTCCTGAAGAAGGAAACCGAGAAGCTCGACAAGGACATCGCCGAGATCAAGAAGCTCAAGGACGAGATCGCCGCGCTGCTGTCGAGGAAGCAGGTGATCGAGACGCTCCAGGCCGATCGTGCCCAAACTGTCTACCTGCTGGACCAGCTCGTGCGGCAACTCCCGGATGGAGTCTACCTGCGCAGCATCACCCAGAAGGGGCTGCGCATCAACTTGGTCGGCTACGCGCAGTCCAGCGCGCGCGTGTCGACGCTGATGCGCAACGTTGAGGCCTCCCAGTGGATCGGAGCGCCGAAGCTGAACGAGATCAAGGCGACCATGGTGGGCAACAAGCGGGTGTCGGAGTTCAACCTGGACCTCTCCCTCAAGCGCGCCCAGACCAATAGCGATGCTGCGGGCAAGGCGCCGGCCGCTCCCGCCCCGGCCGCAGCGGCGAAGAAAGGGTAGACGATGGCGATCAACCTCAACCAGTTCGTCGAGGACTTCAAGTACCTCGACCCGAAAGATCCCGGCACCTGGCCGGCGGTCCCGAAGCTGGTCGCGCTGATAGCGATCCTTGCGGGCATCCTTGTCGGGGCCTTCTTCCTCGACACGCAGGGCCAGATCGACGAGCTCGAGGCAGGCAAGTCGCAGGAAGCCAAGCTCAAGGAAGACTACATCAACAAGAAAAAGCAGTCGGTGAACCTCGACCTGCACAAGCAGCAGTTGCGGGAGATCGACCAGTCGTTCGGCGCCCTGCTCAAGCAGTTGCCCAACCGGGCCCAGATGGACGCCCTGCTGGTCGACATCAACCAGGCGGGCCTGGGCCGCGGCCTTCAGTTCGAGCTGTTCAGGCCGGCGTCCGGCGAGTCCGCCAAGGAGTTCTATTCCGAACTCCCGATCCAGGTCCGCGTGCTGGGCAATTACCATGACATGGGGGCGTTCGCGAGCGACCTCGGCCAGCTTTCGCGCATCGTGACCCTGAACGACGTCACGATCGGCCCCGGCAAGGACGGCCAGTTGCAGATGGACGCCACGGCGCGCACCTTCCGCTACCTCGATGACGAAGAGGTGTCGGCGCAGCGCAAGTCGGCCAAAGCCGCCAAGGCGCCGAAGAAATGAGGTTCCGCGAAATGAGGCTATTCTTCCCTGTGCTGGCGGCCCTCGCGCTCGCCGCGTGCGGCGGCGAGCAGTACGGCGACCTCAAGCAGGAACTCGCGCAGCTCAGCAAGGATCTGCGCGGACGGGTCGATCCCCTGCCCCAGGTGAAACCCTACGAGCCCGTTCCCTACAAGGCTTTCGAAGAGGTCGATCCGTTCAAGTCCAGCCGCATCGAGGTGGTCGCCACCGGCGCAGCCATGGCCGGCGCGTCCGGGATCAAACCCGACATGAACCGCGCGAAAGAGCCCCTCGAGGCGTTCCCGGTGGAATCGCTGCGCATGGTCGGCACGTTGCAACAGGACAAGCAGATGTTCGGCCTCGTCCGGGCCGGCACCAACCTGTTCCGGGTGAAGAAGGGGAATTACATGGGGCTGAATTTCGGCGTGATCACGGCGATAGACGAGAACGAGATCAAGCTGAAGGAGCTCGTACAGGACGGCAGCGGAGACTGGGTAGAACGCGTCAGCTCGCTGCAACTGGTGGAGGCACAACGATGAGCACTCGAATTTTTCCCACGCGGATTTCGGCCGCGCGACTCCTGGCTGCCCGGATGTTCGGGGCTTTCATTGCGGCCGCCCTATGGCTCGCCGGGTCCGGCGCGGCCTTCGCGCAGGCGAACAGCATCGAGGCCTTCAACGTCACCCAGCAGGGCGGCAAGATCACGATACGCATCCAGACCAAGGTTCCTCTGAAGGCCGTTCCGCCCAACTTTACCGTGGCGAGCCCGGCGCGCATCGCGTTCGATTTCCCCGGCACGACCAACAGCCTGGGGCGCAGTTCGCAGGACATCGGCGAGGGTGAACTGCGCAGCATGAACATGGTGCAGGGCTCGGACAAGACCCGCATGGTGCTCAACCTGCGCAGGACGGTGTCGCATGAGGCTGTCATCGATGGCAACAGCCTGGTGGTTACGCTCACCGGCCTGCCGCCGGCTGCAGGCGGCGCGCCTGCCCACTTTGCCGAAGGCAAGGCCGATTCCAAGCACGCGGTTCGCGACATCGACTTCCGGCGCGGCCGTGGCGGGGAAGGCCGCATCGTCGTCGACCTGTCCGACACCTCTACCGGCATCGACATTCGCCAGCAGGGCCAGAGCATCGTAGTCGAGTTCGCGAAGACTGCGCTGCCGGACAACCTCCGCAGGCGCCTCGACGTGGTCGATTTCTCCACGCCGGTCCAGACGATCAATACTTTTACCCAAGGCGAAAACGTGCGCATGGTGATCGAGCCCAAGGGCCAGTGGGAGCACAACGCCTACCAGACCGACACCCAGTTCGTGATCGAGGTCAAGCCCGTGGCCGCGAACTCCCCGGCCGCTCAACGCGGACGGTACACGGGCGAGAAGCTGTCGCTCAACTTCCAGAATGTGGAAGTGCGCGCAGTCCTGAACGTGATCGCCGACTTCACCGACCTCAACATCATTACGAGCGACACGGTGTCCGGCAGCATCACGCTGCGCCTCAAGGACGTGCCTTGGGACCAGGCGATGGACATCATCCTGCAGACGCGCGGCCTCGACATGCGCAAGAACGGCAACGTCATCTGGGTCGCGCCGCGCGACGAGCTCGCCACGCGCGAAAAGCTCGCGCTCGAAGCGCAGCAGCAGATCGGTGAACTGGAGGCTACCCGGACCGAGTCCTTCCAGATGAACTACCAGAAAGCCGCCGACGTGCAGAAGCTGCTCGGCGACAAGAACCAGCCGATCCTGTCCAAGCGAGGCAGTGCGGTGGTCGATGCGCGGACGAACACCTTGTTCGTGCAGGACGTCCCATCCCGCCTTGAAGACGTGCGCAAACTCCTTGCGAAGATCGACGTCCCCGTACGCCAGGTCGTGATCGAGGCGCGGATCGTGATTGCGGACGACAGCTTCTCGAAGAGCCTGGGCGCGCGCCTTGGCTACAACAGCGCGCGCTCGCAGATCCCCGGCGGCGGGAATCCCGCGCGCAACCTCAACGCAACCATCGGCGGTCCGCTGGAGAACCTCTCCGCGCCTGCAACGGCGGCCACGGCCACGACCAGCGCAGCCCAGAACGTCGTGCTGCCCGCCACCGGTTTCAACAACTTCAGCCCCGGGGCGTTTTCGCTCCTGCTGTTCAACAACTCGTTTACCCGCGTGCTCTCGGCGGAACTTACTGCGATGGAAGCCGACGGCAAGGGCAAGACGGTGTCCAGCCCGCGCGTGCTGACGTCCGATGGCGTGGAAGCGATCATCGAGCAGGGTACGGAAATTCCGTACCAGCAGGCTTCTTCGTCCGGTGCGACATCCACATCGTTCCGCAAGGCCAACCTGGCGCTCAAGGTGAAGCCGCAGATCACGCCCGAAGGCAACGTGATCATGGACCTCGACGTGAACAAGGATGAGCCGGGCGCCACGACCACGGCCGGCGTGCAGATCAGCACCAAGCACGTGAAGACTTCAGCGCTGGTCGAGAACGGCGGCACCGTCGTGATCGGCGGGATCTACGAGGAAACCGAGCGCCAGGACATCACGCGCGTCCCGTTCTTCGGCGAGCTGCCGTATGTCGGGTTCCTGTTCAAGAACACCGGCCGCTCCACGCGCAAGACGGAGTTGCTCATATTCATCACGCCACGGGTCGTCAGCGAACGGCTTACGGTGCGATAAGGCGGATTTTTACCAAGCTGCGTCAGATCCTCTGACTTCAGGCCGGGTTCACCCCGGCCTTTGTTTTTTCTGGAACAATGACGTCGTGAAAGACGGCGAAAACATTTTCCTTGTCGGCATGATGGGCGCGGGCAAGACCACGGTTGCGCGGCTGCTCGCGGGGCGCCTGAACCGGCCATTCATCGACTCGGACCTCGAACTCGAGGCCCGCTGCGGGGTGAAGGTGCCGTTGATCTTCGAGATCGAGGGCGAGGAAGGGTTCCGGGCCCGCGAAGCCTCCGTCCTCGACGAGCTTACCGCCCGTTCCGGCATCGTCCTCGCTACCGGGGGCGGCGCGGTGCTGCGTCCCGAGAACCGCGAGCGCCTCGCGGCACGCGGCGTGGTGATCTACCTCCGCGCGCAACCGCGAGACCTGTACATGCGCACGCGCAATGACAAGAACCGGCCATTGCTCGCCACGCCAGACCCGCAAAAGAAGCTCGAGGAGCTCTATGCACTGCGCGATCCACTGTATCGCGAGGTTGCAGACCTCATCGTCGACACGGGCAGGCAGAGCGTGCAGGTCCTCCTGAAGCATATCCTGACTACCTTGGCAGAGCGATGGCAAGTATCCGTGTAGCACTCGGAGAGCGCTCCTACCCGATCGAGGTCGGCGAGCGGCTCCTCGACGATCCGGCCCGGTACCGGCCGCACCTGTCCGGAGGCAAGGTGGCGGTCGTCACCAGCACCGTCATCGCTCCGTTCTACCTTGATCGCGTAGTCCGCGCATTGCGGGAAGCGGGGGCCGAGGTCATCGAAGTGATCCTCCCCAACGGAGAGGAACACAAGACCTGGCAGACCCTGAACCTGGTCTTCGATGCCCTGCTGGCCGCGCATTGCGACCGCCAGACGACGATAGTCGCCCTCGGCGGCGGCGTGGTCGGGGACGTCGCTGGCTTCGCGGCAGCTGTGTACCAGCGCGGGATCCCGTTCATCCAGGTGCCCACCACGCTGCTCGCCCAGGTGGACTCTTCAGTGGGGGGGAAGGCTGCGGTCAACCACCCCCTGGGCAAGAACATGGTCGGGGCCTTCCACCAGCCACAGGCGGTCATCTCGGACGTGGGCACGCTGCAGACCCTCCCCATTCGTGAACTGCGCGCCGGGTTGGGGGAGGTCATCAAGCACGGTGCGATCAGCGACCCGGAGTTCTTCTGCTGGCTGGAGGCCAACATGGACCGGCTGCTGGCACGCGACCCTGATGCCCTTACGCATGCCGTGGTGCGCAGTTGTGAGATCAAGGCGGCCGTTGTCGGGGCGGACGAACGCGAGGCCGGGCTGCGCGCCACCCTCAATTTCGGCCACACGTTCGGGCACGCGATCGAATCGGGGCTCGGCTACGGCCACTGGGTGCACGGCGAGGCCGTAGGCGCAGGCATGGTGATGGCTGCCGACCTGTCCGCCCGCCTTGGCATGATTTCCCAGGCGGAATCGGACCGCATCCGCGCCCTGGTGGCCCGGGCAGGCCTGCCGGTCTCTGGCCCGGCCTGCCTGCCTGCCGAGCGGTACCTGGAACTGATGGCCGTGGACAAGAAGGCCGCCCGCGGCAAGACCCGGTTCATCCTGCTCGACCGGCTGGGGTCGGCGGTACTGCGCGGCGATATCCCCGAGGCCCAGGTCCGGGCCACCCTTGCGCACTGCACCGATGCCTGAAGTCTTGCCCCGGTAGGCCCCTAAGCCCTTGAAGCCTCAGGCTTCCGGGGGTATATTTGTCAGTTCGCCCGTCAATTTGTGCGGGGCCGCAAAGCGGGGTGGTTTACCAGCGGGCCCCATGAAAATTCAGAGGATCACCGTGGCATACGCTCACCCGCCCGAAGCCCAGGGTCTGTACGACCCTGCCAACGAACATGACGCCTGTGGCGTCGGCTTTGTGGCGAACATCAAGGGCTCCAAGAGCCATGCCATCGTCGAGCAGGGGCTCACGATCCTCAAGAACCTCACGCATCGTGGCGCTGTGGGCGCAGACCCGCTGGCCGGCGATGGCGCGGGGATCCTCGTACAGATCCCGGACCAGTTCTTCCGCGAGGAGATGGCCAAGCAGGACGTAACGCTGCCGCCGGTGGGCGAATACGGCGTCGGCATGGTGTTCCTGCCTAAGGAGCCCGCCTCGCGCTTTGCATGCGAATACGAAATCGAGCGCGCCATCAAGGACGAGGGCCAGGTGCTGCTCGGCTGGCGCGATGTGCCCTGCGACAACGAGGGTCTCGGCCATTCGGTGAAGCGCATCGAGCCGACTATCCGCCAGGTCTTCATCGGCCGCGGCGCCGGGGTCACCGTCACCGACGCGCTGGAGCGCAAGCTCTACATCATCCGCAAATCCTCGGGCCACGCCATCCAGGCGCTCAAGCTTGCGCACGGCAAGGAGTTCTACGTGCCGTCGATGTCGGCACGCACGATTGTCTACAAAGGCATGTTGCTCGCCGGCCAGGTCGGCTCCTATTACAAGGACCTGCAGGATCCCCGCTGCGTTTCGGCGCTGGCGCTGGTGCACCAGAGGTTCTCGACCAACACGTTCCCGACCTGGGACCTCGCGCATCCCTTCAGGCTGATTGCGCACAACGGCGAGATCAACACGCTGCGCGGCAACGTCAACTGGATCCGCGCGCGGCAGGGCGCGATTTCCTCGCCGATCCTCGGCAAGGACCTCGCCAAACTCTGGCCGCTGATCTATGACGGCCAGTCGGACTCGGCTTCGTTTGACAACGCCCTCGAGCTGCTGCTCATGTCGGGCTACTCGATCGCCCACTCGGTGATGATGATGATCCCCGAGGCGTGGGAAGGCCACACGCACATGGACCCGAGCCGCCGCGCGTTTTACGAATACCACGCCGCGATGATGGAGCCGTGGGACGGCCCCGCCGCGATCGCGTTCACCGACGGCCGCCAGATCGGCGCGACGCTCGACCGCAACGGCCTGCGCCCCGCGCGCTACATCGTCACCGATGACGACCTGGTGATCATGGGGTCAGAATGCGGCTGCCTGCAGATCCCCGAAGAAAGGATCGTCAAGAAGTGGCGCCTGCAGCCGGGCAAGATGTTCCTCGTCGACCTCGAGAAAGGCCGCATCATCGACGACAAGGAGCTCAAGGACACGCTCTCCGCCGCCAAGCCCTACCGCGAATGGATGGAGCGGATCAGGATCCGCCTTGACGACGTCGAGACCGATCGCCAGCAGCCCGAGCGCTCGTCCGTGTCGCTGCTCGACCGGCAGCAGTCGTTCGCCTACACGCAGGAAGACCTCAAGTTCATCATGGCGCCGATGGGCGCCAACGGCGAGGAGCCGATCGGCTCGATGGGCAATGATTCGCCGCTCGCGGTGCTGTCCGACAAGTCGAAGACCCTGTACCACTACTTCAAGCAGCTGTTCGCGCAGGTCACCAACCCGCCGATCGACCCGATCCGCGAGGAACTCGTAACCTCGCTCGTCTCGTTCATCGGCCCCAAGCCCAACCTGCTGGGGATCGACGAGATGAACCCGCCGATCCGGCTCGAGGTCGGGCAACCGGTGCTGGACTTCTACGAGATGGAGAAGATCCGCCATATCGAGCGCTACACGGAAGGCAAGTTCCGCTCGTGGGAACTCGACATCTGCTACCCGGCCAAATGGGGCAAGGAGGCGATCGAAGCGCGCCTCGCCTCGCTTGCCGCGCAGGCCGAAGACGCAGTGCGTTCGGGCTACTCGATCATCGTCATCTCGGACCGCAAGGTCGATGCCGACCACGTCGCGATTCCGGCGCTGCTCGCGCTGTCCGCGATCCACCAGCACCTGACCAACAAGGGCCTGCGCACCAGTGCCGGCCTCGTCGTCGAAACGGGCTCCGCCCGCGAGGTGCATCATTTCGCCTTGCTCGGCGGTTACGGCGCCGAGGCGGTCCATCCCTACCTTGCGCTGGAAACGCTGCTGGCCATGCATGCCGGGTCGGACGACCCGAAGGCCGGCTACAAGGCGATCAAGAATTTCGTCAAGGCGATCGGCAAGGGCCTGCGCAAGGTGATGTCGAAGATGGGCATCTCCACCTACATGTCCTACACCGGCGCGCAGATTTTCGAGGCGGTCGGCTTGTCGCGCCCGCTGGTGGACAAGTACTTCACCGGCACGGCGTCCAACGTCGAAGGCATCGGCGTGTTCGAGGTCGCCGAGGAGGCGATCCGCGTGCACAAGGCCGCGTTCGGCAGCGACCCGGTGCTGGCCAATGCGCTCGACGCGGGCGGCGAGTACGCGTTTCGCGTGCGCGGCGAGGAGCACATGTGGACGCCCGACGCGATCGCCAAGCTGCAGCACTCCACGCGCAACAACTCCGCGCAGACCTACAAGGAATACGCGCAGATCATCAACGACCAGTCGCGCCGCCACATGACGTTCCGCGGCCTGTTCGAGTTCCGCACCGACCCGGCCAAGGCCATCCCTCTGTCCGAGGTCGAGCCCGCGTCGGAGATCGTCAAGCGCTTCGCCACCGGCGCGATGTCGCTTGGCTCGATTTCGACCGAAGCCCATGCCACGCTCGCCGTCGCAATGAACCGGATCGGCGGCAAATCGAACACCGGCGAGGGCGGCGAGGACCGCAACCGCTATGCGCCCATCAAGGCGGGCGAGACGCTGGCTTCGCGCCTCGGCAAGAACCGCATTGAGTCCGACATCGTCCTCAAGGAGGGCGACTCGCTGAAGTCGAAGATCAAGCAGGTGGCCTCGGGGCGCTTTGGCGTCACGGCGGAGTACCTCGCTTCGGCCGAGCAGATCCAGATCAAGATGGCGCAGGGCGCCAAGCCCGGCGAGGGCGGCCAGCTGCCCGGCAAGAAGGTGTCCGAGTACATCGCGCTGCTGCGCTACTCCACGCCCGGCGTCGAGCTGATCAGCCCGCCGCCGCACCACGACATCTATTCGATCGAAGACCTCGCGCAGCTGATCCACGACCTGAAGAATGCCAACACGCGCGCCTCGATCAGCGTGAAGCTGGTCTCCGAGGATGGCGTGGGCACGGTGGCTGCAGGCGTGGCCAAAGCCAAGGCCGACCATGTGACCATCTCGGGGCATGACGGCGGATCGGGCGCCTCGCCCTGGTCGTCGATCAAGCACGCCGGCACGCCCTGGGAACTGGGCCTGGCCGAAACGCAGCAGACGCTGGTGCTCAACCGCCTGCGCGGCCGCATCGTCGTCCAGGTCGATGGCCAGATGAAGACCGGCCGCGACGTGGTGATCGGCGCGATGCTCGGCGCGGACGAGTTCGGTTTTGCCACGGCGCCGCTCGTCGTGGAAGGCTGCATCATGATGAGGAAGTGCCACCTCAACACCTGCCCGGTGGGCGTGGCCACGCAGGACCCGGTGCTGCGCCGCAAGTTCCAGGGCAAGCCCGAGCACGTGATCAACTTCTTCTTCTTCGTTGCCGAGGAAGCGCGCCAGATCATGGCCGAGCTCGGCGTGCGCACGATCAACGAGCTGATCGGTCGCGCCGACCTGCTCGACACGAAGAAGAGCATCGAGCACTGGAAGGCGCGTGGCCTCGACTTTTCGCGCATCTTCCACCTGCCGGACATCCCCGCCGACGTGCCGCGCTACAACACGGAATCCCAGGACCACGGCCTGGAGAAGGCGCTCGACCACCGATTGATCGAGCTCGCGCAACCCGCCCTTGAGCGCGGCGAGAAAGTCTCGATCGACATGCCGATCCGCAACATCAACCGGACGGCCGGCACCATGCTGTCTGGCGAGATCGCGCGCAAATACGGCCACGACGGCCTGCCCGACGGTACGATCCAGATCCGCTTCGCGGGCTCCGCCGGCCAGAGTATCGGCGCCTTCCTTTCCAAGGGCGTGAGCATCGAACTGATCGGGGACACCAACGATTACTGCGGCAAGGGACTTTCCGGCGGTCGCATTTCCGTCCAGCCCTCGCCCAAGTTCCGCGGCGAACCGACTGAGAACATCATCACCGGCAACGTAGCGCTGTACGGCGCCCTTGCGGGCGAGGCGTACTTCCGAGGCGTCGCGGGTGAGCGATTCGCGGTGCGCAACTCCGGTGCCCACGCGGTGGTTGAGGGCGTCGGCGACCACGGCTGCGAGTACATGACGGGCGGCACGGTTGTCGTGCTGGGCACGACGGGCCGCAACTTCGCCGCGGGCATGTCGGGTGGCATTGCCTACGTGTTCGATGAGGAAGGCGATTTCGTGAAGCGCTGTAACACCGCGATGGTCGATCTCGAGCCGGTCCTTGGCGAGTCCGAGCAGCAGGCCAAAGTGCCGCGCGACGTATGGCACCTGGGCGACGCGGACGAGGTGGCGCTGAAGCGCCTGATCGAGGCCCATGCCCGGATCACGGGCAGCCAGCGCGCGCAGGCGATGCTCAAGGCGTGGGCCGACTACCGGCCGCGCTTCGTGAAGGTATTTCCCAAGGAGTACCGCCGCGCTCTGGCCGAGCTCGCGGCGAGCGGCAACAAGGTGGCAGCATAATGGGCAAAATCACCGGATTTCTCGAACATCAGCGCCTCAACGAAGCCGCCGAGGCGCCCGAGGCGCGCACGAAACACTACCGCGAGTTCGTCATGCACCTTTCGGAGGACGAGGCCAAGGTGCAGGGCGCGCGCTGCATGGATTGTGGCATCCCGTTCTGCATGAGCGGCTGCCCGGTGAACAACATCATCCCGGACTTCAACGACCTGGTGTTCAAGGCCGACTGGGAAAAGGCGATCGAGACCCTGCACTCGACCAACAATTTCCCCGAGTTCACCGGCCGCGTCTGCCCGGCGCCTTGCGAGGAAGCCTGCACGCTGCGCATCAATAGCGACGCAGTGGGCATCAAGTCGATCGAACACGCGATCATCGACCGCGCGTGGGAAGAAGGCTGGGTCAAGCCGCAGGTGGCGCCCGCCAAGACCGGCAAGCGCATTGCGGTCGTTGGCTCGGGCCCGGCCGGTATGGCCGCGGCCCAGCAGTTGGCGCGTGCCGGGCACGATGTGGTGCTGTTCGAGAAGAACGACCGCATCGGCGGCCTGCTGCGCTATGGCATTCCCGACTTCAAGATGGAGAAGAGCCTCATCGACCGTCGCGTGGAGCAGATGCAGGTCGAAGGGGTGGAGTTCAGGACCAACCACGTAGTCGGCAAGGCCCCGGTAGGCGCGGGCAATGCCGCCGCCAAGGCCCTTGACCCGGCGACGATTGCCGACGAGTTCGATGCCGTGGTGCTGACCGGTGGCGCCGAATTGGCGCGTGACCTGCCCGTGCCGGGGCGCGACCTCGACGGCGTGCACTTCGCGATGGACTTCCTGCCGCTGCAGAATCGGCGCGTCGCCGGCGATGGCAAGGTGGAAGACCTCTGGGCCACCGGCAAGCACGTGGTGATCATCGGCGGCGGCGATACGGGTTCGGACTGCGTGGGCACGTCCAACCGGCACGGCGCCGCGTCCGTCACGCAGTTCGAACTGATGCCGATGCCACCCGACCTGGACAAGAACCCGGTGTGGCCGTACTGGCCGCTGCGGCTGCGCACCTCCTCCTCGCATGAAGAAGGCGCGGAGCGCGACTGGGCCGTGGCAACCAAGCGGCTCGAGGGCGAGAACGGCAAGGTCAAGAAGCTGGTTGCCGTGCGCGTCGAATGGAAGGACGGCAAGATGCAGGAAGTCCCGGGCTCGGAGTTCGATATGCCGGCCGACCTCGTGCTGCTTGCGATGGGGTTCGTTTCGCCGGTGCAGTCGCTGCTGGAGTCGTTCGGGGTGCAGAAGGATGCGCGTGGCAATGCCGCGGCGACCACCGACGGCAACGGTTGCTACGCCACCAGCGTTCCCAAGGTGTTTGCGGCGGGCGATATCCGTCGTGGACAGTCGCTGGTGGTCTGGGCGATCCGCGAAGGGCGCCAGTGTGCGCGGGCGGTCGATGAATTCCTGATGGGCACGTCGGACCTTCCGCGGTAGACCTTAGCACTGCCCCGTTGCCCTGAAAGCCCCTGACCGCAAAGTCCGGGGCTTTTTATTCTGACCAAGGAGACCTGACGATGCTGAAGCTTTTCTATTCCCCGGGCGCCTGCTCGCTCGCCTCGCACATCGCGCTGGAAGAAGCCGGTGCGCCGTACGAACTCATGCGCCTCAATTTCAAGGCTGACGACCAGAGGAAACCGGAGTACCTCAAGGTCAATCCCAAGGGCAGGGTGCCCGCACTGGTCACCGACCGCGGCACTCTCACCGAGTCCCCGGCGATCCTTGCGTATATAGCGCAGACCTTTCCGGCCGCGAAACTGGCACCCACCGATGCCTTCGATTTTGCCCGCGCGCAGGCCTTCAACAGCTACCTGTGTTCCACCGTCCACGTTTCCCATGCCCACCGCGTGCGGGGCAATCGCTGGGTCGATGATCCCGCCGCGCTCAAGGAGATGCAGCGCAAGGTGCCCGAGACCGTCGGCGCCGCCTTCGCGCTGATCGAGAACGGCATGCTCGAAGGGCCGTGGGTGATGGGCAAGGACTACTCGATCTGTGATGGATACTTGTTCACGATGGCGCAGTGGATGGAGGGCGACGGGGTGGACCTGTCGAAGCTGCCGCGGGTGATGGAGCACCGCGCGCGGGTTGCGGAGCGGCCGGCGGTGAAGCGGGCGCTTGCGCAGGAGGCGGCAGCCTAGCTGTTAGGCTGCAGGCCCAGTCGGGCGGGTGAGAGCATCTGGGGGGTGAGGCCGAAGTGCACATAGCGCTCTGGAGTGGGCAGGCCTCGCACCAACGCAGCACAAGCCTCCCCCATCGCAGGCGAGGTCTGGATTCCATATCCGCCCTGCGCGGCGAGCCAGAAGAATCCCTTGCGCTCCGTGTCGTAGCCGCCGACGAGGTCGCCGTCTGCGACGAATGAACGCAGTCCCGCCCAGACCCGTGTCGGCCGCCGGATGCGCATGGTGGTGGCCTCTTCGATGCGTCCAATCCCGAGGGCAATGTCGTATTCCTCGGGCTGCACGTCCTGCGGGTCGACCGGGTCTTCGTTGGCGGGCGATCCGAGCAGCATGCCCGCGTCGGGCTTGAAGTAGAACGACTCGCCGGTGCCGAAGACCATGGGCCAGTGCGCGGTTTCCATACGCTCGGGGGGCGCGAAGATAAATGCCGAGCGGCGTTTTGGCTGCAATCCGATCTTGCGCGCGCCAGCGAGCTCGCCAATCACGTCACACCAGGCGCCCGCGGCATTGATCACGATGGGTGCCCGATAGGCCATCCCACTAGCCTCGATCTCCCAGTCTGCGCCGATGCGTTCGCAGCGAGTGACTTCCGCGTTGCAAGTGATCTTGCCGCCTCGCGCTTTCAGTCCGCGCAAGTAGCCTTGATGGATTGCGTTCACGTCCATGTCCATCGGGTCCTGCTCTAGGACGGCCCGCAGGCCCGGCGCCAGCACCGGCACCCGTGCGCGTGCCGCGACTTCGTCGAGCCTTTCTACGTTCGGCGAGATGCCGCGGGCCGCCTCGTAGGCCTCGTCCAGCGCGGCCGTTTGATCGGCGGTTCCCACATACATCGCCCCGCGCGGCGAAAGCAGCGGATGTTCCGTGAAGCCTGGCGGAGGGGCCTCGAAGAAAGCGCGGCTCGCGCAGGTGAGTGCGCGCACCTGCTGTGTGCCGTAGCTTTCAATGAACAGGGCGGCCGAGCGCCCCGTGGTGTGATATCCGGGCTGCGATTCGCGCTCGAGGAGCAGGACGCGGCCATGTGGCGCGAGGAAGTACCCGATCGAAGCGCCGGCAATGCCCGCGCCGATGACGAGGAAGTCCGCCTGCTCGGCCATCCCGGCGCCTACGCGCCCCATACCGCGCGCATCACGCGCATCCAGTTCTCGCCGAGGATCTTGCGGGTCTCGCTGGCGCTGTAGCCGTGCGCGAGGAGCTTGGTGGTGAGGTTCGGCATTTCCTTCGGCGTGCCCATGCCCGCCGGGTAGTAGTGCGGTGGCGGCGGATAGACCTCGGCGCTCCAGCGGCGTACGGCAAGCTGCTGCTGGTACATCTTCCGCGCCTCGGTTTCGTTCGCTACGGGATACATGCCCTCGTAGTAATCGATCCCGAGTGCTGCATGGTCGATGCCTACGAGTTCGACCACGTGATCGAGGTGCCTGAGGAAGTCATCGATGGTGGGCTTGGGCGAAGGACCGACGAAAGCCGGGAACCCATTGATCCCGACCAGCCCGCCGGTCGCGGCTGCGGCCTTGATCTGTGCATCGCTGATATTGCGGGGGCAGGGGAACACGGCCGCCGAGTTGGCATGCGAGAAAACGAACGGCCGGGTGGACGCTTCGATCGCTTCAAGCGTCGTCCTTTCGCCGGTATGCGAGCCGTCCACGATGATGCGCATCTCGTTCAGTCGCTGCACCAGGTCGCGGCCGAAGCGCGAGAGGCCCGCGTTGCCGGCCTCCTCGCAGCCGTCGCCCACGCGATTGCGGATGTTGTAGGTGAGCTGCACCATGCGCACGCCGAGCGCGTGGTACGCGTCCACGAGGTCCAGGTCGTTCTCGATCGGGTCGGCGCCCTGGAAGTGGAAAACCAGCCCGAGCTTCTTGTCCTTCTTGGCTGCGGTGATGTCGGCCGCCTGCCTCACCAGCACGAGATCGGCGCGCGAGTTGATCAGGCGGTGCCAACTGCCGAGGTTGCGCAGCGTCTCTTCCGCTGACGCTGTACTGCCCACGGTCGGCGAGCAGGCCGTGACGCCGCCCTCGATATACCAGTCGACGAACTCCTTCCTGCGCAGCAGCGGGCAGGTGCCGTCGATGACGATGGATTCTTGGTGCAGCTCGGGTCCGGGGGGCGTAGTCATGTCCCATGATACCGCCCCGGCCTCGTGAAGCGCTCGGGCGCGAAGGTCGACTGACCTTTACGGCCCGGCCAGGAACTCCACGGCCTTTGCCACCCCGTCACGCCCGAACGGGATCTTCTGCACGGTCATCGCCGCTTCGACGCCGGCGAGGCACCCGAGGATCATCGCCGGGTTCAGGTCGCCGAGGTGTCCGATGCGAAACCCGCGCCCGGTTTGCGGGCCGAGCGCCCCGGCTACCGCGACCTGGAAGCGCTCTCGCGCTACGGTGCGCATGGCCTCGGCGTCGTGCCCTGGCCGCAACTCAATCGTGGTGACTGAAACGGAACGCGCCTCGGGCGGGCGGCAATGGAAAAAGGGCGCCCCGTCCCGGCTCCATGCTTCGACGGCGGCATGCACCGCGCCCGACAGCAGCCGATGGCGCGCGAACACTTGTTCCAGGCCTTCCTGGAACAACAGCTCCAGAGCGGCCTCCACGCCAAAGAGCAGGTTCTGCGGCGGCGTGCCGCAGAACTTGTTGTAGCTGTAGGCCGCCTGGCGGCGCTTCAGGTCCCAGTAAAAGCGCGGGCCGCTGTTCTTCGCGACCCCGTCGCTGGCGCGCTTGTCGAGGGCGACGAACCCCAGGCCCGGCGGGGACATCAGTCCCTTTTGCGAGGCCCCGACGGCCACGTTGGCGCCCAGCTCGTCCATCGCAAACGGGGCGGCGGCGAGGGAGGCGACCACATCGACCACGAACAGCGCCGGATGGCCGGAGGCCTCGATCGCGGCCTTCATTGCGCGCAGGTCGTTGGTGGAGCTGCTTGCGGTGTCGGTGTGCACCGCAAATACGGCCGCGATTTCGCGCTTGGTGTCGGCGCGCAAGGCGGCCTCCACGTCGTTCGGGTCGGCCGGGTAGCCTTCCCGGAACGGTGTGCGAATAGCGCGGCGCCCGAGCCCCTCCGTCTGC
Organism: Bordetella parapertussis; assembly: GCA_945862265.1. Classification (GTDB taxonomy): domain Bacteria; phylum Pseudomonadota; class Gammaproteobacteria; order Burkholderiales; family SG8-39; genus SZAS-79. The sequence continues at coordinate 25,719 of CAMAXP010000033.1, forward strand.
ACCGCCCAGGATTCGGAGAAATGGCCAGTGCCCGGGATCAGCACTGTGCCACCCGGCGGGACGAGGTTCTCCACTGCGGCTTCCCAGGCGCCATGGCCGTTGGACGCGAACATGAATACGTCAGACGCCTTGGTCTGCAGCACCCGCTTCAGGCCGACTTCGATCGTGTCGATCGTCTCGCCGAGGCGCGGGTCGCCGTGGTCCAGCGGCTGGCGGTGCATGGCGTTGAGCACTTCGGGCGGCACGTGCGTGGGGCCAGGGGAGTGCAAGAAGCGGATTCCGGGGATGCGTTTCATGGTCATTGGTTGGCAGCAATTTGACTGGAGATCGGCTCCAGACGTGGGGTTGGTCGGCAAAGTGGCAGCAATTGGCTAAGGTGCCTCACCCAGCGCTAGAGCCGCGAACGAGGCAAGCCAGTGCTCACCTACGTAGTCGCCGCCAGTCGACTGCGGCAGGCCGGCGGCGAGCCAGGGAACGAACTCTGCATCGGGCAGCACAGCGCTCATCAGCTGCGCCTCGGTGAGCAGGTGGTCAAGCTTGCGCGGGTACTCGCGCGTGACGTTGGCAAGGGCGGCGCGCGCAAAGGCGCCGCCCAGTTCGGGAGTCAGGGTCACTAGATCACGCGCTTCCGAATTTGGGTCACTACGATCTCGGCGGCGACCACCACGCAGAAAATCGCGAACAGCACCATCGCAACCCGATCCCACTGGAAAAGGTTCAGCGCAGTGTCGAGCGCCATGCCGATCCCGCCGGCGCCGACGAGGCCCAGTACGGCCGATTCGCGCACGTTGATGTCCCAGCGGAACAGCACCACCGACCAGAAGGACGGCTCCACCTGCGGCCAGTAGCCCTTCGCCAGTACGGCCATCCAGGGCGCACCTGCGGCCTGCAGCGCCTCGATCGTGCCTGCGTTGGCTTCCTCGAGGGCCTCGCTGACCAGCTTGCCGACGAACCCGATCGAACGGAACGCGATGGCGAGCGTACCGGCCAGCGCGCCCGGTCCGAACACCGCGACAAACAGCAGCGCCCAGACCAGCGAGTTCACCGAGCGGCTGGACACCAGCAGCAGCTTGGCGAAGTAGTTGACCGCCCGATTCGGGGTGACGTTGTGCGCGGCGAGGAGCCCGATCGGCAGCGCCATCGCCACGGCGAGGATGGTGCCGAGGCTGGCGATGTGCAGCGTGTCCATCAGCGCGTCATGCACGCCTTTGGGATAGTGGTAGAACGCGATCGGCCACATGCGCCTGAACAGGTCCTGCATCTGTTCGGGGGCGTCGTAGAGGAACTCCGGGATGACCTCGACGGCGCGCGCCGAGGCGACGATGGCGGCCACGATGAATACGTAGACCGACCAGCGCGCCGCACGCTGTGCCGCGCTGAAGCGATGCCAGGCCCGGCTCATTCCCCGTCCACCCGGCCGCGCTCGAGGAACACGCCGCGCACCCAGGTCGCCAGCACTTCGCCGACCATGATCATGCCGATGATGCACAGGAGGATTGCACAGACGAAGTCGTAGTCGAAGCGCTGGAACGCGGCAAACAGCGTCCCGCCGATGCCGCCTGCGCCGACGATGCCGACCATGGTCGAATTGCGCAGGTTCGAGTCGAGCTGGTAGGTGGCAAAGCCGATAAAGCGCGAGAACACCTGCGGCAGCACGCCGTAGCCGATCAGGCTCATGAAGGGTGCGCCCGTGGCCCGCACCGCCTCCACCTGCTTAAGGGAGATCTCCTCGATCGCTTCGGCGAACAGCTTGCCGATGAAACCGATCGAGGCGACCGACAGCGAAAGGATCCCCGCCAGCGCGCCGAACCCGACGGCCTTGACGAACAGGATTGCGACAATTACCGGGTGGAACGAGCGGCACAGCGCGATCAGCGCACGCGCCGGCCATGTCACCCACACGGGCATCAGGTTGCGTGCGGCGAAGAGGCCGATCGGCAGCGAGATGATGATGCCGAGGAACGAGGCCAGCACCGCGATTTCCAGGCTTTCGGTGAGACCCTTGAGCAGGGTATCGGGTTGCGCGATGTGCGGAGGCAGCATCCGGGCGATGAAGCGCGCGCCGTTGTCCAGGCCGGTCATGAACCTGGCCCAGGTGAACTCCAGGCGCGAGCATGCGTAGACAATGTAGGCCGCCAGCGCGAGCCATGCCGCGGCAGTAAGCGGGCTGCGCGAAAACGCCCGCGGGGTCACTGCAGCCAGCCTTCGCCGCCGTAGATCGTCTTCAGCATTGCATCGTCGAGGCCTGCAGGGCCTCCGTCGTACACGATCCTGCCGCCGGACATGCCGATGATCCGGTCGGCGAAGCGTTTTGCGAGTTCCACGTCATGCATGTTGATCATCACCGGGATGCCGTTGCCGCGGCATACCCCGCTGATCAGTTCCATGATCTCCACCGACGTCTTGGGATCCAGCGACGAGGTGGGTTCGTCCGCCAGCAGCAGCTTGGGTTCCTGCATGATCGCGCGGGCGATCCCCACGCGCTGGCGCTGGCCGCCCGAGAGGCTGTCGGCGCGCTGGTTGGCAAACCCCGCCAGGCCCACTGTGTCGAGCAGCGAAAAGGCCCGGTCGATGTCGGCCTGGGGGTACCTGCGCAGCCAGGCCTTCAACGGCGACACGTAGCCGAGGCGACCGCACAGCAGGTTCTCCATCACGGTGAGCCGCTCCACGAGGTTGTACTCCTGGAACACCATGCCGATCTGCCGGCGCGCGAGCCGCAAGCGTTTGCGGTCGAGCTTCACGAGGTCCTGGCCCTGGAAGTGGATCTCGCCGCCGCTCGGCTCGACCAGCCGGTTGACGCAGCGGATCAGCGTGGACTTGCCGGTGCCGGAGGGGCCGATGATCGCCGTGATGCCGGTGGCGCCGATCTCAAGCGAGACGTCACGCAGCACCGGTTTGCCGCGGGTGTACGCCTTTTCGAGGTTGCGGATCGAAAGCGCCGATGCGCTCATTTTTTTGCCGCCGCGCTGGCGCGAGCCTTTTCCTTCTCGAATGCCGTGGCCGTGAACGACTGGCCGCTGTCCTGCGCCACCTTGCGGATGATCTCCCAGTCCTTCCTGTAATCGATCGGCAGCCACCGGTCGGCGCCCTGGAAGCTCTTCACCATCTCGGGCGTATAGCGAAAGGCGTAGCTGCATTCGCGGATCTTCTGCTGCAGGGCCGGCGCGAGGTCGTGCGCCATCGACAGGCCGCCGGGCGGGAAACTGCGGCTCTTCCAGAGGATGCGGAAGTCGGACATTTTCACGAGCCCGCGCTCGGCCATGCGCACGAGGATGTCGTGCGCGATCGGGGCGGCGTCGAAGTCGCCCGCGGCCACGCCGGACACCGAGTTCTCGTGCTTGCCCGAGAACAGCACCTTGTAGTCCTTGTCCGGCACCAGGCCCTCGGCCAGGAAGAGCGAGCGCGGCGCGAGGTTGCCGGAGTTGGAAGAGGGCGTGGTATGTGCGACGCGCTTGCCCTTGAGGTCGGAGAGCTTCTGGAACGGGCTGTCGGCCCTGACGATCATCCAGAGCTGGTAGCCCTGCGGGCCGTTTGCATCGCCCCGGATGCCGATCGGGATCGCACCGGCAACGTTGACTGCGAAGGCCGTGTCCCCGGACGACATCGTGCCCACGTGCATGCGCCCGGAACGCATCGCCTCGATCGCCGCCGCGCTGGAGAACACTTCGTAGTAGCGGAACTTGCGCGCCGTGCACTTGGCCAGGTGCTCGACGAAGGGCTCCATGAGTTTCCTGAACACCGCCGGGTCTTCGAGCGGCGAGTTGGAGAAGAACAACGTATCCGGGTCCTTGCGTCGCTTCGGGTCCTTGGGCGCGTCGGCCAGCAGGTCGCCGTCCTCGTCGCAGTAGGGCGTATCGAGTTCGCCGCGCTGCTTGCAGGCGTCCTGTGCGAGCGCCGGAAAGGCGAGTGCGAAGGCGGTGGCGAGAACCAGGGCGCGGATCAAGGCTTCTTCGCCTTGTCTTCGGCGGCTTTCCTCTTCGCGTCTTCTTCGCGCTTCGATTCCTTCTCGTAGGCGGTGCGATTGAAGGCTTCACCGCCGGTTTCGGCGACCTTGCGCACCACCTCCCAGTCCTTCTTGTAGGTTGCCGGGAAGAACCGGTCCGCGCCGTCGAAGGCCTTTTTCATTTCCTCGGTGAAACGGTAGTCGTAGAAGCACTTCAGCATCTTGTCGCGGAAGACCGGCTCGAGGTCATGTGCATACGAAAAGGACGAAGTCGGAAACTTGGGGCTCCGGTAGAGGATGCGGAACTTGTTCTCGTCGATCTGGCCGCGCACGCCCATGCGGTGAAACACGTCGGAGGCCACCGCGGCCGCGTCGTAGTCGCCGGAATTCACCCCCAATATCGACTGGTCGTGCTTGCCGGAGAACAGGATGGTGTAGTCCTTGCCCGGGGCGAGGCCCTCGTTCGGGAATAGCGCGACGGGCGCCATGTGGCCGGAGTTGGAGGAGGGCGCGGTATGCGCGACTTTCTTTCCCTTGAGGTCGGAGAGTTTCTGGAACGGGCTGTCCTTCTTCACCACCACGATCAGGTTGTAACCCTGGAACTCTTTTTCGTAGCCCTTGACCGCGAACGGCACCGCCCCGGCGATGTTCACCGCAAACGCGGTCGGGCCGGTCGAGAACCCGCCCACGTGCAGGCGTCCGGATCGCATGGCCTCGATCTCGGCCGCGTTCGACTGCACCTGGTAGAACACCACGCGCTTGCCGGTGCAGCTGGCGAGGTGGTCGGTGAAGGGCTTGAACACCTTTTCGTAGACCGCTGGGTCTTCCACGGGCGTGTAGGTAAAGACCAGCGTGTTCGGGGTCTTCAGCTTCTTCGAGTCTTTCGGCGTGTCGGCGACCAGGTCGCCGTTTTCGTCGCAGTACTGCGGATCGAGGTCGCCGCGATTCTTGCAGGCGTCCTGGGCGAGCGCGCCTGCGGAAAACAGCGTGGCTGCAACGGCCCAGAGGCCGGACTTCAGCAATGTGCGTTTCATGTCGCGTCCCTTTATGCCAACGGTCACTTCTTCTTCGCGCGGGCAGCCTCTTCCGCAGCACGTTCCTTGTCGAATCCGGTGCGGTTGTAAGGCGTCCCGGAATCCTCGGCGACCTTGCGCACCAACGCCCAGTCGTCCTTGTAGCTGACCGGCAGGAACCGGTCGTCGCCCAGGAACTCTTTCTTCATTTCCGGGCTGAATCGATAGTCGAAGAAGCACTTGCGCACCCGCTCGGCGAGTTGCGGTTCCAGGTCGTGCGAGTGCGCGAAGGCCGAGGTCGGGAAGTGCCTGCTCTTGTAGATGATCCGCAGGTCGCCATCCTTGATGATGCCGCGGTTGATGAAGCGGTCGTAGATGTCGGAGGTGATCGGCGCGGCGTCGTAGTCGCCGTTGACCACGCCCATCAGCGACTGGTCGTGCTTGCCCGAATACAGCACCTTGTAGTCCTTGTCCGGCACCAGGCCCTCTGCCGGGAAGAGCGCGCGGGGCGCGAGGTTGCCGGAATTCGAGGAAGGCGCGGTGTGCGCCACCTTCTTGCCCTTGAGGTCGGCCAGCTTGTGAAACGGGCTGTCCTTCTTCACGATCACTACCTGGGTGTAAGTACGCGGTCCGGACTGGTCGCCCTTGATCGCGAACGGCACCGCCCCGGCGAGGTTCACCGCAAAGCCCACCTGCCCGCTGGCGAGGCCCGTCACGTGCAACCTCCCGGCGCGCATGGCTTCGATCTGGGCGGCGTTCGACTGCACCGTGAAGTACACGACTTTCTTGCCGGTGCAGCCGGCGAGGTGGTCCTGGAAGGGCTTGAACAGGTTCTGGTAGACCGCCGGATCCTCGATCGGGGTGTAGGCAAACACGAGGGTGGACGGGTTCTTCAGCCGCTTCACGTCCTTTGGGACGTCGGCGACGAGGTCCTTGTTTTCGTCGCAGTAGCTCGCGTCGAGTTCGCCGCGGGCCTTGCAGTCCTCCTGCGCGTGCGCGCCCGGGACAAATAGCAATATGGACGCCACCAGCGCGGTCCGGATCGGATCCATGTCTTCCCCGAGGAATTGTTACAGGCTTGTGGCAGTCAGTTTACCGGCAGGGGCCGGGGCCCAGCAAGCCTGTTTTCCGGCAATCTTTCAAAGGGTTCTGGCGGTTCCTGCAAGCATTGCACGGAAGGGCGGATGTTAGAATCGCGGCATGAAACTGAATGTCATCGTGCTGGCCGCGGGCCAGGGCAAGCGCATGCATTCGGACCTGCCCAAGGTCCTGCATCCGCTGGCCGGGCGGTCGCTGCTCGGCAGGGTCATTGACACCGCGCGCTCGCTTGCGGCCGCGAAGATCGTCGTCGTCTACGGTCATGGGGGAGCGCTGGTGCGCGAGGCCTTTGCGGGCGACACCGATATCGCGTGGGCCGAGCAGAAGGCGCAGCTGGGCACGGGGCACGCCGTGATGCAGGCGTTGCCGCTGGTCGATCCCGATGCCCATGTCCTCGTGCTCTATGGCGATGTGCCGCTGATTCGTGCCGACTCGTTGCGTGCCCTGGTCGAGGCTTCGCAGGGCGGCCTCGGCGTGATGACGGCCGTGGTGCCGGACGCGACCGGCTACGGCCGCATCGTCCGCGACGCCGGGGGCCGCATGCTGCGCATCGTCGAGCACAAGGACGCGACCGAGGCGGAGCGCGCGATCCGCGAGTGGAATACCGGCTTCCTCGCCACCAGTACGGCGCGACTGTCGGGGTGGCTTTCGCGCGTGAAGAACGAGAACGCGCAGAAGGAGTACTACCTCACCGACGTGATCGCCCTCGCGGTGGCCGACGGCATCGCCGTGCAGACCACCCAGCCCGCGCAGGTCTGGGAAGTCGAAGGCGTGAATTCCAAGCGCCAGCTGGCCGAACTTGAGCGCGTGCACCAGCGCGAAGTCGCCAACACCTTGCTGGAGCAGGGCGTGACCCTGGCGGACCCGGCGCGCTTCGATGTGCGCGGCACGCTCGCCTGCGGCCGGGACGTGGCAATCGATGTGAACTGCGTTTTCGAAGGGTTGGTGAAACTGGGCGACCGCGTGCGGATCGGCCCGAATTGCGTGCTGAAGAATGTCACGATCGATGTCGATACCCAGGTCAACGCGTTTTCGCTGCTCGAGGATGCCACCGTCGGCGCCGACTGCCGCATCGGCCCCTATGCGCGCCTGCGCCCCGGCGCCGCGCTGTCCGACGAGGTGCATATCGGCAACTTCGTCGAGGTCAAGAACAGCAGGATCGGCAAGGGGTCGAAATCGAACCACCTCGCCTATGTGGGCGACAGTGACGTGGGCAGCAAGGTCAATATCGGCGCCGGCACCATCACCTGCAATTACGACGGCGTGAACAAGCACCGCACGGTGATCGGGGACGGCGTGTTCGTCGGATCCAATGCCACGCTGGTGGCGCCGGTCACGATCGCCGAGGGCTCCTACATCGGCGCCGGATCCACCATCAGCAAGGACACGCCGCCCGGGCAGCTCACGCTCGCGCGCGCAAAGCAGATCTCCATTCCGGCCTGGAAGCCGCCAAAGAAGAAGGGGTAAGACCATGTGTGGCATCGTCGGGGCAGTGGCACAGCGCAACATCGTGCCCATCCTGCTGGAGGGTTTGAAGCGCCTCGAGTACCGCGGGTACGACTCCGCGGGCGTGGCGGTCATCAAAGGTGGCCTGAAGAGGTTGCGCTCGACGGGCCGGGTGGTGGAGCTCGAGAAATTCTGCAATGAGCAGCACCTTGACGGCCATACGGGCATTGCGCACACGCGCTGGGCAACGCACGGCGTGCCTTCGGAAAAGAACGCCCACCCGCATGTTTCGGCTGGCGTATCGGTCGTGCACAACGGCATCATCGAAAATCACGAGGAAATGCGCGCCAAGCTCGCAGCGCAGGGCTACGTGTTCGTGTCCGACACGGACACCGAGGTGGTCGCGCACCTGATCCAGTCCAACCTGGCCGGCGGCGGGAAGCTTTTCGACGCCGTCAAGAAATCCGTCACCCAGCTGGTCGGCGCCTACGCGATCGCCGTTGTGAACGAGTCGGAGCCGGACCTGCTGGTCGTCGCGCGCATGGGCGCGCCGCTGCTGCTGGGCATCGGCAAGGGCGAGAACTTCGCCGCTTCGGATGCTTCCGCCCTCGTGCAGGTCACGCAGCAGGTGATCTACCTCGAGGAGGGCGATGTCGCCGAGATCCGCCGCGACCGGACGACGATCACGGACAAGACCGGCGCGACGGTGCAACGCCCGGAGGTGACCAGCGGCCTGTCGGCCGCGGCGGTCGAGTTGGGCGAGTACCGCCACTACATGCAGAAGGAGATCTTCGAGCAGCCCATCGCCGTGGCAAACACGCTGGAGATGGTGACCGGCGCGCAGTCGATCTCGCCGCAGCTCTTTGGCGCGTCGGCCGACAGCATCTTCAAGGATGTCGATTCGGTGCTCATCCTTGCCTGCGGCACGAGCCTCAACTCGGGGCTGGTGGCGCGTTACTGGATCGAGGAGCTGGCCGGGATCCCTTGCAACGTCGAGATTGCCAGCGAGTACCGCTATCGCGTGTCCGTGCCGAACCCCCGCTGCCTGGTGGTGACGATCTCCCAGTCGGGCGAGACGGCCGACACCATCGCCGCCCTGAAGCATGCCAAGGCCATCGGCCACAAGGTCTGCCTTTCGATCTGCAACTCGCCCGAGAGCACGTTGGTGCGCGAATCGGAACTGCGTTTCCTGACGCGCGCCGGCCCCGAGATCGGCGTGGCCTCGACCAAGGCTTTCACCACCCAGCTTGCAGCGCTCGTGCTGCTGACCCTCGTGCTCGCCAAGATGCGGGGCAAGCTCACAAAAGAACGCGAGCTGGAGCTGCTCCACCAATTACGCCACCTTCCGGTCGCGATGCAGAAAGTGCTCCACGTCGAGCCGCAGCTGAAGATGTGGGCAGAGAAATTCGCCACTCGCCACCATGCGCTTTTCCTCGGGCGTGGAGTGCACTACCCGATCGCGATGGAAGGTGCGCTGAAGCTCAAGGAAATCTCCTACATCCACGCCGAGGCCTATGCGGCCGGCGAGCTCAAGCACGGGCCGCTCGCCTTGGTGGACAAGGACATGCCGGTGGTCGCGATCGCGCCCAACGATGCGCTACTCGAGAAGCTCAAGTCCAACCTCCAGGAAGTGCGTGCCCGGGGCGGTGAACTGCACGTGATCGCCGACGAGGACACCAAGCTCACCGACGGCGACGGCTTGCACGTGATCCGCATGCCGGAGCACGACGGCATGCTCTCGCCGATCCTGCACGTGCTGCCGCTGCAGCTGCTCGCGTACCACGCGGCACTTGCACGCGGCAACGACGTCGACAAGCCGCGTAACCTCGCGAAGTCGGTGACAGTGGAGTAAGTCTGCTAGTCAGTAATTTTGACTCTGCAACAGCACTTCACTGCACTTTTAGGCTGACCACTAAGGCGCTGTTGGTCAGTCGATACAGCGCGTATCAGCAGCAGCTACTAAAGCGAGTTACTGAGCTAAGGCTTGGTCGTGGACTATCGTTTCTGAGAATTGCGAAGACGCTTAGGGAAGAAGGCGTTCTGTCGAGCAAGGGGTTGGTGCTGTCAGCGCAGCACGTTTACTCGATATTCAAGAAGGGAACGTCGAGAAAGCGTAGATTGGCTACAAAGGCGAAGGCGAGACTTGTGCAGCTAGATGTACGATAAGGCATTGACACTCAGACGCTAGCTAGAAATGCGCAAACTTGCGTATTGAAAAACACGCGTCCGCTTAACAACGCAGTGGAGAAATAATGGCAAAAAAATCGAAGTCTGAAAATGATCTCGCTTCCACTGACGATGCGTCTAAAGATGTACCAAGCTACGACGAACTAATCTTTCCCACGATCAAGGCACTAAACGCTTTAGGTGGGTCTGGAACGATCGAAGAAATCGTTAATAAAGTGATCGGACTAGAAAACATATCCCAAACTGCTGCAACTGCAATGCACTTGAATCACAGCATGACTGCACTTGAATATCGATTGGCTTGGGCGCGTACATATCTAAAGCGCGTGGGCGCAGTAGACAACAGCACGCGTGGAATTTGGACAGTTACGGAAGTAGGAAAGAACTACACGCAAGATGATTGCGCCAAAGTTCCTGGCGAAGTAAGAAAGCAAGACAAACTCGCTCGCGAAGCAAAGAATGCAACTAAAAGCGAAAACGATAGTGAAGCAGATGAAAACGGCAACGGAGTTCTAGATTGGAAAGAAGAACTACTCAGCGCCCTTCGCAAAATAACTCCTGATGCATTCGAGCGTCTATCTCAGAGATTGTTACGTGAAGCGGGATTTACGAAAGTTGAGGTCAAAGGAAAGAGCGGTGATGGTGGAATCGATGGAATTGGAATCCTTCGCGTAAATCTTGTTTCGTTCACGATTCTTTTTCAATGCAAACGATATAAAGGCAGCGTTTCCGCTGGAGCAGTGCGCGACTTTCGTGGCGCAATGCAAGGACGTTGCGACAAAGGATTAATCGTAACAACTGGAACGTTTACTGCTGACGCAAAGAACGAGGCAACGCGCGATGGTGCACCAGCCATTGATCTAATTGATGGCGAAAGCTTATGCGATCTGTTGAAGCAATTGCGACTAGGGGTAGAAGTAAAAGCAGTGGAGTCAGTGATAATCAATTCAAAGTGGTTTGAGTCGATATAGCGTCGATATGCTTGAACGCTTTTATCTGAGCCATCTGCAAGGCGAGATGAACGTAGTGGCGCTGCAATCGCAGAAGCACAAGAAGAAGACGAGTGCAAAAAATAAGGAAAAGAAAGTAGCGAGAAGCAAAAAAGAGAGAGCGCCTACGTAGCACTCTCTCTCACTTGTCGTTCAAAACGACATTCTCGATCAAGCAGTTTTCGCAAACGACTCAGCGCGCACTCGCTTCGCCATATCTCTATAACTGCCATTCGATCTCCTAGCTAGCGCGATAAGCTCATTGTCTGTTGCGTTAGTCCAAGATGAATCGTTAGCCACGCCACGCACATAAGAAAGACACGCTGCCAATGGTGGTGCGTTCATTTCAAGCACATGAGAGCGATCTTTAATCGCGTCGTTTACCTCAGTAATGAAGTTCGTGGTTAACACAAAACACACGTAATTTTTGTTCATCGCTGATTGAAGAGAACGTTGTGCACTCTTAGAGAGATTGTTAACTTCATCAAGCACGACAAAGCTAAGCCCACTCGGACTGAATGGCGAGTTCAACGCTAGCTTTTGGACCAGAGCGACTTGCGCTTCGCCTTCCTTGCCTTGCTTGCATGGGAACACGCTCTTAAACGAGCCACCACCACCATAAGCTTGATCAATAAGCTCGGGCAATAGCGTCGCAAGCGTCGTCTTGCCCGTGCCATATGAGCCATATAGCAAAATTCCAGTCGTTCCACTTTCTGGAAATGGCATCGTACGATTGACAATCGCGTTAAGAATCTTCGCAGTCTTAGAGCTACTGAATGAAAAGTCATTAAGACTTGTAGGAGTAAAAGTAATTTGAGACATATAAATTCCTTGATTGAAGTAGCGTGATACAGCGTGAGCTGTACCACGTGTAGCTTTTAATTAAGCAGACGCAGCAGCAGAATTGCCGAGCGACGATTCGTTGTGATAAGCGATTAGCGCAGCCTTGATCGCAGTCTTGTTCTTGACGACGCCATGAATTTCGAATTCGCCACTAGCGCGCATTACAAGAATCGCGAGCAACGCTTGATCGTAGTCAGTGACATCAATGCGTTTTGAAACTTCTTCATCGCGAATAGATGTCAACGCAACTGCTGTCTGAATCGCAGTGCGAGCGCGTTCAGCACGATCAACAGGAGATAGCGAATTTGGCGTTTTGGAACGACGGAGTTCTTGCACGCCACCATGCTTTTCAATGAATGCTGCGAGATCATCGACAGCAATCTTCTTGTCGAGAGCGCAACGCAGAGCCAAGCTGTAAGTGCTGATGCGACTTCGATCAATGCTCTGCGTGTCATCGAAGAAGACGCACTTGACGACCTTGACGATGCCATGAGTGCCACTCTTGCACTTGATTGCGTTTGTCTCGCAGAACGTCTTGAGTTCAGCGCGAAGAGCCTTAGCTGAGTCATTGCTCTGACCCATTGCGTGATAGAACGCATAGCACTGCGAGAGAATTCCATATAGCTGCTGATTGCTCGTGCGATACGCGTTAGTCTCCCAATGCTTACGCTCTTGAACGATAGTGCTGAGCTTAACTGCTGCCCCAACAGCCTCTGTGAGCGACGCATGACCTTCTAGGTCGTAAGTGAGCTTCACTGAGACGTTGGTGGGGACAGTCACGCTAGGAATATTCTCTTGAGCGACTGCGTTGCTAACTGCTTCTTTAATTGCGACTTTCATGGTATTTCCTTTCTAAATGTGTCTGATGCGGTATTGATCAGATCACATGTACATTCTATAGACGTATGACTGTATTTCCCATTTCCATCTAATGGAGACTATTAAGGTGATAAGAAAAATAGAACAAAAAAGGGCTAGAAAATTCAAAGGAGTCACCCCACGCTTTGGAATGAAGAAGAACCCACGCCCTCTCAAAGATCAGCAAGTCAGTCCCTACTATTGGTGGTGGGCGTATCTGAAGAGAAGCAAGCAATACATCGCGTGCTGTAAGCGTGGTGGGAGGGGAAAGCTCGAAAAGCTTTACGCTGACTTTGGAGATGTCAGAGGCGATGACTTCAAAGCGTGGTGGACTGAAGGAGAGCGAGGTCGCGAGCTATTCGCTGAGCAGCAGTCAGTTCATGGCGTGATCGAGCTGAAGAGCAAAGACGAATGGCTAGATGAGTGGCGTAGCGATTCGACGTTGATCGTCGCCATACCCCTAGAATGGAGCAAGCGCTACTTGCAGAAACGACTGCTCGCGTTGCTAAGAAAGAGACACACGAGAGGACCAGGTCGTCTCGCGCTGAAGGGACGAGAGACAAGCGATGCGCGATACCCTCTAGCGCGAAACTTCAATGTGAACAGTCTGAAGACCGATCTTGCTGTGTACGACGCTATAGAAGCGAGCAAGAAGGCTGACGAAAAGAAGACGTACTACGAAATGGGAGTTGAGCTAAAGCTTGTTCGTACTGCACTGCCCACAGCACTAGATATCAAAATGAAGAAGCGTGATGCAGATAAAGCAAACTCGATGACTGTGGCAGTCAGCAGATCGTATACGAGGGCAAAGACAGTAGTCGAGAACGTGGGGAAGGGCGTTTTCCCCTAGATCCGCTCAAGATGTCGTTCAAAACGACATCTTTGGAGGGCGAGAATGTCGTTCAAAACGACATTCTGAGGTGACGTGGACTAGATCATCTCGACTGTGGTGCGCAGCATTGCAGGATTGAGATCGATGTATCGCTGAGTTGTAGCCAAATTTTTGTGCCCTGCCAATTCCATTAGCACGCGCACATTCGCGCCTTTGCTCGCAAGCAATGTGATAAAACTGCGGCGCCCACTGTGCGAGCTAGCTCCTACGATTCCAGCCCTCTTGTAGATGTAGTGCATAAGCTGTGCTGCTGTATTTGGCGTAAAGCCACGATCTGGATGCTTCTGAGTACAGAAAAGCGCCCTAGTTGTGTCAGTCATAGTGACTGCTTTCAAATCCTTCAGCTTGAAGCGCGCTGACAGATACGCATGAAGCTCTTCTTGCAAGCGCTTCGGCAGAAGAACAGTCCGAGCACGATCACCTTTCGTCTGACTTGCAGAAAGTCTGATTTCGTCAAGAATCGACCCATCTGAATTCAGTACATCGCACAGACGCAGCGATGCGACCTCTCCAATTCGCATTCCTGCGAGATGTGTGGACAGAAACATCGCTTTGTTACGCGCACCGTGTTTGTGAGCAGCCATGTAGAGCAGAACACGACGCACCTCTTTCTCGTTCAGAACCTTCGCTTGTGACATTTAGATCTCCTAGTAATCAAAGACTTGCTATGTATTTAGTGTGAACCCTTTGATTCGATCGGAGAAGCCTCAAGGCGAAAAATATGTTCCTTCCGTTTATCAATGGCTTACAGATATACCAAATATATTATGTAGGAGCTTTGGTATTCAGCTCGAATCGCGCTGAGACGAATCCACATCTGAATTGATCTCAGACTACAGATCCACGCGTTGCGTTGGTCCTGTGCGGTCCTGAGCAGTTCTAGGGCGCAGCGTGATTGCTCGCAAGTCAGTCGATCTGAAGTGCAGATGCAAATAGTTCTTGGGTAGGGCAGAACGGAGTAGCTGACTTCGACTTGAGCCCATAGCTCTGTGCAGAATTAAATGCTTTTTCTACTACAGCGTTCATCATTCTTGAACTGAGCGCTTCGCACTCAGTAGCTGCTGCGAAAACTACGTTTTCTTGCAGCTTTCTTTTCAATCATTCTTTCCTAGACTCGGAATCTATGGGTTTGTAATTGGCTGAAACTATGTGTCTTAGAACTTCTTACCCCATTTGCAAGATTCGACCCACACTGAGCCTTAAGCAACAAGGCCCAATAAGTGGAAGATTTATTTGCTGAGTTCTTACCACGAGCACTTCAGCACAACCTCAAGTAGAACAAGGTGAAGGGCAGTTTCGCTATCTCCTTTTACGTGCTGCTGATGAAACGCAACTATCTTGCAGTAGCCGAAGTGCCAACCACTGCAAAGTCGCAAGTTGCTGTGTGAGCATTTCTTGCTTATGACGCACAGCTGTACAAGCTGTCATCTTCGCGCCTAGATATTTCCCCTTGCATCAGTTCGATGGCGATCTCGAACAGCGTCCAATACTGCAGATAGTGATTGCAAGTCTTCGCCACTACTCGAAGTTTCCATCCCTGTGAACATCAATGACCAGGTCTAGGGCATCAAATCAACTGCGTGATGCGGCGCGTTTATTAGTGGAAAGCAATGGCGCCCAACTGATGATCTAGTCTGCGTCACAGTTATTTATGCCTAACCAAAGAGAAGGAATAAAAAAGCAAAGCTATTTGGCGATGAACGGATAGGAATGAATTGGGCATGGCAATACAGTGAATGCACTCAAACAAAAGGAGATTGACCATGAGTGCATTGAATAGCTTGAAGCTTGTCGCAGCAGTACGTATCAACGTGATGTCGCCTGTCCAATTTCGCAGAAACAAGCTCGCTGCGAAGCTCGCAGATCAAATCGAACTAGCTAAGGCGATGAAAGAGGGCAAGACGTACGTGGCTACACGAGTGCGTAACGTGAAGGATCGAATCACGGGCGAAGTGACGAGCGTCGAGCAGACGCGTAAAGTGCGTCCGTGGTGGTTTCGTGCTGAGAGCGGTAAGACTTGCGTTCAGCTCAAATACGGAACAAAAGTACTCGACTTCGCTAAGGGCAAGAATTCAGTTGAAGTCGCTAACGAGACTGAGTTGATCTCAGTCTTGGAGACGCTGAAGAAAGCATGCGAAATGGGCGAGCTTGACGCTCAGATGGCTACTGCGAGTGAGGCAGTGAAGGATCGATTTAATAAGTAAAGTTTGCCAGAACTAATCCGTTGTCGAAGCACTGTTCATACATAAAAATGATCGAGGAGCTAAAAGAATGAGCAACCTAAGGACTAAAGAATGAAGCTCACAGACAACGAAATACGTGACATTACTAAACTTCTAGAGGAGGGTAAGACTCTTCCTGATAAGTACCGCTTTATGTTGTTCGGAGACGAGCGGGAAATTGAACTCGTATGGAATGGAAAGTCTCAAGAAGTCACTAATGTAGTTATGCCCTTCCAGACTATTGAGCATGTTGATGAGCCTAGAGCTGAAGTTGACATGCGTATCCAACCAGAACTTTTTGACTTGGAAACTGGGCGACAACTGAAAGGTTGGACAAATAAACTGATTTGGGGTGACAACAAGTTTGTATTGTCTTCGCTTAAGAGTGGTCCACTTCGTGATGAGATTGAAGCAAATGGTGGAATCAAATTAATCTATATTGATCCACCATTTGATGTTGGTGCTGATTTCACGATGGAAGTCGAAATCGGTGATGAAAAGCTTTCAAAAGAGCCCAATGTATTAGAGGAAATAGCCTATAGAGATACATGGGGCAAAGGTACTGATTCATTTCTTTCAATGATTTATGAGCGCCTAATATTAATGCGAGATTTATTAGCAAAAGACGGAAGCATTTATGTTCATTGCGACTGGCGTGTTACAGCAGTAATGCGACAAGTTCTCGATGAAGTTTTTGGACAATCTAATTTGATAAATGAAATAATATGGTATTTCAGCCAGGGCGGAAAAGGGACATCATATTTTGGTAAAAAACATAACACTATTTGGTTGTACGGAAAGAATGAAAATCCATTTTTCAATGAAAGTGCAGTTAGATTACCATTTACACCGCATAAACAAGATTCTTCAGGGAAAAATTATGGTGGCAGGATGGGAGCTGACGAAAATGGAAGGCAGTATGTCGAAAAATGGGGAACGGGGAAAAAGAAATTATATCGATACTATTTGGATGAGGGCAAGCTACCTGAAGATGTATGGACAGATATTCAATCAATACAATCTGCAGCCATTGAAAGAGTTGACTACCCAACACAAAAGCCTGAACCTCTTCTAGAGAGAATTATCAAGGCGAGCAGCAATCAAGGTGATTTGGTGGCTGATTTTTTCTGCGGAAGTGGAACTACTGCGGCTGTAGCAGAAAAGTTGGGAAGAAAATGGATTACATCAGACTTGGGAAAGTTCTCAATTCATACGGCTAGAAAGCGATTGATAAATGTCCAAAGAGAGCTAAAAGCCGAGGCTAAAGATTTCCGTGCATTTGAAATTCTTAACCTTGGCAAATATGAACGGCAATTCTTCGTTTCTGGCTTGGATGACCTTGATGCAAAGTCAAATTCTCAAATTGAACGAAACAAAGAACTTGCTTTCAACACTCTGATTCTCAATGCATACAAAGCAGAGCCTGTCTCGGGATTTAGAACTTTTCGTGGCAAAAAGCAGAACCGAATTGTCGCTATTGGTCCAGTAAATTTGCCAGTCTCAAGACTCTTCGCAGAGCAAGTAGTCGCCGAATGTGTCGAGAAGGGGGTAACGAAGGTTGACTTGGTTGCTTTTGAATTCGAGATGGGACTGTTCCCAAGCATTCAGGATGATGCTTCCTCTAGAGGGGTCGACTTAGTTCTGAAGCACATTCCAAAAGAAGTCTTTGACAAGAGAGCAATAGATAGAGGTGAAGCACGGTTTCACGATGTTGCATACATTGAAGTCAAGGCGCATTTCAACGGTCTATCACTCGCAGTCGAACTAACAAATTACTCAGTCTTTTATACACAGGGAATCACCTCCATCACTGAAGAAAATCTCAAAAACGGTGGTAGTCAAGTTGTAGTTGAAAACGGGCAAGTCATAAAAATCAGCAAAGACAAAGACGGCTTGGTCAACAAGCGTGAACTGCTTACGAAGAATTGGCACGACTGGATTGACTACTGGTCAATCGATTTCGACTTCACCAATCGAAAAGAGACTGTTCGCATCAAGGACAAGAAGACTGGTGAAGACAAGGACACTTGGACAGGCGATTTCATATTTGAAAATGAATGGCAATCTTTCAGAACTCGGCAAGACCGAACAATTGAGTTGAAGTCAATTTTCAAAGAACTACCCCCAGGCAAGCGCAAAGTCGCAATCAAAGTCGTTGACATTTTTGGCAATGACACGATGAAAGTCATTACAGTCACTATTGGGGAGAAGCGGTAATGGCAATTCATCCGAACTTTCCCCTGTCTCCTCACGAAATTCTCACCCCAGATGTGAGATGGTTTCCAGCAGATGAATCGTTGCGTGAGTCTTCATTTGAAAAATTGCTCCCTCCGCTTGTGCATGAATTACGTAGGCGTGTCTTTGACTGGAGAAATAGAAATTACGAAGGTGTCAGCGCAACAACAAAGTCATTACTGACATGGTGGTTTGACACTTCTCATCCGATGCCACAAGCGGACGGAACAATTGGTAATTTCCAATACTACTTTGCACAAAGAGAGTCAGTTGAAACAGTCATCTTCTTGCATGAAATCATTCAAGTAGCAGACAAGCAAGATTTGCTTCGATTTGATACTAGAGGTGTTGTAACTCCAAGACTCATAGAAGAGACTTGGAGAAGGTATGTCATCAAGATGGCAACTGGTAGTGGCAAAACAAAAACAATGAGTTTGCTACTCGCTTGGTCGTTCTTCCACAAGAAGTATGAAGAAGGTTCAGACCTTTCTAAAAACTTCTTGTTAATTACTCCAAACATCATTGTTCTTGACAGGATTAGAAAAGACTTTGATGGGCTTAAGATTTTTGAAGAAGATCCAGTCGTACCAGACAACGGATTTGATGGTAGAGAATGGAAGTCAGACTTTCAATTGACACTTCACATTCAAGATGAAGTTGGACCAATCTCACCTACAGGGAACATTTTTCTTACGAATATTCATCGTGTCTACGACGATAAAAGCGTTCTTCCAACTGAGAATGACGAAAATAGTATGGACTATTATTTTGGTAACAAGCCAAAAGGAAAAACAAACGACTCATCGGTAGACTTAGGAAAAATAATTCGTGATATCGATGAACTGGTTGTAATCAACGATGAAGCCCATCACATCCACGATAGTAAGCTGGCGTGGTTCAAGTCTATTGGTGACATTCATAACAAGTTGAAACAAAAAGGGTCACAACTATCGTTACAAATTGACGTTACAGCAACTCCTAAACACTCTAATGGAGCAATATTTGTTCAGACAATTGCTGACTACCCACTCGTAGAGGCGATTCGCCAAAACGTAGTTAAGCATCCTGTCTTACCTGATCCACCAAGTCGAGCCAAGTTAAATGAAAAGCAGAGTTCGGTTTATACAGAGAAGTATTCTGATTACATCAATCTAGGGGTGACTGAGTGGCGTAAGGTTTATCCAGAGCATGAAAAGCTCGGGAAGAAAGCTGTGCTGTTCATCATGACGGACGACACAAAGAACTGCGATGCTGTTGCGGAATACCTTGAGCAGACATTTCCTGAACTGAAAGGTGCTGTCCTAACGATTCACACTAATAAAAATGGTGAAATTGACGATAACCCTTCGTCTAAAGCATCAAAAGAGGAATTAACTTTGCTCAGAGATCAAGCAAACAAGATTGATTCCTTCTCCAGCCCATACAAAGCAGTAGTGTCAGTTCTCATGCTTAAGGAGGGTTGGGACGTTAGAAATGTTACGACCATTGTTGGACTTCGAGCATTTGCTTCTCAAGCAAAGATCCTTCCTGAACAAACGCTTGGTCGAGGTCTTAGGAGAATGTATCCAAGTTCAGAAGCCGAAGAATATGTGAGTGTGGTTGGTACGCAAGCATTCATGGACTTTGTTGAAACAATTCAAACAGAGGGCGTTGAACTTGAGAAGCGTCCGATGGGTGCTGGTACTAAAGCAATAGGTCCCATGATTATTGAGGTCGACGACGCAGATGATGACAAAGATTTAGACGAACTAGACATTGAGATTCCAGTTCTTTCGCCACGTAGCATACGAGAGTACAAGAATCTTGATGAACTTGACCTAGACACATTTGAGTTTGAGGTCTGTGAGTATCGTGAATTCACTGAAGAAGAGCAGCGACAGATTGTCTTTAGAGACATAACAACAAATGAAATAACTCACACAACAATGCTGGAAGGCGCATTTGCTAGTGATTATCGAAGCGTAATTGGACACTTTGCCCAAGCTGTCTTGAAAGACTTGCGACTCTATGCGGCTTACGACCTGCTTTACCCAAAGATTCAAGAATTTGTAGAGTACAAGTTATTTGGTCAAAAAGTTACCTTAGAAGACGCCAACACTATTCGAAATCTTTCAGAGCCTAACGCATCAAGAGCAATTTTCGATGTGTTTAAAAAAGCTATCAATAATTTGACTGTCCGTGATGTTGGTAACGCAGAGATAAGAGACACGATCAAGATTAGAAACATGCGTCCTTTTGTTGTTAAGGATCAGAAGAATCTTCCAGCAAAGAAGTCTGTCTTCAACAAGATTGTTGGTGATAGTGTTCTTGAACTTCGCTTCGCGCAGTTCTTAGAAAAGTGCCCAGACGTTGTTTCTTACGCCAAGAACTACTTCGCATTGAACTTCAAGATTGACTATGTCGATGCGACTGGGAATATTGCAAACTACTATCCTGACTTTATTGTTAAATTGTCTGGAACTGAAGTCTATGTAATTGAAACTAAGGGTCTCGAAGACTTAGATGATCCATTGAAAGTCAGGCGCTTAAAACAGTGGTGTGAAGATGTCAACGCGACTCACAGTAACGTCAAGTTTGACTTTGTATATGTTGATCAGGACGCGTTTGACATGTTTACAGAAGAGGGTGGTAAGTTGAAAGGGCAACTTAACTCATTCTCTGACTTGGTTAAATTTTTCACTGCTTACAAGTAGCGTATTAATTATTAAAAATGCAAATCATCTGAAAGAGAGAAATAAAGAAAGAAAGCTAAATACTCACATGCGAATCGACGAAGTAGCGGGACTGAAGACTTTCATTGCAACGGTGAGGGTCAAGAATGGCTCAAACGTAACAACGACTAAGACACCAATTCAAGCAGATGGGCAGATGCAAGCTCGTGCCATCATGACGCGCATCTTTGGGGAAGGAAACGTGCTTGCAGTGCTTGAGACTTCTCAGATCGCTGAGATGGAAGGAGGCACGAAGACGCTATCTGCAGCGGAATTGCGCGTTAAGTCTCTTGCTGACCAAGCAAAAAAACTTCAGGCGCAAAAAAAGCAAGAGGTCGCAAGGCAGTCATTGGACAAGGCACAGAAGAGAATGGCTGCGGCAAATCGTCCAAAGAAAACCGCACTGTAAGCGCCATTTTCCATAGCAGGAGGCTAGGAAAAGAACGTCTTCGGCTATACAGTTGCACTCAGTCGAACTTCATTTTCTTCGTTGAACTGAGTAACTATAAAAGTATAGATGGATCCGAAAATCTCTTCTGCTGAAACTCTTCACGTTTACACGCGTGTATCGACTGAGGCGCAGAAAGTCGAAGGGACTTCGCTTGAAACGCAACTAGAACTAGGCACGAAGCGCGCGAGTGAATTGGCTTTCAATCTTAAGCATTGGAACGAAGGCGGAGCTAGTTCGCATCACGAAGATCT
The DNA here is from genome assembly GCA_945862265.1 of Bordetella parapertussis. Classification (GTDB taxonomy): domain Bacteria; phylum Pseudomonadota; class Gammaproteobacteria; order Burkholderiales; family SG8-39; genus SZAS-79. The sequence continues at coordinate 46,858 of CAMAXP010000033.1, forward strand.
TCTCAATCGTCCCGTTCTAAGTGAGCTATTGGTCGAAATCAACAAAGGGCAGATCAAGCATCTGTGGGTCTACGATCAATCGCGTCTCTCGCGTAACGATCATGTAGCGTCAGTGATTCGCTACGCATGTCAAAAACACGGCGTAACGCTCTACACAAACGAAGGCAAATACAATCTTTCTAATCCTAGCGACATGCTGCTTAAGCAGATCATGGACGCTATGGCAGGACACGAAAACGCAGTGCGCATGGAGCGAACGCGTTTAGGCAAACTGAACAAAGTAAAGATGGGGCAGTGGCATGGAGGACCGCCGACGTATGGCTACGAGATTGTTGAAGGCAAGTTGGCAGTCAGAGAAAGCGAAGCGAGATGGGTCAAGCGTATCTTCAAAGAGATTATTAAGAAGACGAGTATTGCCAATATCAAGCAGCTTCTAGAAGCTAATGGCGTACTGCCTCGACGTAAAGGACTTTGGAGTCTTGGTTCGATCAATGCTCTGATATCAAACACGCACTACGATGGTTACTACCAATACACTGACAAGAAATCAGCTCAGACAGTAAAAGTTGATTGTCCACGTATCGTGGACAATTTGACGTGGGTTTCAGCGCAACAAACGCGAGCAGCGTCTGCCAAGCGTCAGCTACAACGTAACGCAACCACCAAGAATTTCTATCTTCTACGTGACTTCATGCATTGCGGTCACTGTGGCAGAGCGATAAGTGCGCGCAAGGCAAATGGTGGCGTCTCAATCTACTACTGTCCGAACAAAGAGCGAGAGTGGGCAAATAAGGGTGGTACGCAATCAGCGTGGCAGCGAGGGAAGAATTGTGGATTTACGCGTTCGATGAACATTGAGCAGACAAATAAAGTAGTGTGGGACTTCATCAAGGCGGTTCACAGTAACTCAAGTCATCTGAAAGAACAGGTAAAGAATCGCGTCTTGAAAGAACATGGGCTTGTTCAAGCGCCAGCTTTACAAGCGAAAAAGCTAGAAGGTCAACTAACGAAGTTACAACGCGAGCACAAGACGTTGAGCGAGACGCTTGGCAACGTCGAGGCAAATCACTTGTTGCGTAAGGTAAGCACTGTTGCCTATAAAACGATGGTCAAGCGTCTGACTGAGGAATTGCAAAAGCTCGACGAAAGCATTACGAAGGCGCGCACTGAGCTAAAAGGAACTTCTGAGGCAAACAAGTGGGTATATTGGCTGAAGGATTTCGGCGACGAGATCGAAAAGTTGGATCAGTTGAGCGATCAAGCAAAGCACAATTACTTGAGTGGGCTAGTCAGTCACATTGACGTTCTTTGTCATGACGCTGAAAAAGAACACGAGTTATTGATTCATCTTCAGATGCCAATCATCGAAGATGGAATCAAATACACAGGCAAGAAAATAGGTGGTCGTAAGGAGTATTTGATCTTTGATGGAAAGGATCAAGCAAGTGTCAGAGTCCAAAAAAAAGACGCTCGAGGATGGCGATAAATGATGCTCAAAAGTACATACGAGCAGACGGCTTCCGTCACGGTGGAATAGTCCCGATAGGACCTCTGCCGGAGAACCCCGGCAGTGGTGGACCAAAGCACCTCAGTCTTTGCTCAGATCCACTGACTCTGGACATCCGTCCACTGAGTCCCTACCACGAGAAACTGTTTCACTCAGTTCAGTCGCTCAAGCACTTGGGTTGGACTGACCTTCAGATCGCAGACCACTTCAATCAGGCAG
>CAMAXP010000034.1 GCA_945862265.1 Bordetella parapertussis
GGCAGCGCAGCCGCTGCGGGCAAGGCGCCATTCGGTACCCTTGCCACCAAGGTGGACGGCGGCTGGAAGATCAATGGCCGGAAGATTTTCGCGTCGTTGTCGGGGGCTGCGGATTACTACGGTGTGCTTTGCACGGAGGAAAAACCGAACCTCTCGATGCGCGACACGCTCTACATGGCTGTCCCCGGCAATTCGCCCGGCCTGACGATCACCGGCGAGTGGGATCCGCTCGGCATGCGCGGCACGGTGTCGCGCACGCTGGTCTTCAAGGACCTGTTCGTGCCGGACGACGCAGCGATGATGCCGCGCGGCGTGTATTTCCAGGCTGCGAGCCGCTGGCCGCACATGTTCACCACCCTGTCGCCGACCTACATGGGCATCGCGATCGCGGCCTACGAGTTCACGATCAAGTACCTTCGCGGCGAGGTTCCAGGCATGCCCCCGGTCAAGCGGCGCATGTATCCCACCAAGCAGATCGCGGTTGCGGAGATGTTCGTGAAGCTCGAGCAGACGCGGGCGCTCTTCCTGCGCATGCTCGACGATGCGCGCGTCGATCCGCCCAAGGATGCGCGCCTGCGCGCCTACGCGACCCAATACACGATCATGGAAAACGCCAACGACCTTTGCCGCCTTGCGATCCGCACGTGCGGCGGCCAGTCGATGCTGAAGAGCCTGCCGCTCGAGCGCCTCTATCGCGACTCGCGGTGCGGCGCGCTGATGCTGCCGTGGACCGCGGAGCTGTGCCTCGACCGCATCGGCCGCGAGGCGCTGTACGAGTCCGGCGAAAAAGACGATTGAACCTTTCGCGCATCGTTGAGCGCTGGGCGGACCACACGCCCGGACGCACGGCCTGCCATTTCCACGGCGAGGACATTTCGTACGCGGAACTCTGGCGGCGCACGGAGCGGACCACTCGGCAACTGGCCGGCGCCGGGATCAGCCACGGGGATCGCATCGCCTTCCTCGGCTACAACCACCCGGATATGCTCGTGCTGCTCTTCGCGGCGGCCCGGCTCGGTGCGATTCTCGTTCCGCTCAACTGGCGGCTGACCGTGCACGAGCACAAAGTCATCCTCGCCGACTGCGCGCCCGTGCTGCTCTTTTTCGAACCTGAGTTTGCCCAGCACGCTGCAGAGTTGCCGGTGGATACGAGGCACGCCATGGGCGCGGCGTTGCCGGAAGCGGACCCCAGTCTCACCGGGTCAGATGACGCCGAAGTGCTGATCGTCTATACCTCCGGCACCACGGCTGCGCCTAAAGGCGCAGTGCTCACGCAATCGGCCCTGCTGTGGAACGGGCTCAATTCGATCCATGCGCACGACCTGCGCCAGGACGACCATGTGCTCTCGCCGTTGCCGATGTTCCACGTCGGCGGCCTCAACAACCAGACCTTGCCCGCCCTGCTCGCCGGCGCGACGGTCACGTTGCAGAAGCGCTTCGAGCCGGGGCAGTGGCTCGCCGATGTGGCCACGCGCAAGCCAACGCTGTCGCTTCTGGTGCCGGCGACGATGCAGGCCGTGATCGGGCATCCCGACTGGGAGAAGACCGACCTGTCGTCCCTGCGCATGCTGAATACCGGATCGATGGTGGTGCCCGAGTCGCTGATCCGTGCCTTCCACGCACGCAAAGTGCCGGTCGGGCAGATCTACGGCGCCACCGAAACGGCGCCTCTCGCGGCGGTGCTGATGGCCCACGATGCCTATGCCCGGCCGGGCAGTGCCGGCAAGGCGGCCCTGCATTGCGAAGTCAGGATCGTGGATCACGAAGTGCAGGTGCGTGGCCCGAACGTCATGCGCCGCTACTGGAACAACCCCGAGGCCACTGCGGCGGCTTTTGCGGAGGACGGTTGGTTCCGGACCGGGGACCTCGGCCGTTGGGACGAGGACGGGTTCCTGTGGATCGACGGGCGTTCGAAGGACCTGATCATTTCCGGCGGCGAAAACATCCACCCGGCCGAACTCGAGAACGTGCTCGCCGATTGTCCCGCGATTGCCGAGAGCGCGGTCATTGGCATCGAAGACGAAAAATGGGGCGAGTCCGCGTGCGCCGTGATCGTCAGGAAGCCGGGCGCCCGGTTGGACGAAGCAGGCGTCCTCGCATTGTTCAAGGATCGCCTCGCGCGCTACAAGCACCCGCGGCGCGTCGTGTTTTTCGAAGCGCTACCGAAAAATGCCATGGGTAAAGTTCAAAAATTTGAACTCAAGAAACTCGTCACAGGATAGGACTATGAGGATTGCGGTACTCGGAGGGGGCAACGGCAGCCACGCAGCGGCGGCCGACCTCACTGAACAAGGGCACGAGGTTCGTTTCTGGCGGCGCGATGCAGCCGCATTTGCGCCGGTGCTTGCTTCGGGACGCCTGACGCTCAAGGATTTCAAGGGCCGCCGCGAGGTGAAACTTGCGCTCGCCACCAGCCACCTGGCCGAGGCCGTGAAGGGCGCGGAACTGCTGGTCCTGCCGGCGCCGGCGTTTGCACAGGCCGACATCGCGGGCCAACTTGCCTCCTGCGTCGAAGACGGCCAGGTGGTGTTCCTGCCGCCCGGCACCTTCGGCAGCTATGTCATGGCCCGGGTCATGCGCGATGCGGGCTGTCGCGCGCAAGTCTCGTTCGCCGAAACCGGCACCCTGCCCTACCTCACGCGGCTCCATGGCCCGGCCGAAGTGGCCATCACCATCCGTGCCACGCGCCTGCCGACCGGCGTGTTCCCTTCGATGGACTCGCTGCGGGCGCTCAAGATCGTCGCGGGCGCCTATCCGAGCGTGGAGCCGATCGAAGACGCACTGTCCGGCGCTTTGATGAACGCAGGCCCCATCATCCATCCGCCGCTGATCCTGATGAACGCCGGGCCGCTGCAGCACTTCGACAAGTGGGACATCCACAATGAAGGCACGCAGGTGGCGATCCGCCGCGTCACCGACCGGCTCGACGGCGAGCGCATGGCCGTGCGCGAGGCGCTCGGCTACGGCGGCTACCATTTTCCCCTGCGCGATCACTACGAGAGCGACCGCTGGATGTACGGCAACGCCCACGACAAGCTCGTGGACAGCGGCGACTGGCGCGAGAAGATCGACCTGACCACGCACCGCTACATGCGCGAAGACGTGGAGTATGGGTTGGCCTTCCTGGTCTCGGTCGCGCGCTGGGCGGGCGTGCCCGTCCCCGTTGCCGAGGGCCTGCTGGCGATGGGCGGCGCAGTGTGTGGCGCCGATTTCATGCGCGGCCCCCGGACGCTGCAGGCGCTGGGCCTCGATACACTCGACGTCGCCGGAATGCAGAGACTGCTGAAGGAGGGTCTCTGAGCATGGCCGCTCCCGCCCTGGTGGCCTCGCTCGGTGCCGGCCGCATGGGGCGAGGCATCGCGCATGCCTTCGCCTATGCGGGGCACCCGGTCCTGCTGGTGGATATCAAGCAACGTTCCGCCGAAGACGCCCGCAGGCTCGAGGCGGAAGCCCTGGCGGAAATCGATTCCAACCTGCGCGCGCTGGCCGGACTCGGCGCCTTCGAGGACTCGGCGTGCGCTGAGATCCTCGCGCGTGTGCGGTTCGTCCCACGGGACGGTGCAGCCGCGGCCCTGCGCGAAGCAAAGATCGTTTTCGAAGGGGTGCCGGAGGTCCTGGAGGCCAAGCGCGAGGCCTTTGCATTCGCCTGCCCGCTTCTCGCTCCCGGAACGATACTGGCTTCAACCACCTCGACATTCCTCTCAGGCGCCCTCGCCGCTTACGTTTCGGATCCTGCCCGCTTCCTCAATGCGCATTGGCTGAATCCCGCCTACCTCGTTCCCCTGGTGGAATTGTCCCCGCATGCCGGGACGGATGCTGCCGCGCTGGAAAGCATGAAAGCCATGCTCGAATCGATGGGAAAGGTTCCCGTCGTCTGCTCGGCGGCACCGGGATTCATCGTGCCGCGCCTGCAGTCGCTGCTGATGAACGAGGCGGCGCGCATGATCGAACAGGGTGTGGCCACGGCCGAAGACATCGACAAGGCGACCCGGCATGGGCTGGGGTTCCGCTATGCCTCGATGGGCGTGGTGGAGTTCATCGACTTCGGCGGCAACGACATCCTCTACTACGCCAGCCGCTACCTTGCCCAGGCGCTGAATGACCCGCGCTACGGGTCGCCTGGCATCGTGGACCGCTACATGCAGGAAGGCCGCAATGGCGTTCGCAGCGGCCAGGGCTTCTATGACTGGCGCGATGTGGACACCGATGCCTACCGAAAAGACGCGCTCGGCCGCCTGCTCGCGATGCTGCGCCACCAGGACATGCTGCGGCCGCCCGGCGCAGCGCTCAACGAAACACACCCAAAGGAGAACACATGAAACGCACCTTGCTCCGCACCACCCTTGCCGCGGTACTGCTTGCCAGCACGGCCCTGCCCGTCGTGGCCCAGTCGATTCCCACGGTCCGGGTCGGCTGGACGATCCCTGCCGAGGAGGCCAAGTACTGGCTGATGCGCCGGCCGCAGGAGTTTCCGAACCTCGGCAAGACCTACAAGATCGAATTCATCCAGTTCCAAGGCACGACCCCGATGGTGCAGGCCATGGCCGCAGGGGCGCTGGACTGCTCGACGCAGGCGCCGCTTTCGCTAGCGCAAGGCGCCGTCGAGAGCGACCTGAATGCCTATATCGTTGCCCAGCACGCCGGTGAGAAGCCGGGATCCTTCTCGGTCTACTGGGCCGTCAAGGCCGAATCGCCGATCAAGACGGTAGCCGACATGAAAGGCAAGACCGTGGGCATCAACGTGTACGGCTCGGGCGTCTATTACCCCATGGCGCTGCTCCTGCGCAAAAACGGCCTGGATCCGGAAAAGGACATCAAGCTGGTTGAAACCGGCTTCCCGCCCTCCGAGGATGCGATCCGCTCAGGTCGGGTCGACGTCGGCGTGATGATCCAGCCCTTTGCGGCGCGCGCCGAGGCCAAGGGTGGCCTGCGGAAACTGTTCGCGCTCTCGGACATCCAGCAGAACATCGTCCATATCATCGAGGTGTGCAAGAAGGAGTTCGTCGACAAGAATCCCGAGGCGGCGAAGAGCTATGTGCGCGACCTGACCGCCGGGATGAAGAAGGCGCTGGCCAACCGCAACGAAACGCTGCAGGTCGTATCCGAGGTCACCAAGGCGCCGGTGGCGGGACTCGACACCTACCTGCTCAAGCCGGTCGACTTTGCGCGCGAGCCTGGGGCCCGGCCCAATTTCGCCGGCATCCAGGCCATGTTCGACCTCTACCAGCAGGCGGGCCTCCTCAAGAAGCCCCTCGATGTGAAGCAGTTCCGTCGTGACGACGTAACCGCACCGCTGGAGTAGCCGCTTGATCGAGATCGACCGCCTGTCAAAATCCTTCGCGACCACCACCGGCGCGACGCACCAGGCCCTGGCCGACATTTCACTGACGGTCTCCGCGGGGGAGTTTGTCTCCATCCTCGGGCCGTCGGGCTGCGGCAAGTCGACGCTGCTCTACATCGTCGGCGGCTTCGTGCCGGGCACGGGCGGCCAGGTGCGCGTCAATGGCAAGCCGGTCAGCGGCCCGGGCCCCGACCGCGGCCCGGTGTTCCAGGAGTTCGCCCTGTTCCCGTGGAAAACCGTGCATGGCAACGTGATGTACGGTTTGCTCGAACAGGGCATGCCGCGCGAGGAAGCCGAGGCGCGCGTAGCGCAATTGCTCGAACTGGTGCACCTCAAGGGCTTTGAAGGGTTCTATCCCAAGGAGCTCTCAGGCGGGATGAAACAGCGGGTAGCGATAGCGCGCACCCTCGCCTACGGTCCGCAGACCCTGCTCATGGATGAACCTTTTGGTGCGCTGGACGCACACACGCGGACCGTCCTGCAGAACGAACTGCTGAGCATCTGGGGGCTGGACAGGAAGACCGTGCTGTTCGTCACCCACGCGGTGGACGAAGCGGTCTACCTCTCCGATCGCGTGTTCGTGATGACCGGATCCCCGGGGCGGCAGAAGGCGCTGATCGACATCGACCTGCCTCGTCCTCGTGTGCGCAGGGAGTTGCTGCTCAATCGCCGCTACCAGGAGTACGTGATCGAGATCGAGCGACTGATGGAGAACGCGCTCAAATGAAATCCACCACGGGAAACTGGGCTGCGCTGCCCGGGGTGCCGCCCCTGCTTTCGCTGCTCGGTCTGATGATGGCATGGCAGGTTGCCTCCCAACTCGCGGCGATCGAGGGCCTGCCCCCTGTCACGCGCGTGCTCGCCGCCCTGCCGGGAATCATCTTCCAGAAGGAAACGCTCTTCGACGTAGGGGCCTCGCTGCAGCGCATGGCGCTGGGGTTCGGGCTGGCGCTTCTCTTCGCCGTCCCGCTGGGGCTCGTCATGGGACGCAGCCGCGCAGTGGCCGGATTCTTCAACCCGCTGCTCACCGTGATCTACCCGGTGCCCAAGGCTGCGCTGATGCCGGTGATCATGCTCTGGGCCGGGGTCGGCGACACCTCCAAGGTGCTGGTCATCTTCCTCGGGGTCAGCCTGCCGCTCGTGTACCACAGCTACCAGGGCGCCCGGGCCGTCGACGAAAAGCTGGTCTGGTCGGCCATGGCAATGGGCACCGGGAATATCGCCAGGATCTTCCGGGTCGTGCTGCCGTCGGCCTTGCCCGAAGTGCTGCTGGGCTGCCGCGTGGGCCTTGCGATGGCGTTGATCGTGATGGTCAGCTCGGAAATGATCGCGCGACAATCGGGGGCCGGGAACCTGCTGTTCAATTCACTCGACATGGCGCAGTACGAAGCCGTCTACGTCATGATCATCGTGATCTCTGCGATTGGGTTCGTGCTCGACTTTGCGTTCGAAAAGCTGCGCGAGCGACTGACCTTCTGGTCGACGCATCGCATCGAGCTTGCGGTGGCAGAGTCCTGATGGGCAGGCTGCTGAAGTCGATTGCGCTCACCCTCTACCCGATTGCCATTGTGCTCGCGGCATGGGAATCCGCCTGCGCGGCCGGCCTGGTGAGAAAAGTCCTGCTCCCCGCGCCAAGCGCGATCATTGCGCGCCTGTGGGAACTGCTGCAGACCCAGACCTTCCTGGAGCATGTCGGCCAGACGATGATCCGCTTGGCGGGCGGACTGGCGATAGCGACCGTGCTTGGTATCGGGCTCGGCCTGCTGGCCGCGACCAGCCGCACCGGCGCGCGCATCCTGGAACCGCTCATCCGCGTCATTGCGCCCATCCCCAAGATTGCGTTGTACCCGGCGCTGATCCTGGTCCTCGGATTCGACCATGCGTCCAAGATCGCACTGGTGGCCGCCGACGCGATCTTCCCGATCCTGCTGGCCACCTACCACGGGGCGCAGTCGGTCGACCCCAGGCTGGTCTGGTCTGCGCGCGCTGCCGGCACCTCGGCTCGCGCCTGCGTCTTCAAGATCATCCTGCCGGCGTCAATGCCTTCGATCCTCACCGGGTTTCGCATCGGCATGGTGATCGCAAGCGTCGTCGTGTTTCTCGCGGAGATGATTTCGTCGGCCGACGGTCTCGGTCACCTGCTGGTGCGCGCGGCGCGGTCTTTCCGCACGGTGGACATGTTCGTGCCGCTGGTGATGATCTCTGCACTGGGATTGGCCGCCAGTTCGGGGCTGGCCCTCGCGCGGCGCAAGCTCCTCCGGGGTTTCCCGGAAGAGCGCGGCGCCTGACTACTCGACCCGCAGTTGCACGCTGCCGAGGGCGCCGAGCTCGAAGCCCAGCGTGTCGCCCGCCTTGGGGAATTTCGAGGTCACGAGGCTCCCGGTGATCACGAACTGCCCGGCGCGCAGGTGCTTGCCGCGCTTCGCGAGGTTGTTCGCGACCCAGGCCAGCGCGGTGAGGGGATGCCCCATCACATCCCGGCCAAAGCCTTCGCCGACGATTTCGCCGTTGATCCGGGCAACGCCATGGATCGCTTCAAGGTCGATTCCCCTCCAGTCCTCGACGGCTGCGCCAAGGACGGCGCCTTCATTCCAGGCATTGTCCGCAATGAGCCCGTAGGCCTGTGTCGATAGCGTCCTGTAGTCCGCATTGCGATCGTCCGCGAGCTCGAATGCCGGCATCAGCGCACCCACGGCTGCGGCGACAGAGTTGCGCGTGTACGGCGCCCCTTGCAGAGGCAGGTCAGCCGCAAGCTGCGCCGCGACCTCGAACTCCACGATGAGGCGCCCGTAGTCCGGGGCGCGCACAGTTGCGGGGCCGCGCACGACCTGCTTTTCGTGCATGACCCCGCCAATGGAGTCGTCCAGCCCGACCATGGCACGCATCGCGGCGGTCGTGAGCGCAATCTTGTACCCGACCACCGGCCCGCAGGCGCGCGATTTTAGGGTGACGAACTCGTCCTGCACTGCGTAGCTTTCTTCAACAGACCGGGGCCGGGCATCCTCCGGGAACGGGCCGAAGTTCTCGCGCTCCGCGTGGCCGTCCACGAGGAACCAGGCAGCACGCTTGAGCCGCGGATCCATGCTCAGGGGGCGGCTACGGCGATGCCCTGCGAAGAGAAGGTCTGCCGCAATGCCGTCGCAAACGCCACCGCACCGGGCTGGTCACCGTGCAGGCACAGCGTGTCCGGGGCGACCGGCACGCGCTTGCCGGACAGGCTCACCACGATGCCGTCGTTGATCATCGACAGCACCTGCGCCACCGACTTGGCGGCCTCCTCGATCATGCCACCCGGCTGGCCGCGCGGCGCAAGCGTGCCGTCGTCCATGTAGCCGCGGTCGGCGAATACTTCGCCTATGGTCGCGAGGCCGTACTTCTTGCCGGCCTCCATCATGCAGCTGTTGGACAGCGCATACAGTTGCACGTTGCCGCCGAGGTCACGCACGGCCCGGGCAATCGCATCCGAGAGTTCAGCGTCCATGGCGGACATGTTGTAGAGCGCGCCATGGCATTTCACATGGTGCAGCTTCGCGCCAGCGGCACGCGCGAAGGCCTCCACGGCGCCGGCCTGGTAGAGCACCATGTCATAGATTTCCTGCGCGGAGACCTTCATCACACGCCGGCCGAAGCCGGACAGGTCTGGCAGGCTGGGATGCGCGCCGATGGCTACGCCATGGTCGGCGGCCAGGCGCACGGTCTTGCGTATGGTCCCGGGGTCGCCCGCGTGGAATCCTGCGGCAATATTGGCCGAAGTGATCAGCGGCATGATCTCGGCGTCGGCGCCCATCTTCCAGGCGCCGTAGCTCTCGCCCATGTCGCAGTTGAGGTCGATCTTCTTCATGTCTGCCTATCTCCCGAGTTCCCATCCCAAGGATTGCTCAATCGAGCGTACCTGTTCCTGCATCGCGTGCCGTGCGGCTTGCGCCTCGGCCACGGTGCACTTTACGAACCTGACCTGCCCGCCCGGCGCCAGCTGGGCGAGGCCCGGGATGTCGACACCGGCGATCTCTGCGATCTTGGGGTAGCCGCCGGTGGTCTGGTGGTCGGCCATCAGTGCGATCGGCGTTCCGTCATTGGGCACCTGGACCGTCCCCAGGCAGGTCGGTTCCGATAGTACATCGACCGCCTTGCCACGAACCAGTTGCGGTCCCTTCAGGCGATAGCCCATGCGGTTCGAATCCGGCGAGACCTTCCATGTCGCCCCGAAAAACGCCTCCTTCGACGCGGCATCAAAGTTGGCGTAGTGCCGCCCTTCCATGACGCGCACGGCAAAGCCGTCGCCATACGGCAGGGTCAGCGCAGGCGCTGACCAGCGAACCGTGCGCATGCCATCGGCCTCGCGCACGGCGCGCGGGGACACCCGGCCGAACCGGGCGCGCGACAACTCACTCAGGTCGGTGGCGCAGGCAATGACGTCACCCGCCTTGAGCGCGCGTCCGCCCAAACCGCCGAATCCCGCCGGGATGTAGGTGCTGAGGCTGCCGAGGACCTCCGGCAGCCTGAAGCCTCCTGCAATCGCGATATAGGCCCGCGCGCCGCGGCTCGCGTTGCCGGTGGCGAGCACCGTGCCCGCTTTGATGAGCACGGGGCGGTTGCGCGGGAACGGCTTCTTGTCGGCTTTCGCCTCGAAAGCTGCGCCGTAAAGCGCGACCAGCGAATCGCGCCCGAACACGATCTCGGGACCCATCACCGTGCATTCGAGCGTCGCACAGGTCGAAGGGTTGCCGACGAGCGCGTTGGCGATGCGGTGTGCCACCGGGTCCATGGCGCCGCAGGGGACGATCCCGAGGTGCTGGAGGCCATAGCGCCCCTGATCTTGCACCGAGGTGAGCAGCCCGGGTCGGAGGATGCGGATGCTCACGCAGGCGCCCCGCTGCCTTCGGCCTTGGCGATGCGCTCGAACTGATCGCGGCTGACCGGGACGAACTTGACGCGATCCCCGGGCGCCATCAGCGCGGGAGGCTGGCGGGCAGCGTTGAAGATTCTTAGCGGCGTGCGCCCAACGATGTTCCAGCCGCCGGAGATGGTGAACGGGTAGACCACCGACTGGGCGTTCGCAATGGCCACCGAGCCGGCCACGACCGTGGGGCGCGGAGTGGTCCGGCGCGGCACTGAGAGCTTTGTGTCGAGGCCGCCGATGTAGGGATGCCCCGGCGCGAAGCCCACCATCAGCACCCGGTGCGGGGAGGCTGCGTGCCGCCGGACGACCTCCTCCATCGTGACCTTGCAGCGCTCAGCCACTTCCGCGATGTCGGGGGCAAACTCCGTGTCGTAGCAGACGGGCACTTCCACCGTCCGGGCCAGGTCGTCCAGGCTGGGCAGGCGCCGGGCGAGGCAATCCTTGACCAGCAGCGCAGTGGCTTCGAGTGGATCGAGGTTCGGGTCGGTGCGCTCCGGGTCGAAATGCAGCGCAAGCGCGCCCAGCGCCGGGACCACGTCCCGGATCCACGGCACCTTGCGCCGCCGGATTGCCTCGGCCAGCTGCTGGATGCGCGCGTTGACGGCGAGGTCCAGCGTGTCGGAAAAATCGACCAGGACCGCGGCATCGCCGAGCGGGAGCACGCGCGGGAGCGCGGGTGCCATCAGCCTTTGCCTCGGCAGGTAACCTTGTTTTTATATATGAACTGACTCCAACGCCGCTCCTGGTGCGGATCTTGTAAATATAAAGTCAAAGAATTTAGCGCCTCAGTCGGGTTTCATATTGGCTTGCTTGATGACCGCGCGCCATTTCGTGATCTCGCTGCCGATGAACGCGGCGTACTCCTCCGGCCGGTTGCCGATCGGCTCGCTCGCATCGGCGAGGATCCGGTCGCGGATGTCCGGCATAGCAACGACGCGCTGGATGTCGGCCGATATTTTCTGGACCAGCGGCGCCGGCGTGCCACCAGGGGCCATGACGCCAAACCACGCGGTGATCTCGAACCCCGCCACGCCGGCCTCTGCCATCGTCGGGATGTCGGGCACGGACGGCGAACGCTTTGCACTCGTGATTGCCAGCGGGCGCAGGGTGCCGGACTTCACGTGGGGCAGCAGCACCTGGGCGTTGTGGAACAGCACTTCGATCTGGCCGCTGATGGCATCGGTGGTCATCTGGGCGCTGGATTTATAGGGAATCGCAACCAGCTTGATCCCGGAAAGCGTGTTGAGCAGTTCGCCCGAAAGGTGCTGCGTCGTGCCTGGACCGGCCGTGCCATAGCGAAGCTTCTCCGGCTGCTTTTTCGCCGTGGCGACGAGTTCGGCCAGGCTGCGGATCGGGACGCCCGGATTGACGGTCAGCAGGTTCGGCATCTTGGTGACCAGGCTGACCGGGGCAAGGTCCCTGACCGGGTCGTAGGGCAGCTTGTCGCCGAACAGGCTGACGTTGACCGCGACCGGTCCGATGGTGTTGAAGAGCAGCGTGTAGCCATCGGCCGGCGCACGCACCACGCGCTCGGTGCCGATGTTGCCGGAGGCGCCGACGATGTTGTCGATGACCACTGGCTGGCCCCAGGACTCCGAAAGTTTCTGTCCCACCAGCCTCGCGAGGATGTCGGGCGCGCTGCCTGGGGGCGCAGGCACGACCATCCGCACGGACTTTTCAGGAAATGCCTTGGGTTGTGCAACGGCCTGCGCCGCCACGCCCAGTGCCAGGACGGCAAATGCGGCTACATTTATTCTGGTTTTTATTTTCATGCTTCCTCCCCTCTTGTGAATTTCGCCGGTACCCGCACTTTCATGCCCAGCAGCAGGTACGAATTGCTCTTGCCATGCCCGTCGAGGTTCAGGCTGCCGTTCACGCCGCCTTCCAGCACGTCCTCGATGACAAAATTGAAGGCCGGCAGCAGCGGCAGGTCGAACCGCCGCACGCCTTTTGCGCCGCGATGTGCGTACAGGGCCAGCACCGCCCTCTCGGTCAACTGCTCCGCGAGCAGTGGCCAGGCGGCCGGGTCGTAGGGCATCACGCTGACGTTCAGGCGGTTGCCCTTGTCGCCGGCGCGGCCGTGGGCCACGCGATGGAGCGGGACTTCGACGATCGCGTCGGGATTGCTCATCGCGCGATCTCCGTCGCGGTGTCCACGCTGCAGCCGGGCGAAAGGTCGCCGGGCGCGAGGAGATAGGACTGCGTCCGGATTCGCGGCGTCGTGCGCCAGCGCACCCCGCCGCCGCCCGCCGGGCCGCAGCAGTACAGCGCAAGCGCTTCGCGCGCGGCCTGGTCGGCGTCATCCTGCGTGCGCGCCGAGACGGCAAGTCGCACGCGGATATCCTGCGGCTCGGCACCTTCGAAAGCGCGCCAGCGCGCGCCGCCGTCGCCGTCATGCACGCTCGACACGCCTATAAGGTCCACGCGCGGTTGCACGTCGAGCTTGCGGATGCGCAGGCGCTCGAGCAGCACCTCGGCAGCAATCCGCGCCCGGGCGAGGCAGTTGGGCCCTGCATAGGAGATCTCGCCCTCGCCCAGCCATCCGCCGTCGAAGCAGACCGTCGCCTTGACCTTCAGCGGCGCGGGTCCGCCGCGGATCCCGGAGACCTCCACCCGGTCGCCGCCCAGGTCTTTGACGCTCACCCCGGTGAAGTCCAGCGTGACGTCCGGCGTGAGGTAGCACCCCGGATCGTGGATTTCATAGAGGAGCTGCTCCTTGACCACCAGCGGGTTTACCAGCCCCCCGGTCCGCGCAGCCTTGGTGATGACGAGGCGCCCGTCGGCACCGACTTCTGCAATGGGAAAGCCGATGTTCGCCGGATCGGGAACGTCCTTGTAGCCGGGGTCGTAGAAATAGCCCCCGGTGACTTGCGCACCGCATTCGAGCAGGTGCCCGGCGGTCGAGCCCACCGCGATCTTCTCCCAGTCGTCCCAGGCCCAGCCAAAATGGTGCACCAGCGGCGCGAGCGCGAGCGACGGGTCGCCGGTCCGGCCGGTGACGACAACCTGGGCGCCCTTGCGCAGCGCCTCGACGATCGGCTTTGCCGAAAGGTAGGCGTTGGCCGAAACGATTTCGCCGGTACCGGTGTCGAGCATGGCATCGGCTTCGTAGACCTCGAGACTGGCGAGGTCGAGGTTGCGCACATCGTCGCCGTGCACGACCCCGATCCGCAGGTCCGGCAGGCCGAGCCTGAGGGCAAGCTTTGCAATGACACGCGCGGCGCCAGGCGGGTTGGCTGCGCCGAAGTTGCCGATGATCGTGATGCCATTCTCGACACAGCGCCGCAGGATGGGCTCGAGCAGCCGCTCGAGCATCGGTTCGTAGCCTTTTTCCGGATCCCGCCGCTTTTCGAGCTGGGCCAGGGCCACGGTACGTTCGCCCAGCACCTCGAAAAACACCGCCGCCGGGCCGCCGAGCTCGATCAGCGTGTCGACCACCGGGCCGGGCGCGTCGACGCGATCGCCCGAAAAACCGGCGCAGTTGCCCACCCTGAAGAGTTTGCCCATCGCGAAGTGCCTGTAGTTTGCCAGTGTCCGGGAACGATGCACTGGTTCCGGGGATTCTAACGGTATCATCCGTCTTGCTGCGCGGGTGATGGAATTGGTAGACATATCGGACTTAAAATCCGAAGCCCGTAAGGGCGTGCGGGTTCGACTCCCGCCCTGCGCACCAGCGGTTTCGCACTGATCCACTCAACGAAATCCAGAACGAGGAGTTCCACCGATGTCAGCCAGTTCAAATTCCGCCGGGAGGTTCGCGATACGCGACGATCTGGCCGAATCGCACGAGACCGCCTGGGCGGCCGTTGCGGCGCCGGGCACCTGGCTCAGCGGCCGGGAGCGAGTTGCCGTGGTCGCCGAGATCCGCAGGGCTTACGGCTGCAGTCATTGCGCAAAAATAAAATCGGCTCTCTCCCCGAACGCCGTACCCGGCGGCCACGAAGCGACAGGCGGCGTCAGTCCTGCGCAGCTGGAACTCATTCATCGCCTGGCGAGCGATCCGGGGCGACTCAGCGAGAAGTGGACAGCCGAGGTGATGTCGCTCGGAATGTCTGAAGGGGAATACATCGAAATCGTCGGTATTGTGGCGCTGGTGCTGGTCATGGACACGTTCGACCTTGCGCTTGGCCATCCGCAGCGGCCCCTGCCCGACGCGCAGTCGGGGGAGCCGACCCGCTACCGTCCGCCCGGCGCCCGCAAGAATGCGGCCTGGCTGCCCCTCGTGGAGCCCGAGGACGTGGTCGAGGCCGACGGCCCGATGTATCCCAGCCCGAAGGCCGGCTACATCTATCGCGGATTGTCGCTGGTCCCGCAGTCGATGCGCGACTACTGGGCCCTCATCGACTGCCACTACCTGCCGAGCAAGTACGTGTACGCCTTCGACACGTCCCTGCGCGCGATCAGCCGTCCGCAGATCGAACTCCTGGCGGCGCGGGTTTCAGCAATGCACCAGTGCGCTTATTGAACGACGGCACACTCCTACATGCTCCGTGAGAGCATGCAAATCGAAGGAAAGCAGGTGGACCTGGGCGGTGTCACGCGCGGATTCGGTCCGGGGGTGGACGTCGCCCAATCGGCAGAACTGGCCGAATTCGCGGAGTCTGTCGTGCAGCGAGACCCCTCCCGGGTCGCGGCTGCGCGAAGCGTGCTGCTCGGCGTCCTCGGCGGGGCCGGGCTGGTTGATGCCTCTGCGGTAGTGGCGGCGTTCCATGGGTTCGTGCGCATCGCTGACGCAACGGGCATTCCCTACACGACGGCAGCGAGGGGCAAAGACGTGCCTGAGTTGCGGGAAGAAGCCGGGGTCAACGGGTTTCCGCGAGTCAGGGCGGACAGTCCGGGCTGAGGGGGTGGAGGCGCGGAGCGGAGTCGAACCGCTCTAAAAGGCTTTGCAGGCCTCTGCATAACCGCTTTGCTACCGCGCCGGAAGACGACTCTGAGACTAAAAAGGGAGGGCCCGCAAAGGCCCTCCCTCGGTGATCCTGGAGCGGGAGAAGAGTCTCGAACTCTCGACCTCAACCTTGGCAAGGTTGCGCTCTACCAACTGAGCTACTCCCGCATCAAACAGCCGACAATTTTAATGATCTTCGGGGCCTTAGTCAATCCGGGGTGTCCTCCGGGGTGTCAAACCTTCCCGTCCACGCTCACCCCGGCCTTGCGCAGGTAGTAAAGCATGGAAATCACGGTCAGGACGGCGGCCACGTTGATGAGGATCGTGCCCAGCCACTGGCAGTTGAACAGCCCGAGAAACTCGTCGTGGAAGAGCAGCAGCGGGATCGCCACCATCTGGACCGTGGTCTTCAGCTTGCCGATGAAGGCCACCGCCACGCTCTTGGACTGCCCCATCTGGGCCATCCATTCGCGCAGCGCCGAGATGGCGATTTCGCGCCCGATGATGATCAGCGCCACCAGCGGTTCCACCCGCTCCAGGTGCAGGAGCACGACCAGCGCGCCGGCGACCATGAGCTTGTCCGCAACGGGGTCGAGGAACGCGCCGAAGGCCGACATCTCGTCGAGCACCCGGGCGAGGTAGCCGTCCAGCCAGTCGGTCAGGGCGGCGACGATGAAGATCCCCGTGGCGGCGATGTTCTTGTTTTCAGCCTGCAGCCATGACTCGGGCAGGTAGAACACGCCGACGATGAGCGGGATCATCAGGATCCGGCACCACGTGACGAGGTTCGGGAGATTGGTGGGGACTTTGCGCGGCATGCCGAACTCTACCCTGTTCGCGGCTTTTGTTCCGCTTCGCCGTGGAGGTGGCGGTAGATTTTTTGCGCGGTCGCGCGGCTGATGCCCTCCACCTTCATGATGTCCTCGACCGCCGCCGACTGGACGCCCTTGAGACCGCCGAAGTGCGCGAGGAGCGAGCGCCTGCGCTTGTCGCCGATGCCGGGGATCTCGTTGAGTTCGGAGGTGGTGCGCGTTTTTCCGCGGCGGGCACGATGCCCGACGATCGCGAAACGGTGGGCCTCGTCGCGGATCTGCTGGATGAGGTGCAGGCCCGGGTGCTGGGGCGGGAGGGTGACCACGACGCCCTCGCCTTCGACGATCAACTCCTCGAGCCCGGGTTTGCGCTCCGGCCCCTTGGCAACGCCCACCACGCTGACGTCGTTGAGCCCGAGTTCCACCAGCGCCGAGCGGGCCTGCGCCACCTGTCCCTTGCCGCCGTCGATCAGGATCAGGTCGGGCATTTTTGCCCCTTCTGCTGAAATGCGTTCGTAGCGCCGCATCAGTACCTGCCGCATTGCCGCGTAGTCGTCGCCCGGCGTGATGTCGCGAATGTTGAACCGCCGGTATTCAGACTTCTGCATGTCGTGGCCGTCATATACCACGCAGGAGCCCACGGTCGCCTCGCCCATGGTGTGGCTGATGTCGAAGCACTCGATGCGCTGCGCCGATTCCGGCAGGCCGAGGGCTTCGCGCAGCGCGACCAACCGCCCTTCCTGCGTGCCCCGCTCCCGGACCCGGTTGGCCAGCGCAAGCAGCGCATTCTTCTCGGCCATCTCCAGCCAGATGCGCCTGTCCCCCTGGGGGGTGACGACCAGCCGTACGGGGCGATGCGCCTGTTCGCTGAGAGCGGCTTCCAGCATCTCGCCTTCAAGGTCGGCGTTGGCGAGGATCAGCGGCGGAATGGGCTGTTCGAGGTAGTGCTGGGTCAGGAAGGCGAGGATCACTTCGCCGGGCGTCGCGGCGTCGGCATTCTGCGGAAAGAAGCTGCGGTCGCCCACATGACGGCCCGCGCGAATCATCACCAGGTTCACGCACGATATGCCGCCCTCGCTGCGGCACGCGACCACGTCTGCATCCACGCCCACGGCAGATTCGACGTATTGCCTCGCCTGCACCCGCGACAGGGCCCGGACCTGGTCGCGGTACATCGCGGCTTCCTCGAACCTGAGCGCTGTGGCCGCAGTGTCCATCTTCGCGGTCAGCGTGTTGATGACGTCGTTTTCACGCCCCAGCAGGAAGAGTTCGGCGTTCCTGACGTCGTGAGCGTAGGCGTCTTCGCTGATCAGGCGGGTGCACGGCGCCGAGCAACGCTGGATCTGGTGCAGCAGGCAGGGGCGCGAGCGGTTCTCGAGCACTGAATCCTCGCAGGTGCGCAGCCGGAACACCCGCTGCAGCAGCTGGATGCTTTCGCGCACCGCGTACGAATGCGGGAACGGGCCGAAATAGCGGTTCTTCTTCTCCTGCCCGCCGCGGTGAAATCCGATTCGCGCGTAGCGGTGTCCCGTGATCATCAGGTAGGGGTACGACTTGTCGTCGCGGAACAGGATGTTGTAGCGCGGCGCAAGGCTCTTGATGAAGTTGTTCTCGAGGATCAGCGCTTCGCCCTCGGACCGCGTGACGGTGGTTTCCATCGAGGCGATCTGCGCCACCATCAGGCCGATGCGGGGGCTGTGCAGCGTCTTCGTGAAATAGCTCGAGACGCGCTTTTTCAGGTCGCGGGCCTTGCCTACGTAGAGCACCTCCCCCGCTGCACCCAGCATGCGGTACACGCCTGGCAGGCTCGGCAGGCCGGCCACGAATGCCTTGGCGTCGAACTTCTCGCTCATGCGACCCGGATCCTAGGCCAGCGCAGCCACATCCTTGAGGGCCGCGCGATAAGCCTCGGCGTCGAGCGCGATCGCGCGACGGGCGTCATGCCGGATCCGTGCGAGGCGCTCTGAGGGGAACGACAATCCGCTGAGCGCTGCGAGCAACTCGTCTGCCGCTTGCGGCGCGTTGCAGACCAGCACCGAGTCGCATCCGGCGGCGAATGCGGCGAGCGCGCGCTCCTTCATTCCTCCGGCAGTGCTGGCACCTTCCATGCTAAGGTCGTCGCTGAAGATCACGCCGTCGAACCCCAGCTGCTTGCGCAGCACTTCCTTCAGCCAGAACGGCGAAAAGCCCGCCGGGTCCGGCGTCACGGCTTCATAGACCACGTGGGCAGGCATGATGCCCGCCAGGCCTGCCGCTATGGTGGGACGATACGGCGCCACGTCCAGGGCGATGATCTCTTCGAGCGAGCGACCATCCACGGGAATCGCCACGTGCGAGTCTGCCGTCGCGTATCCGTGCCCCGGAAAATGCTTGCCCACGGCCCCCATGCCGGTCGCGAACAACCCGCGCACCACTGCGGCCCCCAGCGTCCCCACCACTTCGGGGGATGCGTGAAAGGCGCGATCGCCGATCACGGAGCTGGCGCCGTAGTCGAGGTCAAGGACGGGCGTAAAGCTCAGGTCCACGCCGTGCGCGCCGAGTTCGGCACCGATCACCAGGCCGGTGCTTTCGGCCGCGCGAACCGCTGCGGCCGGATTCCGATTCCACAGTTCGCCCAGTGTCCTCATGGGGGGGATCCGGGTGAAGCCTTCGCGGAACCTCTGCACCCGTCCGCCCTCGTGGTCGACGCAGATGACCAGTTCCTGGGTGCGCAGGGCGCGGATCTCGGCGGTCAACGCCTTCACCTGGGCCGGGCTGTCGAAATTCCGGGCAAACAGGATGATGCCGCCGACCAGCGGATGGCAGAGCCTGCGGCGATCCGTGTCGTCGAGTGCCAGCCCGGCCACATCCACGATGACCGGCCCCAGGGGCAGGTGCGCGCTCATTCCAGTCCCTCCAGGATCACGGTGGCACTGGCGAGTTCACGCTCGTCCGTAAGGGACACATGGGCCCGGCCCACGCCGCGCGCCTCGAGCATTGCCTTGAGCGCAGGCGTGAAATCGAGCGAAGGCTTGCCGGAACGCAGGTTGATGACCCAGACCCCGTGCCAGTTTGCCGGTGAGTGGATGCCCGTGCCGAGCGCTTTTGTGAAAGCTTCCTTCGCTGCGAAGCGCTTGGCGAGATAGGCCGCGGGCTTGCGGTGTCCGGCAAAGCGCCGCAGTTCGGGTTCGCACAGGATGCGCTGGGCGAACTTGTCGCCGAAGCGCCGCAGTGCCGCCTCGATCCGCGGGATCTCGATGATATCGGTGCCGACGCCGTAGATCATGTACCGGACCGCAGCCTGAGGCGGGCCTCCGTCAACAGGCGCTTCATCTCGCGCACCGCCTCGCGCATGCCGACAAACACTGCCCGGCTGACGATGGCGTGGCCGATATGCAGCTCCCGCACGCCGGCCAGGCGCGCGACAGGCTCGACGTTGAAGTAATTCAGCGCATGGCCCGCATTGAAACGCATGCCGAGGTCGCGGATGGCCTGCCCTGCGCGGGCGAGCTTGTCGAGCTCGGCCACGACTGCGGGCCCTTCGGCGTCGCGCCCCTTGGAGTGGAAGGCGTGCGCATAGGGCCCGGTGTGGACTTCGCAGACCCGGGCGCCGACGCGCTGTGCCGCTTCGATCTGGCGCAGGTCAGCATCAATGAACACCGAGACCACGATGCCCGCCTCCGAAATGCGCGATACCGCATCCTTGATCTTGGTCTCCTGCGCGACGATGTCGAGTCCCCCTTCGGTGGTGATCTCATGGCGCCCTTCGGGCACCAGCATCGCCATCTCGGGCTTGATGGTGCGCGCGATGGCCACCATGCCTTCGGTCGCTGCCATCTCGAGATTGAGCTTGATGTGCGTAAGTTCACGCAGGCGCCGCACGTCCTCGTCCTGGATGTGGCGGCGGTCTTCGCGCAAGTGGACGGTGATCCCGTCCGCGCCGCCGAGGTGCGCCTCGATTGCGGCCCATACTGGATCGGGCTCGTAGGTGCGGCGCGCCTGCCTGACGGTGGCCACGTGGTCGACGTTGACGCCCAGCTCGATCATAGGTCCTGAAGCTCCAAGAGGACGCTGCGGGTATGCAGCGGTTGCCCGTGCAGGCGCTGGCCGATCAGTGCCCGCATCAGGCCACGGGCCTGGTGCAGCGTTTCGGCACTGCGGTAGTCGTCGAGGTCGAGGTCGCGCAGCGTACTTCCGCGCACCACCATCTCGCCCACCGCCGCGCCATTGACCGGCAACGGCCCGCGCTCGGGATCGTACAGATAATGCATCTCCGGGTCGATGGGGGCACCGCTTGCTGCATCCCGGTCAAGCAGCATCGCGTAACCGAGCTCGGCCAGCAGCCGCTTTTCGAATCCGCGCAGCACGCCCGCGGTCGGATCGCCGCGCCCCAATCGCTCGAGGCTGTCGCGATAGGCATCGAACAGCGCCTCGTGGGCGTCGTCGCGCGGCACGAGGCGCAGGATCAGCTCATTGACGTAGAAGCCGCACATCAGGCCGAAGCCGCGCAGGAAGGGCATCCCGCCCTCCCACTCCGCGCCGATCAGGGTGCTCAGTTCCCCGCTGCCGGTCCATGACAAGCGCAGCGGCTGGAAGGCATGCAGCACGCCGCGCATGGCCGAGCGCGGGCGTCGCGCCCCCTTCGCAAGCAGTGCCGTCCGGCCCTGCCGGCGCGAGAACGCCTCGACAATGAGGCTGGTCTCCTTGTATGGATAGCTGTGGAGGACAAAGGCAGGCTCGAGCTCGATCCTGCGCCTGGGTTGCGCCATCTTCGATTCAGTTGTACCCGAACGATCGCAGGGCCCGCTCGTCTTCGGTCCAGCCCCGCTTCACCTTGACCCAGAGCCCCAGGTAGACCTTGCCGTCAAAGAGCCTTTCCATGTCCTTGCGGGCCGCGGTGCCGATCCTCTTCAGGCGCTCGCCCTTGTCGCCGATGACGATGGGCTTGTGGCTTTCGCGGTCGACCCAGATGGTGGCCTCGATCCGCCGCAGCGCGCCCTCCTCCTTGAAGCTGTCGATCGCCACTTCGCAGCTGTAGGGAAGCTCTTCGCCGAGTTCGCGGAAGAGCTTCTCCCGCACGAGCTCCGATGCAAAGAACCGCTCGTCACGGTCGGTCAGCTGGTCTTCGGGGTACAGCGCGGGGGCAACCGGAAGGGCCTCGCGGATGACTCGCATCAGTTCATCGACGTTCTTCCCGGACTTCGCGCTGACCGGGACGATGGCGTGGAAGGTGCGCGCCTTGGAGATCTCCTCCAGCAAAGGCATCATTCGTTCGGCATCCTTGGCCAGGTCGATCTTGTTGGCCACCGCGATGACTTTCTGGCCGGCCGGGACGCGGGAGAGGAAATTGCGGTCCGCCTCCACGAGCTTCGGCGCTGCGATCACCCAGAGGACGACATCCGCATCCCGCGCCGCCTCGGTCGCCCGTCGATTGAGCGACTTGTTGAACATGTTGGTGTGCAGCGTCTGGAACCCTGGCGAATCGACAAACACATACTGGCATCCGGGCACGCTCAGGATTCCGGTGACCAGGTGCCGGGTGGTCTGCGCCTTGGGCGAAACGATGGAAAGCTTCTGGCCGATCAGCCGGTTGAGCAGGCTCGACTTCCCGGTATTCGGCCGGCCGGTGATCCCGACCGTGCCGCAGTGAAAATCGCCGCTGCTCATTTCGCCAACTGCCGGAGAATCTTGGCGGCGGCATTCTGCTCGGCAAGGCGGCGCGTGCTGCCTGTGCCGGTTGCGTTCAGCTTGAGTTCTGTCACCATGCACTCCACTTCGAAAGTCTGGCGATGGGCCGCGCCCTCAGTTGCGACGACGCGGTAGGAAGGCAGCTTGAACTGGCGGCCCTGGAGGTGCTCCTGCAGCAATGTTTTGGCGTCCTTCGACGGCTTGGCAGGGTCCAGCTTTGCGAATTCATCACGAAACGTGTGGCGGACGGCTTCACGCACGGCCTCATATCCGCCGTCCTGAAAAACTGCGCCGTAGACGGCCTCAAGCGCGTCCGCGAGCATCGAGGGCCGGCTCCTGCCGCCGCTGGCGAGTTCGCCTTCCCCGAGCCGGAGGAATCCCGACAGCCCAAGTTCGAGCGCGACGGCCGACAGGGATTCCTTGCGCACAAGGTTGGCACGCAGGCGGGACAGCTGGCCTTCGGACAATCCGGCAAAGCGCGTGTACAACTCCTCTGCCACGATGCAGTTGAGCACCCCGTCTCCGAGGAACTCGAGCCGCTCATTGTGCGGCGAACCGAAACTGCGGTGGGTCAGCGCCTGCTCGCGCAGGGCATCGCTCTTGAACTGGTAAGCGATGCGCTTGTCGAGGAGCGAGGGTGGCGCCACCGGGTGTGCGCTGCGCCTACTCTTTCGAGTTCGCGGCGAAGTCGATGTAAAGGCCGATGTTGGCGAACAGCGGGACTTCCTTCTTGTAGGCGAACGAAATGAGCACTTCGCCGCCGTCCTTGGTGATTTCCAGGTCGGCGGCCGAGATCGTCTTGACGTCGTCGATCATGGTCTTGGTTTCCCAGGCCTTGCGGATCTCCGCCACGCTTGCGCCGCGCTTCTCCTGCGCGATCGCCGCGATGTGCTTCTTGGCGGTGAAGAACTCCCCGAATGCCGGTCCGACCTTGAAGCCGAGCAGCGCAACGAAGATCAGGATCACGAAAACGATGATCAGTCCACTGAGGCTGACGCCGGTCTGCTTGTTGCGCATGTATCCCCCCCCCTGTTCCCTGCTATCTGAACGTGCCGAAACGACCCAGCTCGTTCAGGTTGAGCCAGATGAAAAACGCCTTGCCGACGATGTTCTCGTCGGGCACGAAACCCCAGACCCGGCTGTCGCTCGAATTGTCGCGGTTGTCGCCCATCATGAAGTAATGCCCGGGCGGGACCGTGCAGGTCAGGCCTGACGTATTGTAGATGCAATTTCCGGAGTGCGGGAACGACCGGCTTTGCGACATGAACGACGGCGCGTCGTCCTCCACAAGGATCTCGTGCTCGCGGGTGCCGAACGTTTCGGAGAACCGCCGGGAAAACTGCATGCGCTCGCGCGAGAGGTAGTCGTCCAGCTGCTTCAAAGGCACCGGCTGGCCGTTCACGGACACCTTCTTGTCCTGGTAGCTGATCCTGTCGCCGGGAAGGCCAACGACACGCTTGATGTAGTCGAGCGACGGGTCCTCCGGATACCTGAACACCATCACGTCACCGCGTTCGGGGGTGTTGATCGAGATGATCTTCTTGTTGATCACCGGCAACCGGATCCCGTACGTGAACTTGTTGACCAGGATGAAGTCTCCTATCAGCAGCGTGGGAATCATCGACCCGGACGGGATCTTGAAGGGCTCGAACAGGAAGGAGCGCAGCAGGAAGACGATCAGGATCACCGGGAAGAAGCTGACCGAGTACTCGACCCACCAGGGCTCCTTGGCATCCTTTGCGCGCTTCTTGCCTGTCCAGAGGAGGTCGACCAGGCATGCCAGCCCGGTGACAAGGAGAAGCAGCAGCAGGAACAAGGCGAAGCTCACGGATACCTCTACTTATCGTCCATCTGGAGCACGGCGAGGAAGGCTTCCTGCGGGATTTCAACGGCGCCGACCTGCTTCATGCGCTTCTTGCCCTCTTTCTGCTTCTCGAGGAGCTTTTTCTTGCGCGTGATGTCGCCGCCGTAGCACTTGGCGAGCACGTTCTTGCGCAGCGCCTTGACGGTCTCGCGGGAGATGATATGTGCCCCGATGGCCGCCTGGATGGCGACGTCGAACATCTGGCGCGGGATGATCCCGCGCAGGCGGTTTACGAGGTCGCGCCCGCGGTAGGTGGCGTTGCCGCGGTGGACCATCACCGACAGCGCGTCCACCCGGTCGCCGTTGATCAGCACGTCGAGCTTCACCATGTCCGCCGAGCGGTATTCCTTGAACTCGTAATCGAGCGACCCGTAGCCCCGGGTCATGGACTTCAGCTTGTCGAAGAAATCCAGCACGACCTCCGACAGCGGCAGGTCGTAGGTCAGCACGACATGGCGCGCGGTGTACTGCATATTGCTCTGCGAGCCGCGCTTCTGCGTGCAGAGCGTCATGACCGCACCGACATACTCCTGCGGCGTGAAGATGGTGACCGTGATGATGGGTTCGCGGATCTCGATGATCTTGGAGGGGTCCGGCATCTTGGACGGGTTCTGGATGAACTCGACCGTGCCATCCCGCTGCTCCACCTGGTACACCACGGTCGGCGCCGTGGTGACGAGCTGCATGTTGTACTCGCGCTCGAGCCGCTCCTGCACGATGTCCATGTGCAGCAGGCCGAGGAACCCGCAGCGAAAACCAAACCCCAGCGCCTGCGACACCTCGGGTTCGTACATCAGGGACGCGTCGTTCAGGTGCAGCTTTTCGAGGGCTTCGCGCAGGTTTTCGTACTGGTTGGCCTCGACCGGATAGAGCCCGGCGAACACCTGGGGCTTCACTTCCTTGAAGCCCGGCAGAGCTGCTGCGGCGCGCTTGTCGGCGATGGTGACGGTGTCGCCGACCTTGGCCGCGCGCAACTCCTTGATGCCGGCGATGATGAACCCCACCTCCCCTGCGGACAGGCTTTCGCGCACTTGCGACTTCGGCGTGAACACCCCGACCTGCTCACACAGGTAGGTTGCGCCGGCGCTCATCAGGAGGATCTTGTCCTTGGGCTTGAGCATGCCATCCACGACCCGCACCAGCATGACCACGCCAACGTAGTTGTCGAACCACGAGTCGATGATCAGGGCCTTCAGCGGGGCATCCGCATTGCCGCGCGGTGGCGGCACACGCTCAATGACCGACTCGAGGATGTCCTCGATGCCGATGCCGTTCTTGGCACTGGCATGGATCGCATCCTTGGCGTCGATGCCGATCACGTCCTCGATCTCGCTGATCGCCTGCTCGGGGTTGGCCGACGGGAGGTCGATCTTGTTCAGCACGGGAATCACTTCCACGCCCTGCTCGATCGCGGTGTAGCAGTTGGCCACGGTCTGGGCTTCCACGCCCTGGGAGGCATCCACCACAAGCAAGGCGCCTTCGCAGGCCGCCAGCGAACGGCTGACCTCGTAGGAAAAGTCGACGTGGCCGGGCGTGTCGATCAGGTTCATTGCGTACACCTGGCCGTCGCGAGCCTTGTAACGCAGAGCGGCCGTCTGTGCCTTGATCGTAATCCCGCGCTCGCGCTCGAGGTCCATCGAGTCGAGGACCTGCGCCTCCATTTCGCGGTCGGAAAGGCCGCCGCAGAACTGGATAAAGCGATCCGCCAGCGTCGACTTGCCGTGGTCGATGTGCGCGATGATCGAAAAGTTGCGGATGAGTTTCTGGGACATGGATAAATGAAAAGGGTGCCCGAGGCACCCTTCTTCAAACACCGCTCATTTTACCGCAAGCCGGGCCTCCAATGCGGCCGTGTCGAGGAAATAGTGGCAGATTTCCTCTCCGTGAAGGTCGGTGAGGACGGGAACCAGTTCCCCGTACTTCGCCTCCAGGGCGGGATTCGCGTCCACGTCGACCACATCGAAGCCGAAATCCAGCGTTTCCTGCAGGCCCCGGAGGGCCGTCGCCATGTCTTCGCAGAGGTGGCAATAGGTGCGCCCATAGAGCGTCAGGCGCGCGCCCATTGTGAGCTCCCCTAGCCCTTGTCCGCGAGCCCGCTCACGGTGACGAATGCGGCCGATTCCCCCCGGCGGATGTGCAGCGTAACGGTAGTCGCCTTGTCGAGCCCGGCCAGCATCTTGTTCAACTGGTCCACCGACCGAAGCTCGGTCTGCTGGCCTTTGTGCACCAGGGTCAGCAGGACGTCTCCGCGCCGGAAATCGCCTCTGACGTCGGATTTCACTTCGGTGACGATGAGACCGCCCTGGAGCTTGAGGTCGCGCTTTTGCTCAGTGGTGAGATCGGCCACGACAAGGCCGAGTCGGTTGGCGGCCACCTCCGCCGGTTTGCCGCCGCGCGGTGAGTCGCGGGAGGCTACGCGATCCTCAGGCAGTTCCCCGACGGTGACCGTGAGTTCCCTGGTCCCGCCCTTGCGCAGGACCTGGACGCTCGACTGGACGCCCGGGCGCGTGGAACCGACGATGCGCGGCAGGTCGCTCGAAGCTTCGATGGTCTTGCCGTCGAATTTGACGATGATGTCGAGGGCCTCCACGCCTGCCTTGTCCGCCGGGCTGCCTTTTTCCACCTGGTTGACGAGGGCGCCGGCCGGCCTGGGCAGGCCGAAGGAGTCGGCCAGTTCCTTGGTCACCTCCTGGATCACCACGCCGATCCGGCCGCGCGACACCCGGCCCTTGGCGCGCAGCTGGCCCTGGATCTCCAGCGCGACATCGATCGGGATCGCAAACGACAAGCCCATGAAGCCGCCGGTGCGGCTGTAGATCTGCGAATTGATGCCGACAACCTCGCCGCGCATGTTGAAAAGCGGGCCGCCCGAATTGCCGGGATTGATCGCGACGTCCGTCTGGATGAACGGGACAAAATTCTCCTGCGGCAGCGAACGCCCTTTGGCGCTGACGATGCCCGCGGTCACCGTATTGTCGAACCCGAAAGGCGAACCGATCGCGAGCACCCATTCACCGACCCTGAGTTTAATCGGGTCGCCCATTTTCACGAATTGCAACCCCGAGGCCTCGATCTTGATGAGTGCCACATCCGTGCGCTTGTCCGCGCCGATGACCTTCGCCTTGAACTCGCGCTTGTCGGTCAGGCGCACATTGATCTCGTCGGCGCTCTCCACCACATGGGCGTTGGTGAGGATGTAGCCGTCCGCGCTGATGATGAAGCCCGAGCCGAGCGAGCGGCTTTCCGGCTGGCGCGGGCCGGCGCCGGGCCCGGGCGGCTGGCGCGGGACAAAGCGCCGGAAGAAGTCGTAGAACGGATCGTTCTCGTCCATTTCCGGCACCTGGGGCACGTTCGGTGCCGCCTGCCGGCGGGCCGCCTGGGTGGTGCTGATATTGACCACGGCCGGGCCCTGCTTTTCCACCAGTTCCGTAAAGTCGGGCAATTCGCGGGTTTGCGCCTGGCCGGGCAAGGCGAGGCACAACACCACGGCGATGATTGCGAATCTTGCTATGCGCTTCATTTCATTCCTCGTTTCCAGGTTCAGTGCGGCTTATGGTATTCGACCGTATATGCGATGCGGCGCACCGTCTGGGCCGGCGCCTCCCCCACCACCGTGACGACATGGTTGGCCAATTCACGGGTGTAGATATTGACGGCCCCCATGCTGGACATGCCCGGGCGCACCGGGTCCCGGCCGGCCTCCAGCGGCTCGATGAAGACCGACACGGCTGCAAGCCCGTCGGAGTAGACGATCTGGCCGACCCGCTGCGACTCGCGGAGCTGGCGCCGCACTTCGATGATCTTGTGGAACCCGGGGATTCCCGCACTGACCGTCCAGCCCGCCTCGGCGAGGTTGGCAGGCGTGACGGCGGCGTTCTCAATTCGCCACTGCTTGCTCTGCCCGGCGAAGGACGGCCTTAGCCGCTCGCGGTCGAAGTTGCCGCCGATGGTGAGCTGGGTGAAGGTGAA
This sequence comes from Bordetella parapertussis, assembly GCA_945862265.1. Lineage (GTDB taxonomy): Bacteria > Pseudomonadota > Gammaproteobacteria > Burkholderiales > SG8-39 > SZAS-79. Next base: position 27,442 of record CAMAXP010000034.1, read on the forward strand.
TTCCTCAACAGGCTCACCCTTCTCGTTCAATATCCTGGCCTTGAGGAGCATGCCGCTGTGCATGTCGGCCCACAGTTTGTAGCCGTATCGCAGCTCGTCCCTGGGCTTGAGCACAATTGCCTGGCAATCGAATCCGGCGATGCGCGCGGTCTCCTCCTTGGATACCGAGTACTGGTCCGGGACGAGCGAGAGCTGCGCCGGGAGGAGCGCCGGGAAGGTGGGCTGCCCGGGGCGCCGGTCGACCTTCACGGTCATGCTGTCAGGCAGGTAGCACCGGATTTCGTCGCCTTTGCGGATGACTTCGCGCCGCATGCCATCGAGGGCCTCGAGCTTCTCGGTGTCGCCAGACGCGTCCACCAGTCGCGTGATGCGCGAAGTTTCGCTGCGGTCACCTTGCCGGTAGACAAAGGTGCCCGTGTAGCTGAGCTTCTGGGACGCCGTGTAGATCTTCTTCAGCCAGGCGCCCGCGTCAGGGCCCGCGCCCGGCACCGCCTGGGCGAATACGCACGCCGGGATCAGCAGCGCAAGCAGCGTCAGCGTCTTTCTCATCGGGGGCGGGCGGTGTCGGACACGGTCCGCACGTATGGGGCCACTCCCTGCAGGCTGCCGCGCGAGGAATAGCTCTGGTGCGCGAGCAGGTAGTCGTTGGTTTCCTTCGGCAGGGCCACGCGCACGGGTTCCTGGCGAACAGTCGCAGGTGCCTGCGCGACCTGGGGCGCGTCCTGCAGTTGGGTGTAGGAGATCGCCCCGACCATGGCCACGCCCGCAAGACTCGCGGCCACGGCAAGCGCACGCCGGTACCGGGCTTGCCGGGCCGGTGGCGCAGCCTTGGGTGCGAGGACTGCCGGTTCCTCCTCAAGGCGAAGCGCCAGGCGCTCGGAGAACCCGCTGGACAACACCGGGGTATCCCGCAAGGCGTCACTGATCAGGTGGTACTGCCGCCAGGTATCGAGCGCCTCGCCGTCGGAACGCAGCGCGCGCAGCGACTCGTCGAGTTCCGCGTCCGAAAGTTCGCCATCCATCATCGCCGAGATTTTCGATTTCATGTCCTCACCATCTCCTGTCATCGCCGGTATCAAGCAGCGGCTTCAACCGTTCGGCAATCGCTTCCCTGGCGCGGAAGATCCGGGACCGCACCGTGCCGATCGGGCAATTCATGATCTGGGCAATGTCTTCGTAACTCATGCCTTCCATTTCGCGCAACTGGATGGCAGTTCTCAAGTCCTCCGGCAACGCAAGCATCGCGGCGTTCACCGTATCGCCGATCTCGCGACTGAGCAGCAGGCTTTCCGGGGTGTTGATGTCCCGCAGCTGCTCGCCTTCGTCCAATCCTTCCGCTTCCTCCGAATCGACACTGGTCGAGGTCGGCGCCCTGCGTCCCGCAGCCATCAGGTAGTTCTTGGCCGTGTTGATACCGATCCGGTAAAGCCAGGTGTAAAAGGCGCTGTCGCCGCGAAAATTCGGCAACGCCCGGTACGCCTTGATGAATGCTTCCTGCGTCACGTCTTCCACCTCCGCCGAATCGCGCACAAAGCGCGACAGCAGCCGCGCGAGCTTGCGCTGGTACTTGTCGACCAGGAGCCCGAAGGCCCGCTTGTCGCCCTTCTGCGCCCGCTCGACCAGCTGCTGGTCGATCTCCCGATCGCCCATGGTCAGCCCGCCCAACCCTGGCTGGCAGATCCCGGCACCTGATAACGCTCACAATTCACAGACAGGCATCTCGAAAAATAGTTCGGCGACCATGCTCAGGAACCCGCCCTGGCGCTTTCCGGGACGCAGCCCCACAGTGCCCAGAGCCGCATTTGCCTGAATTCCCCGGCCGCCAGCATATCCCGGGCAACCAGGATTGTGCGCTGCATGACGCCGGGCCCGGCCAGTGTGAGCACCACCAGCCAGCGGCTGACGTACCGCCGCTCCGTGGCATGACCCCGCAACTGCGTGCCGCAGCGCAGGCGCAGGGTCACTTCGGCGTCTTGACCCAATTCGAGGACGTGGGGGGCACTGCCGGCGTTCAGGAGGGCTTGCTCCCGGACTGCGCGAAACCCGGCCCAGGCGAGGAGGAGTCCACAACCTGCGCCTGCCGGGAGCGGCAAGACCCAAAAAAGCACGCCTGCGGCGGATGCGCAGGCGGTGATGGTGAGGAGCGTCAGGACCGGTGAGGCGCGCAGTTCAACGCGCAACGGTTGTCCACTCAAAGGCGCGTGAAGATCAGGGTGCCGTTGGTACCGCCAAAGCCGAATGAGTTGGAGAGGGCGGTACGGATTTCCATCTTCCGGGCCGTATTCGGCACATAGTCCAGATCGCACTGCGGGTCGGGATTGTCGAGGTTGATGGTCGGGGGCGAAACCTGGTCGCGGAGTGCAAGGATGCTCGCCACGGCTTCGATTGCACCCGCGGCGCCCAGAAGGTGTCCGGTCATGGACTTGGTCGAATTCACCACAACCCGCTTCGACTGGTCGCCAAGCAGTTTCTTCACCGCCATTGTTTCAGCGATGTCGCCAAGCGGCGTCGACGTGCCGTGGGCGTTGATGTAGTCGATCGCATCCGTGTTCAGTCCTGCATCCTTGAGGGCGTTGCGCATGCAGCGGAACGCACCGTCGCCGTCCTCGGCCGGGGCCGTCATGTGGAAGGCATCGGAGCTGACCCCGTAGCCGGCAAGTTCGCAGTAGATGCGCGCGCCGCGGGCCTTGGCGTGCTCGTACTCCTCGAGCACCACCGCGCCTGCGCCTTCGCCGAGCACGAACCCGTCCCGGTCCTTGTCCCACGGGCGACTGGCCGCTGCCGGGGCATCATTGCGTGTCGACAGTGCGCGCGCCGAGGCGAACCCGCCCATTGCCAATTCCGTAACGGTTGCTTCGGCGCCCCCCGCGATCATGATTTCGGCGTCGCCGTAGCGGATCGCCTTGGCGGCCTCGCCTATGCAATGCGTGGACGTCGTGCAGGCCGTCACTATGGCGAGGCACGGCCCCTTCGTGCCCAGCATGATCGAAAGGTTGCCGGCGATCATGTTGATGATGGTGCTGGGGATGAAGAAGGGCGAAATGCGCTTCGGGCCGCTCTTCAGCAGCTCGTTATGCGTCGCCTCGATCATCGGCAGGCCGCCGATCCCGGAACCGAAATTGATGCCTGCCCGCTCCGGGTCGAACTTTGCTATGTCAACGCCTGCATCCCGCCAGGCCTGCAGGCCCGCCGCCATGCCGTAGTGGATGAACGTATCCATCCTGCGGGCCTCTTTGGCGGAGAGGTACTCATTGACGTCGAATCCCTTCACCTCGCCGGCAATCTGGCAACTGAGGCGCGAGGCGTCGAATCGGGTGACCCGGGTGATGCCGGACTTTCCGGCCACCAGGTTTTCCCAGGCTTGCTGGACGGTGCTGCCCACGGGACTGACCACTCCCAGTCCCGTGACCACTACTCTGCGGCGTGTCAATCTGGCTCCGATGCAGTGTTCTTCGCGGTCAGGCCTTCTGGCGCGACTGGACGAAGTTGATGGCCTCCTGGACCGTGGTGATCTTTTCGGCTTCTTCGTCCGGGATCTCGGTCTCGAACTCTTCCTCGAGGGCCATGACCAGTTCGACGGTGTCCAGGGAGTCTGCGCCCAGGTCGTCAACGAACGAGGACTCGTTCTTGATTTCTGCCTCGTTTACGCCCAGTTGCTCGGCGATGATTTTCCTAACGCGTTGTTCGATGTTATCCATGTCCTGCTCCTTCCCTGTTGGGCCAAGCGAATGCCAAGTGTGCAATTTTACCAAAACCGCCGGAATCGGCCGAAAACAAATCGTGGCCGGTTCCTACGCCATGTACATCCCGCCATTTACGTGCAGGACGGTTCCTGTGATATAGCCGGCTGCCGGCGTGGCGAGAAACCCGACGGCCGCCGCCACGTCTTGCGGCGCGCCAAGGCGCGCAAGGGGGATCTGGCCCAGGAGGGCAGTCCGCTGCTCCTCCGAAAGCGCCCGGGTCATGTCCGTGTCGATGAACCCCGGGGCGACGCAGTTTACCGTGATGTTGCGGCTGCCGATTTCGCGCGCCAGGGACTTCGTCATCCCGACCACGCCGGCCTTGGCGGCAGCGTAATTCATCTGCCCGGGGTTTCCAGCCGCGCCCACCACGGAAGTGATGCTGATGATGCGGCCCCAGCGTGCTTTCATCATGCCGCGAAGCACCCCGCGCGACAGGCGGAATACCGAACGCAGGTTGGTCTCGATCACCTCGTCCCATTCCTCGTCTTTCATGCGCAGGCCCAGGTTGTCGCGAACAACCGCGGCATTGTTGACGAGGATGGCGATGTCGCCGAACTCCTTTGCGATGGATGCAATCAGCGCATCGCATTGCGCTGTGTCCCGGACGTTCAGCACGCGCCCTGCACCGGCGTTGCCCGTGGCGGCGAGCGCTTCGCTGATCGCCTGGGCGCCCGCTTCGCTCGTCGCCGTGCCGATCACGGTGGCCGATTGCTCCGCGAGAGCCATGGCAATTGCACGACCGATGCCCCGTGAAGCGCCGGTCACGAGCGCCACTTTGCCCTGGAGCGCGCTCATGCCGACCTCACGGCTGCAAGCGCTTGTTCAAGCGATGCACGATCGGCGAGCGCAAATCCCTGCAGGTTGGCGTCGATGCGCTTCGTCAGCCCGGCGAGGACCTTGCCCGGCCCGCACTCGACGACGTGCGTCACCCCCATTGCAGCCATTTTCTGGATGATTTCGACCCAGCGCACAGGCGAAGCCGCCTGGCGTACGAGGGCATCCTTGATGCCCGTTGGCGCAGATTCGATATTGACGTCGACGTTATTGATCAGCGGTACCCCCGTCGCGCGGACATCAACGCCTTCAAGGTAAGCCTTGAGCGCATCCGCGGCGGGTTGCATCAGGCTGGAATGGAAGGGCGCGCTGACCGGCAGGGCAAGCGCACGCTTGGCCCCTTTCGCCTTGCATAGCTCCATGGCGCGTGCGACGGCCTCCTTGCTTCCGGCAATGACGACCTGTCCCGGGCCATTGAAGTTCACCGCCTGCACGACTTCGCCTTGGGCGGCTTCCGCGCATGCTGCGCGGACGAGCTCGTCGTCCAGGTTGAGGATGGCGGCCATTGCGCCCTCGCCTGCCGGCACCGCCTTTTGCATGGCTTGCGCACGGTGCCTCACCAGAGGCAGGCAATCAGCGAATGTTATCGAACCCGCGGCCACGAGCGCCGTGTATTCCCCCAGGCTGTGCCCCGCCACGACTTCCGGCCTAGGACCTCCCAGCGCCATCCACGCGCGGTAGGCTGCGTATCCCGCAGTGACCATTGCGGGTTGCGTGTTTACGGTGAGGCCTAGTGCCTCGGCGGGCCCTTCGTCGAGAAGGCGAACGAAATCGGGGCCGAGAACGGAAGCAGCCTCGCTCCTGACCGCCTCCACGTCCGCCAGCCCTTCGTAGGCGCGCACCATGCCGACCGCCTGAGACCCTTGTCCCGGAAACACCATTGCAAGCTTCATCAACCTGATCCTTCCTGTGCGTCTAGCTGTCTAGTAGGTCGCGTACACCGCGCCCCAGGTAAATCCACCACCCACGCCTTCCATGAGCAGCCGGTCGCCGGGCCGAATCCGTCCTGCCCCGACATATTCGTCCAGGGCCAGCGGGATGGATGCAGCGGAGGTATTGCCGTGGTGGTCAACTGTCACCACGACCTTTTCGGGCGGGATGCCGAGTTTGCGGGCGGTTGCATCCAGGATGCGCACGTTTGCCTGGTGCGGGATCAGCCAGTCCACGTCTTCGACCCCCGCCCCGGCGAGGGCGAGCGTTTCCCGGCCCACCTCGTCGAGTACCTTTACCGCGAACTTGAACACCTGGTTGCCGACCATCTGCAGGAAGGGCGAGCCGATGATTTTCCCGCCGCTCACATTGCCCGGGACCGAGAGCATCCCGGCATGGCGTCCGTCAGCCCGCAGCACGCTGGCATGAATCCCCGGGGTGTCTGACGCTCGTAATACAACGGCGCCAGCGCCATCGCCGAACAGCACGCATGTGCCGCGATCGTTCCAGTCGAGGATGCGGGAGAACACTTCGGCGCCGACCACGAGCGCGCACTTGTGCTGCCCGGACTTGATGAACTTGTCGGCGGTGGACAAGGCATAAACGAAGCCGCTGCATACCGCCTGGACGTCGAATGCGGGGCAATCGGTTGCTCCGAGCTTGGCTTGCAGCAGGCAGGCCGTGCTCGGGAAAATGAAGTCGGGCGTGGAGGTCGCGACAATGATGAGGTCGATGTCCTCGGGCCTTGCGCCCGCAGCCTGCAGGGCGGCGCGGCTGGCCTCCAGCGCGAGGTCGCTCGAGGCCTGCGACTCGTCCGCAATGTGGCGCTGCGCAATGCCGGTCCTTTCGCGGATCCACTCATCGCTTGTTTCGAGCCGCTGGGAAAACTCGGCGTTGGTGACGATCCTCGGCGGAAGGTAACTTCCAGTGCCGGCTATGCGGGAGTAGATCATCAGGCGGATTTGGGCGGGTGCAGCAGTGCCATGCGTTGCGAAATGCGCTGGGGGACTCCGTTTCGGACCTCTTCTACCGCGCGTAGCAGCGCCTGCTCGAAGGCGAATGCGTCGGCCGAGCCGTGGCTCTTGATCACGATGCCTTTCAGCCCGAGGAGGCTGGCGCCATTATAGCGCCGGTGGTCCATGCGCTTGCGAAACGCGTTGATGACCGGGAGGGCAAGAAATGCCGCGATGCGGGAATAGGCAGAGCGCTTGAATTCTTCGCGCAACACGGCAATGATCATCTGGGCCACGCCTTCGGAACTCTTGAGGGCTACGTTGCCGACGAACCCGTCGCAGACGACCACATCCGTGGTGCCCTTGTAGATGTCGTCACCCTCTACGTTACCGAAGAAATTCAACCCGCTCGCGCGGAGCAGCGCTGCCGACTGCTTGACGACTTCGTTGCCCTTGATGTCCTCTGCGCCAATATTCAGCAGCCCTACAGAGGGGCTTTCCTTATGCTCGATGGCCGCCACCAGGCAAGAGCCCATGATGCCGAATTGCAGGAGGTGCTCAGGCCCGCAGTCCACGTTCGCGCCGAGGTCGAGAACGTAGACGCGGCCACGCATGCTGGGCAGCACGCTGCAGATCGCGGGACGGTCGATGCCCGGAAGGGTCTTGAGGACGAACCGGGAGACCGCCATCAGCGCGCCGGTATTGCCGGCGCTGACGCATGCATGCGCTTCGCCGGATTTTACGAGGTTGACCGCCACGCGCATCGACGAATCCTTTTTGCCGCGCAACGCAGTTGCGGCGGACTCGTCCATCATCACTACCTGCGAGGCGTGATGCACGCGCAGGCGGGGCCCCGGCGGCGCCCCATGTGTGCGCAACTCGGCCTCGATGACGTCGCGCAGTCCAACCAGCACGAGGTCAACTTCAGGCGCGCGTTTCTGGAACTCAAGTGCAGCTGGAACGGTCACATGGGGTCCGTGGTCGCCCCCCATGCAATCGACGGCAACCGTGATGTCCATGCCGGGTCTCGGCCGGTCGCGCAGAGTGCGGCGACCGGCAGACAATGAAAGGCGTTACTCGCCCTTGCCTTTCGTGACTTTCTTGCCGCGATAAAACCCGGTCGGGCTGATGTGGTGGCGCAAGTGCACTTCGCCAGTCGTCGGCTCAACCGCGAGCGACGGGCTGGTAAGGAAGTCGTGGGCGCGATGCATGCCGCGCTTGGACGGGGATTTCTTGTTCTGCTGGACTGCCATGGTCAAACTCCTTTCGTCAATTGCCGGCGCGGCCGCCCTTCTTGAGCAGTCCGCGCAATCCTGTAAACGGCGATGTGCTGTCTTCGCCTTTCCTGTCCTCCGCACCAGAGCACAGCTCGTGTCGCGGGGCGAAGGGGATTGCGAGAAGAATCTCGTCTTCCAGCAATACCCCGACTTCCATATCCTTGCGTCCTACGATGCGCTCAGGCCCTTCCGGTTCAACCGGCTGAGCCTCGATTTCCGCCTCGCTTCTGGCCAATACCAGCGTCGAGTCCACCCCCAGCGGGAAGGCCAACAAGCCCAGGCAGCGCTGGCAGGCCAGCTGGAGCACTCCCGCGACCTGAACCCGCAAGGCCGGCCGTCCCAACTCATCCGCCACGCCCTGCACCGAATACTGCAGCTCCCCTTCCGGCGAATGGAGAAGATCCTGCACGCGCCCCAATGCCGCTACGGCGCACGTGCCGTGGTGTTCCCCGCGCGCGGCAGAAAACGCGTACCCGTCGATCATTGCAAAGCGTCGCTCAGGCTGGGTCTGCATCACTGCCAGCATTGCCAAAGCGGAAGATGATATCATCCAAGAAAAACCTTGTCAAAACAAAGCTATGTCTCAATCCTCCTGTGCAACCCGCCACTTGGTGCTTGCCTCTACTTCGCCTTACCGGCGGGAACTGCTGGGCCGCCTGGGCCTGCCGTTCGAGTGCGCCCGTCCCGACGCCGATGAAACGCCGCTTCCCGGCGAAGCGCCGGACAAAACCGCCGCAAGACTGGCCGTTTCCAAGGCAAACGCGGTCAAGGGCGCCTTTCCCGACGCCCTCATCATAGGGTCGGACCAGGTAGCCTCGTGCGATGGGCGCCGCCTGGACAAGCCCGGCACCCACGAAAATGCGACTGCGCAGCTGACCTTCCTTTCCGGGCGCAGTGCCAGTTTCGACACCGCCGTTTGCCTGCTTGACGCCCGTAGCGGACGAGCAGAAACCCGGGTCGTAGCCTGCAAGGTGCACTTCAGGAAGGCCGATGCCGCGCAGATAGAGCGCTACCTGCGCAGGGAGCAACCGTACGACTGCGCCGGCAGCGCGAAGGCCGAGGGCCTTGGAATTGCCCTCATCGAGCGCATAGAAACTGACGACCCGACTTCGCTGATCGGGCTCCCCCTGATAGCCCTGACGGGCCTGCTGGCCGCGTTCGGGCTCAGCCCGGTCTGACCCGCTACCTTATCCCTCCCGCCGAACTGCGCAGCGCGAGCTCAGCCAGGGCGCTGGCGGCTCCTGCGCCGAGCCGGCGCGCGAATTTCTCGGCCAGGTTTTCCTTCTGCGAGAAGTCGACGATGTCCTCTGCCTTGATCACCTCGCGGGCAACATAGTCCAGGCTGCCGAAGCCGTCGGCCAAGCCGAGATCGACGCTCTTCTGCCCGGTCCAGACCAGCCCGCTGAAAAGGTCCGGTGACTCTTTAAGGCGCTTGCCCCGCCCCTCGCGGACCACATTGATGAACTGCTGGTGGATTTCACCCAGCATTGCCAGGGCATGCTGCTTCTGCTTTTCGTCGACCGGCAGGAAAGGGTCCAGGAACCCCTTGTTGTCCCCGGCAGTCAACAGGCGCCGCTCGACTCCGAGTTTGTCCATCAGTCCGGTGACGCCCCATCCGTCCATTCGCACGCCAATGGAGCCGACGAGACTGGATTTGCTGACATAAATGCGATCCGCCCCGGCCGCCACGAAATACCCGCCGGAGGCGCACATGTCCTCGACGACAACATACAGCGGGATCGCGGGGTACTTGACCCGCAGGCGGCGCATCTCGTCGTAGATGTTCTGTGATTGGACAGGGCTCCCGCCCGGACTGTTCACGCGGACCACCACGCCTTGGGTATTCCTGTCCTTGAACGCAGCCTGCAACGCCGCATTCACGCGCTCGGCGCTGGCATCGGTCCCGGGTCCGATGACCCCGCTGACCTCGACCAAGGCCGTATGCTTGCCGTCGGTCATGATTTCGGTGCGTCCCTTCCAGTCGATCGCGAAGACAAGGATCAGGGTCACGTAGGCGAACGTCAGGATCTTGAAGAAAATGCCCCAGCGCCTGGCGCTGCGCTGTTCCTTGATGCCGGCCAGCGCGATCTTTTCCAGCACACCCCGCTCCCACTGCTCGCTTTTGTCAGCCATTCGATGATTCCTCAAGTACTACGCAGCCGTCGCGCTCGGCGACGTCCAGTTTGACCAACGGTCCGCCCGAACAGGGGCCGCCAAGGCATTTTCCGCTCGAAGCCGAGTACACGGCACCGTGCGTCGAGCATATCAAATCACGTCCCTCGGCATCGAAGAAGACACCCGGTTGCCAGTCGAGTTCCATTGCGATGTGCGAACAGCGATTGAGGTAGCCGTGCACGCGCCCGCCTGACCTGACGACAAATGCAGCAGCGGTCTCTCCAAAGTATTCCGTGTCGAAACGAACGCCCGGCCCTGAGTCGACGAGGTCGGAGGAAGCGCAGATTAACCGTGCCGTATCAGCCATTGGCGAAGTTCCTCGATGCTTCCGACCACTCCCTTGGGGGATTTCGCATGCAACTGGTCTGCCGGGTGCGCACCGTAAGTAACCGCGACGGCGTCGACTGCGGCGTTGGTGGCCATGTCCAGGTCATGCGAGGTGTCGCCGATCATCAGCAGTTCGCGCGGCTCGCGTGACAGCTCGCCCATCAACTCCAGCAACATTGTCGGGTCGGGCTTGGAGCGCGTTTCGTCTGCGCACCGGGTTGCGGCGAAATGCACTCCCAATCCCGAAGCATGCAACGCCCGGTCGAGCCCCTTGCGGCTCTTCCCGGTGGCGACTGCGAGCGAATGGCCTGATTGGGTAAGTTCCGCCAGGAGTTCCGGGACGCCGGGAAAGAGGTTCATGGCCTCCTCGCGCGCAAGGAAATGCTTGCGGTAACGCTCGGCGAACTCGGCATAGCTCTTTTCGGGCAAGTCCGGCACGGCGTGGCGCAGCGCGTCCATCAGGCCCAGGCCGATCACGTGGCGGGCGCGCTCGCGGGAGGGTACCTCGATGCCCATTTCACGGCTGGCCTCCTGGATGCTCGTGGCAATCCCGCTGGCCGAGTCCAGCAAAGTGCCGTCCCAGTCGAACACGATCAGTGAATAGCGGGCGTCAGGTCGGGGCATTGATGTGTGTATCCAGGAAGCGCTGCATTTCGGGGGGCAGCGGCGAAACGAAAGCAAGGGGTTCGCCGCTGATGGGATGGCTCAATGATAACTGGCGTGCGTGGAGGAAAAGGCGCTTCACTCCCTGCTTTACCAGCGCCCGATTCAGGTCGAAGTCCCCGTACTTGTCGTCCCCGAGGATCGGATGACCGACATGGGCCGCGTGGACGCGAATCTGGTGCGTCCGGCCCGTCATGAGGCGGATATCCAGCATCGAGGCCGTGTCACCCGCGGCAAGGGGTTTGAACAGGCTGATGGCCTGCTGGCCATCGTCCCGGACACTCACCCTGCGCTCCCCTTCGGCCGTCACATATTTGTGCAGCGGGAGGTCAATTTTCCGCCCTCCCCCCTTCCAGCGGCCTTTGACGATCGCGACGTAATCCTTGCGGACCTCCCCGTCCCGCAGCATGCGGTGCAACTCCACCAGGGCAGTGCGCTTCTTGCCCACCATGAGCAGTCCCGAGGTGTCACGGTCCAGGCGATGCGCAAGTTCGAGGAACTTGGCCCTGGGGCGCTCCGCGCGCAGGGACTCGATCACCCCGAAGCTGATCCCGCTGCCGCCGTGGACGGCCACCCCGGACGGCTTGTCGATCACGATCAGGGCGTCATCTTCGAAAACGACCGGAAGGGCCAGCGACCGCGCTGGCGGCCGCGCCTCGGGGCTCGCCACCCGGACGGGGGGCACCCGGACCTTGTCGCCGTCCACGAGGCGGTAATCCGGCTTGATTCGCCCGCTGTTGACCCGCACCTCCCCGCTGCGCAGGATCCGGTACACGTGGCTTTTGGGCACGCCCTTGAGGTTACGGATCAGGAAATTGTCGATTCTCTGGCCGACACTTTCCTCACCGACTTCAAGCATCGTCGCCCGAGCTTTACTTAACTCGTTCATTTTGCATATAATTGGGCGCTTGCTCTGAGATGCGAGGCACGGTCCGAAGAAGTCGGCCGGCAATCCGCCGAGTCCGGGACCATTTACCCGCCTCCTGTCCAGCCTAGGCCGGACCCGGAGCAACTGGTCAAATTCGCTCACCGGAAGTAGCGATAGTACTTGAAAGCGCACACAGAGAGTCTGACCCCTAGGAACCTCGCCGCGCCCCGCATGGAAGCGGAGCGCCACGATCCCGGCTTGCAGCCGGTATTTCGTCCACTACGACGATCCTGTCGAATCTTCGAAATAGGCAATCACAGCTTACCGAGCTAACGAAACGCTGACCGTCGGTTCACGGACTCTCCTGCGGCGCAGGAGAACAACAAGTGAAACGCATGCTATTCAATGCGACGCAGCAAGAAGAACTGCGCGTCGCCATCGTCGATGGCCAAAAACTCATCGACCTCGATATCGAGTCTGCAGCAAGGGAACAACGCAAGAGCAACATCTACAAGGGTGTCATCACCCGCATCGAGCCCAGCCTCGAGGCGGCCTTCGTCGATTACGGCGAGGAAAGGCATGGCTTCCTGCCCTTCAAGGAAGTCTCGAAGAGCTACTTCCGGCAGGACGCAGATGCCGGCAAGGCCCGCATCCAGGACGCCCTGAAGGAAGGCCAGGAGATCATCGTCCAGGTCGAGAAGGACGAGCGCGGCAACAAAGGCGCGGCCCTGACCACTTTCATCAGCCTCGCCGGACGCTACCTTGTCCTGATGCCGAACAACCCCCGCGGCGGCGGCGTTTCCCGCCGCGTCGAGGGCGAGGATCGCGACGAACTGCGCGCCCTCATCGACCAGCTGGCCGTACCCCAGGGCATGAGCGTCATTGCACGCACGGCCGGCATCGGCCGCACGATCGAAGAGCTCAACTGGGACATGGGCTACCTCATGCAGCTGTGGGGCGCCATCGAGTTGGCGGCCAACGACCGTACGCCCGGTGAAGACGGCCGGTACCGTCCGAAGCCCTTCCTGATCTATCTCGAGTCCAGCCTCGTCATCCGCGCAATCCGCGACTACTTCCAGCCCGACATCGGCGAGATCCTCATCGACACCGAGGAGATCTACGAGCAGGCCCAGGCCTTCATGCAGACCGTGATGCCGGGCAACGTGCACAAGGTCAAGCTCTACCGTGACGATGTGCCGCTCTTCTCGCGCTTCCAGATCGAGCACCAGATCGAGTCCGCATTCTCGCGGCAGGTCAGCCTGCCCTCGGGCGGCGCGGTCGTCATCGACCATACCGAAGCCCTGGTTTCCATCGACGTGAACTCGGCGCGCGCCACCAAGGGCCATGACATCGAGGAAACGGCCTTCCGCACCAACCTCGAGGCAGCCGATGAGGTCGCCCGCCAGCTGCGCCTGCGCGACCTCGGCGGCCTGATCGTCATCGACTTCATCGACATGGAGTCGAACAAGAACCAGCGCGAGGTCGAGAACAGGCTGCGCGAAGCACTGCATTTCGACCGTGCCCGCGTGCAGACCGGCAAGATCTCGCGCTTCGGCCTGCTCGAACTGTCGCGTCAGCGCCTCCAGCCGTCGCTGGGTGAAACCAGCCACATCACCTGCCCGCGCTGCGGCGGGACCGGCCACATCCGCGGCATCGAGTCGACCGCCCTCCACGTCCTGCGCATCCTGCAGGAAGAGGCCATGAAAGAGAACACGGGCGCCGTGCATGTGCAGGTCCCGGTGGACGTCGCGACGTTCCTCCTCAACGAGAAGCGCAGCGAGATCCAGAAGCTCGAGACCCGCCTCAAGGTCAATATCCTGCTGATCCCGAACATCCACCTCGAGACGCCGCACTACTCCATTACGCGTCTGCGTCACGACGAGCTGAACGAGATGGCTCATGTGCCGGCCAGCTTCGAGATGGTCAAGGAGCCGGACGAAGAGAAGGATGCAGCCGCTGCGGCCGCCGAACCCGCCAAGCCGCGGCAGGAAGCCGCGGTCAAGGCCATCGTGCCCGACCAGCCTGCACCGAACATGCCCGAGCCGGCCGAACGCCCGCCGGTGGAGCAGCGGGCCGCGCGTCCGCCGCGTGAAGACAACCGCAATCGCCAGCCGCAGGCGGCGCCGTCGCCCTCACCGGCGGTTACTCCCGAGCGCTCGGGGATCATCGGCCGTATCTTCGGCTGGTTCAAGCAGGACAATGCGCCCGCACCGGCTGCCGCCCCCGCGACGATGCCGGCAGATTCACAACCGTCCTCCCCGCCCGGTTCGCAGCCGCGGCGCGAGCAGCAGGGGCGCGGTGACCGCAACGAGCGTGGTGACCGCGGGGATCGTGGCGGCCGCGACCGCAATCGCGGAGGTCGTGATCGCAACCGCGCAGGGGGTCGTGAGGATCGTCCGCAAGAGGGGCGCAGTGAGCAGCGCCCGCCTCGCGGGGATCGCCCCCCGCGTGAGCCGCGTCCCGAAGGCGCGAATGGCGGTGTGGGTGATCGCCAGGGCGCGCGCAAGGACCTCGACCAGCAACGTCGCGATCAACAACAGGCACGGCCTCCGCGCGAACCGCGTGAAGCGCGTGAACCGCGTGAGCCCCGTGCGGACCAACCGCCGCGTGAGCCGCGTCCTCCGATGCAGGAAGGGGAGGAAGGCGAACGCCGTAGCCGCCGCCGCCGCGGCGGTCGCGATCGTGGCCCGCGTGAAGGTCGCGAGGAAAACCCGGGCGAGCAACGCGCAGCCGAAGCAGTGACGGAGCCGCAAGCAGAAACGCAATCCCATCCGCAGGCCGGGTTTCCGTCCATGGAGCAGCAGTCTGTCGTAACCGCAGTGGCAACGTCGCCTGCTGTCGCCACGGTCGATGTTTCGACTCCAGCGCCGCAAGTAGCAGTGGTTCAGCCGATGGAGCAACCGAAAGCGCAGGCCTTCGTCGCGGAACCGCCCGCCCCGGCCCCTGCCGTGGAAGCGCCAGCGCCAGCGCCAGCGCCAGCACCGGCACCTGTCGTGGTGGCACCCGCCCCCGCCCCCGCACCTGTCGTGACAGCGAGCCCGGCAGTGCCCAAAGTGGATGCCAAGGAAGTCTTGTCAGGCGCCGGGCTGGTGATGATCGAGACGGACCTGTCCCGTTCGAAGTCGTATGTGCTTGAAGAAGCGCCGGTCCAACTCGGGCGCCCGCGTCGCGAACGTCCGAAGCAGGCCGCAGAAGAACTCAAGCAGGTCGAAACGAAGGATTAGTCGCGCGTTTCCGGAGGGAGAAGCTCGTTGCGCATGACGGTAACGAGCCCTCGAGCCGCATCCTCCACCATGTCCAGCACGTAGTCGAATCCCCGTTCCCCGCCGTAGTAGGGGTCGGGGATTTCGCTCTCTTTCCAAAGCGGTGCGTAGTCCAGGAGCAGGCGGATCTTGTGCGCGTGTGCCGGAGGGCAGACCCGCACTAGCGTGTTCAGGTTCTTTCGATCCATCACCAGGATCAGGTCGAACTCGGTGAAATCCGACGCCCTGACCTGTCGAGCACGAATCCCCGAAAGATCGTAGCCGCGCTTCATGGCGTGCAGCTGGGCACGCTTGTCCGGCGGATCGCCCGTGTGGTAGTCGTGGGTCCCGGCCGAATCAATGCGGATCATGTCCTGCATGCCCGCCTTCCTCACCCTATGGCGGAATACGCCTTCGGCCGTCGGCGAGCGGCAAATATTGCCCGTGCAGACAAACAGGACCCCGGCCATCGTCAGTCCGACGCGATCTCTACGCCAAACACCCGCTTTCTCAGCTCGTGGAGCTGGTCGCGCGCTTCGGCGGCCTTCTCGAATTCCAGGTTGCGGGCATGCGAAACCATTTCCTTTTCCAGCCGCTTGATCTCGCGCGCGAGTTCCTTCTCGCTCATGCGCTCGTAACGGGCCTCGTCCTTGGCTGCGCGCAGTGTCGCGTGCGCTTCATCAGCGTCGTAAACGCCGTCGATGAGATCCCGGATCTTCTTGGATATCCCCTTGGGTTCGATGCCGTTCGCGAGATTGTGCGCGATCTGCCTGTTGCGGCGGCGCTCGGTCTCCCCCATCGCCGCCTTCATTGAGTCGGTGATCCTGTCGGCGTATAGGATGGCAGAACCGTTGATGTGGCGCGCAGCCCGGCCGATGGTCTGGATCAGGGAGCGCTCCGAGCGCAGGAACCCCTCCTTGTCTGCGTCCAGGATGGCTACCAGGGACACTTCCGGCAGGTCGAGGCCTTCCCGCAGCAGGTTGATTCCGACCAGCACGTCGAATTCGCCGAGCCGCAGGTCGCGGATGATCTCTGCGCGTTCAACCGTGTCGACCTCGGAATGCAGGTAGCGCACCTTCACGCCGTGATCCGACAGGTATTCGGTCAGGTCCTCTGCCATGCGCTTGGTGAGCGTGGTGATCAGCACGCGCTCGTTCTTCTTTACGCGCAAGTTGAGCTCCGACAGCACATCGTCGACCTGGTTGGTCGCTGGTCGGACCTCTACCTGCGGGTCTACAAGCCCCGTCGGACGCACCACCTGCTCCACGACCTGGCCCGCGTGGTCCTTCTCGTAGTTGGCCGGCGTCGCAGAGACGAACACGGTCTGCCGCACGATCTTCTCGAATTCGTCGAACCGCAGCGGGCGGTTATCCAGCGCCGACGGCAGGCGAAACCCGTACTCGACAAGGTTTTCCTTGCGCGAGCGATCGCCCTTGTACATGCCACCCAGCTGCCCGATCGTCACGTGGCTCTCGTCGATCACCATCAGCGCATCGTGCGGCAGGTAATCGATCAGCGTGGGCGGGGGGTCTCCCGCCTTGCGGCCGGAAAGGTGGCGCGAGTAATTTTCGATCCCCTTGCAGAAACCGAGCTCGTTGAGCATCTCGAGGTCGAACCGGGTGCGCTGCTCGATCCGCTGCGCTTCGACCAGCCGGGTCGCGCCAAGGAAGTACTTGATCCGGTCGGCGAGCTCGAGCTTGATCGCGTCGACCGCCTTCAGGGTTGTCGCGCGCGGGGTCACGTAGTGGCTCGACGGATACACCGTAAAGCGCGACAGGCCCTGCAGGGTGTGCCCTGTCAGCGGGTCGAAGAGCGTCAGCGCTTCTATCTCGTCGTCGAACAGCGAAATGCGCACCGCGTGCTCGGCGTGCTCGGCCGGGAACACGTCGATGACATCGCCGCGCACCCGGAACGTGCCGCGCCGGAAGTCCATTTCGTTGCGGTCGTACTGCATCGTCGCGAGGCGCTGGATGACGTCACGCTGGGAGTACTTCTCGCCCACCCGCAGGTGGAGGATCATGGTGTGGTATTCGGCCGGGTCACCAATACCGTAGATCGCCGAGACCGTCGCCACGATCACGACATCGCGGCGTTCCATCAGCGACTTGGTTGCCGAAAGTCGCATCTGCTCGATGTGCTCGTTGATCGAGGAGTCCTTCTCGATGAACAGATCCCGCGCCGGCACGTAGGCTTCCGGCTGGTAGTAGTCGTAGTAGGAAACGAAGTACTCGACGGAGTTTTCCGGGAAGAACTCGCGCATCTCGGAGTACAGCTGCGCCGCGAGCGTCTTGTTCGGCGCGAGCACCATGGCCGGACGGCCGAGCTGGGCAATCACGTTGGCCATCGTGTAGGTCTTGCCCGACCCGGTGACGCCGAGGAGCGTCTGGAAAGCCAGCCCGTGGTTCACCCCTTCGATCAGCTTTTCGATCGCCTGCGGCTGGTCGCCGGCGGGCGGATACGGCTGGTTCAGCCTGAAGGGGCTGCCCGGGTAGGTAACGAAGTTCGGTCCCTCGGGTGGGGCTATCGGAACGTCCCGCACAGGGAGCGCGATCGGCAGGCTGGCCATGGATCCTGAGCGAAGGAAAACGCCCATTCTCCCATGCGACAACACCAGCACGCCAGATTCCCGCCTCTCCACGGTAAAATGTCACTCCCATCATTTTCCTGACGACTATGACCGCCTCCCTGCTTTCCCGCGTCGAAATGGCGCCCCGCGACCCGATCCTCGGCCTCACCGAGCAGTTCAACGCCGACAAGAACCCCAAAAAGGTCAACCTTGGCATCGGTGTCTACACGGACGAGAAAGGCAAGGTGCCTCTACTGGAATGCGTGCGCACGGCCGAGACCCAGCTGCTCGCGCAGGCTGCACCCCACAGCTACCTGCCGATCGACGGCCTGGCGGCCTACGACCGTGCCGTCCAGGGGCTGCTTTTCGGGGCCGACTCACCGGTCGTCACCGAAGGCCGCACGCTCACCATCCAGTCCCTCGGCGGGACGGGCGGACTCAAGGTCGGCGCGGATTTCCTGCACCTGGTTTCCCCTGGTGCTGGCGTCTGGATCAGCGACCCGAGCTGGGAGAACCATCGTGCCTTGTTCGAAAACGCCGGGTTCAAGGTCCAGACCTACCCGTACTACGATGCCAAGACCCATGGCGTGAATTTCCCGGCGATGCTGGAGGGCCTCAACAAGCTGCCGGCCGGTTCCATCGTCGTGCTGCATGCGTGCTGCCACAACCCCACCGGCGTGGACCTGACCCCTGACCAGTGGGCCGAGGTCATCAAGGTTGCCGTCGCGCGCGACCTGGTGCCCTTCCTCGACATCGCATACCAAGGGTTCGGCGATGGCATCGATGCCGACGGCGTGGCGGTGCGGTGGTTTGCCGAGGCCGGGCTGCCGGTGTTCGTGTCCAGCTCGTTTTCGAAGTCCTTTTCGCTCTACGGCGAGCGCGTTGGCGCCACCAGTATCGTGACCCGCAGCAGCGAAGAAGCGGCGCGCGTGCTGAGCCAGGTGAAAAGGCTGGTGCGCACCAATTACTCCACCCCGCCCTCCCATGGCGGCCACGTGATCGCCAAGGTCCTCTCCACGCCGGAATTGCGCGCCCAGTGGGAGAGCGAACTGGCGGCGATGCGCGACCGCATCCGCGCGATGCGCGCGCTGCTGGTAGAAAAGATCCATGCCCGGGTTCCGGGGGCGGACTTCAGCTTCATCCTGCAGCAGAAGGGCATGTTTTCCTACTCCGGCCTCACCAAGGAGCAGGTCGTACGCATGCGGGAAGAATTTGGCGTTTACGCTATCGAAAGCGGCCGGATCTGCGTGGCCGCCCTGAACACCGGGAACATCGACTACGCCGCCGATGCCGTGGCCACGGTCATCTCGTAAGCGGGCCGTTGGTTACGGGCATTGCCCATAAGCCCGAATTTTCGTAAGATAGCGGGCTTCGCAATTCCCCGATAGCTCAGCGGTAGAGCGTCGGACTGTTAATCCGCAGGTCCCTGGTTCGATCCCAGGTCGGGGAGCCACTGAATTTTGTTGTAGGTCTTGCACTTAGCCCAGCCATCGCGGTTGGGCTTTTTGCATTCTGGGGCCCGCCGAGGGGTCGGTATTGAGAAAGTCCGGCGGTCGGTATAGGGGCGGCCGGGAGGCCATGGTGCATCCCCCTCCCCTCTCCCTGCTCCTGATTCAGCCCTGTGTTTTCGCCGGCGCCGATTTGACCCGTGTGCGGATATTCGTTTGACCAGTTTAAGCCAAAGGATCGCCCTGGTCAGTCGATGATCGGCACTACCCCTCTAAGCTGGTCAATTTTCGGTCGGCGTCAACATGCTTTGTTCAAACGCGCTGAAACACGTTGGGCAAGGCAGGAGTGAGCCGGGTAACTTTCGGATTCTGTTCAGCCAAGACAGGCAGTCCTTCAAACAGACTCATCCTCGAGAGAACTGTTGTGCCCAATTTTTATTCTCTGGCCAGGGTTTCTCTGGAGCACCACTACCTCATCGCACTTCAAGTCCTCCAGCGTCCTTAATGATCGAAGGTCGAGCTGTGCCAGTTGATTAGCCGCGCACCAAAGGTCCTTTAGTTTTGGGATGCCGGAAAGTTCAAGCTCTGTTATCTGGTTTTCACTGCAACACAAACTATTCAATTCTGCAACCTGTGACAGATCGAGCCTGTTTAGACGATTTCTGTAGCAACTGAGAAGCGTTAGAGATGTGACGTTCGACAACTCAAGCGCGGTTAACTGGTTACCGCCACAGAACAGGCTGTCGAGATGTGGCACGCTCGAAAGGTCGAGCTCCGCGAGGAAATTTTCGCTGCAGATCAGTCTCGTAAGGCCCGGAACACCAGAAAGATCGAGCGCCGTAAGTTGAATGCCGTCGCAGTGCAGTTCGGTTAGTGCAGGGACGTTCGACAAGTCGAGCTCAGTGAGCCGATTGTAGGAGCAATACCAGTAGTGTCCGGTTAAATTTCGAACAAGTTCAATTGGTTGGCGATATTTGATTGTTTTTCGGAGTGTTCATAGGGCTGGAACGCACAAGAGATCTGTATTTTCTCGAACACTGAGACCGAAAGGATTTGAAGCAACGTGTATAGCGAGGCCTCGAGCTGAAGTTCCTTCTTGACGATGGCGATGAGCACGTAGGTGGATACGGCGCACCAGATCTGCGTCTTCACCGCGTTCTCGC
>CAMAXP010000035.1 GCA_945862265.1 Bordetella parapertussis
CTCCTCATTAAAGACGGAACGCACAGCTCGCAAGGTCTATCGTACCCGGCAGGATGCACGGGCCGACGTGTTCGACTACATCGAGAGGTTCTACAATCCGACCCGACGCCACTCGACCATCGGTTACGTCAGTCCGGTCGCGTTTGAAAAGGCGCAATTAGCTTAGGTCGGTGTCCACGGAACCGGCAGCAGCCCATATCGTCGACATCGACGGGCGCAAGCGTGCCGAGCACTCTCTTCGTGATGCAGAGGCACGCTACCGGACGCTCGTGGACCTGTCCCCCGATGGGGTGCTGCTGCAATCTGATGGTCGGATCGAGTATGCAAATCGCGCGGCGGCGCATATCCTCGGGGCGCCCCGCCAGACATCGCTCGTCGGGCTCGAATCGATGTCACTGGTCCATCCCGACGACCATGAGCCCATCCTTGAGCGCGTTCGCTACCTGCGCGCCGGACCCGGAAAGAGCGACTTTCGCGAACGACGCATGCTTAGGTTGGACGGCGGCATCGTCACAGTCGAGGGGGCGAGCGTGTCCTACCTGGAGCGCGGGCGCCTCGTGGTTCAGACTGTATTGCGTGACATCACCGAGCGGGTCCGGGTGCGCGAGGAACTGGCGGAGCGTGAGCAGCGGTTTCACGGTGGCCGCGGAGGGGATTGAATCTGAAGAGCAACTCGCACGGGTGCGCGCCGCCGGATGTGATGAGTGGCAAGGCATCCTCTACAGCGAACCGCTCGAAGCGGAAGCGTTTTCGGCGCTTCTCACGAGGGCTGCATATGTGGCTTCGGCCTGAGGCGTGCCCGGAGGTACAATGTCCGCTGATCATTGCGCAGGCAGGACAATGAACCGCCTCTCCCCATGCTGAACGCTCTGGCCATTGCATTGGTCGTGCTCGGGCTGGCCATCCTTCTGGCAGCACTTCCGCCGACCCGGCGACTCATCCTGGAATTGCCCGCGGGGCCAATGCGGTCCCAGTGGCGACTTCTTGTCGGACTGATCCTGTCCTTTGTGGTCGGCCATGCCGTTTATCTCTTCGTTTTTTGGGATCGCCACCAATCGCTCGCGGACCTGCTGGTGCCGGTGGTGTTTCTCGGCACAGGCTGTTTCGTCTGGTTGGCCGCCCGGCTTTCTCTGGCGATAGTCGTCAACGTCAGGCGGATGTCCACGCTCGATCGCGAAAATGTTACCGACGCCTTGTCCGGGCTGGACAGCCGGCACTACCTCGACCGTCGCATGCGGGAAGAGATGATGCGTGCCGAGCGTCACGGTTTGGCGGTGTCTGTCATGTTGTTCGATATCGATGATTTCGCCAGCGTGAATGCGACCTATGGTCATGCGGTTGGTGACCAGGTGCTCACCGAGATCGGCCGCATCCTGAGCGGTGGGGTGCGCGAATCGGATGTCCTCGTGCGTTATGGCGGAGAAGAGATTGCCGTTGTTGCGACGCATACACCTCCCGCCGCCGCAATGGCCGTGGCCGAACGTTTGCGCCGAGACGTCGAGGTCGGGGCGCGCCGCGCATTGCGCGAGGCGCAGGGCGCCCGTCGCGCAATTACGGTGAGTATCGGTGTTGCAGGCCGCGAAGCGGGAGTCAAGGGTGGTGTCGACCTGTTTGAGGGCGCTGAACGTGCCCTGCGCAAGGCCAAGGACGAAGGCCGCAACCGCGTAGTGCTGGGGTAGTGCCGCGCGGCCATCCGGAGTAGGCTTTGGCAACGATGCATTGACCGGGGAGCAGGTGCATGCCGATCATCGCGATCACGCGCGATCTGCGTCCAGGTCTGTGCGCCGCTGCAAGTGCGCAAACGGCGCATGATGGAGCGGCTCAACACCGATGACGATGCGGCTGTCAGCGTGGAAATCCATTGCAATGACGAATCGCACGCGGCGATCATGCGCCGCAATTTCGGCCTGCAATGGACCGACCCCGAGAACTACGACGTAGTGTTCAACACCGAGCGGGTCAGCGTAAACGAGTGCATAGACGAGGTGACGAGGCTGGTCAGGTCGGATGCGTTCGCGTCCGGCTGAGCCCGTGCCGCCGGGAGCGGGCTGACGAGCCCTATTTGGTCAGGACCTTCATTGCCTTTTCAAGGCCACCCATGGTCGTCGGGTACATCCTCCCCCCCATGAGCTCCTTCATTACCTGTACCGACTGCCGGTAGCCCCAGATTTCTTCGGGTTCCGGGTTCAGCCAGACACACTTCTGGTAAACGTCGGTGACGCGCTTCAGCCAGACTGCACCTGCCTCCTCGTTGTAGTACTCGATTGAGCCTCCCGGCTGCAGTATCTCGTAGGGGCTCATCGTCGCGTCGCCAACGAAGATCACTTTGTAGTCGTGCCCGTACTTGTGCAGGAGGTCCCATGTCCGAGTGCGCTCCCCGTGACGGCGGCGGTTGTCTTTCCAGACGAAGTCATACAGGCAGTTGTGGAAGTAGAAATACTCCAGGTGCTTGAACTCGGTCTTGCACGCCGAGAACATCTCCTGGCAGAGCTTCACGTGGTCGTCCATCGAGCCGCCAATATCGAGCAATAACAGGACCTTGACCGTGTTCCTGCGCTCGGGGCGCATGTGAATGTCGAGGTAGGCCTTCTTCGCTGTCGAGGTGATGGTGTTCTCGAGGTCGAATTCGTCGGGTGCACCCTGGCGTGCAAAGCGCCGAAGCCGGCGCAGGGCGACCTTGATGTTGCGTGTGCCCAGTTCCACGGAATCGTCGAGGTTCTGATACTCGCGTTGGTCCCAGACTTTGACGGCGCTGCGGTTGCGGGAGGTCTTCTGGCCGATGCGGATGCCTTCCGGATTGAACCCGTAGGCCCCGAAGGGGGATGTGCCGCCAGTACCGATCCACTTGTTGCCGCCCTGGTGACGCTCCTTCTGCTCCTCGAGGCGCTTCTTGAGCGTTTCCATGAGCTTCTCCCAGCCGCCCAGAGCCTCGATCATCTTCTTCTCTTCTTCGCTCAGCGTCAGTTCGGCCTGCTTGAGCAGCCAGTCCAGCGGGATCTGCGCCTCGATCCCGGGGATCGCCTCGATGCCCTCCCAGAATTCCGCAAACGCGCGGTCAAATTTGTCGAAGTTCGACTCGTCCTTCACCATCGTCGTGCGGGCGAGGTAGTAGAAATCGTCGATCGACGAGCCGATCACGCCTTTCTGCAGTGCTTCGAGCAGCGTCAGGAACTCCTTGATGGAGACCGGCAGCTTGTGGCTCTTCAGCTTGAAGAAGAAGTCGATCAGCACGGCATGGCCCTCAGTTGTTCTTTGCGCGCGTCATGAACACGAGTCGTTCGAACAGGTGCACGTCCTGCTCGTTTTTCAGCAAGGCGCCGTGCAGGGGCGGGATGATGGTCTTGCGGTCTTTCGATCGCAGTGCCTCCGGCGAAATGTCTTCCGACAGCAGCAGTTTCAGCCAGTCGAGCAGTTCAGACGTGGAGGGTTTCTTCTTCAGGCCGGGCACCTCGCGGATCTCGAAGAAAACTTCAAGCGCTTCTCGCAGCAGGTTCTTCTTCAGCTTGGGGAAGTGCACGTCGACGATTTTCTCCATCGTCTCTTTCTCGGGAAAGCGGATGTAGTGAAAGAAGCACCTGCGCAGGAAGGCATCCGGGAGCTCCTTCTCGTTGTTCGAGGTGATGAACACGATCGGCCGTGTCTTCGCCTTGATCAGCTCACGCGTCTCGTAGACGTAGAACTCCATGCGGTCGAGTTCGCGAAGGAGGTCGTTCGGGAATTCAATATCGGCCTTGTCCACTTCGTCGATCAGCAGTACGCAGGGCGTGTCGCGCGAAAAAGCCTGCCAGAGCATGCCCTTGACGATGTAGTTGTTGATGTCTTTCACGCGCGGGTCGCCGAGTTGCGAGTCGCGCAACCGCGAGACGGCGTCATATTCGTATAGGCCCTGCTGCGCCTTTGTGGTCGACTTGATGTGCCACTCGAGGAGCGGGATGCCAAGTGCCTTGGCCACTTGGACGGCCAGCATGGTCTTGCCGGTGCCGGGTTCGCCCTTGATCAGCAGGGGCCGCTCCAGGGTGATGGCGGCGTTTACCGCCAGGGTGAGATCCTCAGTGGCAACGTATTCTTCCGAGCCGGCGAAGCGCATGGGCAGTGGTTCCAGGATGAAAAGGCAATTATAGCGGTGCTCGTCCCGCCTTCCGATGCGCGGGTTGAGGCGCGGCCCAGGTTCGGATAGAATTTCGGCTTTAAAACCAAAGCGATCCATTCCGAATGCGCACCCAAAGACTGTTCATGGCACTTCTGGCCGGTGCAATCATGGCGGCCGTTTCCCTGGGCGCCGCTGCCCAGGGTACGGCTGGCAGCGCCGAAGCCGGCAAGGCGAAGCTCGCCATGTGTAACGGGTGCCACGGCATCCAAGGCTACAAGACGGCCTATCCGGACGTTTACCATGTGCCCAAGATCTACGGCCAGCAGCCTGCATACATTGTGAAGGCACTGCAGGCTTACAAGAGTGGCGAGCGCAGCCACCCGAGCATGCGCGGAATTGCGCGCAGCCTGACGGACACAGACATGGCGGACCTTGCGGCCTACTACGCTGGAGGCGCCAAATGAATCGCATCCTGACTATTGCTGTGGCGGCCGCGTTTGCGTTCGGTACTGCCAGCGCCCAAGCCAAGGGCAACGTTGAGGCCGGGAAGGCCAAGGCTGCACAGGTTTGCGCGGCATGCCACGGTCCTGACGGCAACAAACCCACCGGCCCGGACTTTCCGGTGCTGGCGGGGCAGTATCCGGATTACATCAAGAAGGCCCTGTCAGATTACAAGAGCGGCAAGCGTAACAACCCGATCATGAAGGGATTTGCGGCAACGCTGTCGGTGCAGGATATGGACGATCTTGCTGCCTGGTTCGCAAGCCGGCCCTCCAATCTGGTTACGCATCGCTGATTCGTAAAGCCAGGTTCGAAAAAGGCCTGTTCGCGGGCCTTTTTTATTTTCGGGCCCGAGCGGCCAGGTTCTCCAGGTAGGCGACCGGATCGGGAGGGGCGGCATCGCGCTGTGCCCGCCAGACCATTTCCGCCAGGCAGTCGATTGCTTCGTGTAGCGCGCCATGACGGTCGCCGGTCCGTGAAAGGAGGGCGGCAAAGCAGGCTGATACCCCTTTGGGCTGGTCGATTGAGATCTGCTCCTCAAGGGCCATGTGGAGGCTCATGTGGAGGAAGGGGTTGGTCTCGCCAAGCTCGGGGAAGTACTCCTGCTCCCGGAAGCGCTCCGGGCTGTCCAGGACGGGTTGGTATTCAGGGTGAAGCAGCGCGATCTCGAGCGCGACCGCTTCAAGTCCCGCGAGTGGCTCCGATGCACGGTACTTGCGCCAGGTCTCAAAGAAGAAATCCCGCACCTGCTCGCGGCTGGGGTTGAACATGGCTGTCAGGGCTTTGTCTTGCCCTTGAATTCACACAAGTCGCGGATGACGCAGTCCGGGCAGCGGGGCTTCCTCGCCATGCAGACGTACCGTCCGTGAAGTATCAGCCAGTGGTGGGCGTGTTGCGCGAACTCAGTTGGTGTAAATTTTAGCAGCTTCGATTCGACCTCAATGACGTCCTTGCCCGGTGCAATGCCGGTGCGGTTCGAGATCCGGAAGATGTGGGTGTCAACGGCGATGGTTGGCTGGCCGAAGGCGATGTTCAGGACCACGTTGGCAGTCTTCCTGCCCACGCCGGGAAGCGCTTCCAGCGCCTCGCGCGTGGCAGGTACATTCCCCCCGTGCTGCTCGAGCAGGAGTCGCGAAAGCGCTACGACATTCTTCGCTTTCGTGCGAAACAGTCCGATCGTACGGATGTATCCGGTGACCTTTGCTTCACCGAGGGCCACTATTTTTTGCGGTGTATTGGCCACCGGAAACAGCTTTGCGGTGGCGAGATTCACCGACTTGTCCGTGGCTTGCGCAGACAGGACAACGGCGACCAGCAGTTCGTAGGAAGACTGGTAGGCAAGTTCGGTACGGGGCTCCGGGTTCTGCGCGCGCAACCGGGAAAATATTTCATGACGCTTGGCCGGGTTCACGCCGAAGCCCCGCCCTTGCCCGTGTTTCGCGCCCTCACACGATCGATTGCCGCGGCCACGGCCGAGCGCCGCTGGCCAGGCGCGGTTGACTTGATCACTGCATGTGCAATCAGCCTGGTCTTGCGGTGCCGGGCGCGGCGTTTGGCGGCCGCAATGTCAGCATCGGTCCAATTGCGTTGCGACGGGACCAGTTCAATGCAGTCCACCGGGCAGGGGGGGATGCACAGGTCGCAGCCGATGCAGTATTTTTCAATGACAGTGTGCATCAGGCCATTGGCGCCGGCGATTGCGTCCACTGGGCAGGCGGCAATGCACAACGTGCAGCCGATGCAGCGCGCCTCGTCGATAATGGCAATGGTGCTGCGCTTCACTTCCGGGCCAGGGAGGCGGCGCATTCGGCCACGAGCGCCGGGCCGCGGTAGATGAGACCCGTGTACAACTGCACCATGCGGGCGCCGGCTTCAATCTTCTCAACGGCGTCGGCGCCGCACAGGATGCCGCCCGCCCCGATCAATGGGACTTCGCCTGCGAGTTCGCGCGCCAGTGCTGCGAGTACTGCCGTGGCCCGGGACTTGACCGGCGCTCCGGACAGGCCACCCTGCTCCGACGCATGGGGGAGACCCTCAACCCCCTCGCGTGAAAGCGTTGTGTTCGTGGCGATCATTGCGTCGATTCGATGCGTGCGCACGGCGGTTGCAATGTCCGTGATTTGGGAGTCTTCGAGGTCCGGGGCTACCTTGAGCACCAGCGGGATCCGCTTGCCGTGAGTGTCGATGAGACGCTCACGGCTCGAGGCGATCCGGCCGAGCAGGGCGTCAAGCTCTGATTTTTCCTGCAGGCCGCGCAACCCCTTGGTATTGGGCGATGAGATGTTGATAGTCACGTAGCTTGCGGCCGTGTAGACGCGCTCCAGGCAATGCACGTAGTCGTCGGCAGCGCTTTCGAGCGGCGTGTCGAAATTTTTACCGATATTGATGCCCAGGATGCCGCGCCAGCGGGTCCGTGCCACGTTTTCGAGCAACGGATCGACACCGACGTTGTTGAATCCGAATCGGTTGATCAATGCTTTGGCGGCGGGAAGCCGGAACAAGCGTGGCTTCGGATTGCCCGGTTGAGGCCGAGGTGTGACGGTGCCTACTTCGATAAACCCGAACCCGAGCGCCGCAAGCGCGTCGATGTGAGCCGCGTCTTTGTCGAGCCCCGCGGCAAGGCCCACCGGATTGGGAAACTCCAGTCCCATCATGCGTACCGGGTTGGGCGGGATTGCGTTGCCAAGCAGGGTGCCGAGCAGATCGGCACTCCTCAGCGTAAGACTGTGAGCGGTTTCCGGTTCGAGCGAAAAAAGCAGTGGACGTAAGAGGGAATACATCATGGCTGCATTTTACCGGCTGCTGCTACCCGTTACAGGTTTCCTTCAAGCGATATCGTGTTCGTCGAGCCGACGCCACACCCCACCAATGAAGCCCTCTATCGGAAGGAAGCGCGACTTGTAGGCCATCTTGGGGCTCTCCCGTATCCAGTACCCGAGGTACAGGTACGGCAGGCCGAGCGCTTTGCAGGTCTCGATCTGGGCGAGGATATTGTAGGTGCCGAAGCTCGCCCCTTTGCGGTCGGGCTCGAAAAACGTGTAGACCGAGGACAGGCCGTCGGGGAGGAAGTCGACAATTGAAACCATTACGAGCTGGCCCTGGTCGCGAAATTCAACCAGCCGAGTGTCGACCCGGCTCTGCAGCAGGAAGTGGGAATACTGGTCGCGGCTGTCGTTGTCCATGCCGCCACCGGAGTGGCGCTTCGACTGGTAGCGCAGGTACAGGGCATAGTGCTCCAGCCGGAACTTGAGCGGCTGTGTCTGGGACGTCAGCCCTTCATGCAGCTTCCAGGCTCGCTTTTGCGAGCGTGCGGGAACATAGTCGTTCACCGGGATTCGTACGGGCACGCAGGCGCGGCAGCTGTCGCAGTGCGGTCGGTAGGTGAATATGCCGCTGCGGCGAAACCCGGCTTTGACGAGATCACCATAAAGCTCGGTATTTATGAGGTGCGAGGGCGTCGCCACCTGGGAGCGGGCCATGCGTTCGGGCAGGTAACTGCACGGGTAGGGTGCAGTGACGTAAAACTGCAGGATTGCGTGCGGCAGGTCGTTCAGTCGTGACATTGGGCCTCGCTCAACCGCGCCTTGCCCGGTGTTGCCGATTCCCAGCGGCCAGGCGGCTCAGCATAGTTTACCAACGCAGCGACCGCCCGCAAGAAGTCGGCGCGGTTTATTTCACGCGCGCCCAACGAAGCGAGATGTGAAGTATTCATCTGGCAGTCGACGATGGGGAATCCCTTGGCTTGCAGAGTGCCGACCAGGGTCGCCAGGGCAACCTTTGAGGCGTCTGTCTCCCGGGCGAACATTGATTCCCCGTAGAACATCCGGCCGATCGCGATGCCGTAAAGGCCTCCGACGAGCCTGCCTTCAAGCCATGTCTCGAACGAGTGAGCGTACCCAAGTTGGTGAAGCCCGGTATAGGCGACACGCATCTCTGCACTAAGCCAGGTTCCGGGTTGGTGACGCCGCGGCCCGGCGCACCCTTCAAGTACCGCTTCAAACGCAGTGTCGATGCGAACCTCGTAGCCGCGGTTGCGCAGGCTCTTCGATAACGACCGGGACAGCTTGAATTCAGTGGTGTGCAGCACCATGCGCGGGTCGGGGGACCACCACAGCAGCGGTTCTCCCTCGGAAAACCAAGGGAAGATGCCGTGCCGGTAGGCGTCCAGTAGTCGCTCAGATGACAGGTCACCGCCCGCCGCCAGCAGCCCGTTGGGAGCACTGAGCGCACGCTCGACCGGTGGGAAGGGGCTTTCCGGCCCCAGCAAGGCAATCACGTCAGCCCTAGCAGCGCACTTGCTGGCGGCAGTAGTTGTCGAGTTCGCTGACCACGGTCGTCCCGGTGACGGCCTTGCGCGCTGTTTCACCGTGCTCCATCGCGAGTTTGAATTCGAACTTGGCGAAGAACTGGTCGAACATTTCGCCGCCCAGCGTCCCAGTGGCGAAAAGCTCGTCGGATTTTGGGTCATGCTCGAGAAGGATGGCTGCCAGAGGCTGTGGCGCCGGTCCGGCCAGCACTCGTCCGCCCTGCGCCGGGTCATACTGGCTGTGCTCAGCGCAGCAATGAATCACCTGGGAAAATTTATTCCGTGCGCTTGATTCGGCGCGGAAGCTGATGAAGCTGATTTCCCTGGTCGGATAGGCAAGCTGGTGTGCGCAAATTGCGGAATAGGCGACGATTGAACCGGTCGGTCCGGTGCCACCCTTCCATTCGTAGGCTTGGTTTGTCGCGGTCTTCAGTGTCGTCGATGTCCGTGCAGGCTTGCCCAGGTTGATCAGGAAGCAGGGCGTGGAGGCGAACGGGTACTGGAAGATCAGGTTCTTCTGCACCGGCAGGGTACTGGCTCGCAGTGGCTTGCCTTGCGAGTCTATGAGTTTGGCTCGACCATAGAAGCGCACTGCGGCCCCTTGGGCGAGCAAAGGCGCTGGCATTCCTCCCGCCGCCATGCCAGTGGCGCACACGCGGATGAAATCGCGACGGTCCATCGCCCTACCAGACCTCTGCGTAGCGCTCTGCGGACTCGAGTATGCCGTGGAAGACGTCGTAGTCGGCGGGGTCGGGGTGCGCGAACCGCTTCAGCAGGAGCGTTGCTCTGACCTGTGCGAGTTCGGGGGCCTCCCCGACGGCAGCAAAGGCGTTTCGCAGGCGATCCACCGTATCGTGGTCGAGCGTGGCCGTGGCGATGAGCGGTGGCATCGGAGCGGCGTCAGTCACTTGGAGGATGCGCACCTTGGCGGCAAACGCGGGATCGTTGTGGCGAATCAGGTCGTGCACGTAGCTGTCCAGCGGCCCTACGTCGATACGGCCGTCGTCGAGGGCCTGGATGATGCCCCGAGCGTTCACGAGGTTGCCGACGACCTTGGCGTAGAGCGCGGGCTTTGCGGAGTCGCGGAAGGGCAGTAGGTGCCTTCGAAGGGCCACGCATCCAGACATGGAGTCGGTCAGCGTGTATCCCACCACGTGCCCGAAGGTATCTTCCAGCTTCTTGAAAGTCGCGTCGGCGCGAACCGCGATGTCGGAGAAGTACACAGGGCGGTCGGCGTAGCGCGCGGGAGACGGGACCGGGGCGGCCAGCAGGATCGGCCGCGGCTTGCGATGCGCGTAGGGCAGGCCGCACATCATCGCGCAGCCCAGGTCTTGGCGGCTCCACAGGTCGGCCAACGTGGCTGGCGGCTCCTGGTCGACGAAGTCCATTGGCACCTTCGCGCGCCTCAGCACCCACTCAAGCAACTCGCGCCACGCCGCCTTTGCAGTCGGCGCGACCGAGTACATCCTGGCATTGAAGATCACGCTGCTAATCCTGCAGCTTGATCCCGGCCTTGCGGATGGCCGCGCCCCAACGGGCATTTTCGTTCTTGAGCCGCAGAGCGAACTCTTCCGGGGTGCCGCCGACCGGGTCTGCGCCTAGCGCGGAGAGTTTGTCCTTCACGTCCTGCAACTGCAGCGCCTTGGTGGCGTCAGCGGCGATCTTGTTGACGATGTCCAGCGGGGTGCCTGCCGGTGCGAACAGCGCGTACCAGGCCATGGCCTCGAAGCCCGGCTGGTCCTGCTCGGCGATGGTCGGGATCTCCGTCGCAGCGGGGTGGCGCCGCAGGCTTGCCACGCCGATGCCTTTGAGCTTGCCCTGCTTGACAAGCGGAAGCGCGGACGACATCTGGCTGAAGAACATCGTGACCTGGCCGCCCATCACGTCGTTCAGCGCCGGGCCGGTGCCCTTGTAGGCGACGTGGATCATGTCCATGCCCGTGGCCGACTTGAGCATCTCTCCCGCGATGTGCGGCGAACTGCCGGCGCCGGGCGAGGCGAAACTGAGCTTGCCAGGGTTGGCCTTCGCGTAGGCGATGAGCTCCTTGAGGGTGTTGGCGGGCACGTTTGCGCCTACCACCAGGACATTCTGCACCGTGGCAAGCAGCGTGATGGGAACGAAGTCTTTCGCTATGTCATAGGGCAGCTTGGAACGGAGGTTCGGCAGCAGTACCGCGTTGCCTACCGGCACGGTCACAATGGTGTACCCGTCCGCTGGGGACTTCGCGGCAAATTCCATCCCGATCAGGCCGTCGGCGCCCGGCTTGGCCTCGACGATGACCGGCTGGCCCCAGATCCCTTGCAGCTTGTCCCCGACCGCCCTTGAAAGCAGGTCGGAGGGGCCGCCCGGCGCAAAGGCGTTGATGATGCGCACGGGTTTGGCGGGCCAGGCCTGGGCAAGGACTGTGGGCGTGGCCAGCGAGAGGAGCAGGGCTGCGATGAAGCGTTTCATGGAATCTCCTGAGTAGATGTGCAAATCTTAAGCCCGCATGCGGGAAAAGCCTGTGAAACATGTGGGAGATACGGGCTTGTTATTTCCATTCTACGGAAGTACATTTCCGTATTATGGGAATAAAAAGTCCTGCAGCCGAGCGCACATTAGGCAAGGAGAGCGTACAACGCCCAGCGGACGAGTCCGTGCGCTCGGTGCAGCGCGCCTACGCCATCCTCGCCGTGTTCGGGGCGGACCTTCCAGCCGCCTCCATGACGCAAATAGCGCGCCTGACAGGATTGCCGGTGTCCACTGTGTCCCGCCTGTTGGCCACCCTTGAGGCCTTGGATTTCGTCCGCCGGGACGGGGCCGGACTGTATTCGCTGGGATTGCGCATGCTCCAGCTGGGGATCGCAGCACGGCATAGTTTCAATTTCATCGACATCGCCGAGCCCTTCCTTGTGTCGATCAACGAGGCAACCGGGGAAAACGCAAACCTTGCACTCGAATTCGATGCGGAACATTTCACCTATGTTCGCCAACTAATGAGCAGGCATCCGATCCGGCATGCGAGCTGGGTGGGCCGCTTGCTGCCGATGAAGGACAGCGCCAACGGGGCCGCGCTGCGGGGCAAGGTTGGGGCCCAAGGATATGCGTACACACACAAGACCGTGGAGCCGGATGTGTGCGCGGTGGCAGCACCCATCAGCGACGGCGGTGGAACGGTCATTGCGTCGATCGGAGTGACCGGGCCCGTGTACCGGATTCCAGAACGCATGCTTCACGAATACGGCGCCCTGGTCTTCCAGGCCGCGGCAAAGATCACGGCGTTGCTCGCGGCCCATCGCTGAGCCGGCATTCAAAGACTAAACCGGAGGTATCCAATTGCGGCAAGTTCACATCACCTACATCAACGGCCCCGACATCGAGGCGCTGGCGTTGACCGAGGACGAGATCCTCGCGGCTGTCGAGGCCGCCCTGCGGGCACAGGGCAATGGCCAGGTCGTCATCGAGCCGCGCGTGCACCTTGTGCCCGAGGATTCGGCTCACGGGCACTTCAATGTGCTGCGAGGGGTGGTCAAGCCGCTTGGGTTGGCGGGGGTCAAAGTGGTGGGCGATTTCGTGAACAACTACAAGGAAGACCTGCCCTCCGAGTTGTGCATCCTCAACCTGATGGACCCGAAGACCGGGGCGCCGATCGCCATCATGGACGCAAGCGCAATCACCGATATCAGGACGGGTGCGGTCACGGCGCTGGGCGCAAAGCACCTGGCACGAAAGGGCAGCAAGGTCCTCGGTCACATCGGTGCGCGCGGGACCTCGTACTGGAATGTGCGCCTGATGGACCACCTGTTCGATTTCGATGAGATCCGCGTCCATTCGAAGCGCAAGGAAAGCCAGGATGCCTTTGCCGCACGACTGTCCAAGGACCTTGGGAAGAAGGTGGTTGCAGTCGATTCATGGGAGGCTTGCATCAGGGATGCCGACATCGTCGTGGAGGCTTCTAGGCTGCCAAGGCCCGAACCGCTGCTGAAGACCGAATGGATCAAGAAAGGCGCGCTGGTCATGCCGTACGGCACGATGAGCGCGCTAGAGCTGTCGTTGACGGACATCATGCAGAAGATGCTGGTCGACGACTGGGGCCAGTGCAGGAAAGGCCTGCCCTTCGGTGCACTGCGCGCGCACGTGGACTCGGATCGCCTGAGCGAAAAAAACCTGCATGCGGAGCTCGGCGAGGTGGTGGCCGGAAAGAAGCCTGGGCGCGAGAGGGACGACGAGACCATCCTGTTCTGGCATCGGGGCCTGTCGATCACGGACGTCTCCCTCGGTCACGCCATCCTCGAAAAAGCCAAACGTCTCGGCCTCGGCCAGACGCTGCGATTCCACTGAGAGCATCAAAATGTCCAAGACTACGATTTCCATCCGCATGCTTACCCGCGCCCAGGTCGAGGCCCTGAGCCCGGCCCCGGACGACCTCATCGACGTGGTGGCATCGGGGCTCGCCGCGCACGGCCGCAGAGAGGTCGTGATGCCGCCTAAGGGGCATCTCCACCTCGATCACGTGATGAACGGGCACTTCAACATCCTGTCCGCCTGGGTCGGCCCCGTGAAGCGCGCAGGGATCAAGGTGATCGGGGACTACGTGGACAACTGGAAACGCGGCCTGCCTTCCGAAGTGGGCATGCTCACGCTCTACGACCCGGAAATCGGCGTGCCGATCTGCATCATGGATGCGACCAGCTTGACCTGGCAGCGTACTGGCGCAGTCACGTGCGCGGGGGCGATGCATCTCGCGCCAAAGGATTCGACGGTGGTCGCGCACATCGGTGCGCGGGGCACGGCGTTCTCCAATATCCAGTTGCTTGCGCGCAAGTTCAAGCTGCGCGAAGTCCGGATCAACAGTGCGCGGCCCGAGTCGCGGGAAAGGCTGGCGGCCCGGGTCGAGCAGGAACTCGCTATCCGCGCGACGACATTCGCCAGCGCAGCCGAAGCCGTGGATGGCGCGGACATCGTGATCGAGGCTACGCGCCTCGAGAAGCCCGAGGTGCTGATCCCCAATTACGCCGTCAAGAAAGGCGCGCTCGTCGTGACCTACGGCTGGATGATGGCGCTCGACCCGGCGGTGGTGACCGGCGCGAGCAAGGTTGTCGTCGACGACTGGGCGCAGTGCCAGGTGGGTGGCGCGCTGCATCCGATGATCGTGGACGGGCGGTTGTCGGAGAAGAACCTGCACGCCGAGATCGGCCAGATCGTCGCAGGGCTCAAACCGGGGCGCGAACCGGGCGACGGCACCATCGTGTTCTGGCACCGCGGCTTCGCAGTCAGCGATGTAGTGCTGGGGAATTGGATCTACGAGCGTGCGGAACGGGAGAACGTGGGCACGCTGTTTCCGCTGTTGGAGGCAGGGGAGGAGTAGGCTTAAAGTTTAACTTTCCTACGTAAAGTCGGCTTCTGTGGCCGGTTCCGTGGGAGTTTTGTTGTAAAAAACACAACACTAGTCAGGTTTGCAGCCCCGTGCGTCGTGCTGGGCAAGACAGATTGACGCTTGACGTACATCGTATCCCAGACTATGTTGTCCGGCAATGATCCAAAGTTATCGCGACAAGCGAACGAAGGAATTTGCCGAAGGCAAGCGCGTCAAGGAGTTCGAGAGCTTTCGCCGCCAGGCGGAAAAGCGCCTCGACATTCTCGACGCGGCAACCAGTCTTGCCGGACCCTCGAACGTCGAAATCGTGGACTACCACTGAAAGGAACTTGATCATGGCCCGCACACCGATCCACCCCGGCGAAATTCTCGCCGACGAACTTGAGGCACTCGGCGTCAGCCCGACCGAGCTGTCGCGGCAGATCCGGGTGCCCGCGAACCGCATCAGCCAGATCATCAACGGCAAGCGTTCGATTACCGGCGATACCGCGCTTCGTCTCGCACACTGGTTCGGCACGAGCCCGCAGTTCTGGATGAACCTGCAGGCGCTCTACGACGTGCGGATAGCCGAGGAAGATGCGGGCACGGAGATCAAGGCGCTTCCGACCAAGCCGGAAAAATCCCCGACTGGCCAACCGCAACCAGCGTAACTGGAGCACTTACGGGATGGCCCTCAAGAACGTGAGCGACAAGTACGCAGGCCAGCCCTTTGCCCCGATCAAAATTGCGCCGGGCGCGAGCTTTGCCGACATGGTCGCGCTCAAGGGTAAGTCGGACATCGGGGACCAGATCAACAAAAAGATCCTCGGCCCGCTGGCGCGAGAGAACAACCTCTCCGATATGCCGGACTTCGATGATCCCGGCAAGCTCGGCAGCGGCAAAGACAAGGGAACTGCGTCTAAGGCAGTTAGTGCGTCAAATAAGACAACAAGGCCGATTCAGCCCTTCGGCCCCACGTCCTCGCCCCAGCGCTTCACCATCCCCGTATCCAGCCCGAACAGGTCCAGCGCCCGGCCCACCGAGTGGTTGACGATGTCTTCGATGGTCTTCGGCTTGGTGTAGAACGCCGGCACGGGTGGCATCACGATCGCGCCCATCTCGGTAACGGCCACCATGCTGCGCAAATGCCCGAGGTGGTTGGGCGTCTCGCGCACCATCAGCACGAGGCGCCGGCGTTCCTTCAGCACCACGTCCGCCGAGCGCGACAGGAGGCTCCCCGTCACGCCGCTGGCGATTTCCGACAGGCTGCGGATCGAGCAGGGCGCAATCAGCATGCCCAGGGTCTTGAACGAGCCAGAGGAGATCGCCGCGCCGATGTCTTCGTTGCGGTAGACCACGTCGGCCAGGGCCGCAATGTCCTTCACCTTCCAGGAAGTCTCGTAGGCCATCGTCACCTGCGCCGAGCGCGTCATGACCAGGTGGGTCTCGACCTTGAGTTTCTTCAGCATCTCCAGGGCGCGGACGGCGTAGATCGTGCCCGAGGCGCCGGTGATGCCGATGATGATCCGCGGCTGCGCCTTGTCTTTCATGCCCGTGCCCTCGCGATGAGCGCCTTCGCGCGCGCGATTGCGTCCGCGGGCAGGGTGTGACGCTGCGAGAAGTCGGGGCGCGGTTTGGTCGCATCGATGATCATTTTGGAGGTCTTGCCGTTGTCGTTCGACGGATCGAGGATCGCGCCGAAGGCGTTGCGGATCACGTCGATGTCATCGTCGGCCTGCATGCGCGTCGCCATCGCCCAGAATACGTCCTGGTCGTCGAACACGTCCACGTCGTCGTCGACAACGATCACCAGCTTCAGGCTGATGTCTTCCGCAAATGCGATCATTGCGGCGTTCTTCTGCTGGCCCGCCACTGGATTTCGCATCGCGATCACCGCATGGAATCGGCAGGTGCCGGACTTCGGGTACGAGACCTTCGTGACGTTTGAAAACGACCCCCGCAGGGCGCGCAGCAACCGGGCCTCCTGTGGGACAGCGAGCATGCTGCAGTGCTCGTCGGACATTCCGCCGACCACATCCTGGTAGATGGCGCCCTTGCGGTGGGTGATCGCCGTAACCTCGATGACGTTCTCGGTCGAGCGTTCCGAGTGGTAGCCGGTGAACTCCGCGAACGGGCCTTCAGGCTCGCGCACGCCGGGCAGGATATGGCCTTCAAGGACGATCTCGCCTTCGGCGGGGACTTCAATGGGAACGGTGACGCACTTGGAGATGTCCAGCGGCCGTCCGGCGAGTCCGCCGGCAACCGAATACTCGTCGATCGCCATGGAACCCTTCCAGAGGCCGGCGAAGGTCATCAGCGGGTGCCCGCCGATCACGATCGCGATCGGGATCTCCTTTTTCAGTTCCTCGGCTCGTCGCACGTAGTCCCACAGGTGGCGGCGGCTGTGCAGGCTGGTGCCAAGGCGCGTCTTGCCCTTGACCATCATGCGGTGGTGGCTTGCATTGCGCACCCCTGTTTCGGGATCCTTGGCGATGATGATGCCGTTGGTGATGTAGCGGCCGCCGTCGCGCTCGAAGTGCTTCTTGATCGGAATGCGGGCCAGGTCGACGTCAGCGCCCTTGTAGATGACGTCCTGCACCGGGCCCTTGTCGTGCAGCACGGGCTCAAGCGACCGGTCACCGCGCAGCGCCCAGTCCTCGATCAGGCGCTCCTCGGACGTCCCTAGTGCCATCGCGTAGCGGCCGCGGGTGGCGAACACGTTGGTGACCACCGGGAAATCAGAGTCGGCAACGTTCTCGAACCACAGCACCGGGGCCTGCCACGCGCGGCCACGCTCGAGTTCCAGCGCAATCGCCGTGGCGTCGTAGTCGAGGGCGATCCTCTCCTTGAAACGCAGGATGTCCTTGGGATTGCCTCGTTCGACTTGCGCCAGGAATGCGCGCAGGTTCAGTGCCTCAGGGGATGCTGCCATGGCCAGCCTCTAGCGTGGGGGGGACGGAAGTCTAGCAAGCGCGAGGCTGACGCACTAGACAGGAATTGGCGCTGTTTCGCGTTTGGTTCAAGACAGTGATTCGCCCTATATTGCGGCATGCCGGGATGACACCTGCGGACAAGACCAACGATCCAACGAAGTTCTTTTTCCTGCTCACGTTTGTGGCGGCGATTCCGGCGATTGTGTCAGGAGTGTTGCTGTTTGCGCCGGATCCGACGTCATGCATCCGGCGGGATAGTTCGTGGTTGGCGCCATCGCCGGCGCCATGCGTCTACGGCGAACTGAAGGCCGCCGTGGGCTTGCGCCTGGACGAGGAGGAGGAATTCAACGGTGCGGATCTTTCGATCCACGAGATCTCGGCGCAGTCAGAGCACGACTAACTGGGGGTTCCCTAGCGGGCCTTGGTGGGAGAGATGTCCTCGGCGTGGAAGCCGAAGGTGCCGCATTTCCTGTCCTCGAACCAGCGCTTGAGGGTGATTCCCACGGTGCGGAAGGCTATGTCCTTCCAAGGGATGTCGGCTTCCTCGAACAAGGCAACGTCGAGGCTCTCCTCGCCTGGAGCAAAATTCAGGTCGACGAGCCTGGCCCGGTAAAAGACATGGACCTGGTTTACGTGTGGAACGGACAGCATCGAGAATGCTTGGCCCAGCTCGATGCGTGCCCCGGCTTCTTCGAGCGTCTCCCTCAGCGCACCCTCACCGGTGGTCTCCTCGTTCTCCATGAACCCGGCGGGTAGCGTCCAGTAGCCGTAACGAGGCTCAATGGCGCGCCGGCACAGGAGGATCCGCCCCTCCCATTCTGGAATGCAGCCGACCACCACCTTGGGGTTCTGGTAGTGGATTTCGCCGCAGTTGTCGCAGAGGTAGCGAAGCTTGTTGTCGCCGGGCGGCTGGCGGTGCGCCAATGGCGCCGCGCAGTTGGAGCAGAACTTTAGGATGGGGCTGGGCATGGCTCGATGATACCTGCCAGACCGGGTTTATCCACCCGTCCGGCCTGAATACCGGCAGTGGTATGATCTGGGGCAATCAGAAGAGGAGGCACGGCATGCCTGCCGCAGCAGCTCGCCCATCGGGCCAGAAAAAGGAACGCACTACCCAGGGCGGGGAGTGGTTCTGGCGTTTTCTGGCCGCTGTCATGCTCCTGATCGTCGGCTGGGTGGTCTGGATCGCCGTCCAGATCAGCCCCCCAGACCTGATCCTGCCGGCGGCATTTGAGGCTGCCGCGCAGGGACGCGCAACGCGCAATTCAGCGGGTGTCATCGGAGCGGCCGGGATTGCGCCGGCCCAGGAGGCATCCGCGCCGGCCGTGATTTCGCTGCCGGCCGTCGTCTTCGAGCCCCCGGTGAACCTGGAAAAGCTCAAGCTTGCCAAAGCCATAGAAACGCCGATCGTCGAACGTCCCCGGCGCGCTGCGAAGCCCGCGACGGAAGTTTCGCAGTGACGGGATCGGCAAGGGCCGCGGCTGGTGCGGTGGACCGCTACGAGGAGGTTTATTCCGCGTTTCGCTGGCAGGTACCGGCCCGTTTCAACATGGGCTGGGATTGCTGCGGGCAGTGGGCGGCCGACCGGAATCGATTCGCGCTTTACTGGGAGGACGAGTCCGGCGCCACAGCGGCTTACACCTTCTGGGATATCCAGCAGCGTGCGAACCAGCTATCGAATGCGCTCGCTGCGCTCGGAGTCCAGCGTGGCGATCGCGTTGCTCTCGTGCTTCCACAGCGCCCCGAAATGGCGATCGCCTACATCGCGATCTTCCAGATGGGGGCAATTGCGCTGCCCTTGTCGCACCTCTTCGGGCCTGATGCCCTTGAATACCGGATGCAGAACAGCGAGGCGAGCGTCGCGATCGTTGATCAAGCGACTTTGCCGAACCTCTGGGCGGTAAAGGACAAGTTGCCGGTGCTGCGCCACGTCATCGGCGTCGCCGGCGCGCGGGAAGCCGGTGTGCATGAATGGGATGCGCTGCTTGCGAAGTCCAGCCGGAGTTTTGCTTGTGTCGACACCGGTGCTGACGACCCTGCGCTGATCATCTACACCAGTGGAACTACGGGCGCCCCCAAGGGAGCCCTGGAGCCGCACCGCTCGATCCTCGGCAACATTCCCGGGTTCGTCCATTCGCACGACTTCTACCCTCAGCCCGGCGACATGTTCTGGACGCCGGCCGATTGGGCCTGGGCTGGCGGGTTGCTGGACGGGCTCCTGCCGGCGTGGCATTTCGGTACACCTATCCTCGGATACCGCGGACGGTTCGACGCCGAAAAGGCGTATTACCTCCTCGAAAAGTATGGGGTGAGGAACACGTTCCTGTTCCCGACCGCGCTGAAATTGATGATGAAGGCCGTCCCCGAGCCGAAGAAACGCTTCGACCTGAACCTGCGCTCGGTCATGAGCGCTGGGGAGTCGGTGGGCGTGACGGTCATCGAGTGGGCCAGGGAGTATCTCGGCGTTACGATCAACGAAATGTTCGGCCAGACCGAGATCAACTATGTGGTCGGGAATTGCCAGGCTGCCTGGCCGGTGAAACCCGGCTCGATCGGCCGGCCATACCCGGGGCACCGCGTAGCGATCATCGACGAGCAGGGCAACGAGAGACCGCGCGGTGAGCTCGGCGAGATCGCGGTGCATCGAACCTGCAACGGCATGCCGGATGCGGTGTTCTTCCTCGAGTACTGGAAGAACCCGCAGGCCACCGAGGATAAGTTCATCGGTGACTGGGGCTGCACAGGCGACCAGGGGCGCATGGATGAGGACGGCTACATCTGGTACCAGGGGAGGTCGGATGACGTCATCAAGAGCTCGGGGTACCGGATCGGGCCGGCCGAGATTGAAAACTGCCTGGTGAAGCACCCTGCGGTCATGAATGCGGCCGTGATTGGCAAGCCTGACGCCGCCAAGGGGGCGATCGTGAAGGCGTTCATCGTCCTGCAACCGGGGCAGCACCCGTCAAGCGCCCTCGAGGACGAGATTCGCCAGCATGTGCGCGGGCGCCTGGCGCCCTATGAATACCCGAGGGAGATTGAGTTCATTGCCGAGCTGCCGATGACCACGACCGGAAAGGTGCAGCGGAAAGTGCTGCGCCAGCGAGAGGAACAACGCATGCTTCAGGATGCAGGGCGCCGATGAACCGCTTCCAGAAAGTTGTCTTGTCCGGCGCGGTTGTAAACGTGCTGATGCTGATCCTGTTCCCACCGCACGATGTGATGTCGTTCGGTCGCGGGGCGCAGATGTTCGACGCGTTCTACCCTGTGTTCGCAGCACCGGCGAACCGGGTGATCAATGGGGACGTGCTCTACATCCTTGTGTTCTCGGTGCTCGCCAATGCGGCACTTGCGTGGCTTTTGCTCATCGCGCCCAAGGGCAGGCCCGAGCAGCCGAGGGTCGACCCACAGGCGCTGGTGATCGCCTTGGGCATTGTCAACCTCGCGGCGGCGCTGCTGTTCCCGCCTATGGAGGCGTTCCCGTTTGCGCAGCGCATCACGGTTGGGACCTTTGATGGGTTCTACTTCGCATTTGGCGACAAGGCACGGCGCTCTCTTTTCGTGCCCCTGCTTTACATGGAAGTCCTGTTCATACTCACCAACGCCTGTGCCTTCTGGCTCGCGATGAGCATTGCGGCGCGTTCGGGGCCGACGGAGTCCGGGCCGATGACGATGCTGGCGCAGTCGGACGACTTGCGGCAACGCGCCGAGGAAAAACTGCTAGGCAGGATCGAACACGCACCGTCCGTCGCCAAGCGCGGTCCGGACCGCAGGCAGCGCCACGATCCAGCCTACAAGGGGCCAGAGCGCCGGGTCCGTGGCGAGCGGCGACGGAGCACGTCCTGAAACGAGGATTGATCCAGATCAACCGGCGCAGTGACGCGGGACGCTAACTTCCCGGGTTGGAGAAGTGCCAGCCCAATATGGAGGAAGCCCTATGACAGTCCAGTCGCTGCACCACGTCGCGTACCGCTGCAAGGATGCCCAGCAGACGGT
The DNA here is from genome assembly GCA_945862265.1 of Bordetella parapertussis. GTDB lineage: Bacteria > Pseudomonadota > Gammaproteobacteria > Burkholderiales > SG8-39 > SZAS-79. The sequence goes on from CAMAXP010000035.1 coordinate 21,159, forward strand.
GGATTTCTATACCAAGGTTCTTGGCCTGACCTTCACCATGGCCATGGCTGAGGACAAGGTGCCGAGTACGCGCGAAGACTGCCTTGAGTTACTGGGGCGCGGTGACTATGCCGCGCTCGATCAGGGACTCCACTTTGTCGGTCGTGTAGCCCAGGCCGGCGAGCAGCTCGCGCACGTTCTCGGATACCGTGGGCGGGTCATTGCGCTTGCCGAGCCGCTCGCCATCGAGTTCCAGGGGCAGGGTCGGAACCTTGATCGATTTGCCTTCGGCTACGCGCATTTCCATCAGGCCGCCTGACGCATTCAGGTGCGGATCGTCAAACAGGTCCCAAGGCTTGTTGATCGGGGCGTAGGGCAGGCCGATGGCCTCCAGTTTCTTTTCTAGGTCCGCGCGCGACCAGGCCTTGAACACTTCACCGACCTTGGGGATCAGCCAAGAGCGGTTCTTCACGCGCTGGCCATTGGTGCGGATGTCAGCATTCGCTGCCAGTTCCGGTTGGCCGAACTCCCGGCAGAACACCTCCCACTGGGTGTCGGTGACCACGCCGACGAACAGGCGATCATCGTCCCGGGTCGTGAAGATGTCGTAGACACCCCATGCCGGCTTTTTTACCGACATGGGAGGCGGCGCCTCGCCCGTGATCGCGTATTGCGCCATGTGCTGCGAGACGAGAAACGCGGTGTTCTCGAACAGTGCGCTCTTGACGAGCTTCCCATGTCCCGTGGTTTCACGCTCCCGCAAGGCGGCAAGGATCCCGATCGCGGCAAACATGCCTCCCATGATGTCGTTGACCGACGATCCGACACGCAGGGGCCGGTCGGGCAGGCCGGTCATGTATGCAAGACCACCCATCATCTGCACCACCTCATCCAGTGCCGGTCGCTCCTGGTAGGGCCCACTGAGGAACCCTTTGAGGGTGCAGTACACGAGGCGGGGATTGCGCCTGGAAAGGTCTGCATAGCCCAGGCCCAGCTTGTCGAGTGCACCTGGCCGGAAATTCTCTGTGACTGCGTCAGCGCCATCGATCAACTGAAGGACGATCTCCATGCCTTCCGGGCTCTTGAGGTCCAGCGCGATGCTTTTCTTGTTGCGGTTGAAGATCGGATAAAAGCCGGCCCCCGCTCCCTGAAGGCGTCGGGTGTTGTCGCCTTCAAGCGGTTCGACCTTGATGACCTCTGCGCCGAGGTCGGCGAGCACAAGCCCGCAGGTCGGGCCCATCACCATGTGGGCGAATTCGACGACCCGGATTCCCTTGAGCGGTGTCTGCGCCATCAAGCAGCCCGGCGAAAGCCCTTGGGCAGCCCGGCCCCTGCGAAGTGTCCGTACACGGGTTCCTCAGGGATGCCGTCGATCAGGATCTTCCGGGCGCGAAGGAGGGCCTCGAAGTCGATCCCGGTCTTCAGGCCCATGCTTTCGAACATGAAGACGAGATCCTCCGTTACGACGTTACCGCTGGCCCCCGGTGCAAAGGGGCAGCCGCCAAGCCCGCCCATGGAGGAATCGAACGCACGGGCGCCTTCCTCGAAGGCCGCGAGGGCGTTGGCGAGACCCAGTCCGCGGGTGTTGTGCAGGTGGACGCCGTCGAGCTTTGCGCCGACTGCGTCCTTGACCTTGCGGTACAGCCGTTTCATCTGCACCGGGTTCGCATAGCCGACCGTATCGGCCAGTGCGACGCTGTCCACTCCGGCGTCGGCCAGCAGCTTCGCGATGCGTACGACTTCTTCCTCGGGGACTTCGCCCTGCAGGGTGCAGCCGAACGCGGTGGCGACGGCGCCTTCGATTTCGGGGCGCTGGCCGACAGGAAGAGACGCTCGCAGGTCGCACGCCTGGCGTACCTGCACGACCATTTCGTCGGGCGACATGCGCACGTTGGATACGCTGTGCTGGTGGCTTGCGGAGACGGGAAAGGTGATCTTGTGTGTGCCCGACTCGAGGGCACGCTGGAAGCCCTTGAAGTTGGGGGCGAGCGCGACGACCTTGAGGCCGGCAATGGTCTTGGCGTGCGCGACGATCTCTCCGGTGTCGGCCATGGCGGGAATGACCTTGGCCGGCACGAACGAACCGACTTCGATTTCCTGGAGGCCTGCGGCGGCCAGCGCGCTGATCCACGCCTTCTTGGCCTCGGTGGGCATCAGGTGGTGGGCATTCTGCAGGCCGTCGCGCGGCCCGACTTCGCAAATGAATACGTCGACATTGGACATGGGGGACTCCTTCGGGGGATGGCGAATTTTAGCGCGCTGGGGACACTGGGGGCCGCGCCAGTCTCCGCTCGTAGCGGCCAACCACGACACCGGCGGCCGCGGCCGTTGCCGAGAGGGCGAGCATGATGCCGAGCGACGCGGACCAGCCGCCCAGGCCCTGCGCGGCCATGGCGACCAACATCGGGCCGAAGAACTGGCCGATCTGGGCGCCCTGCATGATCATTCCCTGCGCCGTGCCGAAGTGCTGCGGGCTGCGCGCATGCACGGGTCCGCCTGACAGCACGGCGGCGGGGATCATGCCACCGACCAACGAAAACAGCAGCACGCTGGCCAGCCTCAAGGCATCGGGGAGGCCGGAGGCGAGGGCGCTGGTGGCGGTGAGGGCCATGACTGTGCTGGCGACACCGATGACGCGCCAGCGTGCCGCGCCACGCTTCAGAGCCCAGCCGCCGGCGAGGTTGCCCGGTATGTTGATCGCGACGAATACGGCGGTGAGGAGCGAGGCCGTGGCAGGCGTGGCCCCGCGCTCGTCCACAAGGAAGGTCGGCAGCCAGATCATCAGCGAACTCCACTGGCCGACATAGCAGATGAACACGATGCACAGCGCGAGGCTGCCGGGACGCGTAACTGATTCGGCCACAAGGCGCAGCGATCCGATCCCGCCACCGAAGCGGGGCGCGGGTACGGTGCGCGCGAGGAGCACGGCCATTAGCGCGGTATAGGCTGCGACGCCGAGCCACAGGCTGCGCCACCCGAAGGTGGCCAGCGCCAGTGGTGCAGCGATCAGGGCCAGCGCACCACCGGTGGGCATGTAGGCGCTCCAGAGTGAGAAAGCCATCGGTCGGTCCGGTTCGGTGGTGATGGCGGTCAGGAGCGGCGCACCGGCCACGGTGAACAGCATGAACCCGATACCCTCCAGGAATCGCGTCGCGAGGAGTTCTGGAAAATTGCGGCAGAAAACGCCTGCGACACCGCCCGCAGACATCAGGGCGAGGCCGAGCAGGGCGAGGCGTTTCTGGCCGTAGCGATCCACGAGAGCGCCGACGAATACCCCGACCAGCCCGCCCATCACGTAGAACGTGGTCGCGATGAAGCCCGATTGCACCAGCGTCAACCCCAGGTCCACCCGCAGCAGCGGGAGGGCGGGCGGGACTTTGCAGACGTAGGCGCCGGCACCGAGGCCGGCGGCGAATACCACCCAGACGCTGGTCCAGGTGGTGCGGGGCTCGCTCAAAGCGGTATCAGGCGGCGTAGACCGGCAGCTTGAATTCGCGGATCTTCTTTTCCCATTCGGCCGGGCCGGTGGTGTGCACCGAAGTGCCGTTCGAATCCACTGCGACGGTGACGGGCATGTCCTCAATCTCGAATTCGTAGATCGCTTCCATGCCGAGGTCCGCGAATCCGACGACGCGTGATTTGCGGATCGCCTTGGACACGAGATAGGCGGCGCCACCCACCGCCATGAGGTAGGCCGCCTTGTGCTTCTTGATCGACTCGATCGCGGCCGGACCGCGTTCCGCCTTGCCGACCATGGCGATAAGGCCGGTTTTGCCGAGCATCGTATCGGTGAACTTGTCCATGCGCGTGGACGTGGTGGGGCCGGCCGGGCCGACGACTTCGTCGCGCACCGGGTCGACCGGCCCGACGTAATAGATCACGCGGTTAGTGAAGTCGGTCGGGAGTTTTTCTCCCTTCTCGAGCATGTCCTGGATGCGCTTGTGGGCGGCGTCGCGTCCGGTCAGCATCTTGCCCGACAACAGCAGGGTCTGGCCGGGCTTCCAGGAAGCGACTTCGGCCGGCGTCAGGGTGTCGAGGTTGACGCGCGTGGCCGCGGCGGAGGCGCTCCAGGTGACCTGGGGCCAGTCGGAAAGCTTCGGCGGCTCGAGCATGGCGGGACCGGCGCCGTCGAGCACGAAATGCGCGTGTCGCGTGGCCGCGCAGTTGGGGATCATCGCGATCGGTTTGTTCGCAGCGTGCGTCGGGTAATCGAGGATCTTCACATCGAGCACCGTCGACAGCCCGCCGAGGCCCTGCGCACCGATGCCGAGGGCGTTGACCTTGTCGTACAGCTCGATGCGCATTTCCTCAATCTTGCTGTTGGGGCCCCGGGCTTTCAGGTCCGACATGTCGATCGGCTCCATGAGCGACTCCTTGGCCATCAGCATGGCCTTCTCGGCTGTGCCCCCGACGCCGATGCCGAGCATGCCGGGCGGGCACCAGCCTGCGCCCATGGTCGGCACGGTCTTCAACACCCAGTCGATGATCGAATCGGAAGGGTTGAGCATTGCAAACTTGGATTTGGCCTCGGAGCCGCCGCCTTTCGCTGCGACGTTGACGTCGACTTTGTCGCCCGGCACGAGCTCGACGTTGATCACGGCGGGCGTGTTGTCGCCGGTGCTCTTTCGGGTAAAAATCGGGTCGGCGAGGACTGAGGCGCGCAGCTTGTTGTCCGGGTGGTTGTAGGCCCGGCGCACGCCCTCGTTGATCATGTCGGCGAGGCTGACCTTCGATTCGAACCGCACATCCATGCCGACCTTGAGAAAGACATTCACGATGCCGGTGTCCTGGCAGAGCGGGCGATGGCCTTCGGCGCACATGCGCGAATTGGTGAGGATCTGTGCAATCGCATCCTTGGCGGGCAGGGACTGCTCGCGCTCATAGGCGCGGCCGAGGGCCTGGATGTAGTCCTTCGGGTGGTAGTAGCTGATGTATTGCAGGGCGTCGGCGATGCTCTGGACTAGGTCTTCCTGCCTGATGGTCGTAGTCATGGTGGCCCTAGTGCTCGGTCGAAGGGGACGGATGCGGGTTCATGATGCGTTCGGTCCACGCGATTGCGAGGGCGGATAACACGAAGGTCACGTGGATCAGGGTCTGCCACAGCAGGACCTTCTCCTCGTAGTGCTCGGCGTTGATGAACGTCTTCAGCAGGTGGATCGACGAGATTCCGATGATGGCGGTGGCCAGCTTGACCTTGAGGACCCCGGCATTGACGTGGGACAGCCATTCCGGTTGGTCCGGGTGGTGCTGCAGGTCCAGACGGGACACGAAGGTTTCCCAGCCGCCCACGATGACCATGACCAGCAGGTTGGAAATCATCACCACGTCGATCAGGCCAAGCACGATGAGCATGATCTGGGTTTCGGTCACGTCCTTGGTGGCGGTGACGCCGACCAGGTGCACCAGTTCGAGCCAGAACTGCCACACATAGACGCCTTGGGCGACGATAAGGCCGATGTACAGCGGGGCCTGCAGCCAGCGGCTCATGAAGATCCAGCGCGGCAGGGGCCTGAGTAACGCTTCGTTCGCGGGTACTTTCATTTCGTGGGTAGTCCGGGTCGTTCGGGGAAGGGCTGAATTCTATGCGAAAACCAGCCCGCACCGCGGTCCCCGGGACTCCAGCCGCAATGCTTTACAACGCATTGTTTAAGTGCTTTTATTCGCGGCACTGGAGCGAAGCTGAACGGAGGGGTGGAGAAATGTCGTCGAACATCGAATCGGTGCTGAGCGAAACGCGGGTATTCCCGCCGTCGGAAGCCTTTGTCAAACAGGCGAACATTTCCGGGATGGCTGCCTACCATGCCATGTGCAAGGACGCCGAGCAGGATTTCGAGGGGTTCTGGGCGAAGCTGGCGAAAGCCGAACTGCTGTGGTCGAAGCCGTTCACCAAAACGCTCGACGAATCCAACGCGCCTTTCTTCAAGTGGTTCCACGACGGGGAACTCAACGCGTCCTACAACTGCCTCGACCGGCACCTCAAGACCCAGCCCGACAAAGTCGCCATCGTCTTCGAGGCCGATGACGGCAAGGTCACCCGGATCACGTACAAGGCGCTGTACCACGAGGTCTGCAAGTTCGCCAATGGGCTCAAGGCGCTCGGCATCAAGGTCGGGGACCGGGTCATCGTCTATATGCCGATGTCCATCCAGGCGGTGGTGGCGATGCAGGCGCTGGCGCGCATCGGCGCCACCCATTCGGTGGTGTTCGGCGGCTTTTCGGCCAAGTCCCTGCAGGAGCGCATCATCGACGCAGGGGCGGTAGCGGTGATCTGCGCCGACGGGCAGTTCCGCGGCGGCAAGGAGATCCCGTTGAAGCCGGTCGTCGACGAAGGAATTGCGCTGGGCGGCTGCGAAGGCATCAAGAGCGTGGTGGTCTTCAAGCGCTCCGGATCGCCGGTCAAGATGGAGGCGGGCCGCGACAAGTGGTGGGATGAGGTCACACAGGGCCAGGCCGACACCTGCGAGCCGACCTGGGTCAATGCCGAGCATCCGCTGTTCATCCTCTACACATCGGGATCCACAGGCAAGCCCAAGGGGGTGCAGCACTCAACCGGCGGCTACCTGCTTTGGACGATCCTCACGATGAAATGGGTGTTCGACTACAAGCCGACCGACGTTTTCTGGTGCACGGCGGACGTGGGGTGGGTAACGGGGCATTCGTATGTCTGCTACGGACCGCTCGCGGTCGGGGCGACCGAAATCATTTTCGAGGGCGTCCCGACCTACCCGGATGCGGGCAGGTTCTGGAAGATGATCCAGGATCACAAGGTGAGCGTGTTCTACACCGCGCCGACCGCGATCCGCTCGCTCATCAAGGCGGGTGGCGACCTGCCGAAGAAGTACGACCTGAAGTCGTTGCGCATCCTCGGCACGGTGGGCGAGCCGATCAACCCCGAAGCCTGGATTTGGTACCACGAGACGGTCGGCGGCGGGCGCTGCCCGATTGTCGACACGTGGTGGCAGACCGAGACAGGAGGGCACATGATCACGCCACTGCCGGGTGCGACGCCAACCAAGCCTGGCTCTGCGACTTTTCCTCTGCCTGGCATCATCACCGACATCGTCGACGAGACCGGGCTCTCCGTGGGCAAGGGCAAGGGCGGGATTCTGGTGATCACGCGGCCGTGGCCTTCGATGATCCGTACGATCTGGGGCGACCCCGAGCGGTTCAAGAAGAGTTATTACCCTGAGGATTTCCACGGCAAGTACTACCTCGCCGGCGACGGTGCGAGCACCGATGAGGAAGGCTATTACCGGATCATGGGGCGCATCGATGACGTGATGAACGTTTCGGGCCATCGGCTGGGAACCATGGAAATCGAATCGGCCCTCGTGTCCAATACGGCGTTGGTCGCGGAAGCGGCAGTGGTCGGCCGGCCTGACGACTTGACCGGCGAGGCCGTCTGCGCATTCGTCGTGCTCAAGGGTGCGCGCCCGACCGGTGAAGATGCCAAGCGGATCGCGCAGGAGTTGCGCAACTGGGTGGCCAAGGAAATCGGGCCGATTGCGCGACCCAAGGACATCCGCTTCGGCGACAACCTGCCCAAGACCCGCTCGGGCAAGATCATGCGCCGGCTGCTGCGCTCGATTGCCAAGGGTGAGGAGATCACGCAGGACATCTCGACGCTGGAGAACCCGGGCATCCTCGAGCAACTCAAAGAACGCAGCTGACGGCAGCCGGAGCCCGCTGTGGCTGAGCAACTCGTGCAGGCGACGGTCGCCGACCTGGGGTTGCATGCGCCGTTCGACCGGATGAAGCCGGACGCACTGCGGTTCCTGGCTGCGCGCCTGAAGGTTTCGTATTTTGCGAAGGGCGCCGAGGTGCTGGGGCCGTCTTCGGGAGAAGTCGACCGCCTCTATATCGTGAAGAAGGGTGCCATCACGGGCCACCCGCCTGAATCCCTTTCGGGTACGCCAAGCGACGTCGGCCTCGCGCTCGGCCCCGGAGAGTGCTTCCCGATCGGGGCGCTCGTGGGTCGGCGGCCGACCCAGTACACTTACCAGACCGACGAGGACAGTTTCTTCTACGAGCTGGAGGCCGATTCGTTCCACGCATTGCTCGACCTGAGCCCGCAGTTCCATGCGTTCTGCACGACTTACCTTGCCAGCCTGGTGAACCGGTCGCACCAGGAACTGCGCTCGCTGGCGAGCGAGGGGCTGGCCGAAATGCACAGCATGCTCGAGCCGCTCGCGAGCCTCGTCTCCCGCGCGCCCGTCTCCTGCGAGGCGCACGCGCCCCTGCGCCAAGTGCTCGGCACGATGAGCGCCTTGAGGATCGGCTCGATGGTGGTGGTCGATGCCGAAAGTGCGCCGATCGGGATCCTTACCCATCCGGACGTGCTCGAGCGGGTCGCGCTCGCCGGCGCCGACTTGTCTGCGCGCATCGACTCGGTCATGACGCCCGATCCGTTCGCGCTCGCGGTCGACGCGCCGGTGTTCGAGGCGGCGCTTGCCATGGCGAGGCACGGCATCCGCCACGTCGTGCTGCTGAAGGACGGGCGCCTGGCCGGCGTCGTGTCCGAGCGCGACCTGTTCGCGCTGCAGCGGGTATCGCTGCGGCGCACCGCAGAGAGGATTCGCGGCGGGGACAGCGTCGAGGCGCTGCGCGAGGCTGCCGCAGGCACGCGTGACCTCGTGCGCAGCCTCCTCGCGCAGGGGTTCGGCGCCGAGCAGATCACGCAGGTGGTCAGCACGCTGAATGACAGCCTGACCCAGCGCCTGATAGAGATCGTCGCGAGGCGCCACCAGCTTACCGGCCGCTGGTGCTGGATCGCGCTGGGCAGCGAAGGGCGTTCGGAGCAGACGCTGTCGACCGACCAGGACAACGCGCTGATTCTGGATCCGGCGGAAGGCGTGGCGCCGGGCCACGCTGCGTTCCTCGCCTTCGCCGCCGAAGTCAACGAGGGGCTCGACGCGTGCGGCTTTCCGCTCTGCAAGGGCGACATCATGGCGCGCAACCCAAAGTGGTGCCTCACCTTGGACGAGTGGCGCGCCGGGTTTTCGGACTGGATCCGCAACACCGATCCCCGGGCGCTCCTGAATGCGGCGATCTTCTTCGATTTTCGCGCGCTGGCCGGGGATGGCGGGCTGGCCGGCGTGTTGCGCGAGACGGTGCTCGAGCAGGCGGCCGGCACGCCGGCATTCCTGCGCGGCATGACCGGCAACGCGCTGCAGGTGAAGCCGCCCATCGGTCTGTTCCGCAATTTCGTCACCGACGACTCGGCGGAGTTTCCCGACACCATCGACCTGAAGAAGTTCGGCACGCGGCCGTTCGTGGACGCCGCGCGCATCTATGCCCTTGCGCACCGCATTTCCGATACCGGCACGGTGGCCCGCTTGCGCGCCGCAGGCGAGGCGGGCGCCCTGCCGGCGGAGGAGGCGTCGGCCGCAATCGAAGCGTTCCAGTTCATCCAGACGCTGCGGGTCAGGCACCAGTACCTGAAGCCGCAACCCCGGCCGGGAGGGGAGAACCGTGTCGCGCCGGATTCGATCAACGCGCTCGACCGGCGCATCCTGAAGGAGGCTTTCCGCCAGGCGGGAAGGCTGCAGGATCGAATTCGGCTGGACTACCAGCTCTAGGGCGGGCGCAACCTTGAACTGGCTCCGGCGTTTTTTTGCATCGCCCCTGCGGGAGGCGGCAGACCAGGCGCGCTGGGTGGTCGTGGACTGTGAATCCTCGGGCCTCGATCCGCGGTCCGATCGCCTGCTGTCGGCCGGTGCCGTGGCGGTGGAGGCCGGGCGGGTCGCCGTGAGCCCCGGATTTTCGGTCGTATTGCGGCAGGACACGACGAGCGAGCCAGCGAACATAGTCATTCATGGGATCTCCGGCGGCGAGCAGCTCGGTGGCGTGGAATGCGCTGAGGGGCTTCTCCGCTTCGCGTCTTATGCAGGCGAGGCTCCGCTGGTGGCGTTCCACGCGCCGTTCGACCAGGTCTTGCTCAAGCGCGCATTCCGGGGCGCGGGGTTGAAGCTTGCGAACCGCTGGCTCGACCTCGCCGCACTCGCGCCGGCCCTTTACCCGGCCGAGGCGCGGCGCCGCAAGGCGCTCGACGACTGGCTCGCGCTGTTCGGGATCGACAATCCCATCCGCCACGACGCGTTGTCGGATGCCTATGCCACGGCATTGCTCTTCCAGGTGCTCTTGGATCGCGCGCGCAGCCAGAGGGCGCGTACCTGTGCGGACGTGATGGGCGCCGCCGACGGCGGACACTGGCTGGGTGCGGCAAGATAGCGGCCGTGCGCGGCGCGAAGATCGCTGTGCTTGGCTCGATTGTTGGTACAGTACCCGCCGGACGAGGGGAACCGCATGAGTCATCCTGAACGCAAAGGCCAGCGACTGGTCGCAATTTGCCTGCTTGGTGCGCTGTTGTTCAACTTTCCCGTCCTGGCACTCTTCAACGTCCCGGGCGCGGTGTTCGGCGTTCCGCTGCTGTATGCCTACATTTTCCTCGCGTGGGCGGCGTTGATCTCCCTGATGGCGCTCGTGGCCGATGCCGGCGACTGAGCCGGGACGATAGGGAAGTGGCCTTCCGATGCTGAACGGCCCTGTCATCATCCTCACGTCGTTCGCGTATCTCGGGCTGCTGTTCGCGATCGCCTATTACGCCGACAAGCGTGCCGACGCGGGCCGCTCGATCATCGCCAGCCCGTACATCTACAGCCTGTCGCTCGCCGTATACGCCACCGCGTGGACCTTCTACGGCAGCGTCGGCCGCGCGGCGAGCGACGGCGTCGGGTTCCTGCCGATCTACATCGGCCCGACGCTGATGATCGCGCTGTGGTGGGTGGTCATGCGCAAGATCCTGCGCATTTCCAAGCAGAACCGCATAACGTCCCTTGCCGATTTCATCGCCTCGCGCTACGGCAAGAGCGCGCTGCTCGGAGGCGTCGTCACGATCATCGCCGTGATCGGGATCCTTCCTTACATTTCGCTGCAGCTGAAGGCGGTGTCCAGCAGCGTCACCATCCTCGTGCAGTATCCCCAGATCGCCATGCCCGAAAGCGTCGGTGCGGTGCAGGGCAGGGAGGATACCGCGCTGTGGGTGGCCCTCATCCTCGCGGCGTTCACGATCGCGTTCGGCACGCGTCACCTCGACGCTTCCGAACACCACCCGGGGTTGGTGGCCGCGATCGCGTTCGAGTCGCTTGTGAAACTGGTCGCATTCCTCGCGGTGGGGCTGTTCGTCACGTTCGGCATGTACGAGGGGTTCGGGGACCTCTTCGCGCGCGCCTCCGCCGAGCCGAATATGCGGGCCATGATGACGCCGTTCGAGGGCGTCGGCGGGGGCTACGCGAGCTGGGCCTGGCTCACGATCCTGTCGATGATGGCGATCATGTTCCTGCCGCGCCAGTTCCAGATGACGGTGATCGAGAACGTCGACGAGAAGCACCTCAACAAGGCGATCTGGCTGTTACCCCTCTACATGCTGGCGATCAACGTGTTCGTCCTGCCGATCGCGTTCGGCGGCCTGTTGCGTTTCCCGGACGGCAGCGTGGACGCGGACACTTTCGTGCTCACCCTGCCCATGGCTGAGAAGCAGGAGCTGCTCGCGCTGCTGGTCTTCATCGGCGGCTTGTCGGCCGCTACCGGTATGGTGATCGTCGAGACCATCGCGCTGTCGACCATGGTGTGCAACGACCTGGTGATGCCGGTCTTGCTGCGGATGCGCGGCCTGCGCCTCAACGAGCGCCCCGACCTCACCGGGCTGCTGCTGGCAATTCGCCGCGGGGCGATCGTGCTGATCCTGCTGCTGGGGTACCTGTACTACAAGCTCGCGGGTGAGGCTTACGCCCTGGTGTCGATCGGGCTCATATCTTTTGCCGCAGTAGCGCAGTTCGCACCCGCGATCCTCGGCGGGATCTTCTGGAAGGACGGCACCCGGCTGGGCGCCCTGACGGGGCTGGTCGCGGGCTTTGGGGTGTGGTTCTACACGCTGCTGCTTCCGGCGCTCGCGCGCTCGGGCTGGGTGCCCACCGGCTTCCTGGAGCGCGGGCCGTTCGAACTCGAACTGCTCAGGCCGCTGCAGTTGTTCGGGTTGTCCGGCCTGGACCAGATCACGCACTCGATGATCTGGAGCATGGTCGCAAACATCGGCGCCTACGTGGTCGTGTCGCTCTGGCGCCTGCCGAGCGCCGACGAGCACCGGCAGGCCAGCCTGTTCGTGGACGTCTTCAAGCAGGACGGGGAGACCGGCGGGGCGCGTTTCTGGCGCGGCACGGCCTCGGTGCCCGACTTGTACAACCTGCTGGCGAGGTTTCTCGGCACCGAGCCGGCGGACGCGGTGTTCCGTGAGTACGCCGCCGCGCGGGCATTGGGCTGGCCCGACGAGCGCCTGGTCGCCGATGCGGCGCTGGTGCACTACGTCGAGGTGCAGCTCGGCGGCGCGATCGGCGCCGCTTCGGCGCGCGTGATGGTGGCCTCGGTGGTGACCGAGGATGCCCTTACCATCGACGAAGTGCGCGCGATCCTCGACGAGGCCTCGCAGGTGGTGGTCTACAGCCACAGGCTCGAACAGAAATCTCGCGAGCTGGAGTCGGCCACGGCGGAACTGCGCGAGGCGAACGAGCGGTTGAAGGAGCTCGACAAGCTGAAGGACGATTTCGTGTCGACGGTGACCCATGAGCTGCGCACGCCGCTGACCGCGATTCGCGCGTTCACCGAGATCCTGCTCGATGAGCCCGACCTGGAGGCCGACAAGCGCCGGCGCTTCCTCGGGGTCATCACCAAGGAAGCCGAACGGCTCACCCGGCTCATCAACGAGGTCCTCGACCTCGCCAAGCTGGAATCGGGCAAGGCCGACTGGGCGGAATCCCGGATCGACATGAAGGAAGTGATCTCCGACACGCTCGCTGCCATGGACCAGCTTTTCAAGGAGAAGAGCATCCGCGTGGAGGCCCGCCTGCCAGAGTACGTTTCGAGCGTCACCGCCGACCTGGACCGGATGATCCAGGTCATGCTGAACCTGCTTTCCAACGCAGCCAAGTTTTGCGCCGCGACGAATGGGCGGATCGAGATCTCGCTCTACGAGCGGGACGGGAGCGTGCAGGTGGACGTCAGCGACAATGGCCTCGGCATCGTCGCCGAGGACCATGAAGCGGTCTTCAGCAAGTTCTACCAAGCCGGGGACGCACCCTCCGACCGGCCGCGAGGCAGCGGTCTCGGGCTGCACATCAGCCGCCAGATCGTGACGCACTTCGGAGGGCGGATGTGGGTGGACAGCCGGGCGGGCGCCGGCGCGCGTTTCTCGTTTACGTTGCCGGCCGGGGCGCGGCCGCCGGCATGACCAGGTGACTAGGCGGCGTCTTGGTTTTCCAGCCGGTAGCCGAGTCCGCGTACGGTGATGATACGTACGCCGTTGGGTTCGAGCTTTCTCCTGAGGCGGTGGACGTAGACCTCGATTGCGTTTCCCGACACCTCTTCGCCCCATTCGCACAGGTGGCTGACGAGCTGGTCTTTTGAAACCAGGCGCCCGGCGCGCCTCAACAGGATCTCCAGCAGGCCGAGTTCGCGCGCCGAAAGTTCGATCGGCTCGCCGTTCAGGCTGGCCACGCGCCCGGTCTCGTCGTAGGTGAGGGGGCCATGCCGGATCAGCGTGGAGCCACCGGCCATCCCGCGGCGCATCAGCGCGCGCACGCGGGCCTCGAGCACCTCGAACTCGAACGGCTTGGCAAGGTAGTCATCAGCGCCCGCATCCAGGCCGGCCACCAGATCTTTGACGCTGTCCAGGGCGGTGAGGATGAGGACCGGCATGGCGGACTTGCGCGATCTCAGGCGCTTGAGCACCTCGAGCCCCGAGCGCTTGGGCAGCCCGATGTCGAGGATTAGCAGGTCGAAATTGTTGGCCTCAAGCGCTGCCTCGGCCTCCTCGCCGTCCTGCACCTGATCGACCGCATACCCGGACTTGCGCAACGACCGAACCACGGCTTCGGCCACGCTCGGATGATCTTCGGCAACCAGTATGTGCATTCATTTCTCCTCGGTTGAGTCTAGCAAAGCCGACTTGAGGGGGATGGGAAAGTCGGAGTTTTTCGGTCACTGGATTGTGCGGCGCACAACAGGTTCGGCGACGTCCCTCTCCTTCTTTCCTTCGGATTTGGTAGGCGCGCGTAAGACTCACGTAAGAGTTTGCAAATATTGTTCGTAGTGACAAGATCGGCAATCCGGTCAGAAAAACTAGATTGTTTATTTTCATTTTGTGCAAACAGGGAGGGACTCATGGAGTTGACCCAGAAGCACCAGGAGTACTGGCATAAGAACCTGGTCGTCACGGCAATACTGATGTTCATCTGGTTTGTGGCGACGTTCGTCGCGGGCTGGTACGCGCGCGAGTTGAACTCGATCACCATCCTCGGCTTCCCGATGGGCTTCTACATGGCGGCGCAGGGGTCGCTGGCCATCTATGTCGTCATCATCTGGTACTACCAGCATTTCATGAACAAGCTCGACATCGAGTATGGCGTGCACGAAGGAGAAGACGAATGAGCACCGATGTCATGGGTAACAAGGCTTTCAAAGCCCAGCTGAAGAAGTACTACTCGTTCTACACCGGTGGCTTCCTCGTCTTCCTGGCCCTGCTTGCGATAGCAGAGCAGATGGGCATGACGCGGCTGTGGATCGGCTACTGTTTCCTGTTCGCGACGATCGCCCTGTATGCCGGCATCGGCATCATGAGCCGTACCGTCGATGCGGCGGAGTATTACGTTGCCGGCCGGCGCGTACCGGCGTTCTTCAACGGCATGGCGACCGGTGCGGACTGGATGAGCGCGGCGTCGTTTATCGGCATGGCGGGTACCCTGTACCTGTCCGGCTTCGACGGCCTCGCGTTCGTCATGGGCTGGACGGGCGGCTATGTGCTGGTGGCGCTGTTCCTCGCGCCGTACCTGCGCAAGTTCGGCCAGTTCACTATCCCCGACTTCCTCGGCGAACGCTACGGCGGCAACATCGTGCGCACAGTCGGCATCTTCGCCGCGATCCTGTGCTCCTTCACTTACGTGGTCGCGCAGATCTACGGCGTCGGCCTGATCACGAGCCGGTTCACGGGCCTGGAGTTCGGCGTCGGCGTGTTCGTCGGCCTCGGCGGCATCCTGGTGTGCTCGTTCCTCGGCGGCATGCGCGCGGTGACCTGGACCCAGGTGGCCCAGTACATCATCCTGATCATCGCCTACATGACACCGGTGGTCTGGCTGTCGATGAAGCACACCGGCAACCCGATCCCGCAGATCGCTTACGGCCAGGTGCTGCAGAAAGTCACCGAGAAGGAAAAGCAGCTCACGAAGGATCCCAAGGAGCTCGAGGTTCGCGGCATCTTCAAGGCGCGTGCCGATGCGGCCAATGCGGGGCTCAAGGATCCCGCCGCGGCATATGCGAAGGGCAAGGGCGACCTCGAGCAGAACCTCGCCAAGCTGAAGACGGAGAATGCCGCGCCCGAGATGGTTGCATCTGCGGAGAAGGCTCTCGCCGCCTATCCCAAGGACGCCGACGCGGCCAAGGCGCAGTGGAACAAGGACAAGGGTCTTGCCGCGAGGGCCGGTCCGCCTCGACCGCATGCCGACCCGTTCCCGGGCAAGGACGAGAAAGCGCAGAACATCGCCCGGAACAATTTCCTCGGCATCGTGTTCTGCATGATGTTCGGAACCGCGGCGTTGCCGCACATCCTGATGCGCTACTACACGACGCCCAGCGTCCGGCAGGCGAGACAATCCGTGTTCTGGTCGCTTTTCTTCATCTTCTTGCTGTACTTCACGGCGCCTGCGCTTGCGGTGCTGGCGAAGTACGACGTGTATTACTTCCTCGTCGGAAGTAATTTCTCGGCCCTGCCAGCCTGGGCCGCCAACTGGGCGAAGGTCGATCCATCGTTGTTGTCCATCGTCGACGTCAACAAGGACGGCATCGTGCAGCTCGCGGAAATCGTGCTCGGCGGCGACATCATCGTACTGGCTACGCCGGAGATCGCCGGATTGCCCTACGTGGTGTCCGGGCTGGTTGCCGCCGGCGGCCTCGCTGCGGCGCTTTCCACCGCGGACGGCCTGCTGCTGACGATCGCAAACGCGCTCTCGCATGACCTGTACTACAAGATGCTGGATCCGAGCGCTTCCACGGGTCGCCGCGTGTCGGTATCGAAGGCCTTGCTGGTGGTTGTCGCCCTGACCGCTGCGTACGTCACGTCGCTGAAACCCGGGGACATCCTGTTCCTGGTCGGCGCGGCCTTCTCGCTGGCGGCATCGGCATTCTTCCCGGCCCTGGTCCTAGGCGTGTTCTGGCGGCGCGCCAACAAATGGGGCGCCATCATCGGAATGATCGCCGGGCTCGGCGTTTGCATGTACTACATGGTTATGACCTACCCGTTCTTCGGCGGCGTCGCGGCCAACCAGTGGTTCAACATGGCGCCGATCTCGGCAGGGGTGTTTGGCGTGCCGATCGGCATCGTCACGATCATCGTGGTGAGCCTGTTGACGCCGGAACCGTCCAAGACCGTGCAGGAACTGGTCGATCACGTGCGCTACCCGCACCTGAAGGGCGATATCGATACACAAGCCGCGTAACGGGCTTTCGGCAGGAACCGGCAAAGCCCGCTTCGGCGGGCTTTGCCTTTTGTATGAGCGGACCGTAAGCTAAAGTGGTGCATATGAAATTCGACCTTTGGTGGCTCTATCAACGCGCTAAGTTGTTTTCGTTGCTGCGGCGCCCTGACATGGCAGTCGACGATTTGCAGGCGGCGCTGCGGATCGACCCTGCTTTCGTCCGGGCTGCGGCTTCCTTGGGATTCCTGTACGGAACCCTGGGACGCCACCGGCTTGCGATCGAGCAGTTCCAGAGCGTGCTCAAGGCCAGGCCGGACGATTCCGTGATCCTGTTCAACCTTGGCTATGTCCATCACCTGCTGAAGGAATACGAGCCGGCGATCGACGCTTTTAAGCGCGCCCTTCACATCAATCGCAGGATAGACCGCGCCTGGTACGGGCTGGGGCTCGCGCTGACGTCCGTGGGCCGGCACGAGGAGGCGGCGCAGGCCTTCGAACAGGCGGCCGAACTCCAGCCGATGAACGGATATGCCTGGTACGAGTTGGGGATGGCTTACCACACGCTGAACCGGCGAACGAAGCTCGATGAGGTCATCGCGCACCTGGACCGGTTCGACCCGAAGCTGACCCAGCACCTGGTGCGCGCCACCCAGGCGCCCGCGGAAGCGAAAGCAGAGTGACTTACCAGCTGGTGGTGATACTCAAGGGCCTCAACGAAGTCGCTCTCATGGCGCTCATCGGGCAGGCTGCGTTGTTCGTGTTGGCCGGATCGACTCGCGACAAGAATTTTGCCTACACGCTGCTGAAGACCGTCACGTTACCGATCATGAAAGCAACGCGCTTCATCGCCCCGCGCTTCATCATCGACGCGCATATCGGGTTCCTCGCGCTGTTCTTCCTCCTGCTCATCGAGGCGATCCTGATCGTCCTCAAGATCCGCCTCTATTTCGCTGCCGTGGCGGGTTGAGGCCGTGAGGAAGGCGCTGCGCAGGGCCGTGCGGCTGACTCTGCAGCCGGGCGCCGAGTGGCAGGCGATCCGCGGCGAAGCATTGAATCAGCGCTCCCTGTTGACCGGATTCCTGCTGCCCATGGCCTGCATACCGGCCTTGTCCTGGGGCCTTGGGCTGGCACTGTCCGAAGGCTCTTCCGCTGCCGGACTCGCGCAGGCGGCGCATCGCGGCGGCGTGGTGTTCTTCGGGTCGCTGCTGTCGGTTTTCCTGCTGGCGGCTTCGATGTTCGTCCTCGCGCCGCTGTTTGTCGCAGCAAGGGACTGGGCGCGCGCGTTCCAGGTGGCCGCTTACAGCAGTGCGCCGGTGCTTCTAGGCGGGATACTGCTGCTGTTTCCGGACATCGCCTATGTCATGTTGCTGCCGGCCCTGCAGAGCTTCTTTGTGCAATATGTGGGCGTGCACCGCATCCTCGGCGCAAAGGAAGGGGAGGCGGCGGAGTACGTGGCCTTGGGGATCGTACTACTCG
Organism: Bordetella parapertussis; assembly: GCA_945862265.1. Lineage (GTDB taxonomy): Bacteria > Pseudomonadota > Gammaproteobacteria > Burkholderiales > SG8-39 > SZAS-79. Next base: position 39,134 of record CAMAXP010000035.1, read on the forward strand.
TGGTTACGTCCACCCTGTCGGGGGCGTTCGGCTCCTGGCTCGGCCTGCTGTGAACACAGCCCCGGCTTCTGCTAAAATCCGCACTCGCTCTATCTGATTGGCTTTACGCAGGCAAACGGAGAGATGGCCGAGCGGCTGAAGGCGCACGCTTGGAAAGCGTGTATACGTTAATCCGTATCATGGGTTCGAATCCCATTCTCTCCGCCATATTTCAAGGCTCGACCGCGCCGGTCGGGTGTAACGGTCAACGGCGGGCCCCCCCGCATTGTGGCGTGGTGAACCTGGTCAGGTCCGGAAGGAAGCAGCCACAGCTACTCACCGCAAGTGCCGGGGACAAGGCTCGCCACCTTTCGAGACGAGAGGAGGGAGGGTCTGAAGACCCTCCCTCCTCGGAGCTCCCTCTCCGCGGTCTCAGCCACTCATTGCCGCTGTAGAATCCTCGCATGACTTACCTCGTCCTCGCGCGCAAGTACCGACCCAGGAGTTTTTCGACGCTTGTCGGCCAGGAGCACGTGGTCAAGGCCTTGCGGCACGCACTGGAACAGCAGCGACTGCACCATGCCTACCTGTTTACCGGGACCCGAGGCGTGGGCAAGACAACAATTGCCAGGATCCTGGCCAAGTGCCTGAACTGCGAGACCGGGATCACGGCGGAGCCCTGCGGAAAGTGCAGTGCCTGCGTCGAAATCGACGGTGGCCGGTTCGTGGATCTCCTCGAGGTGGATGCCGCGACCAATACCAAGGTCGACGAGATGCGCCAACTGCTCGAGACGGCGCAGTACGCCCCGTCCCGCGGACGCTTCAAGGTGTATGTCATCGACGAAGTCCACATGCTCTCGAACTCCGCATTCAACGCGATGCTCAAGACGCTGGAGGAGCCGCCGGAACACCTTAAATTCATCCTTGCGACGACGGATCCGCAGAAGATCCCGGTGACGGTGCTCAGCCGATGCCTGCAATTCAACCTCAAGCAGATGCCACCCGGCGCGATTGTCGAGCATCTTGCGAGGCTGCTGGGTGAGGAGGGTGTCGCGTACGAGCGTGAAGCCCTGCCGCCACTCGCGCGGGCTGCAGCAGGAAGCATGCGCGATGGCTTGTCGCTGCTGGACCAGGCCATCGCCCACGGTGCGGGCACGGTGACCTCCGCGAACGTTCGCGAAATGCTGGGGGCCGTTGACGAAACGTACCTGCTGCGCGCCCTGGACGCACTCGTTGCCGGCGATGGGGTCGCGCTGATGGCGATCGCAGATGAAATGCAGGTGCGCAGCCTATCGTTTGACGCGGCTCTGTCCGACTTGGCGAGCCTGCTTCTCAGGACCGCTCTTGCGAAGACAGTACCCGATGCCGTCGATGAGGATGCGCCGGAACGAGCACGTATTTTCGGACTCGCGGAAAGCCTCTCGGCCGAGGATATCCAGCTGTACTACCAGATCGCCGTGCAAGGCCGTCAGGACCTGCCGCTTGCGCCCGACGAGCACTCTGGATTTGCGATGACGCTTTTGCGAATGCTCGCGTTCAAGCCTGAAGGGGGGCAGGTTCCAGGTGGCACGCTTGCCGTCCCATCCGCATCCAGGCCGCAGGCTGCACAATCTGTGGCGCGGCCGAATCCTGCTGCCGTGGGCGTCCGCACGGCGCCTGTCGTTGCCATGGGCCCGGGAACCAGTCCCGCGGGTGCCCCGTTCGATGGCAACTGGCTGGGACTTGCGCGTGAACTCCAGCTTGGCGGGGCCGCCAAGCTCCTGGCCGAGAATGCTGAATTGCAGCGCCAGGCCGGCGGTCAGTTCGACCTATGCGTGCCTAAAGCAATGGGCTACCTTACTGAGAAAAATTACGCCGACAAGCTCAAGCTCGCGCTAGCGCAGCGCTTCGGCGGGCATATCACTGTGCGTGTGACTGTGGGAGAGGTTCAGGGTAAGTCAATTGCAGCGATCGAGCAGGGCGAGCGCAATGCGCGTCAGGCGAAGGCGGCCGACGCGGTTCATGCCGACCCGTTCGTGCAGGACCTCGTCAACATGTTCGATGCCACCGTAATCGACACGACAATCAATGCGGCGACCAAGGAATCCTAGGAGAACGTCATGAAAGGCAATATCGGCCAGCTGATGAAGCAGGCACAGGCGATGCAGGAAAACATGCAGAAGATGCAGGACCAGCTCGCCACGCTTGAGGTGGAGGGCCAGTCCGGTGCAGGGTTGGTCAAGGTGCAGATGACCTGTAAGTACGATGTGAAGCGTGTGTCGATCGATCCTTCGCTGGTCGGGGACGACAAGGAAATGCTGGAGGACCTCGTGGCGGCCGCGTTCAACGACGCGGCGCGGCGGGTAGAGGCGAAGATCGCAGAGAAGATGAGCGGCGTGACGGCGGGCATGGGATTGCCGCCCGGCCTCAAGCTTCCGTTCTGAGCTGCGGTTAGTGGCCAAGGCCCCTGTCCCCGCGGTGGAGGGCCTCGAACGCCTGGTGGAGGCGCTCAGGGTGCTTCCCGGCGTGGGCCCGAAATCGGCACAGCGCATGGCCTATCAGTTGCTGCAGCGCGACAGGGCGGGCGCGGACCAGTTGGCTACATCGTTGAAGCACGCCCTTGACACGGTGCGGCATTGCGCCAGGTGCAATAACTTCACCGAAGACGAACTGTGCGTACTGTGCGCGTCGCAGCGCCGCGACGCGTCCTTGCTTTGCATCGTTGAAACGCCCGCAGACCTGGCCATGGTCGAGCAGACATCATCCTATTCGGGAATGTACTTCGTGCTGATGGGGCGGCTATCTCCGCTCGACGGCGTCGGGCCGCGGGACATCGGCCTGGACCGGCTTCTGGCGCGCGCAACTGATGGGGAGGTCCAGGAGGTGATCCTGGCCACGAACTTCACCAACGAAGGCGAAGCCACGGCGCATTACATCGCGGAAATGCTGCGCAGCCGCGGGATCAGGGTCAGCCGGATTGCGCGCGGAGTGCCTCTTGGCGGGGAGCTTGAGTACGTCGACGCGGGTACGCTGTCGCAGGCACTGATGGAGAGGCGTGCGCTGTAGAATGAATTCAATATGGAGGGCACCATGAAAACTAAAATTAACAATGCCGTATCGGCAACGCTTCGCGCAGTGACCGTGGCCGCAGCACTTGCCTTGTCCACGGGCGTGCACGCCCAGGTCGAGAAGCCGGATGTGCATATCGCGATCGGTGGCAAGTCTGCGCTCTACTACCTGCCGCTGACGCTGGCGGAGAGGCTCGGGTATTTCAAGGACGAGGGGCTCAACGTCCGGATCAGCGACTTCCCGGGCGGCTCGCGCTCGCTGCAGGCGGTCGTGGGAGGGAGCGCAGACGTGGTGTCCGGGGCCTACGAGCATACGATCAACATGCAGTCGAACGGACTGCATTTCGTGTCCTTCGTGCTCTCGGGAGCGGCGCCGCAGATTTCGGTCGCGATCGTCACCTCGAAGGCCGCGAGCTACAAGTCGCCCAAGGACCTCAAGGGGCTGCGCATCGGCGTCAGTGCGCCGGGGTCAAGCACCAACATGGTCGCAAATTTCCTGCTTGCCAAGGGCGGCCTGAAACCCTCGGACGCTTCCATCATCGGAATCGGTGCAGGGTCCACCGTCATCGCCGCGGTAGATCAGGGGCGGGTGGACGTCGTGTCGCAGACAGACCCCGCCGTCACGATCCTCGAGAGGGAAGGCAAGGTCAAGATCATCGCCGAAACACGCACGCCCGAAGGCACCGAGAAAATCTTCGGGGGCCCGATGCCGGCGGCGAGCCTCTATTCCCCGGTTGAGTTCGTCAAGAAGAACCCGAATACCGTGCAGGCGCTGACGAATGCAATGGTCCGCGCATTGCTCTGGCTTCAGGACGCCACGCCGCAGCAGGTGCTGGCGACAGTCCCGGAGGAGTACCTCCTTGGCAACAAGGCGATGTACCTCTTCGCGTTCAACAACGTGAAGCCGGCCTACTCGAAGGATGGCCTGATGTCCGAGGCCGGCGCCAGGACGACGCTCAAGGCACTCGCATCATTCAATCCGAAAATAACTCCGGAAAAGATCAATCTCGGGGAGACCTACACCAACGAGTTCGCAAAGAAGGCGCTTGCGAAGTATTCGAAGAAGATGTAGAGCGCATGGACTCTCGGGACACGCCGGCGCTGGCGCTGGAAAACATTACGCTAACCTTCGCCGCGCGTGACGCAAAGGACACCCGCTACACGGCGGTCCAGGACGCCACCCTTCTGGTTGCACCGGGGGAATTCGTCTCGGTCGTGGGGCCCACCGGGTGCGGAAAATCCACGCTCTTGAATATTGCGGTCGGGCTTCTTGAGCCATCCGCAGGGACGGTCAAGGTCTTTGGCGAACCGCTGGCCGGACTCAATCGAAACGCGGGGTACCTGTTCCAGACTGAACCCTTGATGCCCTGGCGCACAGCGCTCGACAACGTCACGGTCGGCCTCGAGTTTCGAGGCGTCACGCGCGAGGAATCGGTGATTCGCGCAGAGGATTGGCTCGCAAGGGTAGGGCTCGCGGGCCACGGTCACCGCTATCCGCACCAGCTTTCCGGCGGCATGCGCAAGCGCGTGGCGCTGGCGCAGACCCTGATCCTCGACCCGCAGATCATCCTGATGGACGAACCCTTTTCGGCGCTCGATATCCAGACACGGCAGATGATGGAAAACGAACTGCTGGAATTGTGGTCTGCCAACCGCAAGTCGGTCGTGTTCATCACGCACGACCTTGAAGAGGCGATTTCGCTTTCAGACCGGGTGGTGGTGCTTTCGGCAGGGCCAGGAACGCGGCCGATCGGCGAGTTCACCATCGACCTGCCCCGGCCGCGGGATGTCGCCGAGATCCGGCTGACGCCGCGCTTCATCGAACTCCACACGAAGATCTGGCACGCAATGAAGGACGAGGTGCTCAAGGGCTATGCGCGAACAAGAATCCAGTAAGGGCTTGTGGTCGAAGATTCGCCCGCAACAGGGCAACCTGCGACTCTGGCAGGTCGGCATGCTGGCGGCTTTTTTCGCCATATGGCATGTGCTGACGGTTCCTGGCCTGATGCCGCCGGTGTATTTCGACGATGCGAACAAGGCCGCCTTCTTTTTCGGCGAACCTCTGAAGGTCCTCAGCCGGGTCTGGGACTGGTTCTATCTAGGCGCTATTTATGAACATCTCTGGGTGACGCTCTGGGAAACCTTTCTCGCCTTTGTCATCGGCACAGTGTCTGGGCTGGTCATCGGATTGTGGCTCGCATTGAATCCTGTCGCCTCAGCCCTCTGCGACCCGTACATCAAGGCACTCAACTCGATGCCGCGCGTGATACTTGCCCCGATCTTCAGCGTCTGGTTCGGCCTGGATATCGCCTCGAAGGTTGCGCTGGGCGTGACGCTCGTATTCTTCATCGTATTCTTCAACGTTTACCAGGGCGTGCGCGAAGTCAGCCCCACCGTGCTCGCCAACGCCCGCATCCTCGGCGCGAGCCAGCGCCAGCTCCTGCGCCATGTCTATGTGCCGAGCGCGATGAGCTGGGTGTTCGCGAGCCTGCACAATTCGGTCGGACTTGCGTTTGTCGGGGCCGTTGTCGGCGAGTATCTGGGATCCTCCCGTGGCGTTGGCTACCTGATTCTCCAGGCCGAGGGGACCTTCGACATCAACACGGTATTTGCCGGGATCCTCGTGCTGACCGCATTCGCCCTTGTTCTCGATTACATCGTGGGCCTGGCCGAGAAGCGGTTGATGGTGTGGCAGCCGCGCCAGGGGGAAACGGAAAGAATTTAGAGCTAATCTGTTCACCTGGAGGTGGTCTGATGTTGAGAATTTTATTGTGTGTCACGGCACTGTTGCTGAACTTTTCAGCAACCCCTTTGCTTGCCCAGAAGTACCCCTCCCATCCGGTGAAGATCATCGTGACCTTCCCTCCGGGAAGTACCCCGGATACGGTTGCACGCGTTGTGGCGCCGCGCCTGCAGGAGTCTCTCGGCCAGCCGTTCGTTGTTGAGAATCGCGCCGGGGCGGGCGGAAACGTCGGTGCCGACTTCGTGGCCAAGTCGCCTGCTGATGGTTACACGCTGCTGGTCAGTACGAACGCTGCCGTGGCAACCAACAAGGTGTTGTATGCCAACCTGCCTTACGACCCCGAGCGTGACCTCTCGACAATCTCCCTGATGGCCTGGGCGCCGCAACTCCTTGTGGTGAATCCCTCCCTGCCGGTAGGTTCATTGAAGGATTTCCTGGAATACCTGCGCAGGAATCCAGGCCGGGTCTCTTACGGTTCGGCAGGGAGCGGCAGCGCCTCTCACCTGACAATGGAATTGTTGAAGTCCGATGCGAAGGTCTTTGCCGTCCACATTCCGTATCGAGGCTTCCCCCAGGCGGTGACCGACATGCTGGGCGGGAACATACAGGCGATGTTCGCGATAGCGCCCATACTCCTGCCGCATGTCAAATCTGGGAAGATGAAGGGCCTGGCGGTGACCTCGGCGAAGCGAAGTGAAATGGCGCCTGAGATCCCAAGTGTCGCGGAACTGGGGTTCCCGCAGCTCGAATCCCTATCGTGGATCGGCCTGCTCGCACCGGCGAAGACGCCACAGGACATCGTGGAGCGACTCGCGTCGGAAACCCAGCGGATCCTAAGGGAGCCCGACGCGCGCAAAGCCCTGCTGGGGCAGGGATTCGAGGTTATTGCCGGATCGCCAGCCGAGTTCCGCAAATTCCAGCACGCCGAGATCGAAAAGTGGGGCAGGGTTATCAAGTCGACGGGAGCCGCCCCTGATTGAATCTTTTTTGGCGAAATGCTTGCGCAAGTGAATAAGTGAGGCTATACTCTTTGGCTTGGTTGGACGTAAGTAGTTGGTTGGAAGTAACCCGGACGCGGGGTGGAGCAGTCTGGCAGCTCGTCGGGCTCATAACCCGAAGGTCGTAGGTTCAAATCCTGCCCCCGCAACCAAGTAAGAAAAGTGCAAAGAAGTTGAAATAAGATTTGCACTGGCACCAAAAGTAGTTATAATGACGGACTTCGCTGATAGCGCGGTGTCCGGAAAGAAAGGATGCCAGATGGCCCGGAAGACTGGGTCGAAAACGCAGCACTGCTCTTTAAAAATTTACAGCCGATAAGTGTGGGCGCTTGGGTGGATGGCCACGAACACTGCGGAAACCCGCAAGGGAATCCAAAGGTTCATGAGCTTTAAATCAAAGTGCTCGCACTCAAGTAACGAAGTTTTACTCCGTTTACTTTTGAGCGAGAAGTAATAAGTAATGTTGATGCGGCCTTTAAAAGCTGCATCGGCGACCCAGCAGAAATGTTGGAACCAGAATTAAACTGAAGAGTTTGATCCTGGCTCAGATTGAACGCTGGCGGCATGCCTTACACATGCAAGTCGAACGGCAGCACGGGGGCAACCCTGGTGGCGAGTGGCGAACGGGTGAGTAATACATCGGAACGTGTCCTGTCGTGGGGGATAACCAGTCGAAAGACTGGCTAATACCGCATGAGATCGAGAGATGAAAGCAGGGGACCGCAAGGCCTTGCGCGATTGGAGCGGCCGATGTCGGATGAGCTAGTTGGCGGGGTAAAAGCCCACCAAGGCTACGATCCGTAGCTGGTTTGAGAGAACGACCAGCCACACTGGGACTGAGACACGGCCCAGACTCCTACGGGAGGCAGCAGTGGGGAATTTTGGACAATGGGGGCAACCCTGATCCAGCCATGCCGCGTGAGTGAAGAAGGCCTTCGGGTTGTAAAGCTCTTTCGGCCGGGACGAAATCGCATGCGTGAATATCGTGTGTGGATGACGGTACCGGAATAAGAAGCACCGGCTAACTACGTGCCAGCAGCCGCGGTAATACGTAGGGTGCGAGCGTTAATCGGAATTACTGGGCGTAAAGCGTGCGCAGGCGGTTTCGTAAGCCAGATGTGAAATCCCCGGGCTTAACCTGGGAACTGCATTTGGGACTGCAAGGCTAGAGTACGGCAGAGGGGGGTAGAATTCCTGGTGTAGCAGTGAAATGCGTAGATATCAGGAGGAATACCGATGGCGAAGGCAGCCCCCCTGGGTCGATACTGACGCTCATGCACGAAAGCGTGGGGAGCAAACAGGATTAGATACCCTGGTAGTCCACGCCCTAAACGATGT
>CAMAXP010000036.1 GCA_945862265.1 Bordetella parapertussis
GCAGTTAAGCTCGTCGCGGTCCTCCGGGGACTGCAGCCTTTCGCGCTCAGGGGCCGGCTCGTTGTTGATGAGGTACGGCTTGATCGAGTGGTACTGCTTGAAGAACTGCGTCATGTCGACGATCAGGTCGCGGATCACAGGCAGCCCGGGCAGCGGGCACAGCGTGACGTGCTCTGGCAGGTCGGCCAGCTTGGTGATGCAGGCGAGGCCGTTCTTGCCGTTGATGTTCATTGCGTCGGAACCGCATACACCCTCGCGGCAGGAACGCCTGTAAGACACCGAGTCATCCTCGGACTTGATGCGCATCAGCGCATCAAGCAGCATGCGGTCGGTCGGTTCCAGCGCAATCTCGTAGTCCTGCATGCGCGGGGCGGAATCCCTGTCGGGGTCGTATCTGTAAATGCTGAATCGCATGGTTCTTGTCGTCCTTTAGTACGCCCGGACCTTCGGCTCGAATTCCTCGACCGAAAGCGGTTTCTGGTGCACGGGCTTGTAGTCGAGCCGGTTGCCTTCCTTGAACCACAGCGTGTGCTTCATCCAGTTCTTGTCATCGCGGTTCGGGAAGTCCTCGCGCGCCTGCGCGCCGCGGGACTCCTGCCTCGCCTCGGCCGACACCACCGTGGACATGGCTGTCTCAACGAGGTTGTCGAGCTCCAGCGCTTCGATGCGTGCCGTATTGAAAACCTTGGACTTGTCCGAGATGTAGATACGGCTCGCCCGCTCGGCGATTTCCTTCATCTTGCTTACGCCTTCTTTGAGCATGTCCGGGAAGCGGAACACACCGCAATGGGCCTGCATCGACTTGCGCAGGTCGTTGCCGACGTCGAACACCCGCTCGCCGGACATCGCCGAATCGAGGCGCGCGAGGCGCGAGAGCGAGTAGTCCCCCGCGTCTTTCGGCAGGTCGCGATGGGCCAGCGGCTGCCGGCGGACTTCCGCCACCGCGCTTTCTCCTCCGGCCTTGCCGAATACGACGAGGTCCAGCAGGGAGTTCGTGCCGAGGCGGTTCGCGCCATGGACGGACACGCAGGCGCACTCGCCGACCGCAAACAGGCCGGGCACGGGCACTTCAGGATTGCCGTTTTTCGGCACGACCACCTGCCCAAGGTAGTTGGTCGGGATGCCGCCCATCTGGTAATGCACGGTAGGCACCACCGGGATCGGGTCCTTGATCGGATCGACGTTGGCGAACTTGATCGCGATTTCGCGAATCCCCGGGAGGCGCAGGTTGATGACGTCCGGCCCGAGGTGGTCCAGCTTGAGCAGCAGGTGATCGGCGTCCTTGCCGCACCCGCGCCCCTCCTTGATCTCGGTGGTCATCGCGCGCGACACGACGTCGCGGCTGGCGAGGTCCTTGGCGTTGGGCGCGTAGCGCTCCATGAAACGCTCGCCGTCCTTGTTCAGCAGGTATCCGCCCTCGCCCCGCACGCCTTCGGTGATCAGCACGCCTGCACCAGCGACACCCGTGGGGTGGAACTGCCAGAACTCCATGTCCTCCATCGGGATGCCCGCGCGGGCGGCCATGCCGATCCCGTCGCCGGTGTTGATGAAGGCGTTGGTGCTGGCCGAATAAATGCGCCCGCCTCCGCCGGTGGCGAGGATCGTCGACTTGCCCTGCAGGATCATGACCTCGCCGGTTTCCATCTCCATGGCGACCACGCCGCACACCGCGCCCTCGGAATCCCGCACGAGGTCCAGCGCCATCCACTCGATGAAGAACTGCGTGTTGACCTTGACGTTGTTCTGGTAGAGGGTGTGCAGCATTGCATGCCCCGTACGGTCCGCGGCTGCGCAGGAGCGCATCGCCATCTTCGCGCTGCCGTAGTCCTGGGTGTGGCCGCCGAACGGGCGCTGGTAGATCTTGCCGTTCTCAAGGCGGTCGAAGGGCATGCCCATGTGCTCGAGTTCGACCACGACCTCCACGGCCCGCCGGCACATGTATTCGATCGCGTCCTGGTCGCCGAGGTAGTCGGCGCCCTTGACCGTGTCGTACATGTGCCAGTGCCAGTTGTCCTCGCTCGAGTTCGCCAGCGGTGCGGCAATGCCGCCCTGCGCAGCGACCGTATGGGACCGAGTCGGGAATACCTTCGAGAGCACCGCGACCTTCATTCCTGCACGGGCGAGCTCCAGCGAAGCGCGCATGCCGGAACCACCTGCGCCGACGACGACGGCGTCAAACCTTCTTACGGGAAGCGACACGCTCTTATCTCCAAAGGATCTGGATGGACCACGCCAGGTAGCCTGCGACAGTCAGCAGCACCAGCGTCTCTATCGACAGGCGAAGGCCCGTCGGCTTGATGTAGTCCATGATGATGTCGCGCACGCCGACCCACGCATGCCAGGCGAGGCTGGCCGCGAACAACAGCGTGGCAACGCGCATCCAGCCCTGCTTGAACAGGTCCTGCCAGACGCCATAGGTAATCGGCTGGCCCGCAAGCAACACTACCAGCAGGATGACTGTGTAGACGGCCATGATCCCGGCCGTGATGCGCTGCGCGAGCCAGTCGCGCAGGCCGTAGTGCGCCCCGGTGACGACGCGATTTACCATAGCTTGGCTCCCAGGAAAGCGGTGAGCGAAAGGCTGACCACGAGCACGGCCCAGCTGCTCATACGCGCGGCCGGCAGGTCCAGGCCCTTGTTCAGGTCGAGGAAGAGGTAACGGATGCCGGCACAGAAATGGTGGCAGTAGGCCCAGATGATGCCGAGAAGCGCGAGCTTCACGACCGGGAACCCCACGTAATGGCGCACCGACTGGAAGCCGGCCTCGGAGGCGAGGCTCCGGTCGAGCATGAACAGGAGCCAGATGCCTGACAGGAACAGCATCGCGCCACTGATCCGGTGCAGGATCGATACAAAGCCGGGCAGCGGGAGCCGGATCTGCACAAGATTGAGATAGACCGGCCTTTTCTTCTTTGCAGCGGAGTTGGACATGTCGACGAACCGTGTTTCAGGTGAGAGGCGTGGCTGTGCGATAAAGTTCCGCAGGCGCAGCAATTATAGCGCCGGAGCCCCGGGATTGGCGCGATTGGAGCGATCGTTCCATCAACCCAACTCGCTCTTGTAAAAATAGTGATCGGTCTTGTAGAGCCCCCTGCGCCACTCGACAGGCTTGTCCGAGTACGTATAGGAAACCCGCTCCACGGCGAGCAGGGGATGCCCCGCTGCAACGCCAAGCGCAGTCGCACTGGCCTCGTCGGCCGCGGCCGCCTTGAGCTTTTCCTCGGCGCGCACCATTCGCGTGCCGAACTGGGTTTCGAACAGGTTGTAGAGCGCGCCGCGGTGCTCGGACACGGCCGTGGCGGTCAATCCCTTGAACAGGGTGCCAGGCAGCCAGACCTCCTCGAGCACGACCGGGTCAGCGCCGAAGACCAGCAGGCGCTTGATCATGACCATCGGGTCCCCGGCCTTGAGCTCGAGCATGCGCGCGACCTCGGCGCTCGCCCGCGCGCGACGGAAATCCAGCAACTGCCGCTCCACAAGCCCCGCCTCGCCCGAGTCCGGCGCGAGCCGCAGGAACCTGAAGCGCACCTGTCGCTCGCCGTGGGTCGCAACGAAGGTACCCTTGCCCTGGCGGCGGTACACCAGGTTTTCGGCCGCGAGCTCGTCGATGGCCTTGCGCACCGTCCCTTGACTCACCTTGTAACGGCTGGCGAGGTCCATTTCGCTGGGGATCGCCTCGCCCGGGCGCCAGGCGCCGGAGCGCAGCGATTCCAGCAGCAAGGCCTTGATCTGGCGGTAAAGGGGACTGAAAGTGGGGGAACTCACGGGGCCGATTTGAGCACAGTTCCCCCTACTCGTCTATCTAGTGTCATATGTCTTATAAAAGACACAAGACGAGTTGACGAGGGGCGGCGCGGACGCTTACCATCGCGGGTTCCGAATTCCTTCCCCACCTTCGTTCCAGCAACGTTTCCCGGAGCCCCTCCCATGTCCAAAGCCCCCGTTCGTGTCGCAGTCACCGGCGCCGCCGGCCAGATCGGCTATGCCCTCCTCTTTCGCATCGCCAGCGGAGAAATGCTCGGCAAAGACCAGCCGGTCATCCTGCAGCTGCTCGAGATCCCCGACGAAAAGGCGCAGAAGGCACTGAAGGGCGTGATGATGGAGCTCGACGACTGCGCGTTCCCCCTGCTACACGGCATGGTGGCCGCATCCGACCCGATGGTCGCGTTCAAGGATGTCGGCGTCGCCCTGCTCGTCGGCGCCCGCCCGCGCGGCCCTGGCATGGAGAGGAAGGACCTGCTCGAGGCCAACGGCAAGATCTTCTCCCCGCAGGGCCAGGCGCTCGACAAGGTCGCCAGCCGCGACGTGAAGGTGCTGGTGGTCGGCAACCCGGCCAATACGAACGCGCTGATCGCAATGAAGAACGCGCCCAGCCTGAAGCCGCAGCAGTTCACCGCGATGATGCGCCTCGACCACAACCGCTCGCTCACGCAGATCGCGCAGAAGACCGGCAACGCGGTCTCCGACGTAAAGAAGATGACCATCTGGGGCAACCACTCGGCCACCCAGTACCCGGACGTTTTCCAGGCAGAAGTCGGCGGCAAGAAAGCCTGGCCGATGATCAACGACCAGGCCTGGCTCGAGTCGACCTTCATCCCCACCGTGCAAAAGCGCGGTGCGGCGATCATCGAGGCGCGCGGCCTGTCCTCCGCCGCGAGCGCGGCCAACGCCGCCATCGACCACATCCGCGACTGGTCGCTCGGCACGGCCGCCGGCGACTGGGTCAGCATGGGCATCCCGTCCGACGGCAGCTACGGCATTCCCGAGGGCGTGCTCTACGGTTACCCGGTCACCTGCAAGAACGGCACCTATGAAATAGTGAAAGGCATCGAGATCAGCGAATTCAGCAGGAAGCGCATGGACGCGACCCTGCAAGAGCTGCACGAAGAGCGCGACGGCGTGAAGCACCTGTTCGGCTAAGCGATGGCCGCCATCTCCCCGGGCGCGAAGTTCCGCGCCGCACTCAAGGAAGAGTCCCCGCTGCAGGTCATCGGGGCCATCAATGCCTATCACGCGCTGATGGCCAAGCGCAGCGGCTTCAAGGCGATCTACCTTTCAGGCGGGGGCGTGGCCGCAGGGTCGCTGGGGCTGCCGGACCTCGGCATCTCCAACCTCGACGACGTCCTCACTGACGTGCGGCGCATCACCGACGTCTGCGACCTGCCGCTGCTGGTCGATTCGGACACGGGCTTCGGCTCGTCGGCCTTCAACGTGGCGCGCACCGTCAAGTCGCTGATCAAGTTCGGCGCGGCTGCGACCCACATCGAGGACCAGGTCGGCGCCAAGCGCTGCGGGCACCGCCCGAACAAGGAGATCGTTTCGACCCAGGAGATGGCCGACCGCATCAAGGCGGCCTGCGACGCGAAGACCGACAAGGACTTCGTCGTGATGGCGCGCACCGACGCGCTCGCCAACGAGGGCCTCGACCGCGCCATCGAGCGCGCAGTGGCCTACACCGAGGCCGGCGCCGACATGATCTTCCCCGAGGCGATGACCGAGCTCTCGATGTACCGCAAGTTCGTCGACGCGGTGAAGGTCCCGGTGCTCGCCAACATCACCGAGTTCGGCTCGACCCCGTACTTCACCGTGGAAGAACTGCGTTCGGCCGGGGTGGCGATCGCCCTTTACCCGCTGTCTGCCTTCCGCGCGATGAACAAGGCTGCCCTCAAAGTTTACGAAGGCGTACGCCGCGACGGCACCCAGAAAAACGTTGTCGACACCATGCAGACCCGCATGGAACTCTACGATTTCCTCGGCTACCACGAGTTCGAGAAGAAGCTCGACCAGCTGTTCGCAAAGGAGAAGTGAGATGAGCGAAGCCCCAGCCGCCGCCCCCGCGGGCCCGAAGCCCAAGAAATCCGTAGCCCTGTCCGGCGTGACCGCCGGCAACACGGCGCTCTGCACCGTCGGCCGCACCGGCAACGACCTGCACTATCGCGGCTACGACATCCTCGACTTCGCCGACGAGGCCGAGTTCGAAGAGGTCGCCTACCTGCTCGTCCACGGCACGCTGCCGAACGCAGCCGAACTCGCCGGCTACAAGGCCAAGCTGAAGGCCCTGCGCGGCCTGCCGGCCAACCTCAAGGCGATCCTCGAATGGATCCCGCCGTCGGCCCACCCCATGGACGTCATGCGCACGGCCGTGTCGGCAATGGGCAACCTGCTGCCCGAGAAGGACGACCACAACCTGCCGGGCGCGCGTGACATCGCCGACCAGCTGATGGCCTCCCTCGGGTCGATGCTGCTCTACTGGTACCACTACAGCCACAACGGCAAGCGCATCGAGACCGAAACCGATGACGATTCGATCGGCGGCCACTTCCTGCACCTCCTGCACGGCAAGGCGCCCTCGGCCGAATGGGTTCGCGCGATGCATACGTCGCTCATCCTCTACGCCGAGCACGAGTTCAACGCCTCCACTTTTACCTGCCGCGTGATCGCGGGCACGGGGTCGGACATGCACAGCGCGATCTGCGGCGGCATAGGCGCGCTGCGCGGGCCGAAGCACGGCGGCGCAAACGAAGTCGCCTTCGAGGTCCAGTCGCGCTACAACGGCCCCGACGACGCGGAAGCCGACGCGATCCGCCGCATCCAGGCGAAGGAAATCGTCATCGGCTTCGGCCACCCGGTCTACACGATCGGCGACCCACGCAACAAGGTCATCAAGGAAGTCGCGCGGCGGCTGTCGAAGTCGAACCGCAGCATGAAGCTCTTCGAGATCGCCGACCGCCTCGAGGCGGTGATGTGGCGCGAGAAGAAGATGTTCGCCAACCTCGACTGGTTCAGCGCCGTCAGCTACCACATGATCGGCATCCCGACCGCGATGTTCACGCCGATCTTCGTGATCGCGCGCACCAGCGGCTGGGCGGCGCACGTGATCGAGCAGCGCATCGACGGCAAGATCATCCGTCCCGCGGCCAACTACACCGGCCCCGAGAACATGCAGTGGGTGCCCCTCAAGAACCGCAAGTAGGAGGTTGACCGTGGCCGATTCGAAGTTCTTCAAGTTCATGCGCGAACTCCTCAACATCACCGAGTACGAGTCCGAGGCCACGAAGTTCATGCGCGAGTTCATGGCGCAGCACCCCGAGGAACTCGAGTCCCAGAAGAAGGGACGCGGCGCCTGGTGGGACACGGACCCGAAGGAACGCACGGCCCCGTCCGCGGCGCGGCATTCGCCGAAGTCCGGCGGCGCCGAGCACACCTTCCGGGCCTGAGCGCTTGGCAACGGCGATCGCCCGGCACTTCGCCGGGAACCGCATCCGGTGGTCGCGCGCGATCCTCGCGCTTGCCCTCGTCTACGTGCTGTTCGGCGCGCCGCCGGCGTTCCTCGAAGGGTGGCCCGGAGAGGCGCTGCGCCTCACCGGCTATGCGCTCATGGTCGCCGGGTGCTTGTGGCGCGTCTGGTGCCTCACCTTCATCGGCGGGACCAAGGACGGCGTGCTCACCACGACCGGGCCCTACTCCATCGTGCGCAACCCCCTTTATGTGGGAAGTTTCCTTGGCGTGATCGGATTCGGCCTCGCCGTGCGGCTGCCGCTGCTGCCGGTGGTGCTGCTGGTGATGTTCGCCGCGCTCTACCCGGCCGTCGTCGCAAACGAGGAAAAGCGCCTCGTGGAATTGTTCGGCGACACCTACCGCCGCTACCGCGACGCGACGCCCCGCTGGTTCCCGCGCTGGTCGCTCTACACCGAGCCCGAGTCCATCCCCGTGTCCCCGAAGAAAGTCCGCCAGGGGATTCTGGATGCGATGTGGTACCTCTGGGCGTACGCGTTCGTCCAGCTCCTCGACCTCCTGCACCGGCACGGGATCGTGCCGGTGCTCTTCTGATTCCTTTCACCAGCCCACCTCCAAGGCCATGTCCGCACCTATCTCGAACGTCCGCCCCAAGCCCGAAGCCGTCCTCACCAAGATCGCCGACTACGCAACCAAGTACTCGATCAAGTCCGCCGACGCCTTCGAGACGGCCCGCTACTGCCTGATCGACACGCTGGGCTGTGGCTTCGAAGCCCTCGAATACCCGGCTTGCACCAAGCTGATGGGCCCGATCGTTCCAGGCACCGTCGTGCCCAACGGCGCCAAGGTGCCTGGCACGCAGTTCCAGCTTGACCCGGTGCAGGCGGCCTTCAACATCGGCGCGATGATCCGCTGGCTGGACTTCAACGACACCTGGCTCGCCGCCGAATGGGGCCACCCCTCGGACAACCTGGGCGGCATCCTCGCGACCGCCGATTGGCTCTCGCGCACGGCGATCGCCAACGGCAAGAAGCCGCTGCTGATGAAGGACGTCCTGGCCGGCATGATCAAGGCGCACGAGATCCAGGGCGTGCTCGCGCTCGAGAACAGCTTCAACCGCGTCGGCCTCGACCACGTGGTACTGGTCAAGGTCGCCTCCACCGCGGTTGTGGCGAACATGATTGGCTGCACCTACGATGAAGTGGTCAACGCCGTGTCCCAGGCCTGGGTCGATGGCCAGAGCCTGCGCACCTATCGCCACGCGCCCAACACCGGCTCGCGCAAGTCCTGGGCGGCCGGCGACGCGACCAGCCGCGCAGTGCGCCTCGCATTGATCAGCAAAACCGGCGAGATGGGCTACCCCTCGGTGCTCTCGGCCAAGGGCTGGGGCTTCTACGACGTTCTGTTCAAGGGCCAGCCGTTCAAGTTCCAGCGGCCGTTCGGCTCCTACGTGATGGAGAACGTGCTGTTCAAGATCTCCTTCCCGGCCGAGTTCCACTCGCAGACCGCGGTGGAGTGCGCGATGCAGATCCACGATGCCCTCAACAAGGCGGGCAAGAAGCCCGAGGACATCAAGAAGATCACCATCCGCACGCACGAGGCCTGCATCCGCATCATCGACAAGAAGGGCCCGCTGAACAACCCGGCCGACCGCGACCACTGCATCCAGTACATGGTGGCGGTGCCGATCCTCTTCGGCCGGCTCACGGCCGGCGACTACGAGGACTCGGTCGCCAAGGACCCGCGCATCGACGTCCTGCGCGACAAGATCGACTGCGTGGAGGACAAGCGCTACACCAAGGACTACCACGACCCGCAAAAGCGCTCGATCGCCAACGCGCTGACGGTGGAGTTCAAGGACGGCACGAAGATGAAGGAAATCGTCTGCGAATACCCGATCGGCCACAAGAGAAGGCGTAAGCAGGGTATGCCGGTGCTGGTGGAGAAATTCCGCACCAACCTGGCGCGACGTTTCCCGGCCAAACAGCAGGCGCGGATCCTCGACCTGTGTCTGGACGCGAAAAAGCTGCAAAATACCCCGGTCAACGAGTTCGTCGACCTGTTCGTCATCTGAAAATCACCTGGCTCACCGACGGAGGCTTCAATGCCGCATAACCTGCACGACACCCT
This sequence comes from Bordetella parapertussis, assembly GCA_945862265.1. GTDB lineage: Bacteria > Pseudomonadota > Gammaproteobacteria > Burkholderiales > SG8-39 > SZAS-79. The sequence continues at coordinate 9,367 of CAMAXP010000036.1, forward strand.
CAAGGACCTGAAACTCACCGCCGGGAAATCCGGCAAGTTCTATTCCCTGCCGGCACTCGAAAAAGCCCTCGGCACTAAGATCTCCCGCCTGCCGGTGTCGATTCGCATCGTGCTCGAGTCGGTGTTGAGGAACTGCGACGGCAAGAAGGTGACCGAAGAGCACATCAAGCAGCTGGCCAACTGGCAGCCCAACGCCGCGCGCACCGACGAGATCCCGTTCGTGCTCGCCCGTATCGTGCTGCAGGACTTCACCGGCGTGCCGCTGCTCGCGGATCTCGCCGCCATGCGCAACGTCGCCCAGAAGATGGGCAAGAACCCCAAGACCATCGAGCCGCTGGTGCCCGTGGACCTGGTCGTCGACCATTCGGTGCAGATCGACCACTACGGCAACAGCAAGGCGCTGGACCTGAACATGAAGCTGGAGTTCTCCCGCAACCAGGAGCGCTACCAGTTCATGAAATGGGGCATGCAGGCCTTCGACACCTTCAAGGTCGTGCCCCCAGGCATCGGCATCGTGCACCAGGTGAACCTGGAGTACCTCGCCCGCGGCGTGCACAGCAAGAACGGCGTCTATTACCCGGACACACTGGTGGGCACCGATAGCCACACCACCATGATCAACGGCATCGGCGTGGTCGGCTGGGGCGTGGGCGGCATCGAGGCCGAGGCCGGCATGCTGGGCCAGCCCGTGTACTTCCTGACCCCGGACGTGGTCGGCGTTCACCTGAAGGGCAAACTCCACCAGTCGGTCACCGCCACCGACCTGGTGCTCACCATCACCGAGATGCTGCGCAAGGCCAAGGTGGTGGGCAAGTTCGTCGAGTTCTTCGGCGAAGGCACCGCGTCGCTGGCCCTGCCCGACCGCGCGACGATCGCCAACATGGCCCCGGAATACGGCGCCACCATGGGCTTCTTCCCGGTCGACGACAAGACCATCGACTACTTCAAGGGCACCGGCCGCACCGATGCCGAGATCGAGGCGTTCAAGGCCTACTTCAAGGCGCAGGGCCTGTACGGCGTGCCGAAGGCCGGCAGCATCGATTATTCGCAGACCCTGGAACTGGACCTGTCCACGGTGATGCCGTCGCTGGCCGGCCCCAAGCGCCCGCAGGACCGCATCGGCCTCGAGAACGTGAAGAGCACCTTCACCAGCCTGTTCTCCAAGCCGGTGGCGGAAAACGGCTTCGCCAAGGCGCCCGCGGACCTCGGCAAGCGCATCAAGGCCTATGACGGCACCGAAGTCGGCTCGGGCGACGTGCTGATCGCCGCCATCACCTCCTGCACCAACACCTCCAACCCCGGCGTGCTGCTGGCCGCGGGCCTGCTCGCCAAGAAGGCCGTGGAACTGGGCCTGACGGTCAAGCCGCACATCAAGACCTCGCTCGCCCCAGGGTCGCGCGTGGTGACCGAGTACCTGACCAAGGCGGGGCTCCTGCCCTACCTCGAGAAGCTTGGCTTCTACACGGCCGGCTACGGCTGCACCACCTGCATCGGCAACGCCGGCCCGCTGGCGCAGCCGATCGAGGAAACCATCGTCAAGAACGACCTGGTCTGCGCGGCCGTGCTCTCGGGCAACCGCAACTTCGAGGCGCGCATCCACGCCAACATCCGCGCCAACTTCCTCGCCTCGCCCCCGCTGGTGGTGGCCTACGCGATCGCCGGCACGATGCTCAAGGACTTCCGCACCGAGCCGATCGGCAAGTCGAAGGATGGCCAGGACGTGTACATCGGCCATATCTGGCCGACCCACGACGAAGTCGCCGCCCTGATGAAACTCGCCATGGACGCGCCAACCTTCCGCCGCCTGTACAAGGACCTCGGCAAGGACAACGTGCTCTGGCAGAAGGTGCCGTCGGCCTCGGGCCAGGTGTACAACTGGCCGAAGTCTTCCTACATTGCCGAGCCGCCGTTCTTCGCCAACTTCTCCATGCAGCCGGCCAAGGTCGAGGCCATCACCGGCGCGAAGATCCTCGGCGTGTTCGGCGACTCGGTGACCACCGACCACATCTCGCCGGCCGGCAGCATCAAGCCGACCTCCCCGGCGGGCTACTACCTGCAGGAGCACGACGTCGCGGTGAGCGACTTCAACAGCTACGGCGCCCGCCGCGGCAACCACGAGGTGATGATGCGCGGCACCTTTGCCAACGTGCGCATCAAGAACCAGATGATGGGCGGCAAGGAAGGCGGCCTCACCCGCTACAAGGGCGAGGAGATGCCGATCTACGACGCGGCCATGAAGTACGTCGCCGACGGCATGCCCACGGTGGTCTTCGGCGGCGAGGAGTACGGCACGGGGTCGTCGCGCGACTGGGCGGCCAAGGGCACGTTCCTGCTCGGCGTCAAGGCCGTGATCACGCGCAGCTTCGAGCGCATCCACCGCTCCAACCTCGTGGGCATGGGCGTGCTGCCTCTGCAGTTCATGGGCACCGACAGCGCCACCAGCCTCGGCATCAAGGGCGACGAGACCATTTCGATCGAGGGCCTCGACGACATCCGCCCGCAGCAGGAGCTCACCCTGGTGATCAAGCGTGCCGACGGCTCCGAGCAGAAGGTGAAGGTGAAGAGCCGCATCGACACCACGATCGAAGTCGACTACTACAAGCACGGCGGGATCCTGCCGTACGTGCTGCGTGAACTCATGGCAGCGTAAAGTAGAATTCCCGCTTCCAAGGAGAGCCAGACTATGCCGCCAAGGGGAAACCGCCTCGCCTGCATGATCAAGAGCATGGACGGGTGCCAGGGGACGTTCGACGTCCATCCTGGCGCCGCAGAGAAGTCGATCGAAAAGATCGATCCCGTTTCCTGGGACAAGCCGCCGCAGAAGACGGGTATCCAGGAGGCCATGTTCACCATCATCGGCGACATGGGCATGACGGGGCAGCTGATCCGCCTGAACTCCTACCAGTGGCAGGCCGTCACCGAGGCCAAACTGGAGAAGTTCCTGTACATCTCGATCCTCTGGAGCGGCAACTGGTTCAAGGTTGTCGAGGATGCCCAGATGATGACCAAGAAGAAGTAGTCTTCCCGTCTGTGAATGTACCTGTATCGGTACATAAACTGCCTGTGGATCGGCGGATCCGCGCCGTCGCGAAAGCGATCGACTACTCGGCCAGGATGCCCCCCAATTCGACCTTGAAGGCCCCTGACTGTCGGTCCGAAATAAGCAGACCGAAGTACCGCACGTCTTCCAACCGCACGCTCGGAGCAGACACCGCACGTCCGCGGAAACTGGCCGCGAAATCGGCCGGTTCGAATCGGAGCGTCTGCCATTCTGGCGGCGCATCAAAGGCGGCTTGGTATTGGGGCGTGCCGGTGCTGTCGTCGAGTTTGAGCGTCAGCTTGTAGCGCTGCCCGTCGCCGCGCACCCGCAACAGCAGCGCCGCGGACTCCACAGGGAATCTGATCGGGCCGCGCAAAGATGCAAAGCCGCCGTTCCTCTCGAGCGACACCTCCCCTTCGAACACCATTGCGTCGTCCGTCGAGCGGCGCCTTGAGGTCGATACGCCGCCCATCACGTCATCGTTAATGACCCGAAACGTCTGGACGACCTCCGGACGGGAGAAATCGATCAGCCCCACCAACGCTCGCTCCGTCGGTTGTCGCCTATTGAAGAAGTCACCAAGGGAGCTTCTCGCCGCTATAAGAGTAGAACTGCCCAGTGCTCGCCGGCGTCAGGTTATCGATGACATCAAGCATATCTGCTGCTGCGTCGTTTGGCGCACGTCCGGCTTCAGCGCCGCGGAAAGGCTGTGACAAGCAGGAGGTTACGGTGCCAGGATGCAAGGCGGCCAAGACCGCATTCGGTTTCGTTCTCTTCATCTCGATCGAAGCGGTTTTCAAAAACATGTTTAGCGCCGCCTTGGAAGCACGATAGCTGTACCACCCCCCCAGTCGGTTGTCGGCGATGCTTCCCACCTTCGCGGAGAGTACCGCAATCACGGCCCGATCGTTGCCGATCAGTTTCGAGAAATGGCTGAATATCAATGCCGGTCCGAACGCATTTATCCGGAAGGTCTCGAACATCTGCGCATAGTTGAGATCGGAAAATCTCCTCTCCGGCATGAAACGAGGCGAGTGCAGCAACCCGGTGGCGATGATGATCAAATCGAACGGGACCCCGCGGGAAAGCGCCTCTGCCGCGGCGGCAATGGTTTCTTCATTTTCAAAATCGATGCGCGGCAGCGACTGCCGGTGTAACCCGACCGCTTCAGAGCATTGTGGGTCTGCTCGCAACCGGGCCGCGAGAGCGGCGCCAATCGCGCCGGATGAGCCGATGACGAGGGCACGAAATCCCTTGGGAAAGGACTGCATGGCTATGCCCACCCCCGGCGCCACTTCGCCTGGTCGCGCAATTCACGCCAGCGGAGTTGAGCGGTTGCTTGCGTGTAGACCGCCTCGATTTCGACCCATTCGATCCTGCCATCCGGTGTTTCCGGGAGCATGACCTTGGTGACCAGGAAATGCTTCTGTTTTTCCAGGGGTTCCACCGCTGTCCATTTCGACAGAAACATTTTCTTCGGATCAATCAAGTTCATGGCGCGAAAGCCGAGCAAACCCGGATTGAGCGTTCTATGCACTGTGGCTGGCCTTCATTTCATATTGCGGAATTCCATCATTGTTAGACTGAAGCCGATCAACACCAGTACGAACACGACAATGCCCAAGTACAAGAGATCAATGGGCATCATTTCGGCCTCCCCAGCAAAGCAGCCAGCTTGACGTAGATTCCAAAGCCGAAGATGGAGGGGATCCAGATCGCAGTGAAGATCGCCTGCTCGCGGTCCTGCACCGCAAACCAAAGGTACGCGGAGATGACGAACGAAATCGTCACTGCCAGCAGAATAAAATAATCCGATCTTTTGAACATATAGCCTCTTCAGATGTTTTACTTCTCAAAATATTCCACGACGCCATAACCCACGGCGCTCGACAGGCACCCGGTGATTGCCACCGATCCAATGACGCGGATGCCCGAGGAGATTCCGAGCGCAAAGAACTCCGCTTCGATCAGTCCGCTCAGCGCGAGCACCAAGCCTATGCAACCGATCCCCGTCAGCGAGTTGCCGACGACGATCAGCAGGCCGCTGATCTGCCTCTTCGTTGTGTTCACTTTGTGGTGCGCCCAGTGCGAATGTGGAATTGCGACTAGATCGCAAACCCTTCGCGCTGAATTGCCACCCAAACCTTGGTATGTTTGCCGACCTTCACTGGCAGAACCCGCCAGTGCATGATGAAGGGCGTCCCGTTCTTCTTGTAGTTGATCGCCTTGCCTTCGAACCGGCCGTCCCGCTTTAGGGCGTCAAGCAGACGGGCAATCACGGTCTTGTCGGTGGCGGCGCCCTGCAAAATCTTCGGTGTCTTCCCGATGACCTCGGACGGATCGTAGCCAGTCAGCGCCTTGAACGCTTTATTCGCATAGATGATCTTTGCGTCCTTGGTGGCATCGGTGATCAGGATCGAGTCATAACTATTGCTTGCAAGTACCCGAAGAACGTTCAGGCTGATATCCACATCCTGAAAAATTTTCTCTATAGAGCCAGTCATTGCCGTTTTCCTTTGTGTAATCGTAAAACCTGACAGGTTTCATTTGATGACAACGCCCGCAGTAGCTGGCGTTGTCGCGTTTGCGGCCGATCCGCCTTCCGCGACCGGTTCGCGCTTGCCGGGTATTGCCTAGTTGGGCAGCACCACGCTGTCGATGACGTGGATCACCCCGTTGTCAGCAATGATGTCGACCGAAGTGACGTTGGCTCCGTCGACTTTGACGCCCCCCATCGTGCTCACGGTCAGCGAAGAGCCTTGGACCGTCTTCACCATGCCGGCCTTGACGTCCTTGGACATCACCGCGCCCGAAACCACGTGATACGTCAGAACGGCGGTCAGCTTGGCCTTGTCGGCAAGCAGTGCATCCAATTGAGCCTTCGGAGTCTTGGCGAAGGCGTCATCGGTCGGCGCAAAAACCGTGAACGGGCCCGTGCCCTTCAACGTGTCGACCAGGCCGGCAGCCTGCAAGGCGGCGGCAAGCGTTTTGAAGCTACCCGCGGAAACCGCGGTATCGACGATGTCTTTGGCATTTGCCGAGGGGATCAGGCAAAACCAAACCGCTATGGCAGAGATCAGCTTTTTCATGGCTTTTCCTTTTGGTTAGGGAGCAAATAAGAATCCGCACTTCGTCTAAACAAGCTTCATTCCAAAAGTGCTCTGTCGCCTGTCTGTAACTATAATGAACATCTAATGAGTCATTAATGTACCCCATTTTATACGGATTGAACAGCTTTATTTTATAACATTTTCTAATTGACCTGTAATTATCTGAATTATGTGGCTTTTTTATGCTACTATCGGTTCAAATACAGTTCAACTAGGAGCTCCTATGCCAAACCGTCAACCAAAAGGCGTCGAAGAACCCGTGTACCGCAGCGGTGCGGTGGCGCGACTCACCGGCATTCCGGTTCAGACGCTGCGCGTTTGGGAGCGCCGCTACAAGATCGTAGGGCCCCGCCAAAGCGCGACGGGACAGCGCCTGTATGCGCCCGCAGAAGTGGCGCGCCTGTCGGTAATCAAGCAGCTCGTCGACTCGGGGCACGCAGTCGGCTCGATCGCCTCGCTCGGCTTCGATCAGTTGCAGGCCATGCTCGACAAGGTAGCCGGCCGGACTCTTGCCCCCGCGCCGCAGGCCGCTCAGGTCGCCAGGAACGCGCTGCCCCTCGTGCGCGCGGCAATCGTAGGAGAGGCTCTAAGCTTGCGGGTGGCGCACCATCGATTGGCCGCGCTGCAGATCGTAGCGACGAGCCCAAATGCAGCGCTTGCCGGCGAAGCACTGCGAGGCGTGACGGCCGACGTGCTGGTCATCGAGTTGCCGACCCTGCAGCGCGAAACACCTCAAACGATTCGTTCGTTAGCGCAGCAGCTAGGCGCGCGGCACATCGTCGTCGAGTACGGCTTCGGCCCGCAACGCGTCGAGCAGGAACTGCGCGCATTGGGCTGCAGCCTGGTGCATGCGCCATTGGAGATCGGACAACTGGAATCGCTTTGCGGCGCGCCACCTGCCGGTTTCCAGTCAGGAAAGCCTGTCGCGTTGCCGCCGATCGATCCCGCAGCAGCGCGGCGTTTTGACAACAAAGCGCTCGCTCAAATCTCGACGGCTTCAGTGAAGTTGAACTGCGAATGTCCGCACCATCTCTGCGAACTGCTGGTCCGCCTGGGCAATTTCGAGACCTACAGCGCCGAATGCGAAAACAGCAGCACGGCCGATGCGGACCTGCATCACTATCTGAAAGAGGTAGCGGGCGCGGCGCGCACCATGCTGGAAGATGCGTTGGTGAGGGTGGCCGAGGCCGAGGGCCTGCCCCTGCCGGCATGAACGGCGTGAGTTCGATGCAAGTCGCACGTTGGCGCGCGTCTTTGTCAGCTCACTAACGTCGCCCGAAGAACACCATCGTCAACCGCCACTCGTCGGGCGACTGATATTCGAAAGCCCCGGCGTTGTAGCTTGCAAGCAGCGCGTCGAGGTTGGCCGTCAGCGACTGCCGGTTGGCGGGGTCATCGATGGTCATGTAGTGCACGCAGTGCCCGGCTTCGCGCAGCATCCAGGAGAAATCGCGCATTGCGGCAAAGATCGCGAGGATCTTCTGCGCATGCTGCAGCACGTAGTCGGTCTCCTGGCGCATCTCCATCAGGAGAAAAACCGCGTCTTGGCTCGGCTCTTTGAACCAACTGTGCTGGGGGTTGAGTTGGTCTCCCAGAACAAGCCTGAGTATCTTGGTCACGCCGGCCCGCGAGCCGCGCGGCGGCAGCGGTCGGAGCAGAATTTCACGCGGCCCCAGTCCGGTGCCCATTTCTTGCCGCTGAATGCTGAACCACGTTGCGCCTGCTCAGCAAAACCGCTTTGCCAGTGTCAAAAGCATCGGCCCGATCCACCGGGATAAAGCATGCCTGTGCCGCGCGAATTTACGGTAAGCCGCGTCAAAGGCGGGTTGCAGCCATTCGACGGACAGGAGGCGGGCAAAGACGTTCAAACCCACTCTTCGGTAAGCCTCGGCAAACACTCTCACTCCAGTCAGGAGTTCTTCGTCGCCCAGGCGCCCATGAATCGTGGCAAGCGCCTGTTCGCACGAAAAGCGCTCTGCCATCTCGGAAAAATTCGGATCCTGAAGGTCTACGAAGCGCAGCAGGCCTGCGCGATTGCGTGACTGCAAGAAACGGATTTCAGCCTGGCACAATGGGCAATGCCCGTCGTAGTAGATCGTCAGGGCTTGCATCAAGACCCGCTCCACAGGACACCCGGAAGAAACTTCATCTGCGCAAGGTTGATTCACACCCTGGACCCGCGCAAGACACCGAAGAAACAGTTGGCGCTACTGCAATATTGAAGGACGCCATGGCGCCAAACATGCCCGCGGCGAGCGGCATGCCGGCGGCACCCGGCATCATCCCTTCTTGACCCAGGCGGCGCACCACCCTTTGGCGTTGACGAGCTTGCCGCCAACGGGAGCACAGACGCCCCACGCTTCCCCAGCCTTGCCCTGATACAACTGACAATTCGCGCAGTTGCGGCCCGCTGCGTAACCGGTGAACTTCTTGGCATCCACCTTGGATGCATCGTGTTTGTAACCCAACGCGGTGGCCACGGCGTCGCTTTCCTCCAGACGCGCAGGTTGGGAAAAAGCGGCCCCTGCCGTGCCAACGAGCAATGCTGTAGCCGGGACTAGTTTGAACATGAACGTTCTACGTGAGGTCATGACATCTCCTTGGTTGAAAAAATACTGAAACTTCAGCGCGCGGCGAGTACGCAGCACGGTGCGCGATCCAGAAAGAATCGCTTTTTTGAAAATGTAATGAACCGAACATGACCCGATTATAAAGCAATAATAGGAATGTTTTAACAAAATGAACCGATAATTATTGATTAATACGGTTCAATATAGGTTCATTATGGCATTCTATGACCAACCTCACTATGCAGGTTTCAAACCGATGAGCAACGAAACCGAAGCCGGGAGCCGGGACCTATCGAAACGGCGTGGCAGCACGGTTGGCTCCGGCGCGTCGCGCTGATTAGCTGAGCAAAACATGAATCCTTTCTCCGCACTGCGCACTGCGCCCGCCCCCGCTGTCGTTCTCGGTTTCGGGGGCTTGGTGCCCTTTGTAGGGCTGGTGCTGCTGGTCGCCTTCTTGCCGGCGCCGTGGTACGCATTTTGGCTTGGCACACTCTCCCACTACGGCGCACTTATTCTGTCTTTCGTCGGCGCACTGCAATGGGGCTACGCGGTGCATAGCGGCGCGCGAGGTGCTCGCGCATGGATGCAATATGGCTGGAGTGTGCTGCCCTGCCTTGTTGGCTGGATGTCGCTTCAGCTACCGATATGGACCGGACTCAGAGTGCAGGCGGCGGCATTGCTGGTGTGCTATGCGTTCGATCGCCTCATGGCACGCTCGGAGTCATTCCCGGTGTGGCTGCTTCCACTGCGCGCCGCGCTGACCACGATCGGTGCGACGTCCTTGCTTTTTGCGAGCCTGGCATGAGTCCTCCCCTGCCGCTTCAGCCGGCTTGCAGCAGCATTCGTGTCAACCATACCCCGGGCATTGTGACCATCGTCGATTCCAACACCACGATAGGCTACTGCCGATACAACGAAGCTGGCGAAATAGAGTATATCTACGTCAACGGCGCGCATCGGCGAAAAGGTCACGCGAAGCAATTGCTGAAGATCGTCGAAGACTGCTTGCAGCGTACGCTCACCTTCCAACCGCCCATCAGTCCGCTTGGCAGGGCTTTACAGGGTTTCTACACCGGTCGAATCTTGCCGGCACTGTGACCCGGCGGATGCGAGAACCGTGACCCATGGGCATTGCATCAAGAACGCGCTGAGATGCCCGAGGATGCGCCGCACCGCCGCCGGTTCGTCGATCAGCGCGATCACGCGCATCGGTCCGTTACATTTTGGACAGACGAGCGGATCGGCTTCGTAGACCTTGCTGATGAGCCGTGACCGGCTCCTGGAGCCAGTTTCCGAGCTTAAATCTTCAGAATTAAGCCGCGGCGACGGAGGTGCGGGACTGCTTGCGGCGCTCGTGCTCCTGCAGGTAGCGCTTCCTGATGCGGATCGACTTGGGCGTGACTTCGACGAGCTCGTCGTCGGCGATGAATTCCACCGCGGACTCCAGCGTCAGCTTGATCGGCGGGGTCAGCACGATCGCATCGTCCTTGCCGGAAGAACGCACGTTGGTCAGGTGCTTTTCCTTGACCGGGTTGATGATCAGGTCGTTGTCGCGGGTGTGGATGCCCACCACCATGCCCTCGTATACCGGGTCGCCGGGGTTCACGAACATGCGGCCGCGCTCCTGCAGCTTCCACAGCGCATAGGCCACGGCCTCGCCGTCATCGCCGGAGATCAGCGCACCGGCGCGCCGGTCCGAGCTTTCGCCCTTCATCGGCGCGTACTCGTCGAAGACGTGCGACAACACCCCGGTACCGCGGGTCATGGTCATGAACTCGGTCTGGAACCCGATCAGCCCGCGCGCCGGGATGCGATAGTCGAGGCGCACGCGCCCGCGGCTGTCCTGCGACATGTCGAGCATCTCGCCGCGCCGGCCGTTGAGTGCCGCGATCGCCGCGCCCTGGTTGGCTTCCTCGACATCCACCGACAGCATCTCGAACGGCTCGCAGACGACGCCGTCGATATTCTTGAGGATCACCTGCGGGCGGGACACCGCCAGCTCGAAGCCTTCGCGGCGCATGTTCTCGATCAGGATGGTGAGGTGCAGCTCGCCCCGGCCCGAGACCCGGAATACATCCGTCTCGGCGGTGTCTTCCACGCGCAGCGCGACGTTGGTGAGCAATTCCTTGTAGAGACGGTCGCGTACCTGCCGGCTGGTGACGAACTTGCCTTCGCGCCCGACCAGCGGGGAGGTGTTCACCTGGAAATTCATGTTGAGCGTGGGCTCGTCGATCTTGTGCACCGGCAGCGCCTCGGGCTGCTCCTTGTCGGCCAGCGTTGCGCCGATGGAAACCTCGTCGATGCCCGTGACCTGCACGATCTCGCCCGCGTACGCCTCGTCCATCGGGACCCGGTTCAGGCCCTGGAAACCGTAGACGCCGGTGATCTTGGACACGGCAGTGGCGCCATTCGGCTCCATCACGGCCACTTCCATGCCGACACGGATCACGCCGCGGCGCAGGCGACCGATGACCAGCCTGCCGACGTAGCTGGAGTAATCCAGCGCGGCCACGGCCATCTGCAGCGGCAAGGTGGGGTCGCCCACCGGGAGGGGGACGCTCTTCAAGACCGTCTCAAACAACGGCCGCATGTTGGTGCCGCGGGGGCCGCCGGAAATGGCCGATGCCGGGTCCAGGCTCGCCCAGCCCTGCAGGGCCGAGGCATACACCACCGGGAAGTCGAGCTGCGATTCGTCCGCGCCGAGGCGGTCGAAGAGGTCGAACGTCTGGTTCACGACCCACTGGGCGCGCGCGCCGTCGCGGTCGACCTTGTTCACCACCACGATGGGCTTCAGGCCCAGCGCCAGCGCTTTGCGCGTGACGAAGCGCGTCTGCGGCATCGGGCCTTCGACCGCGTCGACCAGCAGCAGCACGCCGTCCACCATCGACAGGGTGCGCTCCACCTCGCCGCCGAAGTCGGCGTGGCCCGGGGTGTCGACGATATTGACGTGCACGCCGTCGAAATCCACCGCCGTGTTCTTGGCCAGGATCGTGATGCCGCGCTCTTTTTCGATGTCGTTCGAGTCCATCACCCGTTCGGTGATGCGCTCGTGCGCCTGGAAGGTACCGGCCTGCTGCAGCAGCTTGTCGACGAGCGTCGTCTTGCCATGGTCGACGTGGGCGATGATGGCGATGTTGCGCAGCGGGCGTTGTGCAGTGCGATCCATGGGGCAGAGTCCGACGAAAGGGGCCGCATTGTATCAGCGCAGGCCCCTGAACGGACAGGATTTTTTAGTATCCGCGCAGTTTGGCGAGCGAACGCCTGTCACGTTTCGTCGGGCGCCCGTGGAGGTCGAGGGTCGGCTCCGTAACGAGGCGGCGATTTTCGGCAAAAACGGCCCGTTTCAGCCTGCTTTCCTCGCTTTCGGTATACAACTTCTCCGCCATCGGGGCTGATCCCCGCTTGTCGGACACGTCCACCACAGTGATCGCCCGCCCGGTTTCGCCCGAGCCCACGTCCAACCGGTCGCCCGGCCGGACTTCCCGGGAAGGCTTGACCCGCTCGCCGTTGACGCTGACCTTGCCGCCTTCGATTGCGGCCTGAGCGGCGCTGCGCGTGCGGTAGAACCGCGCCGCCCAGAGCCACTTGTCGATGCGGACGCTCACGCCTTGGCCAACACTCCCACAGGGCAGGACACGCCCGTGCCCCCAAGGCCGCAGTAGCCGTTCGGGTTCTTGCCGAGGTACTGCTGGTGGTAGTCCTCGGCGTAGAAGAACTCGGGCGCAGCCTTGATCTCGGTGGTGATCTTCCCGTAGCCCTTTGCATCCAGAGCAGCCTGGAAGGCGTCGCGCGTGGCGATCGCCGCCTGGGCCTGGCCTTCGCCGTACGTATACAACGCCGATCGGTACTGGGAGCCCGTGTCGTTCCCCTGCCGCATGCCCTGGGTCGGGTCGTGGCTCTCCCAGAACACCTTGAAGAGTGCCTCGAGGGTGATGATCTTCGGGTCGAACACCACCAGCACCGCCTCGGTGTGGTTGGTGCGGCCGCTGCAGGTTTCCTCGTAGGTCGGATTGGGCGTGTTTCCGCCCGAGTAACCGACAGCCGTCGACCAGACGCCCGGGGTCTGCCAGAACACGCGCTCCGCGCCCCAGAAACAGCCCAGGCCGAATTGCACCTGCTCGAGTCCTTCGGGGAAAGGCGGCGTCATCGGGTTGCCCTTGGTCAGGTGCTTCGCCGCCACGCGCATCTTGTCATTGCGCCCCGGCAGGGTGCTTTCGGCGGGGAGCAACTGGGTGGGCTTCTTCATGAATCCGAACATGGGGATCTCCTCATTCCTTACACTTTAGAATACCGCACCAAAAAACGGGAACCGACATGAAAATCTGCATCTTTGGCGCCGGCGCGATCGGCGGCGTCATGGCCGCCTGGCTCGAGAAAGCCGGGCACGAAGTCTCAATGGTCGCACGTGGCGCGAACCTCGAGGCAATCCGCGCGAAGGGCCTGCGCATCCGCACCAACGCCACCGGCGAAATCCTCACCGCCCACCCGAAGGTCGACAGCGACCCGGCGAAGCTCGGCATCCAGGATTACGTGGTCGTCACGGTCAAGGGCCAGAGCCTGCCTCAGGTGGCTGCCAGCATAGGACCCCTGCTCGGCCCGGACAGTTCCGTGGTCACGGCAATGAACGGCGTGCCGTGGTGGTTCTTCGACAAGCTCGCCTACGGCGGCGGGAAGCTCAGGCTCGAGACTCTCGACCCGGGCGGCAGGCTTTCGCAGGCCATGCCGACGAAGTCGCTGGTCGGCTGCGTGATCCACTGCGCCGCCTCCGTGCCGGAACCGGGCCTCGTCAGCCATAACATGGGCAAGAAGCTGATCCTCGGCGAACCCGGCGGCAAGAACACCGCGCGCACAACCAAGATTGCCGAAGCTTTTGCCGCCGCCGGGTTCGACACCATCACCAGCGGATTCATCGAGAAGGACTTCTGGGTGAAGCTCCTCGGCAACGTGAGCTTCAACCCCGTCTCCGCGCTGACGCTCGCCACCGCCGACCGGATGATCAACGACCCGCTCGTGAAGGGCTACATGGTGTCGGTGATGAAAGAGGTCCTCGCCATCGGGCGCGCCGTGGGTGTGGATGCCGACATCGACCCCGAAGCGCGCATCGACATGGCGCGCGCCCTCGGCGCCTTCAAGACCTCGATGCTGCAGGACATGGAGGCCGGCAAGGCGCTGGAGATCGACGGGCTGCTGATGGGCACGCTCGACATCGCGAAGCAGGCGAACGTGCCGGCCCCGTTTACCGAGAGCCTGCTGGGGTTGATCCGCTTGCGCGCGGGAACCACGGGGCAGCATTGACCGGCATGAAGCGCCGGCCCGGCGCCTGGCTCAGCCGGGCTTGCGATCGGGCGGTGTCGGCTCGACGTAGGGAAACCGCGACCGCGGTTTCGGGCCCACTGCCCCGCCCGCGCTCGCCGGGCGCACGAAACGCTCGCGATCGCCGGGCCGTGCCTCGTAGGTCCAGTCAGGGAACGTCCCGTTGCGCATGGCTACCTCCTTCAGGAACAGGCGCCTGCGCTGGCTCGCCCGGATGCGCGCGTCGGTCGCCGCCGGATCCCAATCCGCGACGAGGCGCGCATGCAGGGCGGATTCGGCAGCGGCATGCTCCGGCCGCCCGGCAAGGTTGGTGAGTTCCTGCGGATCGGCACGCAGGTCGAACAGCAACGGCGGCAGGCCGAGCGTGTAGACGTACTTGTAGTCGCCGCGGCGGACCATGCGCGAGGGCGCGCAGACGCCCTCCGAGGAATATTCCGCGATCGCCTCGCGCGGACCACCCTCCCCTTCCCCGGCCAGGATCGGCATCAGGCTGATGCCGGCGAGCGGGTCCACGGGTTCGACGCGCACGCCCTGGTCGCCGCGCGCCGCGACATCGAGGAAGGTCGGCAACAGGTCTACCAGCGAGCAGATCGCGCTGCTGCGCCCCGGTTTCACCACCCCCGGCCAGCGCACGATGAGCGGCACCCGCGCCGACCATTCGAAGAAGGTCTGCTTGAACCACATGCCGCGCTCGCCCAGCATCTCGCCGTGGTCCGCGCAGATCACGATGATTGAATTCTCCGCCAGGCCCGAGCGCTCCAGTGCCTCGATCACGTGCCCGATCTTTTCGTCGACGTAGCTGGCCATCGCGTAATAGGCGTGCCGCGCCCTGAGGATCGCGGCCGGCGTGAGCGTGTGGCGGTCCTGCCCGTGCGCGAGATACAGCCACTGGCTGTGCGGGTCGAGCGACTCGTACGGGATTTCAGGCACAGAGGGCGCTTCGATCGAGGCCGGGTCGTAGCGGTCCCAGTGCTCCTGCGGCGCGACGAATGGCGGATGCGGATGGGTGAACGAAACCGTCAGGAAGAACGGCTGGGTGCGGGGCCCGCGAGCGAGGTCGTACACCTTCTGCACCGCCACATGCTCGACCTCCTCATCGTAGTCGATCTGCATGTTCCGCACGCACGGCCCGGCGTCGACCACGTGCCCCATCCCTACGCCGGTGGGACGGTGCGCGGCGCCCTTGGACCAATCCGGCACCCAGAGGAATTCCGCCGGGTAGATGTCGGTGGTCAGGCGCTCGTCGTAGCCGTGCAGCTGGTCGGCGCCGACGAAATGCATCTTGCCGGCGAGGATTGTGCGGTAACCGGCCGCCGACAGGTAGTGCGCCATGGTCGGAATCTCGGAGGCCATCTCGCAGGCGTTGTCGAACGCGTCGATCGCGTGCGGCAGCCGCCCCGACAGCATCGAGTAGCGCGACGGCGCGCAGATCGGGAAGTTGCAATAGGCCGCATCGAAGACCATGCCCTGCTCGGCCGCGCGCGCAAGCGCCGGGGCCTGCACGACCCCGTGGCCGTAGACTGGCAGCGCCGCTGCGGCCAACTGGTCGGCCATCAGCAGGACGATGTTCGGGCGCTGCGGCGAATCAGTTTGCATCGCTGTGCTCCCGGGAGTCATGCCAGCTTGATGTTGCCCGCCAGGATGACCCGGCCCCACTTCTGCACGTCCGCCGCAAGAATCCTCCTGAACTCATCCGGGGCGGCCATCCTGGGATCGAGGCCGCGCGCCTGCAGCGCCTGCCCGACCGCGGGCGTGCCGATCGCCCGGGAGATCTCCGCGCTCAACCGTTGCACGATATCGGCTGGTGTCGCCGCGGGCGCGAACACCCCCAACCACTGGCCGGCCTGGTATCCGGGCACCCCCGCCTCCGCGATCGTCGGCAGTTCGGGCAGCAGGGCGAAGCGGCTCGCGCTGGTCACCGCGAGTGGGCGCACCTGCGCGCTCTTGATCGGCGCCAGCGCGATGGGGACGGTGGCGAACATCACGTCGAGACGCCCGCCCATCAGGTCGTTCATCACCGGCGCGCGACCGTAGGGCACATGCAGCATGTTGATGCCCGCGACCTGCGCGAACAACTCGGAAAACAGGTGCGCCGGGCTGCCGATCCCGGGAGTGCCATACGAATACGCGCCGGGTTTCGCCTTGGCGGCGGCGACCAGTTCGGCCACCGACTTGAAGGGCGAGGACAAGGGCACGATCAGGACCGAGTACGTGTCGGCGACGAGCGCCACCGGGGCCAGGTCGCGCAGGGGATCGAACGGCATCGCGCGACTGCCTGCGACATCAATGGCGATCGAACTGGTCCCCATCAGGAGCGTATGGCCGTCGGGCGCGGCCTTCGCCACCTGGTGCGCTCCCAGGGTGCCGGCGGCGCCCGGGACGTTCTCCACTGCGGTCGCCTGGTCGAACGCCTTTTGCAGGGTGTCGCCGACCACCCGTCCGCCGATGTCGACCAGCCCGCCCGGACCCCATGGCACGACGATCCGGATCGCTCGCGACGGATAGCCTTGCGCGAAAACGGGCGCGATACCGTTGATCGCAGCCCCAAGGGCGAGCGTTGCCGAGTGCCTGAGCACACGCCGGCGTTCGGCGTCGAAATGGGCGCGGATGATGCGACCTGTCATTCTCAAGCTCCGTATTGTCATCTAAGCGCGGTACTGCTTCCAGAAGACGTCCTTCTTCGCAACGCGGCTATCACGCACGGTCACCAATTCTATGCCCCGCAGCAAGAACGACTCCCCGCCTCGATACTTGCCCTCGACCGAATACGTCATGACGATGCGATCCGGGTCCAGGCCGAAGCATTTCACGCCGTCGAATCGCAATCGCTCGAACAGGGTAGCGTTTTCCTCGATGCCGCGCAGGAACCCGTCCACGCCCTTGCGAACACGGCCGTCAGGCGCGTCGGTCCCGAACGCAAAGTGCCACTCCGCATCCTCGCACAGGACGTCGGCGAGGAGCGCGCGGTCCTTCTTGAAGTAGGCCTTGCCGAAGCGCTGCATGATCGCGGTTGCGGTTGAGTCATCCATGGGGTCTCCTGTTCAGTTCGCGACGCCTGTCAGAACCCACAGGCCCGGCCGTCGGCGCGTGCATTGGTCTCGAACGGCGAAGCGGAGCGCTCCTCGTGCTCGTTCACGTGCGTGTCGGCAACGACCGCGAACGTGAAAAGTTTCTTCCCGGACGGTTCGCGGGCGCCGCGAATTCCGGGATTCGATTCAATGGCATTGCCCATCGGAGCTACCCTTGCATGAATGAACTTGTCGAGGTTGCCTTCACCCGGCAGGTGACTATACCGGCGAAGCCCTGCGCCTCCCTAACGCTGCAGGATCCGCCGCGAGAGGTAGGAGGCAAAATCCACCATCGCCACCAGCAGGATCATCGCGATCAGGATCGAACTGGTCTCGCGCATGTGGAAGAGACCCATGTGGAAGGCGAGCATCTGGCCGAGCCCCCCGCCTCCGACGACGCCCAGCACGGCCGCGGCGCGGATGTTGTTCTCCCACCGGTAGAGGGTGTAGGACATCAGTTGCGGCAGGATCTGCGGCAGGGTCGCGTACAGGAACACCCGGCCTTCGGGCACGCCCTGCACCCGCAGCGCGAACGCCGGACCGGGCGGGGCGTTTTCGATCGCTTCGGCGAACAGCCGTCCGAGCACGCCAGTGGTGTGCAGCGCGAGGGCGAGCGTTCCCGCGAACGGCCCGAGGCCGGCGGCGATGATCAGCAGCGCCGCCCACACCAGTTCGGGAATCGAGCGCAGCCCGTTCAGCAGCAGGCGCGTCGGCGTGCGCGCCAACGCGCGATCGCCGGCATGCACCCGGCTCGCCGGCAGGGCCAGCGCGAGGCCGGCGATGGCCGCGAGCAGCGTGCCCAGCGCCGACATGGCGATGGTCTCGAGCGCGGCGATGACCAGCTTCTTCAGGAACACCGCCTCGCCGGTCGGCGCCATCAGCTCCGCCATGAATCGACCCATCTTGCGCGCGGCGTCCATGGAGATGAATTTGGCCCACTGCAGGTCCAGGGTCCAGAAGCTCGCCACCGTCATCGCCGCGAGCCCGAGCAGGAACCAGCAGGCCGCACAGCGGGCATCGAAGAGCTTGGGCGGCAGAAGGTAGGCTTCGTTGGCCGCGGGCATGACCGGCGTGGGCAGCTGCGGCTTCATGCGAGCACCTTGCGCAGCCAGGCGCTGGCGTAGTCGGCCAGGCCCACCAGCAGCATGAACACGATCAGCATGGTCGCGACTTCGGCGCCCTGGAACATCTTCATCGAGTTGTCCATCTGCTGGCCCAGGCCCCCGGCGCCGACAAAGCCGAGCACCGCCGACGAGCGGATCGCGCACTCCCAGCGGTACACCGTGTAGCTGGTGAGTTCGGCCGCGCTCTGCGGCAGCAGCGCGTAGAAAAAGGCCTGCAGGCGTCCCGCACCGTTGCGCAGCAATGCATGCGTGGCGTTCGGGTCATCGCTTTCGAGGATCTCGCCGTACACCTTGCCGAGCATGCCGCCATAGGTGAGCGCGATCGCCAGCACGCCCGCCGTGGGCCCCAGGCCGACTACGCGCACGAACACCAGCGCCCACACCAGCTCGGGTACGCTGCGCAACAGGATCAGCAATCCGCGGATGCCCTGGCGGAACACGAAGGGCAGCGCATGCATGCGCCCGGTCAGCGCCGACACGGACAGCACGCTGGTTGAGAGCAGCGTGAGCGGGATCGCGATCAGCAGCGCGAGCGCCATGCCGGCGGTGGCAATCGCCACCGTGCGCCAGCACTCCCGCAGCACCAGGAGGAGGAACTCACCCTCGATCTTCGGCGGAAAGAAATCGGCGATGAAGCGCCGCGTGGACTTGAGCGCATCGGGCTCGAACAGGGTCCACGGCTTGAACTCGGTGGCCACCAGCGCGGGCGCGATCAGCACCAGCGCGGCCAGCGCCCAGAACACGCGACCGCTCCAGGCGGGATCGCGCAGGTGGGGTGAAGAAAGTACCGCCGACATGGGCCCGCGCCGCCCGGACTAGCGGCAGTGCATCGCCGCGGGCCGCGGGCCCTCGGCGTGCGAATCGGCAAGCCCCGGCGCAGGCTCCAGCAACTCGTGCTCGTGCTGCGCGTACAGCGCCGCCAGCCGCTCGCGGCCCACTTCCGCCCCGGGCAGGTCGAACTGCAATACGCCGTCGCGCATCCCGAGCACGCGCGCAAAGCGCGTCGCCACCTCCACCTGGTGCAGCGAGGCGACCAAAGTCACGCCGCGCTCGCGTGCCGCGCTGGTGAGCGTTTCGATGGCCAGCGCGGCGCGTGACGGGTCGAGCGAGGACAGGGGTTCATCCACCAGCCACAAGCGCGCGGCGGACACCAGGGCACGTGCCAGCCCGACCCTCTGGCGCTCCCCGCCCGAGAGCCGGTCGACGCGCTCCCAGAGCTTGCCGGCGAGGTCGAAACGGGCCAGCGCCGCTTCGGCCTGGGCGATGTGCGTCGGATAGAACAGCGAGCGCAGGCTCGCCGCCAGCGATTGCTGCGGCAGGCGCGCGGCCAGCACCGCGGTGATCACCCGCTGGCGCGGCGGCAACGGCGGCGCCTGCGGGGCAAGGAACAGGCGCCCGCGCAACTGCTGCAACTGCGAAACCGGCAGCGACCATGGATCGACGCCGTCGATCTCGAAGCGCCCCGCCACGGGTTTCAAGGCGCACGCCAGCGCGTGCAACAGGGTGGTCTTGCCCGCGCCCGAAGGCCCGACCACGGCCACCTGCTCGCCGGATTCGATAGCGAGCGACAGGGGCTTCAGGGCTGGACTGCTTCCGGCGCCGCTCGCCGGCGCCGAAGGGTGGCGCGCGGCGAGGCCGTGGATGGAAAGGCGCACCGCAGGCGGCCTACTTGATCAGGCCTGCGCTGCGGCCCGCGGCTTCGAGGCCCTTGTAGTTCTCGGGGCTGGTCGGCACGTACTTCGTCGCCCGGTTCAGGGTCAGGATCTCCTTGCCTTCCGGGTTGGCCATGGAAAGGTCGAGCAACGCTTTCGTGATGCGTTCGCGCAGCGCCGCGGGCATGTCGGCGTGCACCGACCAGTTGTAGTTGAAGTAAGGCGGTGTGGTGAAGAACACGTTCACCTTGGCGGTGTCGACCTTCTTCTCGTCGACGAACTTGCGCCAGACTGTGATGTCGAGCGCAGCCGCGTCGACCCGCCCGCCCACCACCGAGGCAATGGTGGCGTCGTGCGCGCCGGAATAGGCCACCCGCTTGAAATCCTTTTCGGGGTCGATCTTCGCCTCGAGCAGGAAGCTGCGCGGCATCAGGTGGCCCGAGGTGCTCGAAGCGGAACCGAAGCTGACCTGCTTGCCCTTCAGGTCCGCGAGCGTCTTGATGCCCGAATCCGTCTGGCTGATGAACACCGACCGGAACTGGGTGTCCTCCTCGCGTTGCGCGATCGGCACGACCTTGCCGCCAGAACGCAGGTGCGCCTGCACGAAGGTGAAACCGCCAAACCAGACCAGGTCCACTTGCTTGTTGACCAGCGACTCCACCGCAGCCGGGTAGTCGTTCACCGGAGTGAACTCGACTTTCATTCCAACGGTGCGCTCGAGGTATTTGGTCAGCGGACCGAACTTGCGGATCTGTTCGGTGGCGGCCTCCTCGGGAATCGTGGTGACTTTGAGGGTCTGCTGGGCCAGGGCAGGCGCCGCGGACAGCGAAAGCAGCAGGAGGGACTTGAGGAGCGTGGAATGCAGGGTGAGGAACATGGGAACCCTTTCTTCAGGAAACGACGGGGAAAATGAATCGGATACGGTGGACGGTCGCGTGGCAGCACAGGGACGCGCCGGTGGCGTATCCAAGCACAGTACGACGGGTACGGGTGGGACTGAGATCGAGCATGGGGACTCCAGTCAAAAGACCTGCACCTTGCACGGAACAAACAGCGCGCCACCGGGATTAGTCCGTTGGCGCTGCGCAATTGTTACACACGCGCATTTTTTACATATTGGCATATTGGCGATATCAATCGCTATCATTCTCTCCGCATAACCGCACCGGGGGAAAGCCCGCATGGCCAATCTGATCGGCCGCAGCGCCGAGGCCGAGCACCGGGAACTGCTCGCGGCGGTGTTGCTGAAATCCAGGACAAAATCGTTCGCCGAGGTGCTCGCCTCGATACCCAACGTGGGCGAGGCCGCCGATTTCGCCAGAATTGACGACGACGCCGGTCCGGATGTACCTGGTTGATACGGATATGGTCAGCGAAGCGCGCAAGGGCGCCAAGGCAAACCCGGGAGTCAGGCGCTTTTTCGCGGATGCCCGGACCAATGGCGCTGCGCTCTATTTGAGCGTCATCACCCTTGGCGAAATCCGGTGCGCGGTCGAAGCGATCCGCCTCCGTGGCGACACCAGGCGGGCGGGGCTGCTTGAGGCGTGGCTGGACGCGGTGCTGAAAGACTTCACCGAAAATATCCTGGATTTTTCCCATACCGAGGCCCAGGTGTGGGGTCGCCTGCGCGTTCCGTATCCGGAGAACGCGATCGAAAAGCAGATCGCTGCGACCGCTTTGACCCACGGCCTCACGCTCGTCACGCGCAATACCGCGCACTTCACCGGTCTTGGCCTGAAGCTTGTCAATCCATTCAACTGATATGCGCAAGTCATCAAACCCGAAGCATCCGCGGCGACCCAAGCAGCGTTCGGTCTCACTATGGCATCGACAAAGTCCCGCCCCAGTGCGACTGGAAATCGAACGACAGTTGTCGGTGATGTCTGATCGCCAGCAGATGGAGATCCCCGCCGACCTGCGCGTACAGAATCAGGTAGTGATCAAGGATGTATTCGCGCAGCGCTTCGGCGTCACGGGTCAGCGCCGATAACTTCGCGCGCAGGGTTTCAAGCGCGTTAGTGGTCTCGACAGAACGAGCCGCATTCGCCAGAAACGGCCGCCCGATGCCGGGAAACCGCTCGAGGTTCGGGATCACGGTGTCCAGCAATTCATCGAGCAGCGCGTCGTAAGTCTGTGGCGCCTCGGCGTCGGTCAGGAAACGCTCGATATCGGCGAGGTTGCGCTCGAAGTTTTCGGTAAGCCGGACCGTGGGTCTGACAGCGGGCTTTCTCGCCACGGGTACCGCTCCAACCGCCTTACGAGCTGCGACGGCGCTTGATCGACTGGATCGCGCTGCGTGCATCCTTCACCCGGCCGGCAGCGACATCGTCCAACCCCCTGCCCGCGTCATCGATCAACAGCAGGTGAATGCGTTCGCGCTCCAGCCGGTGGTAATGGTCCAGCCGCTGCGCGTCGATCAGCGCCACGTAGCTCTCGCCGTTCTTGGTGATGATCTTCTCGGCGCCAGCCTTGACCTCTTCAGCCAGCTCCGAAAAATTGGCGCGGGCCTGCGAGAGCGGAACGACGTCGTTGGTGGAGATACCCATTGCAAGCCTCCTGGGGCGAAAAACAGCGGCGCTTTAAATGTGCAGAATACTGTACATTATAAACGCCTTAAAACGGATAGGGAAGCGAGAGCGCGTTCCAGCGCATTACACTTCGGATTCGATGACCTGCTTCGATGACGCCCGCCACAAGCTCTGCGCGGCCGCGACCCGATGGATCGAAGGCGACTCAAGCAGCGGTGGCCAGCCACCCGGCTGATTGCCCACGCACGGGCTCTTCGGTTCACCCTCGCGGTTGGAATGTCAATACGGTAAAATGCCGTATACATTTGAACTGCCAGGAGACACGCCATGACCGCCAGAGCCCGCTTCGATCTGAAAATGGACGCCAGCGAAAAGGATGTCGTCTCCCGCGCTGCGGCTTTGATGGGTACGACGATGGCCGGCTTCGTCCGTGCGGCCGCCAAGGAGAAAGCGCTGGCACTACTCGATCGCGAGACTCGAGTCAGCCTGTCCAAGCGCGACTTCGCCGCGTTCGCCCGGGCGCTCGACCGCGCGTTCGTTCCGAACCGCGCGCTCAGGGGTGCCGTGGCGGAGGCAAAGGCCAAAGTCCGCCGTGCTTGAGGAGCAGACCCTCGACTCGGAACGCCATGACCGGGCCGGATTTGCTTGCGGTGTCCCCGAACTGGATGAGTACCTGCATCGCTTCGCGATGCAGCACCGGCGCAAAGGCGTCAGCAACGTGTACGTGCTGGTCGACACCATGGCGCCGAGCGTGATCCTGGGGTATTACACGTTGAGCGCTGCGCAGGTCGACACAGCCGATCTGGGCGACACGGACAGGAAGAAGCTCCCTCGCTATCCGGTCCCTTGCTTTCGCATGGGACGCCTGGCGTGCCGTGGCGATCGGCGCAGACATGGTCTCGGAAAGTTACTGATCGGCTGTGCAGTGGAGCGTTGCCTGCAGGCGAGAAAGCAGGTCGCCGCGTATGCGCTGATCGTGGACGCAAAGAATCTCGCGGCAAAAGGATTCTACGAGCACTACGGATTTACGCCCTGCGCCGACACGCCGATGATGCTGTATCTCCCGCTCGGATGAAATATTCGACCAGCCACAGAATCTGCGCGGCCCCCATGATGGACTGGACGGACCGGCACTGCCGGTACTTCCTGCGCCTCGTGAGCCCGCGCGCGATGCTCTACACGGAAATGGTCACCACCGGCGCGCTGATCCA
Organism: Bordetella parapertussis; assembly: GCA_945862265.1. GTDB lineage: Bacteria > Pseudomonadota > Gammaproteobacteria > Burkholderiales > SG8-39 > SZAS-79. Next base: position 32,983 of record CAMAXP010000036.1, read on the forward strand.
CGGCGACGTCCCCCGCCACCTCGACTTCAACAAGGAAGAGCACCCGGTGGTGCTGCAGCTCGGCGGCAGCGAGCCAGCGGACCTCGCGCACAGCGCGAAGCTCGCCGAGCAGTGGGGTTATGACGAGGTGAACCTCAACGTCGGCTGCCCGAGCGAGCGAGTGCAGCGCGGCGCGTTCGGCGCCTGCCTGATGGCCGAGCCGGCGCTGGTGGCCGACTGCGTGCGTGCTATGCGTGAAGCGGTGAAGATCCCGGTAACGGTGAAGCACCGCATCGGCATCGACAGCGTTGAAGAGTATGAGTTTGTCCGCTCGTTCGTGGAGCAGGTCGCGGCGGCCGGTTGCACGACCTTCATCGCCCACGCCCGGAACGCCGTCCTCAAGGGACTCTCACCCAAGGAGAACCGCGAGATCCCGCCGTTGAAGTACGACTACGTGCACCGGCTCAAGCAGGATTTCCCGCAGCTCACCATCGTCATCAACGGCGGCATCACGCGGCTGGAGGAGGTCGAGGCGCAACTGGAGCACGTCGATGGCGTGATGCTCGGCCGCGCGGCGTACCACGACCCATGGCTGCTGGCGGTCGCCGGCGAGAAGCTCCTGGGCGCTGCTGCAGCCTCGCGGGCCGACGTTGCCGTCGGCATGCACGCTTATGCGGTGCGTGAGCTCCGCAGGGATTCGCGCGTGCACCTGCGCCACATCACCCGCCACATGCTGGGCCTGTATCACGGCTACGGGCGGGCCAAGGCGTGGCGGCGCCTATTGTCGGATGCCAGCCGCCTTGCCGCCAATGACCCGGACCTGATCCTCGAAGCCATTGAAATAGCCGAAAAGCGCACGGCCCTTGCGGCGTAGTTTCACACTATGCCCCTCCCCCTGCGCACCCCGCAGGCGTATGATTGCCCGAACCTTTTCACCCCGGAGACCCCGATGAGCGCCGTCCTGAAATCCAGCACTTCCGTCCGCGATCGCGTCAGCAAGGAAGAGTGGGACGTCCGCGTCAACCTCGCCGCCGCCTACCAGGTCGCGGCGCAATACAAGTGGACCGACCTCATCTTCACGCACTTCTCCGCCCGCGTGCCGGGCCCAGAGCACCACTTCCTGATCAACCCGTTCGGCATGATGTTCGACGAGATCACCGCGTCCTCGCTGGTGAAGATCGACCGCGAAGGCAAGATCATCGACGACCCCGTCGGCATGGGCGTGAACCAGGCCGGCTTCGTGATCCACGGCTGCATCCACGACGCGCGCCCCGAGGCGCAGGCGGTGCTGCACACCCATACCCGCGCAGGCGTGGCGGTCTCCAATATGAAGGAAGGCCTGCTGCCGCTGTCGCAGCACTCGCTGCGCTTCTACAGCGAGCTGACCTACCACGGCTACGAAGGCGTGGCCCTCGACATGGACGAGCGTACCCGCCTCGCCGGCGACCTCGGCCCGACCAGCCGCGCGATGATCCTGCGCAACCACGGCCTGCTCACGCTGGGTACCTCGATCAGCGAGGCCATCGAATTCATGTACTACCTGGAGTGCGCCTGCCAGATCCAGGTCGACTCGCTCTCCGCCGGGCGCGAAGGGGTCACGCTGATGACGCCGGACGTCATCGAGAAGGGCCGCCAGCAGTTCAACCGCCCCAACCGCGAGTCGGCCAACAAGCACTGGCCCGCCCTGCTGCGCATGCTGGACCGCCGCGGCAGCAACTACATGCAATAGCGTTGAAGCGGATCGTCATCGCCTCCCGCCGGGCCCTGTCCGGCGAGGAAAAGCTGTGGAAAGTCTGGTGGTTGTGGGGCATTCCCGTCGCGCTAGCGGCGACGGCTTTCACCCTGTCAGCCGAATTCCTGCGGCTGGAGGGACACCATTCCTGGGGCGAATTCCTCGACGTCCTCAAGCTTCTGGTCTACGCCGCATGGCTCACCGCCGCATGGCGTTGCGCTGAAAGAACCGAGCATCCTGCCGCAAGGATTGCCGCGCGCCTCGCCGTTGCAGCAGGCGTACTCACCGCCGCACTGACGGTCTGACAGCCTAGATCGCCGGCTTGGCAGCCTGCGCCGGCAACTGCAGCACAGTCAGTATCGTCACCAGCAGCACCGCGGCCGAACTCAGGAACACCCACTGCGACCCGCCGCCGTCGAGCAGCCAGCCGAAGTACACCGGCGCAAGCACCGACCCCAGGTCCAGACCCGAATAGACAAACCCATAGACCGCACCGGTCGATCCCTTGGGCGTGGTCTGGCGTACGAGCAGGTCGCGCGAAGGCTGCGTGATGCCGTTGGCGAACCCTGCAATTGCGAGCACCACCGGCAGGATCACCCCGGGGAACGCGAGCAGCCCGACCAGCAGCATCAGCAGTGCGCTCGCCCCCATGCCGCCAGAGGCCACATAGTCCGGTCGCCAGCCACGCGCGGCGACGAAGCCGCCCGCGAAGATGCCCGCAGCGGAGCCCGCCATGTAGCAAGTCAGCGCCGCAGACGCGAGCCCCGCGCTGACGCCATAGATCGACACCATGGTGGTCACGCTGAACGCCTGCATCGCAATGAACACGAACGCCACCAGCAGGAAGTACGCGAAGCACATCAGCACAGGCGCCGAGGCGAGCACCTTGATGTCGTCGGCGACGCGGCCCTGCCGCCCGCCCCCGCGCGTCGGCGCGACTTCCAGCGCATCGCCGTTGAACCAGACGAGCAGCAGGACCGCGAAACCGACGCCCGAGCCGACCAGGATCGCCCCGTGCCAGCCGAACTGCGCAGCCAGCGCAACGCTCACTAGCGGCGCCACGGCGTAGCCGAGGCTGCCGGCCATGCTGTGCCAGCTGTAAGCGAACCCGAGGCGCGCCGGGGTGACGCGACTATTGAGGATTGCGAAGTCGCTCGGATGGAACACGCTGTTGCCCACGCCGCCGACGATGGCCGCGAGGACCAGCGCCTCGTAACTCTGCGCGAGGCCCACCAGCACCGCGCCCGCCACGCAAAGCGTGATGCCGAAGAGCAGCACGCGCCGCGCGCCGAACCGGTCCGCGGCAAACCCCGCAAGCGTCTGGCAGATGCCGGAGACCGCGTAATAGAGGCCGGTAACCGCGCCTAGCGCCGTGTAGCTCACGCCGAGGTCGTCTTTCAGCAGCGGGAACAACGGCGCGATGAAGAGCTGCAGGAAATGCGACATCGCATGCGCGATGGCAACGAGGCTGATCGTTCGGACGTCGGATGACAACGGCGCGGCGGCGCTCATGCAGCCTTCCCGTCTACGATCGCGTTAATGAAGCGCGTCACTGCGGCCAGCGTTTTCCCGGCCTGTTCCTTGTGCGGGGTGTGGCCGCAGTCAGGGAGCTTGAGCAGCTCGCACGGCCCGGACACCTGCCGGGCAATGGCGTCGAGCTGCTTCATCGTGCCGTAGGCGTCGTCCTCGCCCTGGATCGCAAGCACCGGGCAGCGAATCCCCGCAAGGTAAGACTCAATGTTCCATTCGCGAAACGCCGGCATCGTCCAGACATCGTGCCAGCCGAAAAAAGTCTTCGAGGGGTCACGGTGATGGCGTTCCAGTTTCTGCGGCAGGTCGGTCGTCTCGAAGGCCTTTCTTGCGGCCGCTATTCCGTCCATGTTGATCGCCTCGTAGAACTCGTGCGGCGCCTCGACCACCACGCCTCGCACAGCGTTGCCGCCGCCTGCATGGATCAGAGAAATCGAGGCCCCGTCGCTATGGCCGACGAGGATGGGATTCGAAATCCCGAGCGCGGACAGCATTTGCGGAAGCGCGACGAGCGCCTCGTCGTGCATGAAGTCGATCTTGCGCGGACCTTCCAGCACATCGGATTGGCCGTAGCCGTAGCGGGCATAGACCAGTGCCGGGCAGCGCGTCGCCTCCACGACTTTCTGCGGGAAATCGCGCCACTGGGTGATCGACCCGAGGCCCTCGTGCAGGAACACCAGCGTGGGACGCGACGGGTCGGCCTCGATGCGCTGGTACTCGAGCTGATGGCCGGCGGCGGTGACAAAAGGCATGGTGCAGGAAGGGTGATTACCGACCGGCAGAATATCACGCACCATTCAGGCGCGCGGCCACGGTTTCGCTCGACGATAATGCACATCCCATGCGCGCCACCGCTTACATCGTCCTTGCAACCACGCTGGTGTTGTGGTCGGGAAACTGGATCGTCGCCCGCGCCGTACGCGATGCCATCGCGCCCGGCGTGGCCACCGCAGGCCGGCTCGTGATCGTGATCCTCGTGTTGCTGCCGTTCGCGTGGCGCGGGATGGCACCCAAGCTGCGCGGGCTCGGCGCCCGCGACTGGGCGATCTTCGGCGGGCTGGGGTTTTCCGGCGGCGGGCTGCATTTGGCGATGCAGTGGCTGGGCCTGCACTACACGACGGCCACCAACGGCACGTTGTACCTGTCGACCTCGCCGATCTTCATCCTGCTGCTGGCGAGCGTGTTCCTCGGCGAGCCGATCCGCCTGCGCCAGTGGATCGGAGTAGCCATCTCTTTCGTTGGTGTGGCGCTGATCGCCGCGCATGGCGACCTGCGCGCCCTCGCCTCGCTGTCCTTCAACATAGGCGACCTGCTCGCGGTCGCCTCCATGGCGATGTGGGCGAGCTACACGATCCTGCTCGGCAAGCGCCGCGACCCGCTCGATACGGTCCAACTCCTGCTGGTGGTCTGCGTCATGGGCCTCGGCTTCGTGACTCCGTGGCTGATCTGGGACCTGAACCACTCCGCTGGCCCCACGCTCACAAACAACGGGATGCTTGCGGTGCTGTACTCCGCACTCGGCTCGCTGCTGCTGGCCTATGCGGGCTGGAGCTATGTGGTGGCGCGCATCGGCGCCGCGCGCGCCGGCGCGACGATGCACCTGATGCCCGCCATCGCCGTACTGCTTTCGGCATTGTTCCTCGGCGAATACCCGGTGTGGTTCCACTTCGCCGGCATAGTGCTGATCCTTGCTGGCGTGGGGTTGTCCTCGTCAGGGCGCGCGCAAGGGAAAGACCGGTCCTAGCGGGCGCATCCGCAGGCCGGGCCGCAACCGCCTGAAAGGCAGGTCCACCGGGTCGGCGACCATCTCGCCCGGCGACTGCACCACCAGCACCGCCTCGGCGATCGGCTCGAAGTCGGCGCGGAAATGCACCGAGCTCTTCAAGGCGACGATGCGTTCCGTGCGCGGCTCAACGCCCAGGTGCCGGAACGGTTCCTGGTCCATGGCCTGCACCTTCTTCGTCGACACCGCCACGCGCACGCTGCCGAAAGACAGCAGCGCCATAGGGCCCAGCGCCAGCGTCCAGCCTTTCATCATCGGGCCGTGGCAGGTCATGCGCCCGTCGCCAAGCCTCTCCACTTTCCACGGTCGCTCGAGGGGTTGCTCGCCCCAGGCGCGGGTCTTGGCGCCCAGGCCGAGCGTGATAGTGGCGCCGAGCCCCGCCGCGTGTGCTGCCCTCGCAACTTCGGGATCGTGGATCACGCCGAGCACCGCACGCTGCGCCCCATTGCGAATAAGAGCATAGAGGAGCCCCACCGTATCCGCGCTGCCGCCCGCGCCCGGGTTGTCCTGCGTATCGGCCAACACCACTGGGCGCGAGACGGCCTGCGTGAGGCGCATCGCCTCATGCACAGCTTCGTCGGGCGTGTAGAGCTTCCCGGCGTACTGCGGCTCGGCCTCGAGCACGCTGCGGTAGAGGGTTTCCATTGCGCGCTCGGTCGCCGGCGCATCCCAGCCATAGGCGAATACCGCCGCGCCGCAGTCATGGATGTCGGCCGCGGGAAAGCCCGGCGTGAAAGAGGTGCTCGCAACCTGCCCGTCGATCAGCCGGTCGCCCAGCGCATAGATCGACTTCGAGGGCTCGAGCGTGGAGCACTGCCACGTCAGCGGGATCAGGTACGGCAGCTGGCGATAGGCCTTGGCGGGCTTCCTGCCGCGCGTAAGGATCTCGGCGAGCAGGCGTCCCGCTTTCACACCCGTGTCCGCCATGTCGATGTGCGGGTAGGTGCAGTACGCCACCATCGCATCACTCATCGCGAACATCTGCGGCGTGGTGTTGGAGTGCAGGTCGAGGCTCGCGACGACGGGCACGTCCGGGCCGACCACCTTGCGCACGCGCGCCAGCAACTCGCCTTCCGGGTCCTCCACGTGCTCCGCCACCATCGCGCCGTGCAGGTTGAGGTAGATCGCATCCACCGGCGGCGCGGCGCGCAGGTCTTCGAGCAGCATCTCGGTGATGCGCTCGAACGCGTCCTCGGTCACGTAGCCACCGGGCGTGGTGGACGTCCAAAGCAAAGGCAACAGCGTCGCGCCCGTCGGCCGGAGAACCTCCAGCGCACCGGCGATCGACTGGTTCATCCCGTCGAAGCGTGTGAGCACCTCCGCGCCGCGCACCAGCGGCGGCCGGTCGCCCGCTTCAGCGAAATCCGCGTAGGTGGTTTTTTTAGGCTGGAACGTGTTGGTCTCGTGCATGAAGCCGCCGACCGCGATGCGCTTGCCGCTGAGGCTCGCCATAGTCAAAGTCCCGCTTACTTCGTATCCGTGACGAACTCGACCAGCGCCTTGCCCAGCACATCTTCCGCCGTGTTCAGGTGCGCGATGATCGAGGTGTGGTTATGCCCCCACAACTGCATGAACCGCGGCGCCTTGCCGTTGGCCGTCCCCAGCCGGTGGGCGAGTTCGAGGCAGTAGACATCCAGCAGCGGGTTCTCGTACTCGGCGATTGCAATGAAGGTCGGCACGCTGTCCTTGCCCGCGAGGTGGAGTGCCGAGCGCTGCTCGAACTTCGATGAATCCGTTCCGTAATAGGCCTCGACCTTGCGAGCGTTCGGGTTGGTGGGGAGGTTGTCGGCGCGTACGCGGCCGCTGACGACGATGGAGCCCGCAACCTTGGGACCACCTTCAGAACCCTCCGCGCCATAGGCGTAGGCGGCCGAATGCGCCGCGCCCGCCGAATGCCCAAACACGAAGAGGCGCTTCATGTCCACGCCGAGCGCGGCCGCGTTCTTTTCTACCCATTGGCAGGCGAGCTTCACGTCCTCGGTCCCTGCCGGGTAAGGCGCGGATGGCGCGCTGCGGTATTCCATGTTGATGCCAACGATGCCGTGCCGGGCAAACCAGATCGAGACGTTCGAATAGACCTCGGGCGAACGGTCCTTCTCGCCGTCAGTGAACGCGCCACCGTGGACAAAAACCACCACCGGTGCGCCTTTGGGATTCGCCGGCGAATAGACGTCCAGCACCTGCCGGTCGTGCGTGCCGTAGGGAACTTCGCGCTGCACGCTGATCCCGTCCTTCGGGCAGGTGGCGAGCACCGCGCTGAAGGATTCCACCATCAGCTTCACGTGCCCGGGCACGTTGGTCGCCCATTTGGGCCCCAGCTCCGCCATCAGCCGGCGCAGATCTCCCGGGATCGCGATCTCGGCACTCATGGAGTTACACCGAAGCCTTCAGGCCGACGAATTTCCACTGGGAGTACTCCTCCATCGCGTAACGGATGCCTTCGCGGCCGTAGCCGGACTGCTTCACGCCACCGAACGGGTACATGTCGAGCCGGAACCGGCTAGCCTCGTTGATCCAGACCGAGCCAGAGTCGAAGCGCTCGGCCACTTTCATTGCGGAATCGAGGCTGGACGTGAAGCACGCGCCCTGCAGCCCGAACTGCGAGTCGTTGGCCTGCTTCAGCGCGTCGTCGAGGTTGTCGGCCGGCTGCACGACCACGACCGGCCCGAAAGCCTCCTCGCACAACAGCCTCGAAGCGCGCGGTGCGGAAACCAGGATCCCGGGCGACACCACGGCGCCTTTGCGCACCGGTGCCAGCGCCACCTTCGCCCCCCGGTCCTCGGCATCCTTCACCATCGCCATTACGCGCTCGGCGGAAGCCACATTCACCATCGGGCCGACGTCCACGCCTTCTTCATCGGGCAGCCCGACCTTGAGCGATTTCGCCGCCGCGACAAACAGCGCCAGGAATTTCTCGAACACCGCCTTCTCGACGATGATCCGCTGCGCCGAGATGCACTGCTGGCCGCTCGCCTCGAACCCGGCGCGCGCGATCTTCTGTGCGGCATCCTCGAGGTTGGCATCGGCCAGCACGATGTTCGCCGCACTCGACCCGAGCTCGGCACAGAATTTCTTCGCGCCGGCCGCGCGGGCCAGCGCCTCGGCTGCGGCCACGCCGCCGGTCAGGCTGACCACCGTCACCTGCGGATGCGCGGCAAGGGCGAGTGCGGCCACGCGGTCGCCCGGTACCACGTTGTAGAGGCCGTCGGGCAATCCGGCCTTCTTGCACAGTTCGGCCACCAGCAACGCTGTTTCAATCCCGGTCGGGTGCGGCTTCACGACCACGGCATTGCCCGTGGCCAGCGCAGGACCGATCTTCTGCACCAGCAGGTTGGCCGGCGCATTGAAAGGCGTAATCGCGCCGACCACACCACAGGGAATGCGCTTTGCGAGCCCGAGGTGCCCGGCGCCGAGCGGGACTGTATCGACGGGCACAAGTTCGCCACGCCAGGTGGTGAGCTCCGCCGTGCATCCGCGGAGGAAGTCTGCCACCCGCCCGGCCTCGAACGTGGCCGCGCGCCGCGGCTTGCCAATGGCGCGCACGATGCTGTCGATGATGGGGCCGGTGTTGGCGGACACCGTCTTCGCTATCGCCTCGAGCCACGCGAGTCGCGTGGCCGTGGACGCATAGCGGTGCGCCTCGAAGGCCTCGGCGGCATTCTTCACCGCGGCATCAATGAGGTCCGCGCCTGCATCCGGCATCCGGTAGGTGATGTTCCCGTCCACCGGGCTTACCAGTTCGATACGCGGCACAGAGGCCAGGACGGCGACCGCCTGCCCGCCGATCCAGGCACCCAGTTCGATGGTCATACCGATTTTCCGCGTTCGCGCTCAACGTGCATGCGCACGAGGAATATCAGCAGCGGATGCACCCCGGTCGCAACGATGCCCGGCGCGTCGAAGTCGACGAGCAGCTTCTTGTGCCTGCCTTCCAGGTGGTACTTGTCGGCGTAGGCGTTGGGATCGGCGAACCATGCATCGCGCGAGGCGCGGTCGTTGGCCATGTTGAAGAGGGCGCTGGTGATCGACTGCAGCCCCGGCGCGATCTGCGGATAGTGCGGTTCCTTCGGGGCCACGCCCGTGCCGGAGTACCACCCGAGCGACGCATAGTTGTGGTGCCAGCTTGGATCGAGCTGCACGATGTCGGGCTTCCTTTCGCCCAGCGCGCCGGCGGCGACGCCCCAGCAGCGCAGCTCAATGTTCCCCGTGGCATCGAGCAGGTCTTCCTCGTAGCCCAGCAGCGTCTTGAGGCGGCCCTCCTTCATCGGCTCCAGCACCGACTTGTCGAACTCGAGCGCCGGGTTGCTGTAGTTGTCGGTGCCGGGAAAATGCGACATGCCGCCGCTCGACACGACGACCGCTCGCACCCCAATCGAAGCGAGCCCGCGCGCGAGCGCCTGCCCGAAAGCGTAGCACCGCTCCATGGTCGGCTGCGGCGGCAGGTAGGCGTTGACGAAGATCGGTAGCACCGGGGCATCGCCAATGCCCAGGTGCGTCATCGGGATGCCGAGCGCGTAGTCGATCTCGGCGGTGCTGGTGAACGCCGGATCGAACCCGGCGCGGTAGAAATCCTTGACGAGGGCAAAGCCGATCTCGCTGGCGATATTGAACTTGAACTCGCGTCCCGCAAAGGTTCCCCGACCCACCCCGCCCACGTGCAGGGTGAAAGGCGGCGCGACGTTGGCGAAGAACTGCTGCGCGTGGTCGTTTCCGATCACGATCCAGACATCGGGCTTGAGCGCCTTGAGGCCCTCGCCGATCTTCGCGGCCACCTGTTGGACGCGGGCGATGGTCGCCTTGTCCTCGGTCTCGGGCTGGGTGAAGAACTGCGGGGCGTGCGGCAGCATCGCGCCGCCGAGGATGTACGGGTTGGACATGTGTCCTCCTATTGCTCCATCTTGAAATTGGCCACCTTGCCAGCGCGCGTCCAGCGGTCGATCTCGGTGCGCACGTGGGCTGCCAGCTCCTGCGAGGTGCCGCCGACGGGCGTGGCGCCCAGCGCCTTGAGGCGCTCGCGGAAGTCCGGCGCATTGGTGCCCTTGGCCACCTCGCTGCTGAGGCGGGTGGTGATCTCGGGCGGCAGCCCAGCGGGTGCGAACACCGCGTACCAAGCCATGACCTCGAAGCCCTTGTAGCCCTGCTCACCGTAGGTCGGCACGTCGTAGCCCGGCAGGCGCGCGGGCGCGGCCAGCGCGAGCGGTCGCACCTTGCCCGATTTCACGTGCGGATCGGCGGCGGTGACGCCCACGGACATGAAGCTGATCTGGCCGCTGATGAGGTCGGCGATCGACGGGCCCACCCCTTTGTAGGGCACGTGCGTCGCTTCAAAGCCAGCGAGGTTCGCGAACAGCGCCCCCGCCAGGTGGTGCGGGGAGCCGTTGCCGGCCGAGCCGTAGGGCAGCCCGGGCTTCGATTTGGCGAGCTTCACGAACTCGGCGAGCGTAGTGGCGGGAACGGCAGCATTGACCACCAGCACGTGGGGGATGGTCGTTACCAGCGAGATCGGCGTGAAGTCCTTGAGCGCATCGTAGGCGAGCTTCGCGTTCAGCGCCGGGTTGATGGCGTGCGTGGTCGTCGCGCCGAGGAGGATCGTGTAGCCGTCCGGCGCCGACTTCGCGACCCGCTCGGAGCCGATCGCCCCGGCAGCGCCGGCAACGTTCTCGACCACCACGGGCTGGCCCATGCTCTCGGTCATCTTCTGGCCGAGGCCGCGCGCGACGAGGTCGATTTCGCCGCCCGGCGGGAAGGGGGCGATCAGGCGGATCGGCTTGTTCGGGAACGGCTGCGCGTGCGCATTGAGGGCGGCGAACGCCAGCAGGGCGCAGGAAAAAACTCTGGAAAGCATCATGGCATCTCCGAAAAAAAGACCTTAGACGGGAATGACCAGCAGGGTATCGACCCGGTTGGAGTCGAGCACCACGGTCTTCTCCCGAAAAAGCAATTTCCCTGCCTGCTCGACGACCACGTCGTCGTAGAACCCCGCGAGGAACAGCGACTGCTCCCCGGCCTGCATCGTGCGCACGATGGCGAAGTTGCTGTGCAGCCGCCACCCGCCGCCTTCGCTCGCCGGGATCTCCGCCTTCAGGCGGGTCGACGTCACCAGGTGACGGTACCAGTGCGGCTCGAAGATGTTCGCGCGACGCATCGACAGGATCCGGTCGCCGAGCATGCCGCGCCCTTCGCAGTGGACCACGCCGGCGGGCCAGCGGTTGCGGTAGCCGTCACGCGTGAGGATCCGGTACACGCAGTCCTGTGTGAAGTACTCAGGCCACTGCTCCAATTGGTCGTCATCGATGGTGCCGGCGTAGTCGGCCAGCAATCGCTCAACCCGGGTTTCGATTGCGCTCATAGTTTCATCAATCCGCGATAGGCCTGCCAGAAGCCGCGCACGGAGGCTTCGCTGACCCGGCTTTTCTGCGATTCCACCTCGCGCCCGCCCATCTCGAGCACCGCCGAACGATCCCCGTCCTGCTGGATGGAGCGCTGCACGAAGTTGCCGATCACGCCGTCTTCCATCGACACGAGGCCGGCCGGCCCGACGAGGTTGCTCTGCATCAGGCGGATGCGGTCGTGCTCGGGGGTGTCGTCCGCGTACCCGAAGAGGACCCACTGCAGTTCCGTCTCGTCCACGCCCTTGGGCACGGCGAGGCGGATCGCGAGGCAGTTCTGGATCTGCTGCACGATGAAGTTGGGCCAGAGGCCCTGGATCGCGTGCGTAACGCCGTCGGGAAACTCCGGCCAGTTCTTCAGCACGCCGCGGTCGGCGAGGTCGAAGTCGGTGTTCATGGCGCGCAGCGCACCGTCCTGGTATTCGGTGCCGGCCGCGTTGTCCGAGGCCATCTTCGACCAGCTGATGTGGTGGCCGCCGGACACGGACAGTTCGATCGCGCCGTCCATCGACATCCGGTTCAGCCCGAAGGTCGTGAAGAAGAGGTGCAGCAGGCTCGCGTGGTACGAGTCCTTCACGTTCTCGATATACAGCTTCCAGTTGTTGTGCAGGTACTGGGTGTACGCGCCGAGGATCTTCACCGGGCGGTTGAAGATTCGCTCGATGTGGCTGGTCATGCGCGGGCCCAGCCATTCGCGCAGCGGCGTGACCGACTCGGAGAACGTCGCGAAGATGAGGCCGTTGATCGTCTCGGTGCGCAGCCGGTGCAGGCTGTGGTCGGCCATGTCGAAGTCTTCCGGCAGGCCGCCCTGCCCGCGCACACCACGGCGGAAGGCGACACTCTTCAGCTTGCCGTCGAAGTCGTACGACCAGTTATGGTAGACGCAGGTGAAGTCCTTCTTGTTGCCGCTCGCGTCGATGCAGAGCAGCGACCCGCGATGCGCGCAGCGGTTCACGAAGACCTTGATTTCGCCCTGCGGGTCGCGCGTGGCGAACACCGGCGTGTCGCCGATGTAGTTCGCCTTGTAGTCCCCGCCGTTGGGGATCTCGAGCTCCATGGCCACGTAGTGCCAGGCCTCGCCGCGAAAGATCCGCTCCTGCTCCTGCTGGTAGATCCCGGCGTCCGTGTAAATGCGAAACGGCACGCGCGAGACACCTGCGTCGGGCCAGGTCATTTCGGTAGGTGTATTCATAAGGCCCTATCGTACCTGCGGCTGCCCGCCCCGGGAGGGGCGTTTTGCAGCTCAGACCACAACCGCTTCCGAACGGTTGCAGATGACTCTCAACAATGACAGCCCCGCCAGCATCGACGTCTTGGGATTGTCGGGGAAGGGCTTGTTGGACAGCTCGATGCGCATCGTGCCGCACGGCCCCTCCACCTCCACCAGATGCGTGTTTCCCCTGGCGTCAGGATCGGCATTCAGCGACACCTCGGTGCGCTCGAAGCCGATCCCGGCAAGGGCGATCGTGGCCGCCACGTTGGCGTTCTGCGGGAACAGCGTGGCCGCCTGGCGCGCGTCGGTACGCAGGAATTCGGTGGACTTGGTCACCTCCCGCAGGTCCAGCAGCGTCTCGGCATGCGTCCCCTTCCAGGCGACCGGCAGTTTGCGTGAGGTATAGCGCACGCGGTCGATGCCGGCGATCCGCGCCGCGGCCAGCCCATCCATGCCCGCGACGGCGCCGGCGGGGATCAGGAGTTTGCGTCCGGTGCGCTGCGCGGCCGCCACGAGCCGGTCGTGCAAGCCCTGGTCGGCGAGCGCACCCACTGAGGCAACGAGCAGATCGTAGCCCGCTTCGAGCGCGGCCTCGCCATGCTGCATGACGGCCGGATGCCCGCCGCACTCCACCGCCAGGTCCGCACCCGGCGGCACCGACGAGAGCCGCTCGTAGACCTCCACTGAATCGCCCGCGATCGCCTTGAGTCGCGTGCGAGCCGCGTCGACGACCTCGGCCCGGTCGATGCACGACAGCCGCGCCTCCGGATACATCCGGTGAAGTTCGCGTACGAGATAGGCGCCGATCGCACCCGCGCCGATGATCACAACATGTTGCATGACTGCTTCTCCTTGGGAGTCTCGCGACTACGAGGCGGACACGATATCAGAGCTTCATCGGTTTCCAGTAACCGGTGAGCTCAAGGTAGCCCTTGCCGGAAGGCGCCCCACCACCCTGCTCCGCAACGACCCGCACTGCGCCTTCCCAGTAGATCGTCGCGGTGCTCGCGCGGGAATCGAGCTCCTGGTCGTCGAACAGGGGCTCAATCCGCCATGCGGTGTTGCCTGCGCGCACGCGCATGGCCACCGGATAGGCAGTCCCGCTGCGGGGTGAGCGCCAGGTGCGCAGCGGCGCGAATTCGATGTCGCCGGGCCCGTAAGCCTCGCTGCTACCATCCGGCCGCATCCTCTTGCCCCCGGCGTACAGCACGCTGCCATCCTTGGCGCGCATGCGAAACGCCATCAGCGCGCCGCCGTCGTCGAGGTTGATGCCGACCCAATCCCACCCGCTCGCGCCGGCTGCAAGGTACTCGCTCGACCATTCGTGATCCAGCCACGCACTGCCCGTCACCGGCTCCGCCCCTTTGCCGCGTTCGATCGTGCCGCTTACGGCCAAGGCAGGACGGCTGTAGTAGTAGCTCGCCTGCAGTTCGCCGGGCCCCTTGCGGCTGAGGCCGTTCGAGCCCTGCAGGAGTGGCGGCCGGTGCGTGTCGAACGCGAGATCAAGGGTGAAGT
>CAMAXP010000037.1 GCA_945862265.1 Bordetella parapertussis
AGTTGATGCAGATCTCGCCGACCGAAGGCGAGATGGTGTTCGAGGTGAAGATCAACCCGGCCGACATCGGCCAGTTGAGCACCGGCCTGCCAGTGTCGATCAAGCTCGATGCGTTTGATTACTCGATCTACGGCAGTCTTGAGGGCACGTTGACGTATCTGAGTTCCGACACCCTGGCCGAGCAAGGCGCGAACGGGCAGACCATCACCTACTATCGCGCGCAAAGACGCATCCCAATCCAAAACTCGCCAGCGTCGAGTTAAAGCCCGGCATGACCGCGACGGTGGACATCCGCACCGGTAACCGTTCAGTTCTCAAGTATCTGGCGAAACCGGTTTACAAGGCTTTTGGCGGGGCGATGAACGAGCGGTAAATGGTTTGTCTGTTGTCGGTTTGGTTCCCCTCCGCTACCTCACCACTCACTTCCGTTCATCAAGGTACGGGGCGGTTTTTCCGAAAACAGAAAACCCACGCCGCCGTATAGGTACCGGTCTTGGCCACCGGCTGCCGGGTGTGGCCGGCGTCCACAACGTCTATGCCTACGCCGACGAGATGCGCAAGTGGCTGGATCGGTGGGCCGAACATGTGGCGGGAATCGTCGCGCCGCGATCCAAGCCGGTGCGTGCGAAAGGCTCGCTGGCTTGGTTCCTTGGTTTGACCGGCACGCTGACCGAAGGCTGGTGAGCGATAGGGCAGACCTTCTATCGATCATATTAGTCCTGTATAGTGAGCGATAGACGGAGCCCCAATCGATCATGCAATGGAACTGGCAACAATCCGAATGGCCGGAGTTTTCCTGGAAACAGGCGCGACTCCTCAAGGCCGAAGCGCTATTTCTGGTCGAAGCGGGCGAATATGCCGGTACGGCAAAGCATCTCGGGGCGGAAGACCGCGAGCAACTCACCGTCGATGCCATGAGCACCGAAGCGGTGACGACCTCGGAAATCGAGGGGGAAATACTCGATCGATCCAGCGTCCAATCCTCAATCCGAAGGCAATTGGGTCTCGCGACCGACCACCGCAAGATCGGCGCCGCGGAACAGGGTGTGTCGGAGATGATGGTCGATCTCCATCGCACCCACGCTGAGCCTCTTTCGCACGACATGCTGTTCCGGTGGCATCGGATGCTGACGACGGGGCGCCGCGACCTCAAGAACGTCGGCAGCTATCGGACCCATGTCGAGCCGATGCAAGTGGTATCCGGCGCCATCCACGACCCCAAGGTTCATTTCGAGGCGCCGCCATCGGCATCAGTATCGGCTGAAATGTCCCGTTTCATCGACTGGTTCAATCGCTCGGCGCCGGGGAATGCCGAGCCGTTGCCCGCTTTGACGCGGGCAGGCATCGGGCATCTGCATTTCATCTGCATCCATCCGTTCGAGGACGGCAACGGCCGTATCGGCCGGGCCATCACGGAAAAAGTCCTCGCGCAAAGTCTCGGACACCCGACCTTGACGGCATTGGCCGCGACCACGCTGGTGAAGCGAAATGCCTATTACGCTGCGCTGGAAGCGAACAACAAACACCAGGAGATCACGACTTGGCTCACCTGGTTCGCCGCGACTGCCATCGAGGCGCAACGGCGTTCGATCGCGATGGTGGATTTCCTGATCGACAAGACCCGGTTACTCGACCGCTTGCGCGATCAACTTAACGATCGCCAGAAAAAAGCGCTCTTGCGCATGCTGCGCGAAGGGCCGAAAGGCTTTGAAGGCGCCTTGAGCGCCGGCAAATACGCCAGCATCACCGGCGCGTCGCCAGCGACGGCCACGCGGGATCTTGCCGACCTGGTTGCCAAGCACGCGCTGGTACGTTCCGGCGAACAGCGCCATACGCGCTATGAGATCGCAATACCGTTGCGTCCCGTGCTGCCGGTGGCGATAGACGAGCACGGCAGCGTCAGATGACCGATTCGAGCCCCTTGCGATAAAGCGCCGCCGCAACCCATGACACGCAGTTCGCCCGGTTCGCCGCGACCGTTTCGTTTCGGTGTGGGTTTCAGTGGAGGTTGCGGTACAGGTCGTCGCGTCAGTCGCCCGAAAGCCCAATAAATTGGCGGGCTTTACACCCATGCATCATCGGGGTGTGGCCTGCGGCGGTCTGCGGGGTGGGAGCGTTCACCACGGCATTTTTAATCCTCCAGCCGGGGACCCGGCCGCCAGTTGATGCAGGTCAAAACAGGCGGTTCCCGTCGCTGGGACACTTGGCACAGACCAGACCCCTACCGAGAGGCCGCTGATGAGCTACAAGACGATCCTGCTTCACCTGGACGACGCCCCGCGTCGTGAAGAGCGCCTCGCGCTTGCATTTGAAATGGCCGAGCGGTTCGACGCCCACCTGGTGGGTCTTTATGTGCCGGTGACGCCCTTCGTGCCGTCCTACGCCCTTGCCGAAGCAGGCCCGGCGGTAGTTGAGATCGAAACCCGCCGCCGCGCCTCCGCGCTGGAGGCTGCCGAAGCAGTTTTCCGCGCCGCATCGTCCCGCCACCGTGCGGTCAAATGCGAATGGCGCCGGGGGTACGGCGACCCGGTCACCGCTCTTTGCACCAGCGCACGCTATGCAGACGTTGTGATCGCAGGCCAGCCGGAGCTCAAAGGGGAGGAGGCTAACCGCCTGCCCGCGGGCTTTGCCGGGGACCTTGTACTTGCGGCCGGGCGCCCGGTCATATTCGTGCCGTACGCGGGGCGCTTCCCCACGGTGGGCAAGCGCGTGCTCGTGGCCTGGAATGCCGGCCGTGAAGCGGCTCGGGCCCTGCGCGATGCGCTGCCCCTTCTGCGGGATGCTGCTCAGGTGGATATCGTCGCCTTCGATCCCGGGCGCGGCGGTGCGCAGCACGGCGAATTGCCGGGCGCGGACATCGGCCTGTTTCTCGCGCGGCATGGCGTGAAGGTGACCGTGTCCCAGCAGTCCGGGACCACGCTGGATGTCGGCGCGCAGATCCTGTCGCGCGCCGCGGATCTTTCGGCCGACCTCATTGTGATGGGTGCCTACGGGCATTCGCGCGTGCGCGAGCAGATTCTCGGGGGTGCCACGCGTACCCTGCTGGAAGCAATGACGGTGCCTGTCCTGATGTCGCACTGATTCACGGAGGAAAAAATGTTCGAATCTGCGGAAGTCGGTCACAAGCTCTCCAAGGACGAATACAAGAAGATTGTCCCGAAGTTGCGCGCCGACCTGCTCGACGCCCAGTTCGCGCTGTCGAAACTCGCGAAATTCCCGGTGATCATCCTGATCTCGGGCGTGCGCGGGGCGGGCAAGGGGGAGACCGTCAACCTGCTCAACGAGTGGATGGACCCGCGGCACATCCACACCCAGGCGTTCGACAACCCGTCCGACGAGGAGCGCGAACGCCCGCGGATGTGGCGCTTCTGGCGTGCGCTGCCACCCAAGGGGCGCATCGGCATGCTGTTCGGTTCGTGGTACACGGCGCCCATCATCGAGCGCGTGTTCAAGCAGTCGGGGACCAAGGACCTGCTCGGTTCGATCGAGGAAATCAACCGCTTCGAGGCGATGCTCGCCGGCGAGGGCGCGCTGGTGCTGAAGTTCTGGTTCCACCTTTCGGAAAAGCAGCAGAAGAAGCGCCTGAAGGTCCTGGAGTCCGACCCGGATACCGCCTGGCGCGTCACCCAGCGCGACTGGGACTTCTTCAAGCACTACAAGCGCTTCTACTCGATCAGCGAAGAGGCGTTGCGGCGCACCAGCACGGCCAATGCCCCGTGGATCGTGGTGGAGGGTGCGAACCCGGAATACCGCTCCATTACCGTTGCGCAGACATTGCTGGATGCGATGAGGAAGCGCACCAAGGCGCCGGCCTTGCGGCCCGCGCCGGCGGTCGTGGCCGCGCCCATCGCGCGTACAGTGGACAAGGTGAACGTGCTGGCGGAACTGGACCTCTCGCAGAAGATCGCCAAGGCCAAGTTCGCGCGCAAGATCGAGAAGCTCCAGCGGCGCCTCGCGCTCGCGACGCGCAACCCGAAATTCGCCAACCGCAACGTCGTCTGCGTGTTCGAGGGCATGGACGCGGCCGGCAAGGGCGGGGCAATCCGCCGGGTCACGGCGGCCCTGGATGCCAGGCTCTACCAGACCGTTCCGGTCGCCGCCCCCACCGACGAGGAGCGCGCGCAGCCCTACCTCTGGCGGTTCTGGCGCCACGTTCCGCGCAAGGGCAAGTTCACCATCTATGACCGCAGCTGGTATGGCCGGGTGCTGGTCGAGCGCGTCGAGGGTTTCTGCTCGGAGCCGGACTGGATGCGCGCGTATTCGGAAATCAACGATTTCGAGGAGCAGCTGGCCCGCAATGGCGCGATCGTCGCCAAGTTCTGGCTGCAGATCTCCAAGGAGGAGCAGCTGCGCCGCTTCAAGGAACGCGAGAAGACCCGCTTCAAGCAGTTCAAGATCACCGAAGAGGATTGGCGCAACCGCGGCAAGTGGGACGCCTACCAGGAGGCAGCCGCCGACATGATCGAGCGCACCAGCACGAACGTCGCGCCATGGACATTGATCGGGGCGAACGACAAGTACCACGCGCGGGTCAAGGTACTGGAGACCCTGGTGCTTGCAATCGAAGACATGGGAGGGGGCAAATGACCGACGCAAGGGACCTGGCAGTACGCACCATCAAGGACGAACACCGCACGATTTCCGCGGTCCTGCACGGGCTGCGCTATCTTGCCCAGCAGTCGCTGGACGCCAAGGTCCAGCCCGACTTCAGCGTGTTCCACGCAATGATCTACTACATCGACGAATTCCCCGAGCGGCTGCATCACCCCAAGGAGGAGAAGCTCCTCTTTGCGCGCCTCGTGCAGCGCCTGCCCGAAGCCGTCACCCTGGTTGGCGAACTGCATGAAGAGCATCTCATGGGGGCGAAGCTGATCCGCGACCTGGAGACGGAGGTGAAGTACTTCGAGGAGCATTTCCCCGGCGGCGCGACCAGCTTCAAGGCTGCGGTGGACGCCTATGCCGATTTCCACTGGAACCACATGCGCAAGGAAGAAAGTAAGGTGCTGCCGCTTGCCGCCGAGCACCTGCAGGCGGAAGACTGGGAGGCCATCGGCAGCGGGTTCTCGGCCAACAAGGACCCGGTGGCAGGCGTGCCGGACAAGGAGTTCGAGCAGCTCTTCTCGCGCATTGCATCGATCGCGCCCGATCCGATCGGGTTCGGCAAGCGCTGGAAGAAATCGCCGCAATGAGCGTCGGGGCTGCGCCAGGCGGGCAGGGCCGGCATGAATACGCGCGCCGGCAGCCGCCCTCTTCTCGTCTCGCTATCCCTGCTGCGCGACCTGTTGCGCGAGGTATTGCATCCGCTCGGCCAGCGATTTCAGCAGCAGTGCGCCGAAGAGCGGCTTGGCCTTCACCAGCGAGATGAAATCGTTGCGGCCGATGGCGATCAGCGCGCAGTCGCTCTCGGCCATGGCCGTAGCGGCGCGGGGCGTGCGGTCCACCAGCGCCATTTCGCCGAACATCCCGCCGGGGCCGACACGCTCCACCACGCGGGTGCCGATGGAGATCGCCACGTGGCCTTCCATCACCACATACATCGATGCGCCGACCGCGCCTGCGGCCACGATGACCTTGCCCAGGCCGTAGGGGATCGGCAGTTGCCCGCCCAGGTCGCGGGCCAGTTCCTGCAGCATTTTGCGGTCGATGATGCCGCCGCGTTCCACGGGCGGTGCGCTGGCTGAGCCTGCGCCGAGCCTGGCGATGCTCTGGCGCATCCGCTGGCCCATGCTGCTCATCATCATCAGTGCGAATTCGGGGGTCTTCTGGAGCGCCGCGTGGAATTGCTTCTCGTCGAGCGAGAGCACTTTGCACTCGGTCTTGGCCATGGCCGTTGCGCTGCGCGGCACGCCGGCGATCACTGCCAGCTCGCCGAAAATCTCCCCGGCCTTCACGACGCCGAAGAACTTGTTGTGGATCATCAGGCCGATTTCCCCGTCGAGCAGCAGGTACATCCGTGCGCCCTTGGAGAAGAACCCGCCCGACTTTTCGTTTTCGCTGAAGATGAGCTTTGCGGCGGGCTTCACTTCCACCGTGCCGGTGGCGCGGAAAAACTCCAGCGCAAGCTTGGGGCTGTAGGCGGTGCTGTGCGCCGTCCCTTGCACCGTGTTGTGCGCGGCCGGGGGGGCGGAAAAGTCGAGTTCGTCAGCCATGGTCGGTGCGATTTTATCCCGATGCGCGCCGCGGCAGGGGCAGGGGCGGGGGATAATCCGCTGCATGAAATCGAATCCTCAAGAGTCCCTATGAAGCCTGACCTGGATACGCAGGTGCTGGTCGTCGGCGCGGGCCCGGTGGGCCTCACGCTGGCGATGGATTTTGCGCTGCGCGGGATCCGTGTCGTGGTGGCTGAACTGCGCCACCGCGGCGAAGCGCCCAGCGTGAAGTGCAACCACGTTGCTGCGCGCAGCATGGAGATTTTCCGCCGCCTTGGCGTGGCGCAGAAGTTGCGCAATGCCGGGCTGCCCCCGGACTACCCGAACGACGTTGCGTACCGGACCTCGTTCGTGGGCGCGGAACTGACACGTATCCCTATTCCCTGTCGCCGGGACCGGTACGTGGCGAAGGACGGCCCGGACGGCTGGTGGCCTACGCCCGAACCACCGCACCGGATCAACCAGATCTTCCTCGAGCCGATCCTTTTCGAGCACGCGGCCGCCATGGCCAATGTGACGATGCTCAACCGGACCTCGATCGACGGGTTCGTGCAGGATGCCGATGGCGTCACGGCCACGGCCCGCGACCTTGATACCGGGGAGACGTACCGGATCGCATCCCGGTTCCTCGTGGGGTGCGACGGTGGTCGCTCGGAGATTCGGCGGGCAATTGGCGCAACGCTCAGCGGCGATGCGGTCGTGCAGCTCGTGCAGTCGACCTACATCCGGGCGCCGGGCCTGATCGGCATGCTCAAGGTGCCGCCGGCCTGGGGCACGTTTTCGCTCAACCCGAAGCGCTCGGGCAATGTCTACGCGATCGACGGGCGCGAGACCTGGCTGGTGCACAACTACCTGCGCGAGGCGGAGGCGGATTTCGATTCGATCGACCGGGACTGGGCCATCCGCGCGATCCTGGGCGTGGGGCCGGACTTCGAGTACGAGGTGCTCACCAAGGAGGACTGGTTCGGCAGGAGGCTCGTGGCCGACAGGTTCCGCGACCGGCGCGTGTTCATCTGCGGAGACGCGGCCCACATCTGGGTGCCCTATGCCGGTTATGGCATGAACGCGGGAATCGCCGATGCGATGGACCTGTCATGGACGCTGTCTGCGCACCTCAATGGCTGGGCGGGCGACGGGATCCTTGACGTCTATGAGCGGGAGCGGCTGCCGATCACCGAGCAGGTGTCGCATTTCGCGATGAACCACGCGCATGCGATGGCAAAGCAGCGCGGCGGCGTCCCCGAAAACATCGAGGCCGAGGGCGCCGAAGGCGACAAGGTGCGTGCCGCGGTCGGGAAATCCGCCTACGACCTCAACGTGCAGCAGTACTGCTGCGCGGGGCTCAACTTCGGCTACTACTACACGGGCTCGCCGATCATTGCCTACGATGGGGGAACGCCGCCGCCATACACGATGTCGACCTTCACCCCTTCGACCGTGCCGGGCTGCAGGGCGCCCCACCTTTGGCTGCGCGACGGCCGCTCGCTCTACGATGCGCTGGGGCCGGAGTACACGCTGATGCGTTTCGATCCGGCGATCGATGTTTCGGCGCTGACGAACGCTGCGCGGCTGCGTAACGTGCCTCTGGCCGTCCTCGATGTGGATGCCCCTGAAGCGCACGGGCTGTACCGGGAAAAGCTGGTGCTCTCGCGTCCCGACCAGCACGTGGCCTGGCGCGGGAACACCCTGCCGGCCGACGCGCTCGCGCTGGTCGACCGGATACGCGGCGCTACTTGATCGAACGCTACTTGATCGCGTCGAGGAGCTGGGCGAATACCTTCGGCGTCCCGGCGACGATGTCGCCGGACTCATACCAGTCGTCCTCGCCCTGGAGGCCGCCTACCAGGCCGCCCGCTTCCTTCACCAGCAGCGAGCCGGCGGCCATGTCCCATTTCGACAGGCCCATTTCCCAGAACCCGTCGAGCCGCCCGCAGGCCACGTAGGCGAGGTCGAGCGCCGCCGCGCCCGCGCGCCGCACGCCGGCGCTGGACTTCATCATCGTGCGCAGCTGCTTGGTGTAGAGGTCGAGGCGGGTGAGTTCCTTGAACGGGAAGCCCGTGCCGATGAGGCCGTCGCGCAGGTGCGCGCACTTGGTGACGCGCACGCGCCGGTCGTTGAGGAAGGCGCCGCGGCCCTTGGAGCCGGTGAACAGCTCGTTCTTCATCGGGTCGTAGATCACCGCGTGGGCGATCTGGCCGCGGTAGCGGATGCCGATCGACACGCAGTACTGCGGGAAGCCGTGGATGAAGTTGGTCGTGCCGTCCAGCGGGTCGATCACCCACGTGTACTCGTTCTTCGCGCCGCCGGCGTCCTCGCCGGATTCCTCGGCGAGGATCGCGTGCTCGGGGTAGGCCTGCTTGACGATGCCGATGATCGCGGCCTCGGCGGCCTTGTCGACCTCGGTGACGAAGTCGTTGGCCCGCTTTGACTGCACCTCGAATCCCCCGTTGAGTGATGCGCGATTGATGATCGCGCCTGCGCGCCGGGCTGCCTTGACGGCGGTGTTCAACATCGGGTGCATGGTGTCTTCTTCAGAGCGGGTGTGAGGGCGTATTTTAACTGGAGCCACCCCGGTACACTTGCGCATGGACGAAGACCTGCCGGCGAACCGCCTTTCAAGCATCCGCATCGTGCTCGTGCGCACCAGCCATCCCGGCAATATCGGTTCGGCTGCGCGCGCGATGAAGAACATGGGCATACATTCGCTTGCGCTGGTGGCGCCCAAGCGCTTTCCCGATCCCGAGGCCGAGGCCCTCGCGAGCGGCGCCGACGATGTGCTTGCCGCTGCGCGCGTGTTCGACACGCTGCCCGAGGCGATCGGCGATTGCGTAGCCGCCTATGCGCTGTCGGCGCGGATGCGCGAGTGGGGTCCCGAGAACCTGGCCGTGCGCGAGGCCGCCCCGGCCGCGCTCAGCGATGCATCGGGCGGGCCGGTCGCCTTCGTGTTCGGCAACGAGGCGTCGGGCCTGACCAACGACGAACTGCTCGCCTGCCAGCGCCATGTGCGCATCCCGACTGACCCGGCGTGGAGTTCACTCAACCTGTCCCAGGCCGTGCAGGTGGTCGCCTACGAATTGCGCATGGCGGCCACTGCGGGTGCCATGCCCTCCGGACGGCCCGAACCGCTGGCGACCGTGGCTGATCTCGAAGCGCTTTATGCCCACCTCGAACAGGTCTCCATCGAGAGCGGATTTCTCGACCCGGCGAACCCGGGGAGGTTGCGCGATCGCTGGCGGCGGCTGTTTGCGAGGGCCCGCCCGGAGCGGGAAGAAGTGAACATAATCAGGGGGTTGATCCGCGCGCTCCTGAAGCGCCGGGAGGCACCCGGCGAATAGTTGACTAAAATGGTAGGCATTTCTACCCGGCATCGAAATCCATCCGGGCGCGACAGTCGGCCGGCGCGTGTTCATCGACCACGGCATGGGCGTCGTGATCGGGCAGACCGCGGAGGTCGGCGACGACTGCACGCTGCATCACGGCGTCACCCTTGGCGGTACCTCATGGAGCGGCGGCAAGCGCCACCCTACGCTAGGCAAGGGCGTGGTCATAGGCGCGGAG
Source organism: Bordetella parapertussis (assembly GCA_945862265.1). GTDB lineage: Bacteria > Pseudomonadota > Gammaproteobacteria > Burkholderiales > SG8-39 > SZAS-79. Next base: position 9,708 of record CAMAXP010000037.1, read on the forward strand.
GCCGTGCGCTTTTCCGCCTACGCGGTCGTGCAGGACCAGGACGATTCGTACGCGAAGGCCATCCGGACACTGGTCGAGCATTCCCAGGAACTCGACCAGACCGTGCAGGCGTTGCGCGCCAAACTGGATCGACTGGAGCGGGAACTGGCCGCGCATGAGACCGAGGCGGATCGCCTCAGGGCGGTGAAATGAAAGGGTTTATTAGTTGACTGCGATTGTCGGGATTGGGTATACTTGAGCAATTAGATCGGGTATCAAGCACAATGAGGAAAAGCGCATGAGACTCACGACCAAGGGCAGGTTTGCAGTGACGGCGATGGTGGATCTGGCCTTGCGCCAGACCGGCGGCCCGGTGACGCTTTCGACGATCAGCGAGCGGCAGCACATTTCGCTGTCCTACCTGGAGCAGTTGTTCGGCAAGCTGCGCCGGCACAAGCTCGTATCCAGCGTGCGCGGTCCGGGCGGCGGCTACAACCTCGCGCAGCCTTTGGAAACCATGTCGGTCGCCGACATCATCCTCGCGGTGGACGAGCCGCTCGACGCGACCCAGTGTGCGGGCAAGGAAAACTGCAGCGATGGCGAGAAGCGCTGCATGACGCACGAACTCTGGGCCACCCTCAATACCAAGATGTTCGAGTACCTCAGCGCGGTTACGCTGCAGGACCTCGTCGACCAGCAGAAGAAGCAGACCAACGTGATCAAGGACCTCCGCCCGGGCGCCAAGTCCCCGGTAGGACTTGCAGCCTGACATGAACTATCCGATTTACCTCGATTACTCCGCGACCACGCCGGTTGACCCGCGCGTCGCGGCGAAGATGATCCCCTACCTCACCGAGCACTTCGGCAACCCGGCTTCGCGTTCGCACGCTTACGGCTGGAAAACCGAGGAGGCGGTGGAAGAGGCGAGGGGCCATGTCGCCGCACTGCTCGGCGCGGACCCGCGCGAAATCGTCTGGACCTCCGGTGCCACCGAGGGCAACAACCTCGCGATCAAGGGTGCCGCGCAGTTCTACAAGACCAAGGGCCGGCATCTCATCACCCAGAAGACCGAGCACAAGGCCACGCTCGACACGATGCGCGAGCTCGAGCGACAGGGCTTCGAGTGCACCTACCTCGATGTCGAGGAAAACGGGCTGGTCGACCTGGAGAAGTTCAAGGCGGCGATCCGCCCGGACACGATCCTCGCGTCGATCATGATGGTGAACAACGAGATCGGCGTGATCCAGCCGATTGCCGCGATCGGCGAGATCTGCCGGGCGAAGGGGATCATCCTGCACTGTGACGCCGTGCAGGCCGTGGGCAAGGTCGGGATCGACCTGTCGACCCTCAAGGTCGACCTCATGACCATGACCGCGCACAAGATGTACGGCCCCAAGGGCATCGGGGCGCTCTATGTGCGGCGCAAGCCCCGCGTGCGCATCGAGGCGCAGATCCACGGCGGCGGCCACGAGCGCGGATTCCGCTCCGGCACGCTGGCCACGCACCAGATCGTCGGCATGGGCGAGGCCGCGCGCATCGCCAAGGCCGAGATGGCCGCCGACAACGAGCGCATCCGCATGCTGCGCGACCGCCTCTGGAGGGAGCTGTCCGGGATGGAGGCCGTGGTGCTCAACGGCGACCTCGAGCAGCGCATTCCCGGCAACCTCAACGTGAGCTTCAACTACGTCGAGGGCGAATCGCTGATCATGGCGATCAAGGACATCGCGGTGTCCTCGGGCTCGGCCTGCACCTCGGCCTCGCTCGAGCCGTCCTACGTGCTGCGCGCGCTGGGCCGCTCGGACGAACTCGCGCATTCCTCGATCCGCATGACCCTCGGCAAGTTCACGACCGTCGAGGAAGTCGATTTCGCGGCCAATCTGCTGAAGACCAAGGTTGCGAAACTGCGCGAACTGTCCCCGCTTTGGGATATGTACAAGGACGGTGTGGACCTGAGCACCGTACAGTGGGCTGCACACTAGGAGCACGGCAATGGCATACAGCGACAAAGTCATCGATCACTACGAGAACCCGCGCAACGTTGGGTCGTTCGAGAAGGGCGACGAGTCGGTCGGCACCGGCATGGTCGGCGCCCCGGCCTGCGGCGACGTGATGAAACTGCAGATCAAGGTCGGCAAGGACGGCACGATCGAGGACGCGCGCTTCAAGACCTACGGGTGCGGCTCGGCGATCGCGTCGTCCTCGCTCATCACCGAATGGGTCAAGGGCAAGACCCTCGACGAGGCCATGGGGATCAAGAACACCGAGATCGCCGCCGAGCTCGCGCTGCCGCCGGTCAAGATCCACTGCTCGATCCTCGCCGAGGACGCCATCAAGGCGGCCGTCGCGGACTACAAGCAGAAGCATGCCGCCGCCGCGCCCGAAAAACAGGCTGCGAACGGGTAACGCCATGGCCATTACGCTGACCGAAAAAGCCGCCACCCACGTGAGCGGGTACCTGTCGCGGCGGGGCAAGGGCGTGGGCCTGCGCCTGGGCGTGCGGACCACCGGGTGTTCCGGCATGGCCTACAAGCTCGAATTCGCGGATGCCGTGAATCCGGACGACGTGCTGTTCGACAGCCATGGCGTGAAGGTGCTCGTCGACCCGAAAAGCCTGCCCTATATCGACGGCACCGAGCTCGACTACACCCGGGAAGGCCTGAACGAGGGATTCAAGTTCAGCAATCCCAACGTGAAGGACGAGTGCGGCTGCGGAGAGAGCTTCAACATCTAGGGTTAGAATAACGATTGCACGACCCTCGCGTAGCCGGCCGACTGGCGGCATGCGCTGGCGGAGGCGCGTGGGAGGTCTGTGCAAATTGCAAGCGAGGGGGCGAAAGCCCCCTTTTCATTCCTGATGACATTGAACAACATCGCGCAGGATCACTTTTCTCTCTTCGGCCTCCCTAAGGCTTACGTGCTGGATGCGGTCGCCCTCGAGCGGGCCTACCGCGAAATCCAGGCGCGCATCCACCCGGACAAGTTCGTCAACGCCGGCGAAGCAGAGAAGCGCGCTTCCATGCAGTGGAGCACGCGCGTGAACGAGGCCTACCGGATGCTCAAGGACCCGGTGCTGCGCGCCAAGTACCTGCTGGAGCAGGCGGGACATGATGTCGGCTTCGAGACCAACACGGCGATGGCCCCCGCTTTCCTGATGCGCCAGATGGAGTTGCGCGAGTCGCTCGAGGAGGCCCATGACGCCGCGGCGCTTGACCAGCTCTCGGCGCAGCTTGCGCGTGACCGGCAGCGGCTCGAGGCGATCCTGGCCGCCAAGATCGATACCGAAAAGGACCCGGCTGCGGCAGTCGGCGTAGTGCGCGAACTGCAGTTCCTCACCCGGTTCGGCGAGGAAGTCGGCGCCGCTTACGAGGCGCTGGACGAGTAATGGCCGCAAAGGAACACTGATGGCGTTGCTCCAGATTTCAGAGCCCGGCGAATCGACTGCGCCGCACGAGCACCGGCTCGCGGTCGGCATCGACCTCGGCACTACGAACTCGCTGGTGGCGACGGTCAGGAGCGGCACGGCGGTATGCCTTTCCGACGGGCAGGGCCGTGCGCTGCTGCCTTCAGTAGTGCGGTACTTTCCGGACGGGAGGACCGAGGTCGGCTATGCCGCGCAGGACGAGCAGTCCGAGGATCCGCGCAATACCATCCTGTCGGCCAAGCGCTTCATGGGACGTGGCCTGAAGGACGTGGCCAACATCGAGAACGCGCCCTACGATTTTGTCGACGCGCCCGGCATGGTGCAGTTGCGTACCTCGGCCGGCGTCAAAAGCCCGGTGGAGGTGTCCGCCGAAGTGCTCCGGGTGCTCAAGGCGCGCGCCGAGGCGTCAATGGGTGGTGACCTCGTCGGCGCAGTCATCACCGTGCCGGCCTATTTCGATGACGCGCAGCGCCAGGCCACCAAGGACGCCGCAAAGCTCGCCGGCCTCAACGTGCTGCGCCTGCTGAACGAGCCTACGGCCGCGGCGATCGCCTACGGCCTCGACAATGCCGCCGAGGGCGTTTATGCGGTGTTCGATCTCGGTGGCGGCACTTTCGACGTGTCCATCCTGAAGCTGTCCAAGGGCGTGTTTGAAGTCCTCGCGACCAACGGAGATGCCGCGCTGGGGGGCGACGATTTCGACCACCGGGTGTTCTGCTGGGTGCTGGAAGAGGCCAAGCTGCCGCCGCTTTCGGCGCACGACACCCGGCTCCTGCTCACCAAGTCGCGCGAGGCCAAGGAAGCGCTGACCCTGCACGGGCAGGCCACCATCACGGCGCGCCTTGGATCGGGGGCGGTCGTGGAGGTCACCCTCACCACGGAGATCTTCGCCTCGATCACGCAGGCGCTGGTTGCAAAGACGCTGGGCCCGACGCGCAAGGCGCTGCGCGATGCCGGCCTGACGGTTGAAGAGGTCAAGGGCGTTGTGATGGTCGGCGGCTCCACCCGCATGCCGCAGGTGCAGCGGGCGGTCGCTCAATTCTTCAAGCGCGACCCCCTCAACAACCTCGACCCCGACAAGGTGGTCGCGCTGGGCGCGGCAATCCAGGCCAACGTGCTGGCCGGCAACAAGACCTCGGGCGAGGACTGGCTGCTGCTCGACGTGATTCCGCTCTCGCTCGGCGTCGAGACCATGGGCGGGCTGGTCGAGCGGGTGGTCCCGCGCAATTCGACCATTCCCGTGGCGCGCGCCCAGGAGTTCACCACGTTCAAGGACGGCCAGACCGCGATGAGTTTCCATGTGGTGCAGGGTGAGCGGGAACTCGTTTCCGATTGCCGTTCGCTCGCGCGATTCGAACTTCGAGGCATTCCGCCCATGGTCGCCGGCGCGGCACGGATCCGCGTGACCTACCAGGTGGATGCAGACGGCCTGTTGTCGGTGGCTGCGCGGGAGAGCCTCACCGGGGCCGAGGCCTCGGTCGTGGTCAAGCCGTCCTACGGCCTTGCCGACGAGGACATCTCGCGCATGCTGAAGGACTCCTTCGAGCACGCGCGCGAGGACATGCATGCGCGCGCCCTGCAGGAGGCGCGGGTCGACGCGCAGCTGCTGCTCGAGGCGGTGCGGGCGGCGCTTGCCGCCGATGCCGGACTGCTCACGCATGAGGAACGCACCGACATCGATTGCCGGGTGGATGCACTTGTGGCGAGCATCGCCGGCGAGGAGCACCGCGCAATCAAGGCTTCCTCCGAGGCGCTGAACCGCGTCACCGAATCTTTCGCCGCGCGACGCATGGATCGCAGCGTGCGCAGCGCCCTGACCGGCCAGAACATCGCCAACCTGAAGATCTAGATGACGAAGCTTTCCGTACTGCCCCACGAGTCCCTGTGCCCCGAAGGGGTCCAGTTCGATGCGAAGCCCGGCACGTCCATCTGCGACGCCTTGCTGGCCAACGGCATCGCCATCGAGCACGCCTGCGAGAAGTCCTGCGCATGCACGACCTGCCACGTGGTCGTCCGCAGGGGCGGGGCGTCGCTGGCCGAGGCGACCGAGTCCGAGGAGGATATGCTCGACAAGGCCTGGGGGCTCGAGGCGCAGTCGCGCCTGTCGTGCCAGGCGCTGGTGGCGGGCGAAGACCTTACAATCGAGATCCCGAAGTACACCATCAACCATGCCCGTGAGCTGCACTCATGAAATGGACTGACTCCCGCGAGATCGCGATCGCGTTGTGTGACGCTCATCCGGACGTCGATCCGCAGATGGTGCGCTTCACCGACCTGCATCGCTGGGTCACGGAGCTTCCCGGTTTTGCGGACGACCCGCAGAAGTCCGGGGAGAAGATCCTCGAAGCGATCCAGATGCTCTGGATTGAAGAATCCGACTGACTCGCCGGTATTGCGGGACATCGTGCTCGTTGGCGGCGGGCACAGCCATGTCGGCGTGCTCAAGCGCTTCGGAATGCATCCCGTTCCGGGCGTGCGCCTGACGGTCATCTGCCGCGATACCCACACGCCTTACTCCGGGATGCTCCCCGGCTACATCGCCGGGCATTACTCGTATGACGACGTGCACATCGACCTGCGGCGACTGGCCGCGTTCGCCGGGGCGCGTTTCTATCGCGATGAGGCCATCGCCCTGGACCGGGCGGGAAAGAAGGTACTGTGCCGCAGCCGCCCGCCGGTGCCCTACGACCTGTTGTCGATCAACATCGGCTCGACCCCGATGCTCGCCAACGTGGCGGGCGCGGCCGAGCACGCCATCCCCGTCAAGCCCATCCATGCCTTCAACCAGCGCTGGCTCGCGCTGCTCGAGCGGGTCGTCCGCCATTCCGGTGCGATGAACATCGCCGTCGTCGGGGCCGGGGCCGGGGGCGTCGAGCTGACGCTGGCCATGCAATACCGGCTGCGCAACGAATTGCGCGCCGCAGGGCGGGATCCGCAAGACCTGCACTTCCACCTGCTGGATTCGGGCAGCGCCATCCTGCCGACGCACAACGGCGCGGTACGCGATGCCTTCGAGGCAGTGCTGCGCGATCGGGGTGTCCAGCTGCACCGGAATGCGCGCGTCGACCGGGTCGATGCGGGACAACTTCGTACCGTGGACGCGGCAGTCGTGAGGGCCGACGAGGTCGTGTGGGTGACCCGCGCGTCGGGGGCGCCCTGGCTGCGTGACACGGGCCTCGCGCTGGACGCGGCCGGCTTCATCGAGGTGAAGGACACGCTGCAGACGGCGACGGATCCGGAGGTCTTCGCTGCGGGAGACATCGCGGCAATGGTCGGCCAGCCGCGCGAAAAGGCGGGCGTGTTCGCGGTGCGCCAGGGGCCGCCGCTGGCGGAGAACCTGCGCCGCGCAGTCGAAGGGCGGCCGTTGCGCCCTTATCGGGCGCAGCGCCACTGGCTGGCCCTGATCAGCACCGGGGACAAGTACGCCGTTGCTTCGCGCCGCGGATTGCATTTTCAGGGCGCCTGGGTCTGGCGCTGGAAAGACTGGATTGACCGCCGCTTCATGCGCCGGTTCAGCGAGTTTCCCGCGATGCAGGAGGCCGCTCCCGCACAGGCTTCTGCGGTGCGGCTCGAAGGTGAGGAGGCGGCGCAGGCGTTGTCGGCGATCGCCATGCGCTGCGGCGGGTGCGGGGCCAAGGTCGGCGCGACAGTGCTGTCGCGCGCGTTGGGCGGGCTGCATCCGGTAGAGCGCCCCGATGTCCTGATCGGGTTGCATTCGCCCGACGACGCCGCAGTCGTACGCGTGCCTCCCGGCAAGGCGATGGTGCACACGGTGGATTTCTTCCGTGCGTTCATCGACGATCCCTATGTGTTCGGCAAGGTTGCGGCGAACCATGCGTTGGGCGACATCTTCGCGATGGGTGCGGAAGCGCAGTCCGCGACGGCGATCGTCACCGTGCCGCCGGGTTTGGAGGCCAAGGTCGAGGACGTACTGACGCAGATGATGTCGGGGGCCATCGAGGTCCTCAATGCGGCCGGTTGCGCTCTAGTGGGCGGGCACACGGGCGAGGGCGCGGAGCTGGCAATGGGGTTTGCGGTCAACGGCCTGATCGACGAAACCATGGGCACGGTACTGCGCAAGGGCGGCATGCGCCCGGGCGACGTGCTGCTGCTGACCAAGCCGATCGGTACCGGCACGCTGTTTGCGGCGCATGCGCAGTTCGGCGCGCGGGGGCGCTGGATCGATGCGGCGCTCGACTCGATGTGCCAGTCCAACCGGATCGGCGCGCAGGTCCTGCTCGCGCATGGCGCCACGGCCTGCACCGATCTCACCGGCTTCGGCCTGCTCGGGCACCTGGTCGAGATGACGCGGCCCTCAGGCGTGGATGCGGAACTGAGCCTTTCGGCACTGCCGGTGCTCGACGGGGCCGAGGACACCGTCGCGGCCGGGATCCTCAGTTCACTGCAGCCCGCCAACGTCCGCCTGCGGCGCGCATTGCGCGACCAGGCGGCGTGGGTCGATTCTCCCCGCTACCCGCTCCTGTTCGACCCGCAGACCGCGGGTGGGTTGCTTGCCAGTATCCCCGCCGACCGTGCCGACGCCTGTATCGATGCGTTGCGCTCGGCGGGCTACGCGCAGGCTGCGACGATCGGCCGCGTGCTCCCGCAGGGGGATGCGCTGGCGCCGATCGTCCTCGTGGCCTAGGGCTTGGCGATGAACAGGTATTAGGCGAACAGCCCGGCAAGGCACAGCGCGATGTTCTCGCCGATGTACTGTAACAGCGTGCTGGTGGCCTGCATGTTTGCCATGGTCTCCCTCGTGCGGTCAGGGCCCGAAGCTTGAGCGGATCTGGATGCCCCAGTGCCCGTCATTGAGCGTCAGGATGTACAGCGATTCATAGACGCCGAGCGTGCTGCCGTCGGTGCGGTAGCGCGTATAGGTGACGGCCATGTGGACCTTGGTGTCGTTGCGCTGCACGATCTTCCTTTCGTTCCAGGCGCTGTGGCTCCAGTTGTCCTGCTTCCTCAGGCGCTCAAAGAGGGTCATGGGATTGCTGCCCGGCTTCTCGTAGGCCGTAACTGTGCCGCCGGCGAGCCGGACGTGCGGAAAGTGCATGGCCGCGTCCATGGCGGCGGCGTCGTAGGCATTGAGGCCCGCCATGAAGCGGTCCAGCGCGTCCATGCAGCCGGCGAGCACGGCATCGGGCTCTTCGACCAATCGGTCCGCGACGAAGTCGAGGCGGTCCTGGCCGAAATAGAGCGCGCCGTCGACGAAGAACGTGGGTGCGCCGAACACGCCGCGCTCCACGGCTTGCTGGGTGACGGTCTTCAGGCGGTCCTTGACCGCGGGGTCGACGACCAGCGCCTGGAATTCCGCGGGATCGAAGCCGGCCTCCTGCAGCACCGCGCCGATCCCGGCCGGGTCGCCCATGTTGCGCTGGTGTTCCCACATCGCGCGGAACATCGCCGCGACGTAGCGTTCGAAATCCTGCGGCCGCCGCATCTGCACACCGACCGCGCCGCGCATGAGCGGGAGCGTGTTGATCGGGAAGTGGGGATTGCGCACGTACGGTGCGCCGTAGCGCGCCGCCCAGCGGGGCAGGTCGTCCTGCATCCAGCGTCCCTTGGCGGCAACTTCGACCGGGCTGCGATTGCTGGTGGCCTGGAATACGCCGCCCAGCAGCATCGGGCGCCAGTCGATGGTCGCGCCGCGGGCCGCGGCGATCTTCGGCAGCTGGAACCAGGCGAGGTAGCTCGCGGGGCTGCCGAAGTCGAACCAGAATTCCACGGTCTTCGCCATCAGAAGGGCTCCATCCAGGGGCGCAGGTCCATCTCGTGGGTCCATGCGTTCTTCGGTTGAGTGTGCAGTTGCCAGTAGGCCTCGGCAATCGCGTCCGGGTCCACGATGCCTTCCTTTTCCTTGAGCTTGTAGCGCTCCGGGAAGGTGTCGCGGATGAAGGCCGTGTCGATCGCGCCGTCGATGACCAGATGCGCGACATGGATGCCTTTGGGTCCCAGTTCGCGCGCCATGCTCTGCGCCAGCGCGCGCAGCGCGTGCTTGGCGCCCGCAAATGCGGCGAAGCCGTCACGGCCGCGCAGGCTTGCCGTAGCGCCGGTGAAGAAGATCGAGCCGCGCTCCCGGGGCAGCATGACCTTTGCAACCTCCCGTCCCATCAGGAACCCGGCCAGCGCCCCCATCTCCCAGACCTTGGTGTAGACGCGGGTCGTGGTCTCAGTGATGCCGAAGCGCACGTTGCCACCGATGTTGAACACCGCAACCTCGATCGGCGCGATTTCACGCTCGATGTGCTGGACAAGCTTGATGACCTCGTCTTCGTTCCGTGCATCCGAGCCAAAGGGCACGGCTTTGCCGCCGGCGGCCTCGATCTGCGCGACGAGCGGGGCGAGCTTGTCTGCGCTGCGCCGGGTCACACACGCGATGTAGCCCTCGCGTGCAAAGCGCCGGGCGATTGCGCCGCCGGTGGCGTCGCCCGCGCCCACGACCAGCACTGCCTTCTTGTCGCTCATGGGTTCAGGCGGCCTCGAGATGCTGCGGGGTGTCCAGGACTTCGCGCGCGACTCGCGCAAACGATTCGTCGGCTGCGGACTCGAGCCGGACGGTTTTCGCTTCAGGCAAGCGGGCAAAGTTGCGCAATGCCGAGCGCTGGTAGGCCGGGTCGTAGTGGTCCTCGAGCAAGGTGCCCACCAACACGTCCCATTCGCCGCGCGCGGCCATGGTTTTCCAGGCCTCGATCACCTTGGTGCCGTGCAGGCTGGCAAGGCAGTCGAGTTGCGCGTAAAGCACCGAAGGGTCGGCGAAGAAGTGCCGGTATTCGTCGGACAGCAGCGCTATCCGTGTGTCCCGACTGGCCTCGAGCACTACGCACGCGCTGGCCCGCATCGTGTGCATGAGGGCCTCGGGCACCTGCAGTTGGCCGATCTTCTTGGACTCGCCTTCGACATACACGGGCTTCGCCGGGTCGAACTGCCGCAGGGCGTCCCACAGGGACGTCTCGAACATCTTCTGCGCCGGCTGCGGTCGGCCGGGCAGGGTGCCGAGCACCGAGCCGCGATGGGCGGCGAGGCCTTCCAGGTCCAGCACCTGCGCGCCGGTGTCCTTGATGGCATGGAGCAGGCGGCTCTTGCCGCTGCCGGTGGTGCCGTGGATCACGCGGAACTCCAACTGCAGCGGCAGTGTGGAGAGGATGTCGACGATGAAGTGCCGGTAGGCCTTGTAGCCGCCTTCGATGCTCCAGGCGTCCCAGCCGATTTCGCGCAGGATGTGCGCCATCGCCCCGGAACGCTTGCCCCCGCGCCAGCAGTAGACCAGCGGCCGCCAGGGGCGCGGCATCGCGGAGAACTTGTCTTGTATGTGGTGGGCGATGTTCTTCGCCACCAGCGCGGCGCCGAGCTTCTTCGCGTCGAAAGGGGAGACCTGCTTGTACAGCGTGCCGACCCGCGCACGCTCCTCGTTGTCGAGCACGGGCGCCGAGATCGCGCCCGGCACGTGGTCCTCGGCGTACTCGGCCGGGGAGCGCACGTCGATGATCGCGTCGAAGCCCGCCAACGCTTCGGCAGACATGGGGACGAGCGGTTTGGCGGCGGGTTTCACCGGGCCATTTTACGCCCGTCTGCCTAGCGCCTCAGCAGGGGCTTGAGGCCTTTCCAGACGTTGTCGAGCAGGATCGGCTGGGCTTCCGCGGTAGGGTGCAGGTTGTCGGGCTGGAAGCTCTCGCGTTTTTCTGCCATCCCCTCGAAGAGGAAGGGCACCAGCCCGGTCTTGTATTCCTTCGCCAGTTCGGTGTACGCGGCCTCGAAGGCGCGCGTGTAGTCTGCACCGTAATTGGGCGGCATCTTCACGCCGACGAGCAGCACCCGCGATTTCGCCGCCTGCGCCGCCTGGATCATGGCGGCGAGGTTCCTGCGCATCTCCGCCACCGGCAGCCCGCGCAGGCCGTCGTTGGCGCCCAGTTCGAGCACCACGATGGAGGGCTTTTCCCGCGCGAGGACTTTCTGCAGGCGCGACCGTCCACCACTGCTGGTTTCGCCACTGATGCTCGCATTCGCAACGCTATAATCGAATTTCTCGCGCTTGAGGCGCGCCTCGAGCAGCGCCACCCAGCTCCGTTCCTGGGCGATGCCGTAGGCCGCGGACAGGCTGTCCCCATAAACCAGGATCGTTCCCGCCGTTGCCGCGGGCGCCCAGAACAAGACCACCACAATGAACAGTCGCGCAAAAGAACCAAGCAAGGCAGCGGGCGTGGCGGTTGGAGCTTCGGTTCTTTCTGCGCGGGGCATAGGCAAGACTGTAAAAAGCGGCATCAGCGACCTCGTCATTCTGCAGGATATCCAGCTCGAGGTCATGCCGGGCGAGGCCGTGGCGATCGTCGGGGCCTCGGGCTCCGGCAAGTCCACGCTGCTCGCCATCCTCGCTGGGTTGGACACGCCCAGCACCGGTTCGGTTCACCTCGCCGGCAGCGATCTTTTCTCGCTCGACGAGGATGCCCGTGCCGAGTTGCGCGGCCGCGCGGTGGGCTTCGTGTTCCAGTCCTTCCAGCTGTTGCCGGCCCTTTCCGCATTGGAAAACGTAATGCTGCCGCTCGAACTCGCGGGCCGGCCGGATGCGCAGCGCCAGGCCAAGGCCATGCTCGAGAAGGTGGGCCTCGCCGAGCGCCTCGGCCACTACCCCAAGCATCTGTCGGGCGGCGAGCAGCAGCGCGTGGCCCTCGCGCGCGCCTTCGTGGTCCAGCCCCGCGTGCTGATGGCGGACGAGCCCACCGGCAGCCTTGACGCGGCGTCGGGCGAGGCGGTGATCCAGCTGATGTTCGAACTCAACGCCCAGGCCGGCACCACGCTGATCATGGTGACCCACGACGAACTGCTCGCCAAACGCTGCGGCCGGATCGTCCGGCTCGCCGGCGGCAAGGTCGTCGCGTGACCACGCTCCGGCTCGCGCTGCGCATGCTGGCGCGCGACTGGCGGGCGGGCGAGCTGCGCGTGCTTGCACTCGCGCTGCTGATCGCGGTGGCGAGCGTCACAAGCGTTTCCTTCTTTGCCGATCGCGTGCGCCAGGGCCTCACCCGCGAGGCGCACCAGCTGCTTGGCGGCGACATGCTGATGGCCGGCGACCAGCCCTGGAAGCCCGAGGTGATTACGGAGGCGAAGCGCCGCGGCCTCGCGGTGGCGCAGAGCACGAACTTCATCAGCATGGCGCAGTCGGTCTCGGGCGCCGAGCCCAAGAGCCTGCTGACCGGCGCTAAGGCGGTGACCGAGTCGTACCCGTTGCGCGGCAAGCTGCGCATTGCACCCCGGCTCAACGCGCCGGACGCGATCGCGGCCAGCGGGCCCGGGCCGGGCACGGTGTGGCTGGACGAGCGCCTCACCTCGGCACTCGCCGCCGATGCGGGCAGCAAGGTGCGGCTCGGCAACGCTGAGTTCACAGTCGCCGCCGTGCTGACGCTCGAGCCCGATCGAGGCGCCAATTTCTTCAACATTGCGCCGCGCCTGATGATGAATGCGGCCGACGTCGCCTCCACGGGCCTGATCCAGACGGGCAGCCGGGTGACCTACCAGGTCCTCGTCGCAGGCGAGCGCAAGGACGTGAATGCCTTCGAGGCCTGGGCGAAACCCCGCCTCGAGCGCGGCCAGCGCATCGAAAACCTCGAGAACGCGCGACCGGAAGTCCGGGCCTCGCTGGATCGCGCGCAGAGCTTCCTCGGCCTGACCGCGCTGCTGGCTGCGATCCTCGCGGGCGTGGCCATCGCGCTGGCCACGCGACGGTTCGTCGAGCGGCACCTCGATGGTTGCGCCGTGATGCGCTGCCTCGGGGCCACGCAGGCGCGCCTCATGGCGCTCCATTCGATCGAGTTCCTCGTCCTCGGCGTCACGGCCTGCGCGGCCGGGTGCCTGGCGGGGTTCGCTGCACAGGGCCTGATCGCCTACTGGCTTGCGAGCATCATCCAGGCCGCGCTCCCGCCGCCGACGGCGATTCCCGCGCTGCAGGGGGCGCTGGTCGGCCTCACCCTGCTGTTGGGCTTCGCGCTGCCGCCGCTGCTCCAGCTTCGCAACGTGCCGGCCGTGCGCGTGATCCGGCGCGAAGCCGGCGCGCCCAAGGGCGGCGTGGTCGTGGCGTACGCACTGGGCTTTGCCACGCTCGCGGGCCTGCTGCTGTGGCAGTCGGGCGACCTGAAGCTCGGCGTGACGGTCGTCGGCGGCTTCAGCGCGGCCGTGCTGCTCTTCATCGGGATCGCCTGGGTCGCGCTGCGCGGCGCGAGCTCGTCAGTATCGATGCGTGTCTTCGGCGCCTCGAGCCCGGCGGTGCGGTATGGCCTCGCCAACCTGCGCCGCCATTCACGGTCGAACGCGATCCAGGTGGCGAGCCTCGCGCTCGGCCTGACCGCCATCCTGCTGCTGACCATCACGCGCGCCGACCTCATCAACGCCTGGCGGCAGGCCGCACCGCCCGACGCGCCGAACCGGTTCCTGATCGGCATCCAGCCCGAGCAGCTGAAGCCCGTGCAGGAGTTCTTTCGCGCGGCGGGCACGCCGCTGCCAGACGTCTACCCGATGATCCGCGGCCGCCTCACTGCGGTGAACGACCGGCCGGTGGGCGAGAAGGACTATCCGGAAGAGCGCGCAAAGCGCCTGGTCGAGCGCGAATTCAACCTGTCCTACATGGACACGCTGCCCGCGCACAACCAGGTCTCGGCCGGGCGCTGGTTCGATCCGGCCAATCGCACCGAGGGCGAAGCTTCGGTGGAGGAGGGCATAGCAAAGACGCTCGGCCTGAAGATGGGCGACCGCCTGACCTACAACGCGGGCGGCGAGGTGTTCACTGCGCGCATCACTTCGCTGCGAAAACTCCGCTGGGACTCGATGAAGGTCAACTTCTTCGTGGTCACGCCGCCCTGGGTGTTGCAGAAAGCGCCGGCCAGCTACGTCACGGCGTTCCGGCTGGAGGCGGGATCCGAGCCGGTCCTGGATCGCCTCGTGGCCGCATTCCCGAACCTCACAGTCGTCGACATCAGCGCGGCGCTGAAGCAGGCGCAGGCCATCATCGACCAGGTGATCCTTGCGGTGCAGTTCGTGTTCCTCTTCGCGCTCGGCGCGGGGCTGCTGGTGCTGTACTCGGCGCTCGTGGCCACCGAGGACGAGCGCCGGCGCGAGTCGGCGATCATGCGCGCGTTCGGCGCCTCGGCCGCGCAGGTAACCGGCAGCCAGCGGGCGGAATTCCTGGTGATGGGCGCGGTGGCGGGCCTGCTGGCCACGCTGGCCGCGTCGGCGATCAGCACGCTTCTGGCGCAGCGGGTGTTCCAGCTTGAGTTGCCGGTGAATTACGGCCTGTGGGTCTATGGGCCGCTCGCCGGGGTCGCGCTGCTTTCGCTCAATGCTTGGCTGTCGGCGCGCAAGGTCCTCACGGCCTCGCCGGCGATGACGCTCAGGGAGGGATAGGCATGTACTTGCGCCACAGGGAAACGCATCGCACCGGCAGCATCGGCTGGCTCCGCGCCGCCGTATTGGGCGCCAACGACGGGATCGTGTCCACCGCAAGCCTCGTGCTCGGCGTGGCGGCGGCCCACGCGGCGCGCAGCGACGTGATGGTGGCCGGCGTCGCAGGGCTCGTGGCCGGGGCCATGTCGATGGCCGCCGGGGAATACGTGTCGGTGCGCTCGCAGGCCGATTCGGAGGAGGCGGCCCTCGCGCTGGAAAAACGGGAGCTCGAGACGGACAGCGAAGGCGAGCACAAGGAACTCACTGCGATCTACGAGCAGCGCGGCCTCGATCCCGCCCTCGCGCAGCAGGTGGCCGTGGCGCTCATGAAGCACGATGCGTTGGGCGCGCATGCGCGGGACGAACTCGGCCTGTCGGAGGTGCTCGGCGCCCGGCCCGTGCAGGCTGCGCTGACCTCGGCCGCGAGCTTCGCCGTCGGCGCGGCCATGCCGCTCGCCGCTGCCTGGCTCGTGCCGGACAAGTTGCTGATCAGCGTGGTCTCGGTGACTTCGCTGGTGTTCCTTGCCGTGCTTGGAGGCACCGCGGCCAAGGTGGGCGGGGCGCCCGCAGGCGTGGCCGCGATGCGCGTCACCTTCTGGGGCGCGCTGGCCATGGCGATCACCGCGGGGGTCGGCGCGTTGTTCGGAACGGTGGCGGCGTGAACCCCACACCTTACGAACAGGTCGGCGGCGACGCCAAGGTGCGTGCGCTCGTCGATCGCTTTTACGCGTTGATGGACAGCGAGCCCGAGTACTACGGGATCCGCAAGCTCCACCCCGAATCGTTGAAAGGCTTCGCCGACAAACTCTACATGTTCCTCTCCGGCTGGCTGGGCGGGCCGCAGCTTTACATGGAGAAGATCGGCCACCCGATGCTGCGTGCGCGGCACCTCCCGTACCCGATCGCAACGCCTGAGCGCGACCAGTGGCTCTCGTGCATGCAGCGCGCGCTGCAGGACCGCGAGGTGCCGGAACTGCTGCGCCTGCAGTTGATGGGCGCGTTCCAGCACACGGCGGACTGGATGCGCAACAAGGAAGGCTGAGGAGGCACGCGCGCCGTGGCGATCTTCGATGACCGGCTGTCGGTCGCGGGGGAGTGACCCGGATTCGATTGATCCCGATTTGGGAGCATGCTAGAGTATCGCCATGCGGATCATCGCGCTGGCCACTTTGCGGGAATTCTGGAAGAGGCATCCGGATGCCGAAATCCCGTTGCGATCCTGGTATGCCCTCGCAAGCAGGTCGGACTGGCGGAGGCCGGCCGATGTCAAAGATGCGTACCGTAGTGCCAGCGTGATTGCGAATAACCGGATTGTGTTCAATGTGAAGGGCAACGACTACCGCCTCGTCGCTGCATTGCACTACAACCGGGGTTTCCTGTTTATCCGGTTCATAGGCACGCACCGGCAGTACGACAAGGTCGATGCCGAAACGATATGAGGGGACAGAGATGACACTGCGTCCGATCCGAACCAAGCGTGAGCATCAGGCAGCGCTGAAGGAAATCGAATCCTTGTGGGATGCCCCGAATCGTTCTTTGGAGGCAGACCGCCTCGAAGTTCTTACGCTGCTGGTCGAGGCGTACGAGCGCGAACACTACCCGATCGAAGCGCCCGATCCGATTGATTTCCTGCAGCATGTCATGGAAGCGCGCGGCTTGTCGCGCAAGGATCTGGAGCCCTGCATCGGCTCGCGTGCGCGTGTCGCGGAGGTCCTGAACCGCGTCCGACCGCTTACGCTCGAAATGATTCGCAAGCTTGCGTCGGCATTGAACCTTCCGGCGGACGTGCTGATCCGCGGATATGACCTGAAGCGAGCCGCCTAGATATTTCGGTAAAAATCTTCAAGAGTTACTTCTTAAAACCAAGTCCTGGAGCCGATTTCAGGGCAATGTCAATACGCGAACTATTATAAATGGATCGTCTTGGCCCGGCCTCCGCCCCAGACGCTACAATGACATATGCCTGAAGCCGTCCTCATCGCAGTCCTCATCCTCGCGCTATTCGTGGCTCTCGCCGCCAGCATCGTCGGCATCACCGCGCTGCGCGGTCGCAAGGATGACGGCAGCGCCGCACCCGCCCTGCGCGAGGAGTTCGACCGCAGCCGCGCCGAGGCGCAGGCCACCGCCAAGGACTTGCGCGGCGAGCTCTCCGAGAGCGTCACGCGCATGGGGCAGCAGTTGTCCGGGCAGGTGACCCAGATCGCCACCGTGCAGAACAACCAGATCGACGCGTTCTCCCGCCAGCTGGTGGAACTCACCACGGCCAATGAGCGCCGCTTGCAGGAGTTGCGCGAGACGGTCGACAAGAAGCTCGGCGAGGCCAAGGAAGACGCCCGCCTTGGCCGCGAGGAAAGCGCAGGGACGCTGCGGCGCTTTTCCGAAAGCCTCAACCAGCAGCTGGCCGTGGTGCAGGCGTCGAACGACCAGCGCCTGACCGAGATGCGCCAGATGGTCGAGGCGCGGCTGGAGGCGATCCAGAAGGACAACGGCGAGAAGCTCGAGAAGATGCGGGCCACGGTTGACGAGAAGCTCCACGCAACCTTGGAGCAGCGGCTGGGCGAGTCGTTCAAGACCGTGCGCGACCAGCTGGACAAGGTGCACGTGGGCCTGGGCGAGATGCAATCCCTGGCCGCGGGCGTGGGCGACCTCAAGCGCGTCCTGACCAACGTGAAGACGCGCGGCACCTGGGGCGAGGTCCAGCTGGAGAACCTGCTCGACCAGATCCTCACCCGGGAGCAGTACGAAAAGAACGTCGAAACGCGCCCCGGATCGGGGGAGCGGGTGGAGATCGCGATCCGGCTGCCGGGACGGCAGGGCGAAGGGCAGGTCTGGCTGCCGATCGATTCGAAGTTCCCGGTGGAGGACTACGACCGGCTGCTGGCCGCGCAGGACCTGGGCGATGTGGCCGGCATGGAGGCCTCTTCCAAGGCGATCGAAAGCCGCCTGAAGCTCGAGGCGAAGTCCATCCACGACAAGTACATCGAGTCCCCTCACACTACGGACTTCGCGCTCCTCTTCCTGCCCACGGAAGGCCTCTATGCCGAGGCGATCCGCCGCCCGGGCCTTTCCGATTTCCTGCAACGCGAATACCGCGTCACGATCGCCGGGCCGACCACGCTCACGGCGCTCCTCAACAGCCTGCAGATGGGGTTCAAGACGCTTGCGATCGAGAAGCGGTCGTCTGAAGTCTGGCAGGTGCTCGGGGCGGTGAAGACCGAATTCGGCAAGTTCGGGGACGTCCTGGCCAAGACGCGGGAGCAGATCCAGAAGGCGGCGGACTCCATCGACAAGGCCGAAGTCCGCACGCGCCAGATCACCCGGAAGCTGAAGGGCGTGGAGGCGTTGCCGGACGCCCAGACGCACAAGCTGCTCGGTGCAGGCATGGAATCAACCAACGACACAATCGAAGACCCCGAGGAACCCTAATGGACATCGCGTTCTGGTCCGCCAGCAAGCTGATCCGCGCCCTCAAGGCGAAAAAGGTCGGCGCCCTTGAACTGCTCGACCACTACGCCGGGCGTATCGCTACGCACGACAAGGCGCTCAACGCGCTGCCGGTGCTCGACATGGACGTCGCTCGCAAGCGCGCGAAGGCGTACGACCGCAAGGGCGCGAAGGTCGGCCCGCTGGCCGGCCTGCCAATGACGATGAAGGAGTCCTTCGACCTCAAGGGCCATCCTACGACGTGGGGTCTTGCCGAGTACTGCACGACACCTGCTGCCGGCAATGCCGTCGCGGTGCAGCGTTTCCTCGATGCGGGCGGCAACGTGTTCGGCAAATCGAACGTGCCCACCTTGCTCGCCGACTGGGAGACGGTGAACCCGGTCTACGGCAAGACGGTGAATCCGTGGAACCATGAGCGCACGCCGGGCGGCTCGTCCGGCGGCGCAGCGGCGGCGCTCGCCGCAGGGCTCACCGCGCTCGAAGCGGGCAGCGACATCGGCGGCTCGATCCGCAACCCCGCGCATTTCTGCGGCGTGTACGGCCACAAGTCCACCTACGGCGTGTGCTCCATGGAGGGGCACGGCCTGCCGGGCGTCGCGCACCCGGCGGACATTTCGGTGATCGGCCCGCTTGCGCGCAGCGCGGTGGACCTCGAGCTCGCATTCAACATCATGGCGGGCCCGGATCCGCTCGATGCCGGCGGGTGGAAGCTTTCGCTCCCGAAGCCCGAGAAGAAGACACTGCGCGGCTGGCGCGTGGCCGTGCTCGAGTCGCACCCGACAGCGGAAGTCGACGACACCCAGCGCCTCGCGATCCGCAGGCTTGCGCAGTTCCTCGCGGGCAAGGGCGCCAAGGTGTCGGACCGGGCGTTGCCGGACTTCGACCTCGGCGAGGCGCACCGCGTCTTCATCCAGTTGCTACGCGGCGCGACCTCCGGCCGTCAGACGCCCGAGTTCTTCGACCGGATGGTGGCGGAAAAAGCAAAGCTCGCCCCGAAGGACATGGGTTATTACGCACAGATGGTCCGCGCCAACACCCAGCCGCACAAGGACTGGCTCGTGGCCTCGAACCGCCGCCACCAGATGCGCCTGGCATGGGCCGAGTTCTTCAGGGACTGGGACGTGCTGCTGTGCCCGAACGCGGCCACCGCCGCCTTCCCGCACTCGATGCCCGGCGAGCGCTGGGAGCGCATGGTGCCCGTGAACGGCAGGCCGCAGCCGGTGACCACGCAGATGTGGTGGGCCGGCATCGCCGGCATGTGCTTCCTGCCCGGCACTGCAGCGCCGATCGGGCTCTCGCCCGAAGGATTGCCCTTGTCGGTGCAGATCCTCGGCCCGCAGTACGGCGACCTCTCGACGATCCGCTTCGCGCAGCTGGTCGAGCGCGAGTACTACGCCTTTACCCCACCTCCGGGCTGCGTGGCCTAGGCGGACTTGCTAGCCGTCTCCACCGCCTTGAGCAGCTTGTCGAAGGCGTCCGCAAAGAGCTTCACCCCGTCGTCCAGCAGCTTGTCGGTGACCTCGTCGAGCGAGGCGTGCTTGGCGACGGCCTCGAGCGTGGCCCGCGCCGCGCCGATGTCCTCCTCGAGGCTCGCACGCGGCACGCCGTGGTCCCTGAAAGACTCGAGCGTAGCGGGCGGCAGGGTATTCACCGTATTGCTGCCGACCAGTTCCTCCACGTACATCACGTCGCGGTAGGCGGGGTTCTTGGTGCTTGTGCTCGCCCAGAGCAGGCGCTGCGGCCGGGCACCCTTTTTGGCGAGGTTCTCCCAGCGCGGACCCGAAAAGAGCCGCTTGTAGCTGTCGTAGGCCAGCATCGCGTTGGCAATGGCGGTCTTGCCGCGCAGCGCTTCGGGCAGCAGGGGGTCCATCGCGGCGTCGATGCGCGAAATGAAAAAGCTCGCGACGCTCGAGATCCGGCCGAGGTCGCCTCCCTCTGCAGCACGGCGCTCAAGGCCGGCGATGTAGCGCTCGGCCACCTTTTCGTACATGGCTTGCGAAAACAGCAGCGTCACGTTGACGTTCATGTCCTGGCTGATCAGCAGCTCGATGGCCGGCAGGCCTTCCAGGGTGGCGGGAACCTTGATCATCAGGTTGGGGCGCGACACCTCTCGCCACAGCCGCTTTGCCTCGACCACCGTGGCGGCCGTGTCGCGCGCGAGGTAGGGGGAGACTTCGAGGCTCACGTAGCCGTCGTGGCCCTTGCCCGCGTCGAACACCGGGCGAAACTGGTCCGCCGCGGCCTGGATGTCCTCGATCGCCAGCGTCTCGTAAAGCGCCATCGCCGACAGGCCGCGCTGCTTGAGGGCGCGGATGGCCGGCGCGTATTCGTTGCCGCCGCCGATCGCCTTCTCGAAGATCGCGGGGTTCGAGGTCAGGCCGGCGAGGCCGTCCTCGCGGATCAGCTTTGCCAGTTCGCCGTTCAGCACGAAGTCGCGGCGGATGTAGTCCAGCCAGACCGACTGGCCGAATGCGTTCAGTTTGAGCAGGGGGTTCATACCAGACCCTCCATGAGTTGAATGCTGACGAGGTCCCCGGCGGCGACATCGCCGCGGTCGTGTTCCAGCACCATGAAGCAATTGGCCTCGGACATCGAGCGCAACACGCCCGAGCCCTGCTGGCCGGTGAGCCTGACCTTCCAGGTCCCGTCCTCAACATAGAGGATCGCGCGCTGGTACTCCGTGCGCCCGCGCACCTTGCGCACGGCGTTGGCGCTGGGCACGCGCAGGAGCGGCAGGGTGGTGTCGTCGCTGCGGCCCGCCATGTGGAGCAGGGCGCCGCGCACGAACTGGTAGAAGGTCACCATGACGGCGACCGGGTTGCCCGGCAGGCCGAAGAGCACGGCCGAGTGGCCATCGGCATTGATGCGACCGAAGGCCATCGGCCGCCCGGGACGCATTGCGATCGTCCAGAAGAGGACCTCGCCGAGCTTTGCCATCATGCCCTTGATGAAGTCGGCCTCGCCGACCGACACGCCGCCCGAAGTGATGATGACGTCGGCATTGGCCGCAGCCGTGCGCAGCGCCGCCTCGAGCAGGGCGGGGTCGTCCCGCACCACGCCCATGTCGAGGACCTCCACGCCCAGCCGCTGCAGCATGCCGTAGAGGGTGTAGCGGTTGGAGTCGTAGACCTGTCCCTCGGGCAGCGGCGCGCCGATGGAAGCAAGCTCGTCGCCGGTGGAGAAGAACGCCACCCGCAGGCGCCGCTTCACCATGACCTCGGCAATGCCGAGCGAGGCGATGAGGCCGAGTTCCGCCGGGCGCACCGCGTGGCCGGCGCGCAGCACGGGCACCCCGGTCTTCAGGTCTTCGCCCGCGGCGCGCACGTTCTGGCCTTTCCTCTGGCCGTCGGGGATCACGACCTGGCCGTTGTCCTTGCGCGCGACCTCCTGGATCACGACGGTATCGGCCCCCTTGGGCATCACCGCGCCGGTCATCACCCGCACGCAGGCGTGGGCCGAGAGTTCGCCTTCGAACTTGCGCCCGGCGAGCGCCGTGCCGATCTCGGTCAGCCGGGTCTCGGCGCCCTGGGCGAGGTCGGCCGCACGCAGGGCGTAGCCGTCCATCGCGGAGTTGTCGTGCGCGGGCACGTCGATGGCG
This sequence comes from Bordetella parapertussis, assembly GCA_945862265.1. Taxonomy (GTDB): domain Bacteria; phylum Pseudomonadota; class Gammaproteobacteria; order Burkholderiales; family SG8-39; genus SZAS-79. The sequence continues at coordinate 31,580 of CAMAXP010000037.1, forward strand.
GGGACGATGCCCTCCGCGAGGACGCGCCCGAGCGCCGCGCGTACCGCGACGCGTTCTATGCCGGTCACGGGCACGAGGCACTGGCGGATGGCTTCGACCGCCTTGTCCACGTGCAGCGCGTTGGGGTCGTAGCCGTCCATGCAGCTGACGACTTTCGCAATCGAGGGTGTGTTCATGATCTGGATTCGTGTTCGCGCAATTCCTCGCGCGTGTTGATGTTGCTGAAGGCGTCCGCCTCGTCGTCGAATGCTACCTCGACCACCTTGAGGGAGGCGTACCACGCGTCGATCTTTCGCCCGCCGCCTGCGAGGTAGGCCGCCAGGTGCGCGAGCAGCGTCCGCCGCACGAGGGCAAACACCGGGTGCGCCTGCGCGCCGGTCTTCGCCACGGCGAGGTCGTTGTCCCCCAGGGCCGAGGCGAGGCGCGCGACCAGGTCAGCGGGCAGGAAAGGCGAGTCGCAGGGCACCGTGACGACCAGTGCCTGCGTGGCCGCCTGCAGGCCCGCATGCAGGCCGGCGAGAGGCCCGGCGTAGCCTTCGATGGCATCCGGCACGACGGGGTGCCCGAAGGCCGCGTAGGCCTCGCGATTCTGGTTGGCATTGATGACGATATCTTCTACCTGCGGGGCGAGGCGCTCGATCACGTGCGCGATCATCGGCCGGCCATTCAGCAGTTGCAGGCCCTTGTCCACGCCGCCCATGCGACGGCCCTGGCCGCCGGCCAGCACGATACCCGTGATTTTCAGACGGTCTGTGTCCTTCATGCGGTGCTCCCGGCGCTGGCGCGATATTGCGAGGGCGGCAGGCCGAACTCGCGTTTGAACATGGCGGAGAACGCGCTGGGGCTGTCATAGCCGAGGTCCAGCGCCACCGCCAGGATGGGGCGACCTTCGGCGATCCACGCAAGCGCGCGCAGCAGCCGCGCGCGACGGCGCCATTCTGAAAAACTCATGCCGGTCTCGCGCCGGAAGCGCCGCGCGAGGGTGCGCGTGGTCGTGCCGTGGCGCAGGCCGAGGGCCTCGATGGTGACGCGGTCGTTGGGATGTTCGATGAGCGCGCGGCAGATGCGCGTAAGCACTTTGGACTCGGGCATCGGGAGGTTATACGGCAAGCCCACCAGCGAGGCCAGTTCGTCGAGGATCAGCTGCATCACGCGTCCCGCCGCGCCGCCTTCGTCGTACTCGACCGGCAGTTCGGTCGCGCGCAGGATCAGTTCGCGCAAGAGGGGCGTGATGGCGAAGGCTTCGCAGCGCTGCGGCATGCCGCCGGCCGCCTCGGGCGCGACGTACAGCGTGCGGAACTTCACCTCGCCCGAAGTCAGGATGCGGTGCTCCACGCCGGGCGGCAGCCACACCGCGCGCTGCGGCGGGACTACCCAGGTTTCGCCCTGCGCCCGGCCGCGTGTTTCCACCGTCATCACGCCCTGTGCGCCGTAGACGAGCTGGAAGCGGGGGTGGTTGTGCCAGGGAATTTCGTATTCGGGCGGCAGGTCGCGGGCCATCGCGGTCACCGGGCGCGGCACGCGCTGGTAGTCGTCGCCGCGGATGCTGCGTGGGGTTGCTGAAGCGGGGGAGGGGTGTCTCATATGCGACAGTAATTGTCCGTTAGTCGCGTGACGGACGCAAACGGTCGGCGTAGCCTGTCCTGACGCTGGAGGAGACCCCATGAAAAACAACAACCTGCTGATCCCGTTCATCAACCTGGGCCATGCCCTGGATCACCTCGTGATGCTGATTTTCCCGACGGTGGTGCTGGCGCTGTCGCGCGACCTCAACCGCCCTTACGCGGAGTTGCTGCCGCTGTCCCTCGGCGGATTCATTGCGTTCGGCGTGCTCGGCCTGCCCGCCGGGTGGCTGGGCGACCGCTGGAGCCGCTACAAGATGATGACGGTGTTCTTCTTCGGCCTCGGCGGCGCGCTGGTGCTGACGGGCTTTGCCACCGAGACCTGGCAGATCGCCGCGGGACTCACCGTGCTCGGGATGTTCGCCGCGATCTACCACCCGGTGGCCACTGCAATGATCGTTGCCGACCCCAAGGTCATGGGCAAGGTACTCGGCTGGAACGGGCTGTACGGCAACCTCGGCCTCGCATTTGCAGCGGTGGTGTCGGGCTTCCTGATGGACTACTACGGCTGGCGTACGGCGTTCTTCGTGCCGGGCGCCATCTGCATGGCGGCAGGCATCGGCTGGCTGCTGTACGTGGCCGACCCGGGCGCGATCGTGAAGACCGGCAAGAAAGGCGCGCTGCACATCGACACCAGGACGATGATCCGCATCATCCTCGTGCTGCTGGTCGCCACTTCTTGCGGCGGGCTGATTTTCAACTCCACCACGATCTCCATGCCGAAGGTGTTCGACGAGCGGCTGACCGCATTGACCAGCACGAGCCTCGGCATCGGGCTGCTGGTCAGCATGGTCTACACGATCGCGGCCTTCTCGCAGGTGGTGATCGGGCCGATGATCGACAAGCATGACCTGCGCACGCTGCTGTGGCCGACTTCGCTTGCGCAGGTGGTGCTGCTCTTTGCCGCGAGCCAGCTCGACGGCTGGCCCATGCTGGCGGTCGCGGTGCTGATGATGCTGGCGGTGTTCGGGCAGATCCCGCTCAACGACGCGATCGTCGGGCGCTACACGCCGGACGAGTACCGCTCGCGTGTATTCGCGGTACGTTACCTCGTCACTTTCGGGGTGGCCTCGATGGCGGTGCCGATGATCTCGCATTACCACAAGACCAGCGGCTTCCGGAGCGTGTTCCTGCTGCTCGCCGCGATGGCGGCCTGCACGCTGGTGGCTTCGTTCTTCTTTCCGAGTCGCGCCGCGCTGAAGCAACAGAGCGCCGCATCGGCGCAGCCCGCGCAGGCTTAAGCGGGGAGGCTCAGCTGCCCTTTGCGCCGAGGTTGAAGAAGGCGCGGATGCGCCCGAGCAGCTGGCGCGCCATGCCTTCGCGCTCGGTGGCGGGCTCAGTGCCAGCCATCGAGCGCTGGTTGGCGGCCTGCCGGCCGGCCAGCGCCCGGCTGAGGATTTCGGCCAGTTCCGGGCGGGCCTGCAGGAGCGTGGACATGGCCTCCTTGCCAATCTCCGTAACCAGGCAGTCCGTGACCGGGATAACCGTCGCGCCGCGCGGCTCCCCGGTGAGGAGCGACAGCTCGCCGAAGAATTCGCCCGGCTGGATCCGCGCCACCTGAGTCTCGCCTCCCGCGGCGCCGGAGATCCACACGCCAAGCAGGCCTTCGTTGAGGATGAAGAGCGAGCTCCCCGGGTTGCCCTGCTTCAGGATCGGCTCGCCTGCGTGGCACAGGTGCTGCGTGGCTGCCTTCGCGAGTTCGGCGGTCTCGTGCGCGGTCAGGTCCGCAAACAGCGCCGACTGGCGCAGCAGGCGCACGAGGCTGCCTTCGGTGTCCTCGGCGGGCGCCGGGCGGGTGAGGCGGATCTCCTGCGCTGCCACAGGGATCTCGATGCCTGCGTGGTGGAGGTTGCGCAGGACGTTCTGGTGCACGAGGAAGCGCAGCGGGATCAGGCGGTTGCGGTCCGGGACCGCGTAGATCAGGACCCACACCACGCCGCGCGTGTCGTACTCGTCGATCGTCACGACGGGTTTGAGCGGCAGGTTGGCGACTTCGTCGATCTGGTTGGCCGCGCCGAGGAGGATCCGCTGGCCCTGGTGCGCAGTGACGCTGTAGGGCAGCGTGACGCGGATCTTGTCGCGGAAGTAACGGTGCGGCCGCGAATAGTTCGTGAACGCGCGCTCGGCGAGTCGCCCGTTCGGGACCACGATGGTGAGGTCTTCAGGCGTGACGATCGTGGTTGAGCGCCAGCCGAATTCGACAACCTTGCCCATCGGACCGCCCGTGTCGAGCTGCAGCCAGTCTCCGATCGCGTAGGGGCGCTCGATGCTGAGCGCGATCCCGGCGAAGAAGTCGGCGATCATCTTCTGCAGTGCAAAGCCCGCCACGCCGATCATCACGGTGGAGGTTGCGAGGAGCGCCGTGACCGACTGGCCATAGACGCCGGCGATGATGATCGCAAGCGTGGCGAGCCAGACAAGGATCTCGGCCAGCGTGACCAGCATGGACGGCACCTGCACGCCGGCGCGCAGCAGCACGCCGCGCCAGAGGACCAGCGAACAGAGGCGGTTGAAGAGGAACGCAAACGCCGCCCAGCACAGCGCGCCGAGGAGGAGCGCGCCTTGTTCGGCCACGCGCGCCGTGGGGACGAACCCCAGTTCGGTGATGTGGCGCGGCCAGCCCGAGCGCACCGACAGCAGCGCCACGAACAGCAGGACGGGAAGGGTGAGGGCGCTGAAGACTGCGCCGACGGGCGTGCGCGCGGTGGCGCCGGCCGCGGAGGCCTTGTTCATCTGTGCTGAGTTACTTCTTGGCGGCAGGCTTCGCGCCGCCGGCAAGCGCCTCGATGACCTTGTCGGTGATGTCGACGCGCGGGCTGGCATACACCGCCTCGCGCATGATGATGTCGAACTTCTCCTGCTGGGCGACCTGGCGGATCACGCGGTCGGCCTGCTCCGAGACTTCCTGCATCGCGGTGTTGCGTCTTTCCTCGAGGTCCTCCTCGAAGCTGCGCTTCTTCTTCTGGAATTCCTGGTTCAGGTCGTTGAAGGCGCGCTCCTTCCTCTGCCGGTCGAGCTGCGCCATGGTGATGCCGTCGCGCTCGAGTTCCGCCTGCAGGCGCTGCAACTGGCTCGCCATACCGGCCAGCTCGCCTTCGCGCTTGGCGAATTCGGCCTTGATCCGTTCCTGCGCGCGCAGCGCGGGAACCGACTCGCTCAGGATGCGGTCCGGGTTCACGACCCCGATCCGGTTGAGGCCCGAGGTAGTCTGGGCGCAGGCAGGCGCGGCGGCGAACGAGAGCATCGCGGCGCAAGCCAGTGCGGTGAGTGTGGTCCTGTTCATCTGGGGATTCCCCTTGGAGTAACCCCGGATTGTACGCAATGCCGGGTACCGCCCGCCAATCAGGCGGAACACCGACCGAAAATCGGGGTCAGACCCGGGTTTTCGGGGGATTGCCGTGCCCGGGATTACGTACACTACGGGCCTCAAGGGAGAGCGTGTGAACAGGAAACCGTACTGGATCGCCTTTTTGCTGGCCTGGGCCGCGTGCCTTGTGCCGCTGGTTGCGCCCGCGCAACCGGTCGCGGAACTCAAGGCGGCGCCGCAGGAGGCGCGCGCGGCACGCATTGCCGCCGAGCTGCTGTCCCGCTTCCATTACGCCCCGGTGCCGCTTGACGACGCGCTCTCAGGCAAGGTGTTCGACCGGTACCTGAAGTCGCTGGACGGCGAGAAGCTGGTCTTCGTGCAGTCGGACGTGGATTCGATGATGGTATTCCGGACGCGCCTCGACGACGCGATCCTGAAGGAAGACCTCGCCCTCCCGTTCGCCATGTTCAACCTCTACCTGCGCCGCGTGGGCGAGCGTTTCGGGTATGCGCGAAGCCTCCTTGCGAAGGGATTCGACTTCCGCGCGGACGAGACCTACCAGGTGCTGCGCGACAAGGCGGCCTGGCCGAAAGACGAGGCCGAGGCAAGGGACCTCTGGAGGAAGCGGGTCAAGAACGACTGGTTGCGGTTGAAACTGTCCGGCAAGGACGACCGCAGCATCGTCGAGGTGCTCGACAAGCGCTACGACACCTTCGTCAAGCGCATCAGCCGCATCCGCGCCGCCGACGCCTTCCAGCAGTTCATGAACGCCTATACGACCGCCATCGAGCCGCACACCAGCTACCTCGGGCCGCGGGCGGCGGGCGAGTTCGATATCTCGATGCGGTTGTCGCTGGTCGGCATCGGGGCGTCCCTGGCGGAGGTGGACGATTACATCACCATCCGCGAGCTGATCGCCGGCGGGCCGGCGATCGCGTCCGGCCTGCTCAAGCCCGGCGACCGCATCGTTGGCGTTGCGCAGGGCGCCGACGGGGCCATGACCGACATCCTCGGCTGGCGGGTGGACGATGCGGTGGTCCTGATCCGCGGCGCGGCCGACTCGGTGGTGCGCCTCGATGTGCTGCCGGCCGACAGTGGCCCCGACGGCAAGCACCGTGTGGTGGCACTGGTGAGGAAGAAGATCGCCCTCGAGGCGCAGGCTGCGCGTTCCGAGGTCCGCACGGTGAACGACGGCAAGGCCACGCGCCGGATCGGCGTGATCACGCTGCCCATTTTCTACGAGGACTTCGCCGGGCGCCGGGTCGGCTCGCCGGACTACCGCAGCGCTTCGCGCGACGTGGCGCGCCTGCTGGAGCGGCTGCGCAAGGACAAGGTGGACGGCCTGCTCGTGGACCTGCGCAACAACGGCGGCGGGTCGCTCAACGAGGCCATCGCGCTGACCGGCATGTTCATCGACAAGGGGCCGGTGGTGCAGCAGCGCGGCGCCAAGGGCGAGGTGTCGGTGGGTGTGGACGACCAGCCCGGGGTCGCGTGGGACGGGCCCCTCGGCGTGCTGATCAATCGCGCTTCGGCCTCGGCCTCGGAGATCTTTGCGGCGGCCATCCAGGACTACGGCCGCGGCGTGATCATGGGCGAACCGAGCTTCGGCAAGGGCACCGTGCAGAACCTGGTCGACATGGACCGCATGGCCGGCAGCCAGAAGCCCCAGTTCGGCGAGCTGAAGATGACCATCGCGCAGTTCTTCCGCATCAACGGCGGCACCACGCAGTTGCGCGGCGTGGCGCCCGACATCGTCTTCCCCGGGATCTTCGACGAGCAGAGCGTTGGCGAATCGAGCTTCGACAATGCGCTGCCATGGGTGCAGATACGTCCTGCCACGTACGCCGCGGCCGGCGACCTCAAGGGCCTCATGCCGCTGCTCCGGCTGTTGCACGAAACGCGTTCCAAGGCCGACAAGGACTACGCGATGCTCCTCGAGGACATCGCCGAAGGGCGGAGCCAGCGCGCGAAGAACATGGTGTCGCTGAACGAATCGGTGCGGCGCACGGAACAGACGCTGCGCGATGCGCGCCTTGCCTCCCGGCAGGGCAATCGCGATGACGGCCTGCAGCCGAACGAACGCAACATCGTTGCACAGCTGGCGGCGGAGAAGGCCGCAAAGGAAGCGAAGGACGTGCTGCTGGACGCGGCGGTCCGCGTCGTGAGCGACACGGTCACCGTGCTGAAGACCGACGCGGCGCTCGCGGCCCGGGCGCGTCCCGGGTCGGTGGTGGCGCCCGACTAGGCTAGCGCCGCCCTTCCGCGAAGAACAAGTCGATTTCGCGGAAGAGCATCATCCGGTTCTTCTCGGTCAGCACCACGTGCGTGCCGTCACCGATCACGACCAGTTTCTTTGATGGCGCATTGGTGAGGAGCGGCAAGAGCGCCTGCGCCATGTAGGTGTCTGCGGCGGGGGCCAGGCAGGACCACAAGACTGCGCAGGTCCCGAGGAACCGGATTGCCTTTCGTGACGGACCGCCCATGGAGCCTCCCTTAAGTGAACTGCAGGCGACATGAACCAAGCAATCGCCGGGCCGGTTGTCGGTACTCAGAAACGAGTGTGATACAATTTTATAAACTTGTAATACGCGGCCTGTCCATGTCTCGCACCGTCAACGCTCGCATCTCCCCGCGCCTCGAACAAAGGCTCGCCGAATACTGCGCCAAGCGCGGTGTGACGCGCTCGGACGCGGTGGTGCGTGCCCTCGACCAGTACCTCGATGCCTCGGCGGAGGGCGTCAGCGCCTGGGCGCTCGCGATCGACCTGGTGCCTGAGTCGGGCGCGGACGCCCTGCAGTCGGACAACGCGCGCGCCCTCGCGCGCAAGGCGATGCGTGGCACGCGCTCTCGTTGATACGGGGGCGCTGGTAGCGCTGTTCAACCGTTCGGACAGGCACCACGCCGCTGCAGCAGCGTGGTTTGCTTCGGTGCGTGGAGGCCTGTTGACCACGGAGGCCGTCATAACAGAGATCGCCTACGTCCTCGCCGCCAGTCCCGCGCACCAGAGGGCGGCATTGCGCTGGGTGCAGCGGGCGCGTGCCGCCGGCCTGCTGGAGGTGGAGGCCGTGGCCGACCATGAGGTGCTGGCCGTGATCCTCGAGCGGTATGCCGGCCTGCCTTGCGACTACGCAGATGCGACGCTGATTGCGCTGGCGGAGAAGACGGGAGTGGCGGCGATCGCCACCATCGACCAGCGCGATTTCTCGGTGTACCGGATCAAGGGGCGCAAGCGCTTCCGGATCCTGCTGTAGTTCAGGGCTTCTTCGGCGCCACCGCCGCCAGCCCCTTCACCCGGTTCTTCTCGATCGAACGCGCGATGAAGCCGGAGGCCACCATCTCGTCCACGAACGCCTTGAGGTAATCAGCGCCCGCGCCTGTGCGGCCGGCGCGCGGCGTGCCGAGGCCGTGGTTCACGGTCATGAAGTTGCCTTCGAGCAGCCGTGCATCGGGCATCTGGGGCAGGGTGTCGAGCAGGGCGGGCCGGAGTCCTCCCAGCGCGTCCGCGCCTTTTTTCGTGAAGAGCTCGACCGCCGCCGGGGTGCCTTTCGATTTGATGAGGGTGGCGTTCTTGATCGTCCGCGTGAGATACAACTCGTAGCCCGCCTTGTCCGGCACGGAAATGCGGATGCCTGGGGCGTCGACCTCGGCGACCTTCGTGATCTTCGAGGTCTTCGGCACGGCGTAGGTCGCCTCGATCTCGGTCATCGGCGGGGAGAACGCGATCCTCGCGGCCCGCGCCTGCTCGATGGCGAGCGTTGTGACGTCCCAGGTGTTCCTGTCCACGGCGTCCGCCACTTCGCCCGGCGTCGGGTGGACGACGAACTCCAACGGTACACCGAGGCGTGTTGCCAGTTCCCTCATCAGGTCGACGCTGACGCCCTGCAGCTCGCCTTTTGCGTCTTTCGTCGTGAAGAGCGTGTTGCTCAGGTTCATGCCGCCACGGAGCTTGCCCGTCGGTGCGAGGTCCGCGCGGATCGCATCGGTGACTTGTGGTGCGGTGGCGCAGCCGGACGCCAATGCTGTTGCAATCGTGAGTGCCATGGCCTTGATCATCTCCCCTCCAGAGTGTGTGGCGGGAATGCTAGCACCCGCGCGGCAGCGCGGGCGACGGTCTTCATGGGTTTCTCGCGGGAGTGGTGTCTCAGGGTTTGTGGGACGATTCTACCCTCGGGTCTGAGCGCCCCAGGGATTGAGCAGGCGGATACGCATGAAAACAAGTTGGAAAGGTAAAACCACGCGCGAGGGATATGGCTGGCCGGCGGTCGCCATGCATTGGCTGGTGCTGGTCCTGCTGTCGTGACTACCGCTTTCCTCCTTGCCTGCATCTTTACGGCGCTGCTTTTGCAGCTTGCCGCTGGAATCAGCTTTGCGGCATGGCGCAGGCGGGGTGCCGCCCGACGCGCCCCAGCCGTGATCCTGAACGATCCTCCGCCAAGCGGTTCCGGCGCCTGGCCGGGGTGGCGCGAGTTCCGCGTCGAGCATCGCGAATTCGAGGACGGCGCGCAGACGCAATGCTCGTTCTACCTGCAGCCCGTCGATGGCGCGCCCCTGCCACCGTACCTGCCCGGCCAATTTCTGACCTTTGCGTTGAAGATCGGGGAGCGCACGGTCACGCGCTGCTATTCGCTTTCGGACCGTCCGGATCCTGCGCGCTATCGCATCACGGTAAAACGCATTCCACCTCCGGCCGGCAGGCCGGAGGTGCCGGCAGGCCTGTCCTCCAACCACCTCCATGACCAGGTACTGGTCGGCAGCGTCCTGGCGGTCAAGGCGCCGGCGGGACAGTTCTGCATCGACAGCACGCCGGAAGTGCCCGCAGTGTTCATTGCGGGAGGGATAGGAATTACGCCGGCGTTCAGCATGCTGCGCTGGTGCCTGGCCACGCAGCCAGGGCGCACGCTCCACTTGTACTACGGGGTCCGGTGCGGGGATGAGCAGGCTTTCAGGGCGCAGTTGGCGCAGCTCGCCGGCGCCCACCCGAACCTGCACCTGCACGTGGCCTACAGCCGCCCCACGGATCGCGACGTGTATGGACGCGACTATCACCACGAAGGGCACGTGGACCTGGATCTGCTGCGCGGAACCCTGCCCCACGGACGTCACAGGTTCTATGTGTGCGGTCCCACTGCGATGATGGAAAGCCTGGTGCCCGCGCTGGCCGATTGGGGCGTGTCCAGGCAGGACATCCACTTCGAAGCGTTCGGCCCTGCATCGGTGCGCTTCGCACGCGGGATCGAATCCGAAAGCGCTCCTAGGCTTGACGCTTGCGTTGAGGTCCAGTTCCGCCGCTCGGGCCGCACGCTCGCATGGGAGGGCAGGGAGGAGTCGCTGCTCGAGTTCGCCGAACGGCACGGGCTGGAGGTCGATTCCGGTTGCCGTTCGGGCAGCTGCGGGACCTGCGAGACGAAGCTCCTGTCGGGAGAAGTCCGCTATGCACACACTCCGGACCACGTCGTTGCGCCGGGCCACTGCCTGCTGTGCGTGGGCAGCCCGGCGTCGGCACTGGTGCTGGAGGCATGAACGCAATGAAAGCCAGGCTGATCCGCCACGAGGTCCTCCCGTTCCTGCTCTCGATGTTTGCGCTGGTCGCGGCCGCGCTGGTCGCCGATGCCGTCCTGCAGTGGTACGACGCGGTATGGATCGGCCGCTATCTCGGGATTCCAGGCACGCTGCTGATCCTGGGATCTTTCGGGTTTTCGCTGCGCAAGAGGAAGCTCATCCGCGCCGGCCGGCCCGAAGGACTGCTGCGCCTGCATGAGCGCATGGCCTGGCTCGGTTCGCTCTTCGTGCTGGTGCATGCCGGTATCCATTTCAACGCCATCCTCGCCTGGCTCGCGGTCGGTGCGATGCTGGTCAACGTGGGCAGCGGGTTGACGGGGAAATTCCTGCTCGGCCGGTCCCGCGCGAGGATCGAGGCGACCCGCAAGCGGATGCTGGAGCAGGGGGTGGGCGAAGCTGAGCTCGAGGACCGCATGTACTGGGACAGCCTGACGTTCGACGTCGTCAAGCAGTGGCGCACGGTGCATTTCCCGATCACGCTGGCTTTTGCGGTGCTTGCGCTCGCCCACATCATTGCGGTGTTCCTGTTCTGGGGCTGGAGGTGAAGCGCGGCTGGCTGATGGCGCTGATCACGCTCAACCTGGCGGCCCTGGTGGCGCTCGTTTTCGCTTATCCCCACCTCATGGTGAGTCCGGGTGCCGTGATGCCCGCACACGCGGAGATCAACACCGACTGCTTTGCCTGCCATGCGCCATTGCGCGGAGCGGCCGCCGATCGCTGCATCAAGTGCCACGCCTTGGCCGATATCGGCGTGCGCACGACCAAGGGGGCGCCTGTCGAGCGCAAGGCGGTGAAGGCCTCCTTCCACCAGCAACTGCTCGAGCAGGACTGCATGGCCTGCCACAGCGACCACACGGGTCCGAGGCTCACCGAACGCAGAGGCAAGCGCTTCTCCCACCAGTTGCTCCGCGCCGATGTGCGCGAGCGCTGCGAGGCTTGCCACAAGCCGCCGGCCGACAGCCTGCATCGCCAGGTGACGGGCAACTGCGCGCAATGCCATCGGCAGGCCGGCTGGAAGCCCGCGACATTTGCGCACGACAAGCTGTTCCTGCTGGACGGTGACCACAACGCGAGTTGCGTGACCTGCCACGCCGGCAACGATTACAAGCGCTACACCTGCTATGGTTGCCACGAACACCAGCCGGACAAGATCCGCAGGAAGCACGAGAAGGAAGGCATCCGGGACTTCGAAAACTGCGTGAAGTGCCACCGCAGCGCGGAAGAGAAGGAAGGGCGCGAAGGCGGTCACGGAAATCGGGCACGGGATTGAACGCCTTTCGCCGTCCATCGTGGGCGGGCTCGTGCCAGAATCGGGCGTCAAGGAAAAGCGAACCCAAGCACAGGAAAGACCATGGCCCGCAAACGCCCCATCCCGCACCCCGGCACGCTGCTCGTCCTCGAGCACACCTCCAGAATCCTCAAAGGCAACCCGCTCGGTGACCTGCATGTGAGGAAGGTGGGCGTGTGGTTGCCGCCGCAGTACGGGATCAACGCCAAGGAACGCTTCCCGGTGCTCTACGACCTCGTCGGGTTCACCGGCTCGGGCCTTTCGCACACCAGCTGGAAAGCCTTCAATGAAAACCTGCCGGAGCGCGCCGCGCGGCTCATCGCGGAGAAGAAGATGGGGCCGGTGATCATCGTTTTTCCCGACTGTTTCACCGCGCTGGGCGGAAACCAGTACGTCAACTCGTCGGCGATCGGCAATTACGCCGACTACCTGACGAAGGAGATCATTCCTTTCGTGGACCGCGAATTCATGACCCTTCCAAGCCGCGAGCATCGCGGCTGCTTCGGCAAGTCGTCCGGTGGCTACGGGTCGATCGTCCACGCGATGAAGTATCCGCAGTACTGGGGCGCGGTGGCCGACCACTCGGGCGACGCGTGCTTCGACTTCGTCTACTGGCACGACTGGCCGAACACGCTGAACCTGCTGGCGAAGTACCGGGCGCAGCCGCGCAAGGAGGGCGCCTACGATGCGGGGAAGGAGGCCGGACGCAAGGGCTTGGCGCAGGGTCTGGACGACGGGCGCATCCGGCGCTTCCTCGAAGCGGTATGGAAGAAGACCAAGGTCTCGGGCGCCGAGGTCCACGGCGTCATGAACCTCTGCATGGCTGCCACTTACGACCCGGACCCGAAGGCGCCGAACGGCTTTCGCGTGCCTTTCAACCTGGAGTCGGGTGAGGTGATCCCGGCGCGCTGGAAGCGTTGGCAGGCGAACGACCCGGTCCACATGGTCGAAAAGCACAAGGCAAGCCTGAAGACGTTGCGCGGCATCTGGGTCGACTGCGGCTGGCGCGACCAGTACCACATCCAGTTCGGATCGCGGCAGTTGTCAGCGCGGCTTGCGCAGGCGGGCATCCGCCACACTTATGAAGAGTTCGACGATGACCACTCGGATATCGACTACCGCATGGACCGCAGCCTGCCCTTCCTCTACAAGGCGCTGAAGCCCTAGTGTAGTGCTTCGTTCTGTTTGGAACTTAAGCGGCTGTTGGCGCGAATGACCTTGGCAAGGATGTCATTGGCCTTGGCAGTCCATACGAAAGGCTTGGGATTTTTATTGTGCAAATCGATGTACTCCTTGATTGCAGTGGTCAG
>CAMAXP010000038.1 GCA_945862265.1 Bordetella parapertussis
TGCGCAGCGCCACCACGACCGCGGCCTCGGTCATCGGCCTGGAGGGCAAGGTCGGCAGCATCCGGACTGGCGCTTTTGCCGACCTCATCTTCATCACGGGCGACCCGCTCGCCGACATCAAGGCGCTCGATTCGCTCTGCGGGGTGATGAAGGATGGTGAATTCGTGTGGTTCGAGCGCGCTGTGGCGGCGGCGGGCTGACGCCCACACGGCCTCGAAACGGCTTTGTCGATCTTGCGGCCTGCCGCATGCGCGCGAAGAGAGGCGGTGATGCCGGGGAGAGGGTTACGGGGCTGGGGTAGGGTCATTGCGTCGTGGTTCGGTCTGAGCAGCGTCGACACCGATCTTCAATCCATGGATACACCCGTGGATACATTGCTGCACAAAAGAAAAAGGCCACTTCGAAAAGTGGCCCATCTCTTTGAATCTTATGGCTCCCCGACCTGGGATCGAACCAGGGACCTGCGCATTAACAGTCCGAGATGCACAGTTGGCGCGAGCGTTGGCGTGCTGTAGTAAAGCAATGGTTTAAGAACAATTAAAGACTTTTATTTTGGATATTGGCTCTGGGAGCCGATTAAAAGACAAGTCTGTATCGATACAGATACATTTATCTAGGAACCTAGACCCTAATTCGAAGATTTACACCAACTCCTCATACCGTATCCCCGCCTTCCGCAGCAGCGCATCAAAAAACAGCTGCCCGCTCCTCACCCCAGTCCCCGCACCCGACTTGAAAAACGCCGCCTGCGCGGGAATGGCGTCAATCACCTTCTGCTCCACGGGCTGGTTCGGCCCCGCGAGAGAATCCGCCGCGATCTGCACCTCGCACGCCCGCTGTACCGACCAGTACTGCGACAGCGTCTGCGGCACCTGCGAGCCGATCACCAGCAACCCGTGGTTGCGCAGGATCATGATGTTCTTGTCGCCCAGGCTCTTCACCAGCCGCTCTTGCTCGCCGACATCCGTGGTGATGCCTTCGAAGTCGTGGAAGGCCAGCCGGCCGGACAGCTGTGCGCTGTAGAAGTTGTCGAACCTGAAGCCGTCCTTCTTGCAGGCGATGGCCATGCCGGCGGTGGTGTGGGTGTGGATGACGCAATGTGCGTCGTCGCGCGCCGCGTGGATCGCGCTGTGGATGACGAACCCGGCCACGTTGACCATGTGCCTGGAGCCGTCGACGGCCACGCCGTCGAGGCCGACCTTGACGAGGTTCGAGGCGGTGACCTCGTCGTAGTTCAGGCCGTAGGGGTTGATGAGGTAATGCCGGTCCGGCCCGGGCACGCGCACGGTGATGTGGTTGTAGATCATCTCGGTCCAGCCGAGGTAATCGAAGATGCGGTAGAGCGCGGCCAGTTCCAGCCGCAATTGCCACTCGTCCGCGGCCATGCCGGCGGGTTTCAGTCGTTGCAGTTTGTCGCTCAGGTCCATGTCGGCATCTCCGGTTTCCATGTTCTTTCGGCGCATTCTAGGTCATCGGCGATCCGGCGCATCATTTGATCGAGATCAAACTCGCCAATTCCATTTTGCGATCTGATGGCGGCAATCATGCTGAATGAGGCTATCCGGTACGTCATGGACAAGGAGCAGCTGGTGGTGGCTGCGCCGAGTACCAGCGTGCGCGAAGCCGCGCAGTTGATGGCCAGCCGCCAGGTCAGCGCGCTGGTCGTTGTGGACGGCGGGAAACTGGCCGGGATCTTTACCGAGCGGGATGCGGTGTTTCGCGTCATGGCCACAGGCCGCTCGCCGGAGGCCACCGCGCTTGCCGAAGTGATGACCCGCGACCCCATGACAGTCACGCCGGACGAGACCTTCGGCTATGCGCTGCTCCTCATGCACGAGAACGGTTTCCGGCATGTGCCCGTGGTCGATGGCAGCGTGCCGATCGGGATGGTTTCCGCGCGCGATGCTCTTGACCCCGACCTCGAGGAGTTCGAGTCCGAGGCCCGGCGCCGCAGGTTGATCAAGAGAAACGCCAAAGACGCTCTGCCGGGCAGCAAGGCATAATTCCCGCTCGGCCTGCAGTGGGCCAAGGGGAAATCCATGGGACAAGGCAAGGGCATCAGCGAGGTGGCGTATTTCGATTGCGCCGGGGGTGGCCAGGTGGTGGTCGACCGCAACGTGGCCTATGTGGGCAACATGCGCAGCCCGGACGGCACGACCATCGTTGACGTGTCCGATCCGAAGAACCCGCGCGAGATCTCGCGCCTCGGCATGGTGCCCGGCACGCACTCCCACAAGGTCCGGGTGGCCAAGGACCTGATGGTCATCAACCACGAATACACTTCGCCGCAGCTGGCGCCGCAGGACTTCAAGGCGGGGCTGGGCATCTACGACGTGTCCAACCCGAAAAAACCGAAGAAGATCACCGACTGGGTCACGCCCGGCAAGGGCTGCCACCGGTTCGATTTCGATGGCGACTACGCCTATACCTCGGCCACCGAGGACGGCTATGTCGGCACCATCATGAAGATCGTCGACATGCGCAACCCCGCCAAGCCCGAGGAAGTGGGCCGCTGGCACATGCCGGGCCAATGGAAGGCCGGCGGGGAGCAGGCCACCTGGCAGGGCACCGACCATCGCTGCCACCACCCTCTGCGCCTGGGCAACCGGCTGTATACGAGCTACTGGCTCGGCGGTCTGGTGATCCTCGACATCGAGGACATGTCGAAGCCCAAGTTCGTCTCGGGCCTGGACTGGAGTCCGCCTTACCCGTGGCCCACGCATACCGCGCTGCCGGTGCCTTTCCTCGTGCGCGGCCGCAAGATGATGATCGTCTCCGACGAGGACGTGACCCGCGCCGAAGACGCGCCGCCGTCCTTCCTGTGGATGGTGGATATCACCGACGAGAAGCACCCCGTCCCGATCGGCACCTACCAGGTGGAGGCGGAGGACGGCACGCCGCGGCCGACCTTCACGGGCTGCCACCAACCTTCCGAGAAAATCACGGGCACGGAAATCCCGGTCGCGTGGTTCGCGCACGGCCTGCGCATGATCGACTTCTCGAATCCCCACTCGATGAAGGAAACCGCGTGGTACATGCCGACGCCGGCGCCGGGCATGCCCCGCGTGCAGAGCAACGACGTGACCACCGATGACCGCGGGCTGATCTACCTGCTCGATCGCCTGCGCGGCCTGCACATCCTCGAGCGGACTTAGCTAGTTCGGCTTCGCGCCGGTCGCCTTCACGATCCTCGCCCATTTCGCCACGTCGGCCCTGACGATGGCGGAGAACTCCTCAGGCGTATCGGTCACCGGCTCGGCGCCTTGTCCGGCGAGGGCATCGCGGATTTCCGGCGTCGCGACGATTTTCCTGATCTCGGCGTTGAGGCGATCGACGACCGGCTTCGGCGTGCCCGCCGTCGCAAGGACGCCGTACCACGATACGGACTCGTAGCCGGGCAGGCCGGATTCGGAAACAGTCGGGTACTCGGGCGCCGTCGGGCTGCGCTTCGCGCTTGTGATGGCAATCGCCTTGGCCTTGCCCGACTTGATCAACGGCGCGGAACTGAACACGGGCACGACCGACATCTGGACGTCGTTGTTCGAGATGGCCGTCATCATCGGGCCGAAACCCGTGTAGGGCACGTTGGTCATTTCGATGCCCGCCATGCTGGTGAAGAGCGCGGCGGACAACTGCAGCAGGCTCCCGGTAGACGCATAGTTGAGCTTGCCCGGCTGCGCCTTGGCGAGCGCAATCAGCTCCTGCACGGTATTGGCAGATACGGTCGGGTTCAGCAGGATCAGGTTCGGGAACACGGCCACGCGTGTGATCGCGGCAAAGTCCTTGACCGGATCGGAGGAGGGCTTGTCGTAGAGGCTGAAGTTGATCGCGTGGGTGCCCGTGGTCCCCATGATGATGGTGTATCCGTCCCCTGGGGCCCGCGCAGCTACCTCCGCGCCGATGGACCCGTTCGCGCCGCCCCGGTTCTCGATATAGACCTGCTTGCCCAGGGACTCGGTGAGTTTTTGCGCGACGAGGCGGGCGGCGATGTCCGTTGCGCCGCCCGGGGCGAAGGGCACCACCATGCGCACGGGCTTCGTGGGCCAGGGGTCCTGGGCATGGGCGAGGGCAGGCGCTGCCACCGCCGCCGCCGCGACTACCAGAGATGCGATGACATTCATCCTGATTCTCCGCATGGAAACAAGGGGAATTAGAGGGTAAAAAAGCCGCTGAGTAAAGTTGCAAATCCTGCCTGAGCGGGCATAGTGGCGGACATGTCAATCAGGCTTGGAATCGACCTCGGCGGCACGAAGATCGAGATTGCCGCCCTCGACGAAGCGGGCAGCATCGTAGAGCGCATCCGCGTCGCCACGCCGGACGGGGATTACGAGGCGACACTGCGCGTAGTGTGCGATCTCGTCAGGGGCGTTGAGAAATCCCTCGGACAGGAAGGCACGGTGGGGATCGCGACCCCGGGCTCGATTTCCCCTCGTTCGGGACTGCTGCGCAATTCCAATTCCGTTTGCCTCAACGGCCGCCCGTTCAAGCAGGACCTGGAAGCGATGCTCGGGCGCAAGGTGCGCATCGAGAACGACGCGAACTGTTTCGCGTTATCAGAGGCGGCCGACGGTGCGGGGGAAGGCGCTTCGGTGATCTTCGGGGTGATCCTCGGCACCGGGGTGGGTGGGGGATTGGTCATCGGCGGCAATGTCCTGCGCGGCGCGAACGCGGTTGCCGGCGAGTGGGGCCATAACCCCTTGCCCTGGGCCCGTCCGGACGAACTGCCGGGCAGGGCGTGCTTCTGCGGCCATTCCGGTTGCATCGAGACCTTCCTCTCCGGTCCGGGCCTTGCGGCGGACTACCTGCAGGCCGGTGGGGCCGCCCTGGCGGGCGAGGAGATCGTCGCGCGTGCCATGGGCGGCGACACCGCCAGTCTGGCCACGCTGGCCCGCTACGAGGACCGCCTGGCGCGCGCGCTGGCCTCGGTGATCAATATCGTCGACCCTGACGTGATCGTGCTCGGCGGCGGGCTGTCGAACGTACGCAGGTGGTACGACACGGTGCCGACGCTCTGGGGGAAGTACATCCTGTCGGACGTCATCCGGACCCGGCTGGTTCCGCACATGCATGGCGACTCGAGCGGGGTGAGGGGCGCGGCGTGGCTTTGGGGAGCGGGCTGAGCCGTTTCCGTTCTGACAAGTTATGACGTCCGCGCAGGTAGAAAATAAGCAAATCTCCTATAATCTTCACACCCTTACACAACAAGAACGCTGCAGCCCATGGCCGAAACCAACTACATCGCGGTCGTCGCCAAGGATCTCGAGGACCTGATCCCGGTCTTCCTGAAAAACCGCGCCAAGGAGCTCGATTCCCTGAAGGCCGCCGTGGGGGCGGGGGATTACGAGCAACTGAAGCAGCTCGGCCACAGGATGAAAGGGGTGGGCAATTCCTATGGCTTTGCGCCGGTCTCCGAGTACGGCCAGACCATCGAGGAGGGCGCCAAGACCTCCGACAAGGCCGCGATCGAAGGCTGCATCACCGCCTACGCCGACTACCTGGCGAAAGTGACCGTCGTCTATGAGTGAACCGGTCGCTCCCTATCGCGTCCTGGTCGTCGATGACGACCCGGACATGGGAGCCTACCTCGGCCTGCTGCTGAAGAAGGAGGGCATGCAGGCCGACATCGTCGAGAACGGGGACGCCGCGCTCATGCGCGTGATGACCGACCCGCCCGACCTGTTGCTGCTCGACGTGATGATGCCGGGGCGTTCAGGGTTCGAGATCTGCCAGCGCCTGAAAAGCGAGGAAGCCACCGCGCTGATCCCTATTGTGCTGATCACCGGGCTCGACGACCAGAAGAGCCGGATCCAGGGCATCGAGGCTGGGGCGGACGACTTCCTCAACAAGCCGGTCAAGCGCGAGGAACTCGTCGCCCGGGTCAAGACGCTCCGCCGCCTGCACGACACGCGCAAGGAACTCGAGGGCCGGCGCCTCGCTGCGGAAGTGGAGAGGAAGGAGGCGATCCGCAAGACTTTCTCCCGCTATATCTCCCCGCGCCTCGCGGACCGCATCATGAGCGACGCGGGCAAGCCCGGCGAGATCTTCTCCAAGGCGCAGCGCTCGAACGTGGTGGCCCTCTTCGCCGACCTGCGCGGGTTCACCAGCCTCACCGACCGGACCGAGGTCGGGCGCGTGGTCGAGATGCTGAACCAGTATTTCTCGATCCTGTCCGAGGCGGCGTATCGCCACGACGCCACGATATTCAACATGGCGGGAGACGCGCTGCTCGTGGGGTTCAACGTGCCGTTTCCGCAGGCCGACCCAGCCGCGCGCGCCTGGCGCTGCGCGCAGGAGATGCTCACCCAGTTCGCGCCCGTGGCCGACCAGTGGGAGAAGGAGCAGGGGCTCGGCACCGGCGTCGGCATAGGCATCTGCATGGGCGAGGCCGTCATCGGCAACGTCGGGTCGCCGCATTACATGAGCTACACCATCATCGGCAACCCGGTGAACAGC
Source organism: Bordetella parapertussis (assembly GCA_945862265.1). Taxonomy (GTDB): domain Bacteria; phylum Pseudomonadota; class Gammaproteobacteria; order Burkholderiales; family SG8-39; genus SZAS-79. Next base: position 6,454 of record CAMAXP010000038.1, read on the forward strand.
GCGGCGCGGCTGATGCAGCTCGCGCAGCCCTACGAGATCCTGATCTGCGACAAGGTCTACGACGAGTTGCGCGCAATGGTTCCGCCGGAGCATGTGGAGTCCCGCGGCGACGTCACGCTGCGCGGGCGCGCCGAGCCGATCAAGGTCTACAGCGTCAAGATCCCGCTGGGCCAGTTCAATGCAGGGAAGGCCTGAGATGCGCGTCCTGATCATCGACGACGACGAGGACCTGAGGAACCTGCTCGCGCACTACCTCAAGCAGCAGTGGCCGCATGCCGAAGTCGAGGAGTTCGACCCGCTGGTGCGGGACCTGCCCGGCGACGACTTCGCGCTGGCCAGCTACGACGTCATGATCCTCGACTACATGCTCGGCCGCGGCGACGGCCTGGAGTGGCTGCGCGAGTTCAAGGCGCGCATCCACTGCCCGCCGATTGTCTTCCTGACGGGCGCGGGCAACGAGGTGATCGCGGTCAAGGCGATGAAATTCGGCGCCGACGACTACCTGCGCAAGCAGGAGCTCACGCGCGAGCGCCTGCTCAACTCCATCCGCGATGTCACCCAGAACAAGATCGAGCGCACGGTCACGCCGGAGGTGGCCGCCCGCCTCGAAGGCCAGACCCTCGGCGCGCGCATCCAGGTGCCGGGCATCCGCATCCTCCACATGATCGGCGAAGGCGGCATGTCGCGCGTGTACCTCGCTTCGAGCGAGTCCGACGACGAGCCGCTGGTGGTCAAGATCCTGCGCAGCGAGGTCACCGAAGACAAGAACTCCCTGGAACGGTTCCTCGAGGAGTACTCGCTGATCGAGCGCATCAGCAGCCCCCACGTCGCGCGCATCCACGGGCACGGCCTGTCGGAAGGGCATGCCTACCTGGTCATGGAGTTCTTCGACGGCGGCGACCTCAGCCAGCGCCTCGACGGCAAGCCCATGCAGCCCGACGCCGCGCTCAAGATCTTCCGCGAGCTGATGTTTGCCCTGGGCGACATCCACGAGACGGGGGTGCTCCACCGCGACCTCAAGCCCCAGAACCTGATGTTCAGGAAGGACGGCAGCCTGGCGATCGTGGATTTCGGCATCGCCAAGCACATCGACGCGGTCGATCGCACCAATCACGGCGAGATCCTCGGCACGCCGCGCTACATGAGCCCGGAGCAGGTGCAGGGCCGCGCGCTGGACCTGCGGACCGACATCTACAGCGCCGGTGTCCTGCTGTTCCAGATGCTCACCGGCGAGCACCTCTTCAACGGGGTCTCGGCGGTGGAAGTCGCTTTGCACCACATCAAAACTCCGCCGCCCGCGCTGCCCGAGGGGCTGGACAGGTACCAGCGGCTGGTCGACAAGCTGGTGGAAAAGGACCGCGACGCGCGGTTCAGGAACGCCGACGAAGTGCTCGGGTACCTGTCGAGGAAGTTCTACCAGGCGGAAGCCGAACTGCTCTGACCCGCAGAGGGGTCAGGGCAGGGTGGCCCAGATGCCCCTGAGCTGCTCGGGCAGGTCCTTGGGCGAAAACGGCTTCGAGATGATCCCCGCCGCGCCGAGGGCTGCGAGCTCTGCGTGGTCCTTCACCGTTGCCTTGGCCGTGATGAAGACCACCGGAAATCCCGCCGTCTCGGGCTGCTCCCGCATTGTCTTCAGAAGTGTAGGCCCGTCCATGCCGGGCATCATCCAGTCGAGCATGACGAGGTCGGGCTGGAAGGCCTTGATCCCCTCGATCGCCTTGAGCGGGTCGCTCTCGACCATGACCGTCATCTTGCCGATGCGCTCGAGCGACATGCGCACGATGCGCTGGATGTCCTCGTCGTCCTCGGCATAGAAGATTTTTTCGAGTGGTTTGGCGGGCATGCGGGTCTCCGGGGCCGGCTCAGCCGGGATTGTGGATGGGCAATTCGAACCAGAAGGTGGTCCCGCCGCCTTCGCGATCGCTGAAGCCTATGGTGCCATCCATGAGTTCGATGAGGCGCTTGCAGATCGCAAGGCCGAGGCCCGTGCCGCCCTTGGCGCGGGTGTCGGCCGAATCCGCCTGGGCGAAGCGCCCGAAGATGCGGTTGCGGAAAGCCTCGGGAATGCCGGTGCCGCGGTCGCTGACGGTGATCACCACCACGCGCGGGTTGGCCTGGCGCAGCCCGATTTCGACGCTGCCCCCGGCCGGCGAGAATTTCGCCGAGTTGGAGATCAGGTTCGTCATGACCTGCAGGAGGCGCTTGTGGTCGGCGTTGACGGTGATGCTCGATCCGAGGCCGGTCGCGGTGAGTTTTACGTTGTAGCGGTCGGCAAACCCCTGGTTCAGCTTGACCGACTCGCTGACCAGCGTATCTAGCGACATGGGCTCGGAGTACAGCGAGAGCTTGCCCGAGTCGATCTTCTCGATGTCGAGGATGTCGTTGATGAGGTCCAGCAGGCGCTGGCCGTTGCGCTCGGCGACTTCAGTGAGCTCGGCCTGGTCCTTGTTGAGGTCCCCGACCACCCCTGCATTGACGAGTTGCAGCGATCCGATGATCGATGTGAGGGGCGTGCGCAGCTCATGCGAGAGGGTGGAGGTGAACTCCTGCTTCAGGCGGTCGGCCTCGAGCTGCTGGGTGATGTCGCGGCCCTGGGCGATGATCGAGATGATGCTGCCGTCGGGGTTGACCAGCGGTGTCACGGTCCACTCGCAGACGAGCTCGATGCCGTCGCGGCGCGGGTTGCTGATGCGCAGTCCGGCCATGGATTCGCGGGTGCTGAGGAGCTCGCGCCATTTTTCGTCGAACTCGGCGTGATTCGCGGGGAGCACGAGCAGCTTGATCGAGGCGCCCGTCTCCACGAGTTCCGAGGCCGGGTAGCCGAAGAGGTTCTCGGCCTCGCGGTTCACGTCCTTGATGCGTCCCTCGGCATCGAGTTCGAGCACCGCGATCGGCGAGCGCTCGGCAAAGAGCTCCAGCTTCCTGCCCGAAGCCTCGACCTGGCGGCGCACTTCCTCGAGCTCGATCAGCTGCCGCTCGAGCCGCTGGTTGAGCTCGGTGTAGTCCTCCGTCAGGCGCCCGTAGGACACCCTTAACCGGTAGCCGGAGACGAACACCTGGTTCATCCGGTAGGCCACGGCGACGTTGAGCGCAAAGAAGAGCGGCATCATGAACGACAGCTCGGTGAAAAGGCGCGAGCCGAAGGTGATCAGGACGACCTCGAAAGGGAACATGACGCCGGCGGCGTAAAGCGCATAGACCCACCAGACGGCCGCGAACAAGGGTAGGCCACCCGCGGACATGCCTGCCAATACAAAGGCGAGGAACACCTGCTGCTCGTCCGTGTGGCCCGGGAAGAAGACGGCCCCCGCGAAGCCCCAGGTCACGCCGCTGCCGAGCGCGCCGATCGCGAAGCGCCGCAACCAGATGTCGGGCGCGGTGTCGCGGTTCTGGGCGTGCTTGTAGGCGAATACGAGGCCGAGGCGGGCGCCGCAGACGAAGACCGTCAGCATGCCCCAGAACACCACCAACTCGCCGATCTTGGCCGACGAATACAACTCGAAGGCGAGGACCGCGCCTATGACCAGGGTCACAGCGATGCCTAGTGGCGCCTGGCGATAGAGGGTTTCGACCTGGTCGGCCAGCACGCGCACGCGATCGGAGCGATCACGCTGGTTGTCGGTCGGGGAGGTCAGGGCGGGGGCAGCCATGCTGCCTAAATTATATAGAGGGAACGGCCCCTAGAGCGAACGAGAGTTGCGAATAACGCCGACCGCAATGCCTTCGATCTCGAGGTCGTCGGTGCGCAGGTCGACTTCGATCGGCTCGAAATCGGGGTTCTCGGGCATCAGCTGCACGACGTTGCCGCGCTTGCGCAGGCGCTTCACGGTGACCTCGTCGGCGATGCGCGCGACCACCACCTGCCCGGTGCGCGCCTCGTTGGTCTTGTGCACTGCCAGGAGGTCGCCGTCGAGGATGCCGATGTCGCGCATCGACAGGCCCTTGACCTTGAGGAGGTAGTCGGCCCTCGGGGTGAACATGTTCGGGTCCACCTGCAGGCGACCCTGCAGGTTTTCCTCGGCGAGGATCGGCGCGCCGGCGGCCACCTGGCCGACGATCGGCAGGTCCATGAGGCGCCCGGGGCGGGCCGGTGAGTGCGAGTCGTTGACGCGGATGCCGCGCGAGGCCCCGGAAAGGATGTTGATCGCGCCTTTTTTCTCCAGCGCGCGCAGGTGCTGCTCGGCCGCGTTGACGGAGCGGAATCCCATGCGCTCGGCGATTTCGGCGCGCGTGGGCGGAAAGCCGGAGACTTCGGTGAGTTCGCGGATGAGCTGGAGGATCTCGGACTGGCGCTCGGTCAGGGCTTCCATGGTGTTCCCCTACTGTGCCTTTTAACAGTGTAATTATATCCAGTACTCTCCGAAATGTAAATCGGACTACAAATCCCCCCGCTTCAGGCCTGCCGCATGCCATCGAAGAGCCGACCCGGCGCATTCCGGCTCGCACGCGCGCCGATCATCTTGAGCGCGGCCCACAGCGACGCCTGGTTCGAGGTCACCACCGGCTTGCCGAGCGTCTTTTCCATCGCGTCGATCCGGTCCATGGTGAGGAGCTGCGTGCAGCTGATGAATACGCTGTCGCAGCCCTCGATCTCCTTGGCGTGGCGCAGGATCACCGCCTCGACCTCCGCGGTGGAAATCTTGGCGATGTCGCGCGTGTCGTAGCAGTCGAACGAGTCGGTGCCGCCGAGTTCGTAGCCGTAGTGCTCGAGCAGGGCCACCTCCTGGGCGGCGACGTCGGCGATGTACGGCGTAAGCATGAACACGCGCTTCGCCCCCACGGCCTGCAGGCCCATCAGGATCGCGCTCGACGTGGTGACCGCCTTGATCCCCACGCCGTCGGTGATCCGCTGGGCAATCTCGCCTTCACGGCCGGGGCCCGACACGAAGCTGCCGCTGGTGCAGCCGTAGATGATGATCTCGGGCTTCGGGAAACACATTGCCAGGTCACGCACGGCCTGGTCGACCGAGTTGATCATCTCGAGCAGCGATTCCTTGGTGACCGCCGGGGTGGGGCGGGAGAGCCGGTTCACGTTCATCGCGATGCCGTCGGCGAGGTACATCGCGAGTTCGCGTTCCATCGCGACGTTGCCGGGCGGCACTACCAGCCCGATGCGGGTGACGTTGTTGTCCATGCCTGGCTTCCTTTGCTATTCGATGCTGATCGAGGCCTTCGCCGCGACCGCCTTCCAGCGCTCGAGGTCGGCCTTGATGAAGGCGAGGAACTCGGCCGAGCCGATGGCGCGCGGGTCGGCGCCCAGTTCCTTGAAACGCTGCACTACATCCGGCCGGGCCGCGGACTTGAGCACTGCGCGCTGCAGCCGGTCGATGATCGCCGGCGGGGTGCCGGTGGGCGCGAGGATCCCCGTGAAGGACGCGGCTTCCACGCCGTCGTAACCGAGCTCCTTGAGCGTGGGCGCCTCGGGCAGGACCGACGAGCGCGTGGAGGTCATCACCGCGAGGATGCGCAGCTTCCCGGAGCGCACATGGCTCATCGAGGAGGCGATCTGGTCGACCATCGTGGGCACCTGGCCCGCGAGCAGGTCCGACAGCGCCTGCCCGCTGCCCTTGTAGGGGATGTGCAGGAACTTCACCCCGGTCACCGACTGCAGCAGTTCGATGCCCAGGTGGTTGGAGGTGCCCAGCCCCGCCGAGGCCATGCCTAGCGTGCCGGGCTTGTCTTTCGCCTGCGCGACGAGTTCTGCAAACGTCCTCGCGCTGCTGCCCGAGCCGACCACCACGGCCATCGGCGTCACGTTGATCAGCGCCACGGGCACGAAGTCGCGCAGCACGAGGTAGGGCAGGCTCTTGGCGACGGCCTCCATCGCCGTGAGCGACCCGCTCGAGCCGGCCAGCAGCGTGTAGCCGTCGGCAGGTGCCTTCGCAACTGCGGCGGCGCCGATGCGGCCGCCTGCGCCGACCCGGTTCTCGACCACCACCGGCTGGCCGAGGTCTTCCGACAGCGCCGTGGCCACGAGGCGCGACGAAATGTCCACGCTGCCGCCCGCGGCGAACGGGACGATGATGCGCAGCGGTTGTTTGGGGAAGTCCTGTGCGCCGGCCGCAGCAGGAAAAAGCGCGGCGAGCATAGCGAGCAGGGCGGCTACGAGGCGATGTGGTTTCAAGGGCGTGTCTCCGGTTCTTGTTGGGGCGGCGCGAGTCAGCGCCCGGTGAAGCGGGGCGGGCGCTTCTGCGCGAATGCGTCCCGCCCTTCGTGGTAGTCCGCGCTTTCGAAGCACGCGTCGATCATGGCTTGCGCGGCGCCCATGTTGCGCTGCCCGGGGTCGATCTCGAGCTCCAGGTAGGCGCGTTTGATCGCGGCGAGCGTCAAAGGTGCGTTCTCCGCGACGGTACTCGCGTAGCGGGTGACGTGTGCCTCGAGCAGCACGGCCGGCACGACCTCATGGACCAGGCCCATCGCGTGGGCCTCGACCGCGTTGTAGCGCCGCGCGCTGAAGAACACGTCGCGCCCGCGCATCGGGCCGATGATGCGGTTGAGGCGGACCTGGCCTTCGTAGCCGTAGCCCAGCCCCAGCCGCCCGGCGGGCACGGCGAAGGACGAATCCGCCGAACAGATGCGGATGTCACAACTCGTGGCGAAGTCGATGCCGCCGCCGATGCAGTACCCGCGAATCATCGCGATGGTCGGTTTCGGGCAGCGGTACACGGCGTCGTAAGCGTCCTCGCTCACCTGGTGGTAGCGGCGGTTGGCGGCCGGGTCCTTGCGCACGGCGCCGAAGGACGAGATGTTGGAGCCCGCCGCGAAGGCGCGCTCGCCCGCGCCGGTGATGACCACGACGCGCACGGCGGGGTCGGTGGTAAACGCCTTCATGATCCCGGGCACGGCCTCGGACATCTCCATCGAAATGGCGTTATGCCGCGCAGGAGCGTTGAACACCAGCCAGCCGATGGCGCCGGTCGTGCGCGAAAGGATTTCGTCGGTCATGCCCGTGCTCAGTCGACGCGCAGGCGCTGCGACTCGATCACCGCAGTCCACTTTTTGGTCTCGGCCGCAAAGAAGGCTTCGGCGCTGGCCGGGTCGCCCCGCATCGGCGTGACGCCCTGTTCGGCCCACTTGGGCGCGAGCACGGCCGAATGCATGATCGTGCCGATGTCGGCGTTCAGCTTGTTGATGATTGGCGCGGGCACGCCGCGCGGCGCAGCGATGGTGAACCAGGCCGTGAACTCGTAGCCGGGCAGGCCGGCCTCGAGCATCGTCGGCACGTTGGGCAGGCTCGGGGCGCGCTCCCGGCTCGTCACACCGAGCGCCCGCACCTTGCCGGAGCGCACCATGGCCACGGCGGTGGGCAGGTTCTCGAACATCGACTGGATCTGGCCGCCGACGAGGTCGGTCAGCGCCATCGAACTGCCCTTGTACGGCACATGCTTGATCTCGAGCTTGGACACCTGCTTGAAGAGCTCGCCCGCCATGTGCGTGGACGAGCCATTGCCGGCCGAGCCGAAGAAGATCGTGCCGGGCTGCTGGGCGGCGAGGGTCATGTAGTCCTTCAGCGTCTGCGCGGCAAAGCCTGGATGCACGATCAGGATGTTGGGCAGTTCGGCCAGCAGGTTGACCGCCTGCAGGTCCTTGGCCGGGTCGTAGCCGAGTTTGGGATAGATCTTGTAGGCGGCATGGATGCCGATGGTGCCGAAGAGCAGCGTGTAGCCGTCCGCCGGCGACTTGGCAACGGCCTCGGCGCCCAGGTTGCCGCCCGCGCCGCCGCGGTTCTCGACGATGACCGTCTGGTTGTAGGTTTTCGACAATTCCACGGCGATCGCGCGGCCCATGACGTCGGCCGAGCCGCCCGCTGCGAACGGCACTACGAGGCGGATCGGCTTGGTGGGATAGGCGGGGGCTTGCGCTTTCGCGGGCAGCGCGACGGCGCAGACCGTACACGCGACGGCGAGCAGCAGCGCCTTCAGGGGGCCTGCAGTCGGTCCAACGTTCTTGTGGCTCATGGGATTCTCCAGTTGGCTTACTGTACTGCGGCGGTACCGCCCGCGGAAGGCGTTGGTGTGAACCCGGGGGCGATCCCTAGGTCGACCACGATGCTGCCGCTGGCGTCGACCGTGGCGCGGGACCCGGCAGGCAGCACCAGCGTCGAGGAGGCCTCCTGGATCACGCCGGGGCCGGCGAGCACCTGGCCGACCGCGAGCGATTCGCGTTCGTACACTGGGACATCCACGTACGCCGATTGCGCGCCGACCCAGACCTTGCGGGTACCCCGCACGGCGTGTGCGCCGGAGACCGTGCCCGTAGGCACGCGCAGGTCGGAGTTGCCGGCCGTCGCAGTCACCGCCACGCGGATGTTGACTACCTCGATCTCGCCGACCGGCGGCACCTGCCCGAAGGTCTGCTTGTACGCCGTAAAGAACGCGTCGCGGAGTGCTTGCGCGGAGGACGGTCCGGCGGGAAGGTCGGTGACGATCTCGAAGCCCTGGCCGAGGAAGCGCAGGTCGGCCGCACGGGCAAAGGAAGGCTGTACGCCGGGGTTCGCGAGCGTGGCGGCGATGACGCCGCGCGCGTCGTCCTCGAGCCGGCGGTACGCGGATTCAAAGGCGGCCCAGTCGAGCGCGCCGAGGCGCTTGGCGATGGTCGACATGCGGTCGATCCTTGCCGGCGCCATCAAGAGGCCCAGGGCCGAAGCCACGCCCGCACCCGGCGGGCACAGCACGCGATTGATGCCGAGGCGCCGCGCGACTTCGCACCCGTGCAGCGGGCCGCCACCACCCGTGAGCAGCAGGGCGAACTTGCCGGCGTGGTGGCCGCGTTCGGCCACGTGCACGCGGGCCGCCGCGGCCATGTTCTCGTTCACGATGGAGTAGATGCCCCACGCGAGTTCGGGCACGCTGATGCCGGACTTGGAGGCCACCTTGCCGATGGCGGCTTCGGCCTTGGCGACATCGATCGCCATCGTGCCCCCGGCGAACGCCTGCGGGTCGAGGTAGCCGAGCACGAGGTTGGCATCCGTCACCGTGGGCTGCTCGCCGCCGCGCCCGTAGCAGGCCGGGCCGGGCATGGAGCCCGCGCTTTGCGGGCCGACCTTGAGCAGGCCCAGTTCGTCCAGCCGCGCAATGCTGCCGCCACCTGCGCCGATCTCGATCAGCTCGATGGTGGAGATCGAAATGGGCAGGCCGCTGCCTTCGGTCAGGCGCTTTTCGCGTCCCGCCTCGAAGCGGTAGCCGATCAGCGGCCTGCAGTCCTCGATGATGGCGAGCTTTGCGGTCGTGCCGCCCATGTCGAACGCGAGCACGTCGCGTACCCCGGAGCGTTCGCCGAAGAACGAACCTGCGAGCGCGCCGGCGGCCGGGCCGGATTCGAGCAACTGGATCGGTACGCGCTTGGCTTCGTCCACGTGCGTGAGGCCCCCATTGGAGAGCATCATGAAGAGCGGGGCGCGGATGCCGAGCGCCGCAATCTCGCTGCGCATGAGTTCGAGGTAGCTGTCGGCAAGGGGCGTGATGTAGGCGTTCGCCACCGTGGTCGTGCTGCGTTCGTATTCGCGGATCTGCGGCGAGACTTCCGAGGAGATCGATACGAACAGGTTCGGGTGCGCCTTGCGGATCAGGTCGCGCGCGCGCTGCTCGTGCTTCGCATTGGCGTACGAGTGCAGGAACACGATCGCCACCGAATTCACGCCGTCGGCCAGCAGCTTCGCGGCGGCTGCGAGCACCGCCTTGTCGTCGAGCGGCGTCTGGATCGCGCCGTCCGGCCCGGTGCGCTCGGGCACCTCGTGCCGCAGGTGCCGTGGAACGAGCGGCTTGGGCAGTTCGATGTGCAGGTCGTAAAGCTCGTACTTGTGCTCGCGCGCCATCTCGAGGGTGTCGCGGAACCCGGCCGTGGTGATGAGGCCGGTCGGCGCACCATTGCGTTCGATCAGCGCGTTGGTAAAGAGCGTGGTCGCGTGGATCACCCGGGTGATGTCGGCGTAGGCGATCTTTTCGCGCGCGAAGAGCTTCTGCACGCCGCTGATGACGCCCTTGTACGGGGCGTCGGCGGTGGTGAGTTCCTTGTGCGAGAGCGAAAGGCCGGTGGCGTGCGAATAGGCGACGATGTCGGTGAACGTGCCGCCGATGTCGATGCCAAGCGAGTATGCGTTTGTAGTCATTTTATTTACCGCTTACGTAACCGTTGAGACGGTCGGATTCAGAGTGTTGCGCGGAGCGCTTTGAGGGCGGACCGAAGCCTCCGCCACCGGGCGTGCGCAGTTCGATCGTCCCGCCGGGCGCGACCACGTGCCGCGCCTTCGGGTCGCTGCGCTTGCCGTCGATGATCACTTCGCCGGGCGCGCCGGATTCGCCGCCCGCGATGCCCGCCGCCGCCGCCTCGGGCCGGGTGCGCTCGGCGAGGAAAGTGACCGAGATCGGGCCGGCTGCGCGATTCTCGAACTTGATCTCCTGGCCCGTGCCTCCGCGGAAGGTGCCGGGTCCGCCACCGTCGGCGCGCAGGCGCCGGAATGCCACATGCAGCGGCGACAGCTGCTCGATCATCTCCACCGGGGTGGAAGAGATGTTGCTCGGCCACGAGAGCACGTTCTGGCCGTCGCGGTTGTGCGCGGCGCCGTAGCCGCCGTTCATGAAGAAGATGTTGGCGAAGCTCCCGCCGCCCGGGCGCGAACCGGCGAGGTTCACGCACCACAGGGGCGAGCCCACCGTGGCGATCACCCGGTCGGGCATTGCGTCGGCCAGCGCGCGGATCACCATCATCGGCAGGAAGTGCCCGATCAGCGCCCGCGCGCCGCCGGCGGCCGGGTGCTGCGAGTTGAGGATCGAGCCCTTCGGCGCGGTGACCTCGATGGGCTTGAGCACGCCTTCGTTGTTCGGCACGTTGGGCAACAGCACGGCGCGCACGCCGTACGAGGTGTAGGCGGCCGTGTAGGCGAGGCAGACGTTGATCGACATCGGCACCTGCAGCGCGCTGCCGGCAAAGTCGACCGAGATGGTTCCGTCCTTCACCGTCATCGCCATCTCGAGCACGATGGGCTTGTCGAAGCCGTCGCTGATCGCGGTCTGGCGGTAGACGCCTTCGGGCACGCGGCGGATCGCCTCGCGCATCGCGGCTTCCGAGCGGCCGTGGATCTCGCGGGCGACATCTTCGAGCGTGGCGAGGTTCTGCTCCGCCATCAGGCCCGCCACGCGGGTCTCGATCAGCTGCAGCGCCGTGAACTGGGCGTACAGGTCGCCCATCACCTGGCCCGGCTCGCGCACGTTCTTCCTCAGGATCCGCTCGAAGGTCTGGTCCATCACGCCTTCGACCATCACCTTCATCACCGGGATCTGCAGGCCTTCCTCGAACACTTCCCGCGCGTCGGCCGAGCGCTGGCGCCCGCCGATGTCCGGCGCGTGCGCCACCGACCCGGCGAAGCCGACCAGTGTCCCGCCAAGGAAAATGGGCTTTGCCACCGTGATGTCGGGCAGGTGTCCGGTGCCCATCCAGATGTCGTTGGTGATCAGGGTGTCGCCGGGCTTCAGCGTGTCGGCGGGGTATTCGTCGAGGAAGTGCCGGATCGTGCGCGGCACGGTGTTGATGAAGGAGGGGATGCTGTCGGTGGCCTGCGCGAGCGACTGGCCCGCGGCGTCGGTCAGCACGCAGGCGAAGTCGTTCGACTCGCGCACGATGGTCGAAAAGGACGTTCGCACGAGCGAGGCGGCGGCCTCGTCGACGATGGAGATCATCCGGGTCCAGATGAGTTCGAGGGTAATGGCGTCTAGAATTTTGGGTTTCATGGGTTCGGGGAGTGCGAGCAAGGGCGCAATCGTAGCCTGTCCGGAGGGCGGGTGCCGCAGCGGGTACAATCCGGAGGATGATCATCCAGTCGCTGCTTGACACCGACCTGTACAAGTTCACCATGATGCAGGTGGTGCTGCACCACTTCCCGGGGGCGCAGGTCGAGTACAAGTTCAAGTGCCGCAACCCCGGCGTCGACCTCACGCCGTATCTCGACGAAATCCGCACGGAGATCGGCGAACTCTGCACGCTGCGGCTGCGCGAGGACGAGCTCGCCTACCTGCGCTCACTGCGCTTCATGAAGTCGGATTTCGTCGACTTCCTCGGCCTGTTCTCCTTCAACGGCAAGTACGTGCGCGTCGAGGCCGATCCGCAGTTGCCGGGCGAGATCGACATCACCATCCACGGGCCGTGGCTGCACACGATCCTCTATGAAATTCCCATCCTCGCGATCGTGAGCGAGGTGTATTTCAGGAACACGCAGCCTAAGGTTGACATTGACGTGGGGCGCCGCCGCCTGCAGGAGAAGATCGCCACGGTGCGCGGGCTCGACCCCGCGCACCAGTTCAAGATCTCCGACTACGGTACGCGCCGCCGCTTCTCGCTGGCCTGGCACGAGGAGATCATCCGCACGCTGAAGGATGAGATCCCGCAACTCTTCGCCGGTACCTCGAACGTCTGGCTCGCCATGCGAAACGACCTGACCTCGCTGGGGACCGTCGCGCACGAATACATGCAGGCCTGCCAGGCGCTCGGCCCGCGCCTCAGGGACTCGCAGGCCTTCGCCTTCGAGATGTGGGCCAAGGAATACCGCGGGGACCTCGGGATCGCGATCTCCGACACCTACGGCATGGACGCCTTCCTGCGCGACTTCGACCTGTATTTCTGCAAGCTGTTCGACGGCGCCCGCCAGGATTCCGGCGACCCGTTCGTGTGGGGCGAGAAGCTGATCGCCCATTACCTCAAGAACCGCGTCGACCCGCGCACCAAGACCCTGATCTTCTCCGACAGCCTGACGATCCCCAAGGCGGTCGACATCGCCAGGCGCTTCTCGGGCCGCGCGCGCCTCGCCTTCGGCATCGGCACCAACCTCACCAACGATGTGGGGTTCGACCCGCTGCAGATCGTGATCAAGATGACCGAGTGCAACGGCCAGCCGGTGGCCAAGCTCTCGGATTCGCCGGGCAAGACCATGTCGAAGGACGAGGGCTACCTCACCTACCTGCGCCAGGTTTTCGGGATCGCGCCATAGCCACCGAGAGCGCAGAGGGCAGGAAACTGCGCCTTACGGCCCTCGCGGTGCTGGCCTCCTGCTTCATCCTCAACATGTTCGGCCGCGGCGCGGGCGACACCTACATCGTCTTCATCGCCTCGCTCGAAAAGGAGTTCGGCTGGTCGCGTTCGCAGCTGACCAGCGTGTATTCCGTCTACCTGCTGGTGGGCGGCTGCGTGGCGCCGGTGGTGGGGCTGCTCTTCGACCGCATCGGGCCGCGTTTGGTCTACGGGGCCGGGCTCGCAGTGCTGGGAGCCGCGTTCTTCCTCGCCGGGTCGCTCGGCAACCTGTGGGAGTTCTACCTGTTCGTCGGCGTGATGATCGGCATCGGCGTGGGCCTCACCGGTATGGTGCCGGCCTCGGGCCTCCTCACGCGCTGGTACCGCGACAAACTCTCGGTGGCGATCGGCATAGCCTTCTCGGCCACCGGCATGGGCGCGCTCACGATGGTGCCGCTGTCGCAGTACCTGATCGGCGAGTACGACTGGCGCACGGCCTACAAGGTCCTCGGCAGCACGCTGTTCGTGCTGTGCGCGTTGTCCACGCTGTTCATCCCGTGGAAGCGCTACGCGCGCGGCAACCCGGAGTACCGCGTCGACGCCAAGGAGCGCGCCAGCGCGAGCGGGTGGACCCTCAAGAGCGCCATGCGTACGCGCATGTACTGGGGGCTCGTGCAGGTGTTCTTCTTTACCTCCACGGCGATGTACACGGTCACGGTGCAGACGGTCGTGTACTTCATCGACACCGGGTTCTCGCCGATCACCGCGGCCACGGCCTTCGGCTTCATCGGCATGTTCTCGGTGTGCAGCGTGGCGATGAGCGGGATCCTCGGCGAGCGCTACGGGTTCCGGCAGACCGTCACCGCGAGCTTCGTCGGCACCGCAAGCGGGATCATGGTCCTCTTCGCGCTGACCTACGCCCCGTGGGCGTCGCTGCTCGTGCTGTACGTGCTGGTCTTCGGCTTCTGCCAGGGCATGCGCGGCCCGATCGTCTCGACCATCGCAACCCGCTACTTTGCCGGCGCGCGGGTTGCGACCATCTACGGCACCATCTACGCAACCAATGCGCTGGGCGCGGCGTTCGGCTCGCTGATGGGCGGGGTGCTGCACGACGTCACCGGCGGCTATCGCGCCGGGTTCGTGTTCTCGCTCTGCGCGGTGATGGTCGCGGTGTGGCCGTTCTGGACCATCCCGGTGCTGCGCAACTTCCGCTAGGCGCCCCAGATCCCCGGGTTGAGCGTGCCGCCCAGGCCCGGTGCGAACGCCGCGTCCGGCACGGGGCCGGCCTGCAGGCCCTGCATCATGCGCATCAGTTGCCTGCGCCTTTCCATCGCCGGACGCATGTGTCCCAGCGACTTCAGCACCTCCAGGTTCTGGAGCATGGTGGGCGGGGCGAAGTAGGTCGAGAAACTGGCGAGTTCGACATACCGGTCAAGCAGGGCTGCACGGACCCAGCCTGTGGTGTCCACTGCAGCCGCGACTGCATCGAAGTGCGAGCTGGCGGGGAGGAAAGGGGCGCTGGGTGCCGGGTAGGGTTCGGGGCGGCTTAGCGCTTGCGATAGCAACTCCACTGCACGCTGGCGCCAGCCCAGCTCGGCGGCCACCCGGGCGCAACTTGATAGCGCGTAGATGGACTCGTTCGTTGCGCATTCCGCTTCAAAGCGCGTGGAAGCCCCGCGCAGGGCCGCGACCCTGAGGGCCGGGGCATGGGCCCGGTCATGGGCCATTGCGTGGAGCTGCACGGCCGGCACATCAGGCAGCGCGAACGGCTCCCCCGGCAGCGCGAGCAGACCCGCGCGATGCAGCGCGTCCGCGCGCGGCCGCTTGCATGCAAACAGGTTGAGCTGGAAGGCGTCGGTCCCGGCCTGCGGGTCCCAAGGCACCAGCACGCCCAGGCCGGGGACCAGTCGATAGGTGGAGTAGCCCAGTGTGCCGAGGGCCTGCACCAGCCCGAGGTTGAGCTTGTCGCCGTGCTTGATCTCGAACATCACGAGCGGGTTCTCGCGACTGAGGAAAGCGCTGCCCCCTGAGACGATGCGCTCCTCTTCGCCTTCGGCATCCAGCTTGATGAAATCCAGCGCGCTGCAGCCTGTCGCCGCGGCGAGGTTCTCCAGTGTCGTGAGCCGCACCTCTTCGCCATGGCCTTCGCCCGCCGTGAGGGAGTTCAGCTCGGCATTGTCATCGAGACGCAGCCGTGCGAGCCCGTCGCGGTCCGACAGCGCAAGCTGCAGCACGGTGACCTGCTGCAGGCCGTTGAGGGTCACGCTCTCGGAGAGGAATGCGGCAGTGGTGGAGGCGGGTTCCACTGCCCAGACCCGGCCTGTCGGGCCGACGGCGCGTGCGAGCGCCAGCGTGTAAAGGCCGTAATTGGCGCCGATGTCGAGTGCGCGCATGCCCGGCGCCATGCAGCGGCGCACGAAGCCGATCTCATCCTCGAACCAGTCTTCCTGTTCGAGCAGCACGTACGGCGTCATCAGGTTCACGCGGCTCGGCACCGCGACCTCAAGGCCGCCGGCTACGCGGATGCGCATGGCTTGCATCGGCGCGGGCTGCGTCACAGAGGCACCGGCGGCTGGCCTGTGCGCGCGTGCTCGTGCATCCGCTCGAGCAGCGCTTCCAGCGATCGGGTGTATGCAACCGTATCGAAGAGGCGCGTCGTCATCCGATTGCCGTCCAACCGGGCCTTCAGTTCGCGCAGGCGCTCGGGATGCAAGGCGAGGTCGACTGCGAGGTCCTCGAACTGTGCCTGCGACGCGGCAACGAGTTCCGGCAGGCCGATGGCGGTGAGCTGGCTGGCCGCGACACGGCTTGCAAAGGACTCCCCGGTGCAGGTGAGCACCGGCAGGCCCGCCCAGAGCGCGTCGCTCGCAGTGGTGTGCGCGTTGTAGGGCAGGGTGTCGAGGAAGAGGTCGGCCACGCGATGCCGGGCGAGATGGTCTTCCATCGAAGGCATGCGCTCGGCAAAGACCAGCCGAGCGGGATCGATGCTGCGCTTCGATGCCTCGCGCCGCAGGTTGGCCTTGGCAGCCTCAAGGCCGGTGGAGAGCCACAGTACGCTGCCCTCGACCCTGGAGAGGATCCGCATCCAGCCGTCGAACGTCGCGGGGTTGATCTTGTAGTGGGCGTTGAAAGCGCAGAACACCCGCACGCCGTCCGGCAGCCCGAGTTCGGCGCGGCTGAAGTCACGTGCCGAGATTGCACGCCCCCGGTCGCCGGGAAAATAACTCGGCAGGCGAGCCACCTGTTCCGTGAACCCTTCGCTCGGGTTGGCCGGGACGAGCGTTGCGTCGGCGAGGATGTAGTCCATGAACGGCGCGCCCATCGTGCCGGGGTAGCCGAGGAAATTGACCTGCACGGGCGCAGCCCGGTGCGCGAAGATCCCCGTGCGCGCATCCTGCGTGTGTCCCCCGAGGTTGATCGCCACATCGATGCCCGACTCGCGCGCGAGCGCGGCCACTTCACGGTCGCCGAGGCCTCGCACGTCGATGTACCGGTCGACTGCGCGACCGATCCGCTCGGTCATGGCATCCCCGGCACCCGGAACGAAAGCGAACGCCGTGGTCTCGAAGCGTGCGCGGTCATGCGCTTCGAGTACGCCGGCCATCAGGACGGCCACCGGGTGCATCCGGAAGTCGGCGGAGAAATAGCCGATGCGGACCCTGCCATCGGCGCCGCGCCGGCCGGGTGGCAGCGGCACCGCGGGCGGCGGGTGGCGGTCGCTCACCCAGGTCTCCGCGGCCCGGCGCTGCAGGTGCGGCGAAGGGTTCAGCGACAGGATGTGCAGCGGCAGTGCGGCTTTTTCGTCGCGGCCGATGCGCACGGCCAGGTCGGCCAGGCCCGCGTCGATGCCCTCCCAGTCGCAGTGCTGCAGCTTCAGGAAGAGGCGCACGCCGCGCAGGTAGTCGAAGTCCGGGTTGAGGGCCAACGCCTGCTCGTAGCTTGCCAGCGCGGCCTCGTGGCGCTTGAGTTTGTCGAGTGCATTGCCGAGGTTGTAATAGGCCGCCGCGAATGCGGGATTCAGCGCAACGGCCCTCTCGTAGGCAGCCAAGGCCTCTTCCAACCGGTAGAGGTCGTGCAGGGCGTTGCCGCGGTTGTAGTGCGACTCGGGGTGGCCGGGTCGCAGCGCGATGGCGCGATCGTAGCTTGCAATCGCCTCACCGAGCCGGCCGAGGTCCTTCAGCGCCAGCGCCCGGTTGAAGTGGGCTTCCGGGTCGTCCGGCATGAGGTGCAGCGCGCGCTCGAGGCTCGCCAGCGCCGCCTCGGGCTGGCCGAGGTCGCGTTGCAGGATCCCGCGGTTGTACCAGGCGTCCGCAAAGTTTGGTGCCAGCGCGACCGCGCGGTCGTAGCCCGCCAGCGCTTCCGTCTTGCGGCCGAGGTCCTGCAGCGCGTTGGCGCGGTTGTAGTGCGCTTCGGGGACATTGGCGCGTACTGCGATTGCCCTGTCCAGGAACTCCACCGCGAGTTGCGGGTTGCCGGTGTCGGTGGCGCTGGTGCCGAGGTATTGCAGGGCCTCGAAGTGGCGCGGGTGGATGCCGAGGATCTCCTCGTAGAACGCCTGGGCCTGCGGCACGTGCCCCTGCTGGTGCAGCGCGACGGCCTGGCGGAGCAGGGCGGGCACCTCGCCCATGCGCGGGTGTCGCGCGGTCGGCGGAGGGTGCGCGCCCTTGGCGGCCTTCTTCACCCGTTCCGGGCCCCGTGCGCCTCGCGCTCAAGCGCTTCGCGGAACGCCGGGTGTGCGATGGCGATCATTTTCGCCGGACGCTCGGCGAGCGGCACGCCGCGCAGGTCCGCCACGCCGTGCTCGGTGACGAACACGCCCGCTTCGCTGCGGGGCGTGGCCACCGGGCCGGAGAGCTTCGCGACCACGCGCGACAGCTTGGTGCCGATCGACGCCGGCAGGCAGATGAGCGAGGCACCGCCCGGCGAGGCGTTGGCCGCGCGGATGAAGTCCAGCGCGCCGCCGACCGCGCCGACGTAGCTGCCGTTGGCTATTTCAGCGTTGACCTGCCCGGTGAGGTCGACCTCGACCGCCGAGTTCACCGCGACGAAGTTGTCGAGGCTCCCCAGCACTTTTGCACTGTGCGTGTAGTCGGTGGCGCGCAGCGCGAGGGCAGGGTTGTTGCTCGCGAAATCGAACAGCAGCTTGGTGCCGAACAGCACGCCGCCGACGGTCACGCCGCGGTCGATCGACTTGTGCGCGTTGGTGATCGCGCCGCTCTGCATGAGCTTGGCCACGCCGTCGCACAGCAGCCCCGAGTGCACGCCGAGGTCGCGGCGATCGGCCAGCGCCGCGAGGATCGCGTCGGGCAGCGAACCGAGGCCGAACTCGACCACCGAGCGGTCGGGGATGAACTGCGCGGCGTTGCGGCCGATGGCGAGTTCCACCTCGCCCGGCGCGCCGTACGGCAGGGGCGCCGGCGGGCGCGACGAGTGCACGATGGCCGCAAAGTCGCTCTCCTTCAGCAGCGGCGTCGTGTGGGTCCAGGGCACCTGGTCGTTGACCTCGGCGATCACGCAGCGCGCGGTCTTCAGCGCCGAGCCGAGGTACTCCACCGAAAGCCCGAGGCTGTACTCGCCCTTCGCGTTGGGCGGGCTCACCTGCACCAGCACCACGTCGGTCTTCAGGCGCCCGGACTCGATCAGGCCGGCCAGCTGGGAGTAGGGGAAGGGGCAGATGTCGAGCAGGCCGGCGTCGGCGAGCTTGCGGTTATGCCCGGCGCCGCAATAGGAGGCGAGCTTCAGGTGGTCGGCGTGGTCGGCCTGGACGACGCCGGAATAGTTGACGCCGAGAAACACGCGGGCGCCCGTGTAAGCCGCCCGTTGGGCCACGAAAGCCTCGGTCAGCGTCAGCGGCTCGGAGCAGGCCTGCCCCCAGGTGACGCCGTCGCCCGGGCGGATGTATTTGGAGAGGTCGATGGTCATCCGGCGATGCTAACATTCGGCACCCCGATCCAACCCATTCCACTACCGGAGTTTCAAGTGCTAGACGACAAAGGCCTCGACCTGCTGTTCCGCAATGCCCGCAGCCACAACGGCTTCTCCGGCCCTGTCCCCGAAGCCAAGCTCCGTGAGCTCTACGACGTCGTGAAGTGGGCCCCCTCGACCATGAATACCCAGCCGATGCGCATCGTGTTCGTGACGACCGAAGCCGGCAAGAAGCTGCTCCAGCCCGCGCTGTCGCCGGGCAACCTCGACAAGTCCATGGCTGCACCCTGCATCGCGATCCTTGCGTGGGACACCAAGTACTTCGAGCAGCTGCCGACCCAGTTCGCACATCGCCCGCAGGCCATCGATCTTTTCAAGGGCCCGGAGAAGGCCGCGCACGCCGAGAAGACGGCTTTCCGCAATTCCTCGATGCAGGGCGGCTACTTCATCCTCGCGGCGCGCGCCGTGGGCCTCGACTGCGGCCCGATGTCCGGCTTTGACAATGCCAAGGTCGACGCGGCTTTCTTCCCCGACGGCGGCTGGAAGTCGAACTTCCTCTGCAACATCGGTGTCGGCGACGCGTCCAAGGTCATGCCGCGCCTGCCGCGCCTCGCATTCGAGGAAGCCTGCAAGATCGCGTAGGACGCAGGGGCGATGGCGAAAGCGAGCATCTGGAAGGACCTGAAGGCGGGCGCGGCGAACCATACGCCGCTCTCGCCCGTCGTTTTCCTCGCGCGCGCGGCTGAGGTCTACCCCGACCGGGTGGCCGTGATCCACGGCAAGCAGCGCATCACCCAGGCCGCGTTCTATGCACGCGCCCGGCAGCTGGCGTCCGCGCTGTCCAAGCGCGGCATCAAGCGCGGCGACGTGGTGTCGGCCATGCTGCCGAACGTGCCGGCCATGCTGGACGCCCATTACGGCGTGCCGATGTGCGGCGCAGTGTTGAATGCGATCAATACGCGCCTGGATGCAGACACGGTCGCCTATATCCTCGAGCACGGCGAGGCGAAGGCGATCATCGTCGACCGCCAATTCGCGCCGGTGGTCGGCGCGGCCCTGGCGCAGATCAAGCGCAAGATCCTCGTCATCGACAACGACGACCCGCTCTACACCGGCCCGGGCGAGCGACTCGGCAACCTTGAATACGCGGAGTTCCTCGCCACCGGGGACGCCGACTACCAGTGGTCGCTGCCCAAGGACGAATACGCGCCCATCGCGCTCAACTACACCTCGGGTACCACGGGGCGGCCCAAGGGCGTCGTCTACCACCATCGCGGCACCTGGATCGAGGCGCTGGGGCACGTGGCCGCCTGGCCGATACCCATGCACCCGGTGTACCTGTGGACGCTGCCGCTGTTCCATTGCAACGGCTGGGCCTTCGGATGGACAGTCACCGCGATGGCCGGCACGCACGTCTGCCTGCGCGCAGTAGACCCGGCCGTGATCTTCCCGATGATCGTCGAGCACGGCGTGACGCACATGTGCGGCGCACCGACCGTACTGGGGTTGCTGGTGGCGGCGCCCGCGGAGCACCGGCGCAGTTTTGCCAAACGTGTGGCCATCCAGGTGGCCGGCTCGCCGCCCCCCGCCAAGGTGATCGCCGAGATGGAAGGCCTCGGCTTCGACGTGCTGCACGTGTACGGCATGACCGAGCTGCAGGGCCCGTCCACGCTGAGCGCGCCGCAGGAGGCGTGGGCGAAGCTGCCTGCCGACGAACGCGCCAACAAGATGGCGCTGCAGGGCGTGCGCTACCAGGTGGTGGACGGGCAGATCGTCGGCGACCCGAAGACCTGCAAGCCCGTGCCCAAGGACGGCGTGAGCATCGGCGAAGTGCTGATGCAGGGCAACACCGTGATGCTCGGCTACCTCAAGGACCCCAAGGCCACGGCCGCGGCTTTCCGCGGCGGGTGGATGCACACCGGCGACCTCGCGGTGTGGGACGAGTCGAACTACATCGAGATCAAGGACCGCATGAAGGACATCATCATCTCGGGCGGGGAGAACATCTCTTCGGTCGAGGTGGAGATCGCGCTGTACAAGCACCCGTCCACGCTGCTCGCCGCGGTGGTCGCGCGGCCGGACGAGAAGTGGGGCGAGACGCCCTGCGCCTTCGTGCAGTTGAAGCCCGGCGTCACGGCGACCGAGGCGGAGTACGTGGAGTGGTGCCGGCAGCACCTGGCGCGCTTCAAGGTGCCGAAGAAGATTGTTTTCGGTGCCGTGCCGACGACCGCTACGGGCAAGATCCAGAAGTACGTCCTGCGGGAGCAGGCACGGGAGATGCAGGAACCGATGCAACCAAAAACCAGGAGACAACAATGACGATCAATCGACGTGAATTCATTGGCGCGGGCCTCGCGATCATGGGCGCCGGACTTGCCGGATGCGCAGGCTCGGGCGGCAGCTCCGACTGGGTGACGCTGGTCGACGGCAAGAGCGTGCCGGCCGGCTGGAAGCAGCTCGGGGAGGGCAACTGGAGGGTGGTCGACGGCACGTTGCAGGGCGCGAACGGCAAGGCCGGCTACCTCGTTTCGCCGGCGTCGTATACGGACTTCGAGATCCGCGCCGAGTTCTGGGGCGATGCCGAGGCCAACAGCGGCATCTTCATCCGCTGTCAGGACCCGGCCAAGGTCGGCGCGGCCACTTCCTACGAAGTGAACATCTGGGACAAGCGCCCGGACCCGACGTACGGCACCGGTGCGATCGTGGACTTCGCGGCGGTCGCGAAGCCCTACCCGCAGTCGGCCAACCGCTGGAACCTGTACGAGATCATTGCGCGCGGCGACCGCGTGACCGTCTGGCTCAACGGCCAGCAGACCGCCGACCTCGTCCGCGCGAAGTTCCTCAAGGGCCCCTTTGCGCTGCAGTCCGCGGGCGGCACGATCCGCTTCCGCAAGGTCGAGATCCGCACGCTGTAACCGGGCCGGGGGCGTGTCCCGGTCTTACCCCCGGAGCAACGCGCGCCGTGCGATGTTGTTCGCGCTGGCCGCTTCGGTGGTGGTGTCCTTTGCGGACGTCTTCGCCAAGTGGCTGGTCGCGGAGTATCCCGTCGTGATGGTGTGCTGGTCGCGCATGGGGTTCATCACCCTGATCCTCGGGGCGGTGGGCACGGCGCAGCTCGGGCCGCGCATCGTACGCCCCAACGCGTTGCGCCTGCAGGTGCTGCGCGGGTTGGCGTCCGTAGTCGGCACTTCGGCCGCATTCCTCGGCTTCCGGCTGATGCCGCTCGCCGAGTGCCTCGCCATCATCATGGTGGCGCCGGTGCTGGCCAACCTCTTGTCCCACTGGTGGCTCGACGAGCCCGGCGATTCGCGCAGCTGGTTCGCGGCGGCGGCGAGCTTCGTCGGGGTGCTGGTCATCGTGCGGCCGGGGCTCGGGGTGTTCTCGTGGGAGGTTTTGCTTCCCGTGGTGTGCGCGCTGTCGCTTGCCTTCTTCCAGGCCTGCACGCGGGCGCTGTCCGGGCGGGACGATGCACGGGTCACGGCCTTCTTCGGGCCTGCCGTGGCCTTCTGCGTGTTCTCGCTCGCGATGCCATTCAACTGGGTCACGCCGCGCTCGTGGTTCGACGCCGGCTTGTTCGTCGCGCTCGGCGCCATCGTCGCCGGGGTGCAGGTGCTGCAGACCCAGGCCTACCGGCACGGCACGACGCACGTCATCGCGCCTTTCACCTACGTGGGCATCGTGAACTCGGTGTGGCTGGGGTGGCTGGTATTCGGCGCGGTGCCGGATGCGTGGTCGTTCGTGGGGATGGCGGTGATTGCGGGGGCGGGGGTGGCGATGGTGTGGCGGAAGTGACTGTTAGAACCCGATCGCGTCGCGCAGCTGCATGTAGGTGATCGCCACCTGCTTGGCGGGCACGCGCAGCGCGTGGAACGGGATCGGCTCGAAGGCCCCGTGGCTCATCGGCCCGAGGTCCACGCTCTCGCCCAGCGCCATTCGCGCGAGGCGGTTGCCCATCAGGGCGGACAACGCTACGCCGCGCCCGTTGTATCCCAGCGCATAGGACACCTCGGGCGACAACCGCCCCACGTGCGGGAGGAAATCGAGCGTCGCGGCCACCAGCCCGTACCACCGTTGGTCGAGCGGAATCTCCGCCAGCTGCGGGAAGATCACCGCCATGTCCTTCGCGAGGCGCCGGTAGACGCGCTCGGAGGCTTGGCTCGACGCGCCGCCACGGCCGCCGAAGACGAACCGCCCGTCGGGCATCACGCGGTAGTAGTTGGTGAGGCGTTTCGCGTCTGTCGCGAGGTTGGCCTGGGGCAGGATCTGCGCGCGCAGGCTTGCGCTGAGTGGCTCTGTGGCGATCAGTGCGGAGGCCACAGGGACAACGCGCTTCTTCAACTGGTCGCCAGCGTGCGTCAGGTCGGTGTACCCGTTGGTCGCAATCACGAGGTGGCGTGCCTTTACGCGGGCACGTGCAGTGTGGACTACGACGCCACCCGCCTCAGGGGACCATGACTCGACCGGCGTGTCGCAGTAGATGCCAACGTTGCGGGACGCCAGCGAATTCGCCAACGCCTGGCAGTACTCCAGCGGATGGATCCCCGCGCCGCGCGGTTCGAAATAGGCGGCTTTGTAGAACGCCGTACCGATTCGCGCGGAGGCCTCGCCCGCATCGAGCATGCGCGGCGTTCTGTCGCCCGCGTTCTTTTCCAGCCAGCGCACGTCGGCCTCGAAGCGGGCGATATCCACCGGGTTCACCACCGGCGTGAGGTGACCGTAGCGTGCAAAGGCGCAGTCGAGCGAATACTCGCCGACGATGGCTTCTAGCGTGTCTACCGCCTCGTGCGCGGTGCGGTGCATCAGCAGCGCAGTCTCCGTGCCGTACTTGCGTTCGAGCTCAGGGAACGTGAGCTTGTAGCGTGGCACGGCCATGCCGCCGTTGCGCCCGCTCGCGCCCCAGCCGACCTGGTTCGCCTCCAGCACCACGCAGGTCTGCCCGGCCTTCTGCAGGTGGTGGGCCGTGGAAAGGCCGGTGAAGCCGCCCCCGATGATCGCTACATCCGCTTCGATGTCCGCGTCCAGCGCAGGGAAGGCGCACGCATGGCGCGCGGTGGCCGCCCAATAGGATGAGGCGTGTTCCGGGGCGGGTGGCTGTTTCACGTTATGGGCTGGCCGGCGCGCTTTGCGCGAGGGCTGCGTGGTTATACTGGATGCGACCTTGTATACCAGAGGAAACGGCACATGGGAATTGGCATCGGTTGCGACATCGGCGGGACATTCACGGACCTGCTGATGATTGACGAATCCACCGGCAGGGTCTTCGTCGACAAGATCCTGACCACGCCGGCGGACCCGTCGCTCGCGATCGAAACAGGCCTCCGCGGCCTGGAAAAGCAGTCGCCTGGCTCGATCCCCAAAGCGCTCGCCCTGGTTCACGGCACGACGCTGGTGATCAACGCCGTCATCGAACGCAAGGGCGCGGTCACCGGCCTCATCACCACGCGCGGGTTTCGTGACGTCCTGGAGATCGGGCGCGAGAAGCGCTACGACGGCAACGACCTGCAGATCACGTTTCCCGAGCCGCTGGTGGCGCGGCCCATGCGGCTGGAAGTCGACGAGCGCATCCTCACCACCGGCCGCGTGCTGACGCCGCTCGACGAGCATTCAGTCGAGGTCGCGCTGAAGTCGCTGGTCGCGCAGGGCGTGCAGTCGATCGCGGTCTGCCTGATCAACTCGTTCGCCAACCCGGCCCACGAGCAGCGCATCGGCGAAATCGCCGCGCGCGTCGCGCCGGGGATCCCGATCACGCTGTCGCACGAGGTGTTGCGCGAACTGAAAGAGTACGAGCGCACCACGACGGCGGCAGTGAATGCGTATGCGAAGCCCGTGGTGGAGCGTTATCTCAAGAAGCTCGACGAGCGCCTCGGCGCCATCGGCTACAAGGGCGAGTTGCTCTTGATGCAGTCGAGCGGCGGGCTGAATTCGTCCGCGATGGCGCGGCGCTTCCCGGTGCAGATCATCGAGTCCGGCCCCGCGGCCGGTGCCATCGGCGCGGCGCACTACGCGAAGCTCGCGGGCTACGACAAGGTGCTGGCCTTCGACATGGGCGGCACCACCGCCAAGATGTGCCTCGTGGTCGACGGCCGCGTCGTGCGCGTGAACCAGCTCGAGGTGGACCGCGTGCACCGCTTCAAGCGCGGCAGCGGGATCCCGGTGCGCATTCCCGTCGTGGACCTCATGGAGATCGGCGCGGGCGGTGGCAGCATCGCCAAGGTGAGCCCCAAGGGCACGATGGAGGTTGGCCCGGAGAGCGCCTCGGCCGATCCCGGCCCGGTCTGCTACGGGCAGGGCGGCACGGAGCCCACGGTGTCGGATGCCGACCTCGTGCTGGGGTACCTCAATCCCGGTTATTTCCTAGGCGGGCGCATGGCGCTCGACCGCGACAAGGCGGCTGCGGCGATCGAAGCGCGGCTCGGCAAGACGCTTGGCCTCACGATGGCGCAGGCCGCGTGGGGTATCCACAGTCTGGTGAACGAGAACATGGCGAGCGCGGCCAAGATCTACGTGGCCGAGAAGGGCGAGAGCCCGAGCAGCTGCGCAGTGGTTGCGTTCGGCGGCGCGGGGCCCGTGCACGCGTACGACCTCGCACGGCGCATTGGCGCGAACGTGGTGGTGATCCCGCCACGCGCGGGCGTGGCATCGGCTTTCGGCATGCTGATCGCGCCTTCTTCATTCGACACCGTGCGCACGCACCGCACTCGGGCTACGCATGCGGACGTGAAGGAGATCGCGGCGCTGTTCGAAGGCATGGAAGCCGAGGCCCGCGCCGGCCTGCCGCGCGGCGTGGACCAGGGCGAGGTCTGGTTCGAGCGTTCGGCGGATGTGCGCTACGTGGGGCAGGGCTACGATATCCCGGTGCCGATCGACCCGGCGATCCTCGTGGCGGGGTCGTTCAAGGTAAGTCTTCGGGAGGCGTTCAACACGGTTTACCGCCACCTCTACGGCCGTGTGTTCGACGAACTCGAGCTCGAGGTCATGAGCTTTCGCGTCACGGCGTATGCGCCAGGACGCAAGTTTATTGAT
The DNA here is from genome assembly GCA_945862265.1 of Bordetella parapertussis. Taxonomy (GTDB): domain Bacteria; phylum Pseudomonadota; class Gammaproteobacteria; order Burkholderiales; family SG8-39; genus SZAS-79. The sequence continues at coordinate 32,401 of CAMAXP010000038.1, forward strand.
GCACCCGAGGTCAAGAGTTCGGGTACCGCAAAGTGCACCTGGCGCGACGCCTACTGCCCGGTCACGGAAAAATTCGTTCCGCACGCCGTGTATGCACGTGGCGACCTGTGGCTGGGCGTGAAGCTCGAAGGCCCGGCCATCGTCGAGGAGCCGGAGTCCACAACGGTGGTGGGCGTCGGTGCCAGCATCACGGTCGACGCCTCGGGCAGCCTGATCGTCACGCTGCCCGGCCAGTCGGCGAGGAAAGGATCGTCCGAGACGCTCGATGCGGTGACGCTCGAAATGCTCTGGCGGCGCCTCTCGTCCGGTGTGGACGAAGTGGCCGCAGCACTCGTGCGTACATCGTTTTCCACGGTGGTCCGGGACGTGGCCGACTACGCCTGCGGCGTGTTCGACGCCAAGGCGCGGCTGCTGGTGCGCTCGACCGACAGCACGCCAGGCATCGCCGGCGGCCTCGGGCCGATGCTGCAGCACATGCTCACGCAGGTCCGGGTGGAGGACTTACGCGAAGGCGACGTGCTGGTCGGCAACGACCCGTGGAACGGTAGCGGTCACCACAACGACATCTTCACCGCCTCGCCGGCGTTCCTCGACGGGCGGCTGGTGGGGTTTGCGGCGTGCTCTGCGCACCACGTGGACATCGGTGGCCGGCGCGCGACGACCGAGAGCCGCGACAACTACGAGGAAGGCCTGCGCATCCCGGTGTGCCTCCTCTACAAGGGCGGGGAGCCCAACCGCGACGTGTTCAGCTTCATCGCCAGCAACGTGCGCCTGCCTGAGACGGTACTTGGCGACCTGCGCGCGCAGGTGTCGGCGAACCACGTGGGCTGCGAGCGCCTGCGGGAGATCTGCGTGGAGCGCGGCTGGCCGGACTTCCAGGGCCTGGCCGACGAGATCATCCGGCGCAGTGAAGACATCGCCCGCGCCGAGATCCTGCGCATCCCGGACGGCACCTACACGCACGAGGCGCCGATTGAAATGATCGACGGCGAGAAGATCGTGCTCAAAGCCACCGTGACTGTGGAGGGCGACGAGCTGACGGTCGACTTCACCGGCAGCGCGAAGCAGGTGCGGCCCGCGATCAACTGCACCATCCGCTATACCGCCGCGTATGCGCACTTTGCCGTGGGCGCACTGCTGCAGCTGCCGATCCAGCTGAACGAAGGCTCGATGCGGCCGATCAAAATCGTGGCCGAGCCGGGGTCGGTGCTGAACGCCAGGTTCCCGGCGCCGGTGTTCGCGCGGACCAGCATCGGCAACTTCGTCCCGGAGCTGATCTTCAGCGCGTTCGCGAAAGCGATGCCGGACCGCGTGGTCGCGGGCTCGGGGTCGTCGCCGCTGTGGGCGCAGTACATCTTCGGCCGGCGGCGGGACGGCTCGCAGTTCGCGCCGTTCAACGCGGCCAACGGCGGCCTCGGCGCTCGCGCCACGCAGGACGGCATCTCGTGCCTCACGTTCCCGGTCAACATCGGCAACACGCCGGTGGAGATTCTCGAGAGCGACATTCCTGTGCTGGTGAAGTGCCGGGAGCTGTGGGCCGACTCGGCCGGGGCGGGGCGCTTCCGCGGCGGGCTGGGCCAGCATTTCGAGATGCAGGTGCTCGAAGGCGAGGACGGGCCTGAGGGGCCGCTGCTCATAGGCTTTCGCGGCGGGCGCTACTACTTCACGGTGCCGGGGCTCGCGGGCGGCGGCGACGGGCCCAATGGCAAGCTGGTGATCAACGGCGAGGTCGCGGTCGGCGGCGGGGACGCCAGCGTTCCGCCCGGCGGCACCATGACCTGCTTCATTCCCGGCGGTGGCGGCATGGGCGATCCCACGCAGCGCAGCCGCAAGCTCGTGCAGCGCGACATCGCGTACGGCTACGTTTCCCGGGCGGAGGCCGTGCGGCTGTACGGCTGGTCCGAATCCACGCCTGTCACTTCCACCATCGAATAGGAGGACTGCCATGAACCTCAGGACACTGTCTGCCGCTCTCGCCGCGTGCCTCTGCGCCGGCCTCGCCGGCGCCCAGGACTATCCCAACAAGCCGGTGCGCATCGTGGTGCCCTGGCCGGTGGGCGGGGTCACCGACATCGGCGCGCGCATCCTCGCCGAGAAGCTGACCGAGAACCTCGGCAAGTCGTTCGTCGTGGACAACAAGCCCGGCGCCAACGGTTTCATCGGCACGGAGCTGGTGGCCAAGGCCGCGCCGGACGGCTACACGCTGTTGTTTGTCTCGACCACCACGCACGCCGTGGCGCCCGCGCTGTACCGCAAGATCCCCTACGACCCGATCAAGGATTTCGAGGCGGTTTCGCAGGTGACGTTTGCGCCCACGATCGCAGTGTCGCCGGCTTCGTCGCCGTACAAGACGCTGGCGGACCTCGTGGCCGCCGCCAAGGCCAATCCGGGCAAGCTGAACTACGCCACCTACGGCGCGGGCGGGAGCTCGCAGCTGGCGGCCACCTTGTTCATGCAGGCGGCCGGGATCGACATGACGGCGATCCCCTACAAGGGCGCGACGCCCGCCGTCACCGGGATGATGTCCGGAGAGACGGACGTGTTCTTCGACTCGATCCCCTCGTCGCTGTCGCACGTGAAGTCGGGGCGGCTCAAGGCGCTGGCGGTCACGGGACTTGAAAGAGTGCCCGCCGCGCCGGAGATCCCGACGCTGGCTGAGACCTACCCGGGCGTCGTGTACACGGTGTGGCAGGGCGTCGAGGCGCCGGCCGGCACGCCCAAGGCCGTCGTGGACAAGCTGCACGCCGAGATCCTCAGGGTGACCAACAGCCCGGACGTGCGCGAGAAGATGTTGAAGCTCGGCGCGATTGCGGTGGGGAGCCCGACGCCGGCGGATTTCGCGCGGCACATCGCGGCGGAGAAGGACAAGCTGGCGGCGCTGATCAAGCGGGCGGGGATCCCGTTCGTGGACTAGGAAGTGTAAATTTACTGTTCAGTTTTTAAGGACAGTGGCGGGTTCCATGTCAATGACATTGTTTTAAATGACAATAACCCGCCTCGCTTCGGCGATCCTTTTCTCGCTGGCGCTGGGCGCGCCTTTTGGTGCGGTTGCCGCCGACGCCCCCGATGACCTCGTCAGTGGAGACGGGTAACGAGTCCTACCGGTTCAGCCACAGCAGCGCCACGGCCAAGGCATAGGGAAGCGCCGCGCGGGAAAATTCGCTCCGGGCTACGCCCTACGCGACTTCCCCCGCGCGAACCGATCCACGGATCACGTACACTTATGCACAGCCGCCCCTTCAAAGGACGGCCCAAGATCCCTGGTCAAAATTCAATCGGCACAGGTGGTCAAATTTCAATCGGCGCCGACTTCCTGTCTGCCAATAGTAAAAAAAAGGAGAAATGAGCCATGTCTAAGAATGTCCAATACATAGACCCACCCGGGGCCGCTCCCGCACAAGGTCTCTATAGCAACGCGACGCGGGTCGCCGCCGGCGACTTGTACTTCATCGCCGGGCAACTGGCGGTGGGTGACGACGGTAGCGTGGTGGGTAAAGGCGATTTCGAGGCCCAGTTCAACCGGGTCTTCGAGAACATGGGAACCGTCCTCTCGGGGCTTGGCATTACGTTCGACGAAGTCGCCAAGTTCACCACGTACTTCGTCCATTCGCAGGACATCGAGAAATTCATGGTGCTGAGGCAACAGCTTTTCCCGAAGATCTTCACGAACGGAAAGTTCCCGCCGAATACGATCTGCGTCATCGATCGCCTGGTGAAGGAGGACTTCCTGTTTGAGGTCGAGGCGGTCGCGCGCGCCTGAAGGGCGGAGTTCGCGCGGGTGGCGGAGGCGATGAAAGTCATACTTTTATGTTGAAACGGGCAGGCTGGGAGCGGATCGCATGCCAGTTGTCTTTCTGTTTTTGGAAAATACGACTCTGACCCGGATTTTTCCGGATTTTTCTGCCAGGTGGGGAAGGGCAGCGATGTATCAGTTTCTGATTCATTGTCTTTCACAACTGTTTCACAAAAATCAGGACACGAATTGCGCGCCGCCCCTACTCTCTCAACCCGTGCCGGCGAGAGTTGCAATTGTCTGGCCGCACGCCTAACATTATTTTGCATGACGAGGGCGGATTGATCCGCCTGTCGCTTGCGGCGAGGGTGCAGCGTAACGTGGCTTTGCTATCTACCCAAGGATCCTTCCGATGAGTGCCAACCCAGCCTCTGAGTTCGACTACAAGGCTGCCGCCCGCGCCATCCTCCCGCGCTTGGCCGCGACGGCGAGAAACAGCGAGCAAATGCGGCGTCTAGATGACGACGCGGCCGCTGCGTTGCGCGAATCAGGCCTGGCCTCGGTGCTGACGCCCCGGCAATTCGGTGGCTACGAGATGTCGCCCAGCGCCCATATCTGGGCTTGTGCCGAACTGAGCCACGTCTGCCCGACGGCCAGCTGGGTGCTGATGGTGTGCGTCGCCCACGACTACATCGTGGGCAGGTTCCCCGAGCAATGCCAGCAAGAGGTCTACGAGCTTGGCGCCGACAACCTGGTCGCCGGCGCGCTGGCGCCCCAAGGCACGGTGGAACGCGTTCCCAACGGCTGGAAACTCAACGGCCGCTGGCAATATGGCAGCGGCTGCGACCATTCCCCCTGGTTCCTGATGGGCGCACGGGCGGTCAACCCCTCCAGCGATGAGCCTCTCATCCACCATGTGATGGTCCCCAGGGCCGACATGCAGATCGACGACACCTGGCACACGCTTGGCATGCGAGGCACCGGGTCCAAGGACCTTCTGGCCAAGGACGCGTTTGTCCCCGAGCATCGTTGCGTGCCGACCTTTCCTACCTTCGTGGGGCTGAGTCCTTACGCCAAGTCACCCCTTTATCGCCTGCCTGTGTATTCCGGGCTTTCTTCGATGGTGGCAGGGTCCGTCCTCGGTATTGCCGAGCGCTGCATGGAAGACTATGTCGCGCAAACCCACCTGCGCCGGAACGCCTATGGCGCCGTGAAATCCGAAAACACGGGCATGCAGCGAAGGATCGCGGAATCCGGTGCCGAGATTCGTGAGGCCCGCAGGCTGCTGGACGGGATCTGTGATCGCTTCGACGTGGCAATGAAGGAGGACAAAGCCCCGATGTCGCCGGTGGACCGGGCCCAGTTCCGCTGGGATGCCGCCTACGTTGTGGAACTGTGCAGGCGGGCAGTGGAGCGGATCTTCTCCGCCGCAGGCGCCCACAGCGTCTATGAGGGCAGCCCGGTCCTGAGGGCGTTCAGGGACATCAATACCGCCTGCCATCATGCCGTGGTCGACTTCGACACCGTGTCTGAAATCCAGGGGCGCGCCATATTGTTCGGGGACATGAACGAAAATCCCCGGGCAGCACCATTCGCCTAGGGGCGAGATCGCTTTGCAGATTCACTTCGAACTACCGGTTCAACCTTTCAGGGGGAAAAAGATGCTGAAGAAATCATTGGGGTCCATGGCGGTCGCGGCTGCGTTTGTGGCGTTCTCGCAAGGCGTGCACGCGCAAGTGGTTTCACTCAGCGTGTCCTCCTGGGCGGGCCCGAACCATTCCATCAGTGCGGTAGGGCTCAAGGCCTGGTCCCAGGCACTGGAACAAAAGACCAACGGCACCCTGCGCCTGGAAATCAGCTTTCCTCCCGTGAACCCCGCCGTGATGTACGACCGTGTGCGTGAAGGTATCAGCGACGTTGCCTGGGGATTCAACGGTTACACGCCGGGCCGGTTCGTGGCCTATCAAATAGCCGAAATGCCCGGCATTGGCGGCAATTCCGAGGCGACGTCCGTGGCCTATTGGCGCACCCATGAAAAGTACCTGTCCAAACTGGACGAGTACAAAGGCGTCAGGCTGGTTTCGTTGTTTGCCCAGCCTCCCAGCGTGATCCACACCCGCAAGAAAGTAGGCAGCATCGACGAACTGAAGGGCCTCAAGATCCGCAGCGGCGGGGGGGTGCAGGGCGACGTGGCCCTTGCGCTCGGCATGGTGCCCGTGCAGGCCCCCGTGAGCCAGGCCTATCCGATGCTCAAGGACGGCGTGGTGGATGGCAGCTTCTTCCCTGCGGAAACCGCCCTCAGCTTCAAGCTGAACGAAGTCACCGCCAGCCAGATGGGCTTCAAGGAAGGGCTCTTCGGGGGAGCGTATTTCGTGATCATGAACCCCGAGAAGCTCAAGGCCTTGTCGCCCGCGCACCGCAAGGCCATCGAAGAAACGTCCGGCGAGTGGCTCTCCCGCACGATCGGCAAGGCCTGGGAAGGCGCCGAGCGATCGGCTATCACCCAGCTGGAAAAGAGCTTTGTCATGGCCCCCGACGATCTCGACAAGACGGTCATGGCCAGGCTCAAGCCGATCGAAACCAAGTTCCTCGGCGAGCTCAAAGCCAAGGGCGTGGACAGCGCCGAGGCCATGGCCTTCCTGCGCACCGAAGTCAAGAAGCCTGCTTCGCGTTGAACGCCGGCCGTTCCTGACTCAAGGCATGCAATCCATTTCCAGGCTGCTGGCAGGGCTCTCGGCGCTCTCCCTGCTGATGCTGCTGGTATTGACCTGCGTGGACGTGGTCGGAAGGTACGTGTTCAACAAGCCGGTGCTGGGCGCCACGGAGATCGAAGACGCCATGATGGGCGTGATGATCTTCGGCGCGCTGCCCATGGCCAGCTGGAACCAGGCCCACATCACAATCGACATCCTGGACAAGGTCACGCCTGAACGCTGGTTGCAATGGCAGATCAGGCTGATGCAGCTGGTGGCGGCGGTGTTCATGGGGTTTCTGGGGGTCCGGATGTGGATTTACGCGACCAAGCTGGTCGAATACGGTGACCGGACCATGATGTTGAAAATCCCGCTCGCGCCGGTGAACTACTTCATCAGCGTGATGCTGTGCTTCTCGGCCGCGCTGCTGTTGCTCAAGGCCTACCGGGGCGCACAGAAATGACAGTCGGCATCCTGTGCATAGGGCTGTTGCTGGTGTTGATCTTCCTGAGGCTGCCGATCGCCTTCGCCATGGCCCTGATCGGTGCCGGTGGCATGCTGGTGCTGAACGGTCCCCGCGCGGCGATGGGCATCATGACCCAGACCACTTCCGAGGTGGCCGCGGCTTCGAACCTGGCCGTGTTGCCGCTGTTCGTGCTGATGGGCTCACTGGTCACGCACTCCGGCATGTCGCAAGGGCTCTACCGGGCCGCCCATGCAATGGTCGGACATTTTCGTGGCGGCCTGGCCATGGCGACGGTCCTTGCCTGCGGTGGGTTCAGCACCATCTGCGGGTCGAGCCTGGCGACCGCCGCCACCATGACGCGCCTGGCCATGCCGGAAATGCGCGAACACAAGTATGCCGACAGCCTGGCGGCCGGTTCGATCGCGGCCGGCGGCACGCTGGGGATCCTCATCCCCCCCAGCATCATCATGGTCATCTACGGCATGCTGACCGGCGAGAGCGTGGGTAAATTGTTCTTTGCAGGGATCCTTCCCGGCATTCTTACCATCGGGCTGTACATGATGGCCATTGCGATCGTGACCAAGGTAAAGCCCGAACTGGGTCCGCCCGGCCAGCGTTCCACATGGCTGCAACGGTTGGTTGCCATGCAGGGTGTCTGGGGTGTGGCCCTGCTGTTTGTCGTGATCATGGGGGGCATATACACAGGAATCTTCACGCCCAACGAAGCAGCGGGCGTCGGCGCTGCCGGCGCCTTGGTGTTTGCCCTGGCCAACGGCAGCCTGAACGCAAAGTCCCTGGGAAAGGTATTGCTGGAGGCGGCGGAAATCACCTCGGTGATGTTCCTGGTGCTGATCGGCGCGTTGATTTTTGCGAATTTCATGAACGAAGTGGGGTTTGCCAAGGGCCTCACCCGCATGGTGTCCGACCTGTCCGTCAACCGCTATGTGATCCTGTTGATCATCGTCGGCATCTACCTGGTGCTCGGATGCTTTTTCGAAAGCATCTCCATGATCATGCTGACCGTGCCGATCTTCTATCCGGTGGTGCAGTCATTGGGTTTCGACATGATCTGGTTCGGGATCCTGGTGGTCGTCCTGACCGAGATCAGCATGATCACGCCGCCCATAGGCCTCAACCTGTTTGTGATCAAGTCGGTGATGCCGGACGTTGCGACTAATGACATCATCCGGGGCGTCATCCCTTTCCTCGGGGCGGACGTGGTGCGTCTCGCGCTCCTGATCTGCTTTCCCGCCATCAGCTTGTTCCTGCCTTCCATAATGTAGGTGACCATGGCCCCCGATCCCGACGATTCGAGACCCTATCTTTTCACCGGCGGGAAAGTGCTGGTCATGGACGGCAAGACGCCGGCCCAGCAGGCTGCCGTGGTGCGTGGTGGCCGCATAGAAGCCACGGGCAGCGAATCGGAAATGCGCGCGCTTGCGGGGCGGGATCACCGGCATGTCGACGTACAGGGCGCCACGGTCATGCCGGGTCTCATCGATACGCATCCCCACCTGCTCCACTTTGCGGCGCGGGAGCACTCCCTGGTCAAACTGTTCGATGCCAAGGACCACGAGGACATCATTGCCCTCATCAAGGCCAAGGCCCAGACCACGCCCAAGGGTCAGTGGATCGTTTGTTCTCCCGTGGGCGAACCGCATTATTTCATCCGACGTTCTTACCGGGACCTGCCTGAACGCTGCCTGCCCAATCGCCATGTCCTGGATCGCGCCACCACGGATCACCCCGTCCACATCCAGGCATGGGCGCCGACCACGCCCAATATCTGTTCCTTCAACAGTGCAGCCTTGCATGCCCTGGGCCTGTCGAGCTTCATCCCGGACAAGGTGTGCGATGTGTCGATCGAGAAGGACGACGCAGGAGAGCTCACGGGCATCATGCGGGGCGCCGTCAACAATTACTATTGCTTCGACCCCTTCTGGACCCAGCTCCTGCTCAAGATGCCGGGGCCTGCGCAGTGGGACCTCCACGACAGCGTGATCGGCGCCATGGCGGATTACAACCGCCAGGGGGTGACCACGGTGTATGAAGGCCACAACATGCGCGAAGAGCACGTGCGCGCCTATCAAAGGCTCAGGCAGGAGGACGCACTGAGCGTCAGGGTGATGACGGCCATGGATGGCGAGACCTATGCCTATCCTCCCTTCAGGCCCATGTCGATGACCGCTTTCAGGGCGAACCTGGAAGCAGGCCTGGCCCTGATGCAGACCCAGGACCCGATGTTCAAGATGACGGGCATGAGCTTTTCACCAGGCGCGCCCATGGGTCCCGGCACGATCCGCATGTACGATCCTTACCAGGGCCCCTTTGGCGAGACGACTCGAGGCCCCACTTTCCTGTCCATGGAAAAGCAGCAGGCCTTCATCGAATTCTGTGCGGAGCATGATTTGCGCGCCAACTTCGTGGTGGCCGGCTACAGGGACACCGACGATGTGATCGAAGGGTTGCGCAAGATCTCGGAAAAATTCGACGTCAAAAGCCGCCGCTGGTTGATCCAGCACGCCCTCGTGATCAGTGATGCACAAGCCCGCACGCTGCACGGATTCGGCTGCGACTTCACTACCTGCATCGGTTTCTGCTGGGGCAAGGGCGACGTGTACGGTGAGCGCGGCGGCCAGCATCTCTGGCGCGACCTGACACCGATCAAACGCTTGTTGAATATCGGCCTCAAGGTCGGGTGCGGTTCGGATTGGGGGCCCAAGAATGCATGGGAGCAGATCCAGTTGGGCGAAACCCATGAGTTTTGCGGCAGTGGTCATCACAACGACACCCCGGACCACAAGCTCACCCGGGAAGAGTCCCTGCTCACCTGGACACGAGATGCGGCCGAAGTGCTCGGGTGGTCGGGAATCGGGACACTGGAGCGCGGCAATCACGCAGATCTCATCGTCGTCGATGGCGACCCCATGACCTGCGCAGTGGAGGATTTGCCAAAAATGTCCGTGCTGGCCACCATGCTGGATGGGAAGAGCGTGTTTGACTCGGCAGGGTTGATCGCCTAGTTCTGCAGGGCCACTTATGGTGGTATCAAATCCATGCTGACCACGACCAAACGCATCCTCCCGGTGCTGCTCCTGTCACTGAGTGCGCTGACGGCGCAAGCCGCCGACCCATACCCCGCGCGCCCGGTAAAGCTCATCGTAGGCTTCCCTCCCGGCGGCCTTACAGACATCTACGCGCGCCTCCTCGCCGCGCACCTCTCCAAGGTTTACCCGCACCCGGTCATCGTGGAAAACAAGCCCGGCGCGGCGACGGTCCTGGCGGCGCAGGCGGTGGCGACGGCGCTACCGGACGGCCTGACGCTGTGCTTCTGCGTGACGAACGTGGCGACGAACAAGTTCTCGTACAAGACGCTCCCGTACAGGCTCGAGGACCTCGCGCCGGTGGCGATCGGGTTCAAGTCGACCACCGTCCTCATCACCCCATCCACCGCCGAGTACGACACGGCCGCAAAACTCGTCGACTACGCGAAGAAGAACCCCGGCAAGCTCAGCTACTCGACCACCGGCTCGGGTGGGGCGACGCACCTGGTGGGGGAGCTCTTCAACCAGGTGGCGGGCATCCAGGCGGTGGCGATCCACTACAAGGGCGCGGCGCCGGCGACGGCGGCGGTGGCGAGCGGGGAGGTGCAGTTCACCTTCAGCGCGGTGGCCACGGCGCAACCCTTCCTGCAGGACAAGCGCATCCGGGCGCTGGGCACGGCGAGCGCGGAGCGGGTGCCAGCGCTGCCGGGCGTGCCGACGATGGCGGAGGCGGGCTTCAGGGGCGTGGACACGGGCGTGTGGTACGGCGTGATGGCCCCGGCCGGGACGCCGAGGCCGATCATCGACAGTTTGAACCGCGAGACGAACGCGTTCTTCAGCAGCAAGGCGATGAAAGACCGCCTGGTCGCGGGCGGCGAGCAGCCGGTGGGCGACCTGACCCCGGAGCAGATGGCGGCCTACATCGCCAAGGACACCGAGGCGCTACGCAAGATCATCGAGCCGCTGAAGCTCAACTTCGACTGATGCCGCAGTACGAGAAGGGCATCGAGGCCTACCTCAAGAAAATCCGCGAAGAGGCCACCGGCAAACGTTTCCCTGCGCAGGACATCGACGACCAGCGCTGGAACACCGAGCGTACCCACTCGGTCTGGAAGAAGGACGCGCCGGACCACATCGACAAACTCGACTGGTGGATCGGCCTGCCGGGCCGCGAGATCCCGGTGAGGCTCTACCGCAGGAAGGACGCCAAGACCCCGCCGGTGATCCTCTACCTGCACGGCGGGGGCTTCGTGGCGAGCAGCTACGTTACGCACGACGCGATCACCTGGGGTTTGGCGGATGCGACCGGGGCGCTGGTGATCAGCGCCAACTACCGCCGCGCCCCGGAGAACCCGTACCCGGCGGCTGTGGATGACTGCTACGCGGTGCTGGAGTGGATCCGCAGCCACGGCGCATGGCTCGACGCGGACACGAGCCGGGTGGCCGTGGCGGGGGACAGCGCAGGCGGGTGCCTTGCGACCGCGCTGGCGATGATGGTGAGGGACAGGAAGGCGGAACCGCTGAAGATGCAGGCGCTGCTGTACCCGTGCCTCGACGCGGCCTGCGACCAACCATCTCAAGCCCGCGAAGACGACCCCATGCTCACGCGGAAGATGATGGAAGGCTTCTGGGAGGCCTACCTGCCGGGGAAGCGGGGCACCAACGACCCGCTCGCCGTGCCGGTCCGCGCGACCGACCTGCACGGCCTGCCGCCTGCCTACATGGTGGTGGGCGAGTACGACCCGCTCAGGGACGAGTGCGCGCAGTACGCGGGGATCCTGGCGAAGGCGGGCGTGGAGACCGACTTCCACGTGATGCCCGGATCGATTCACGGGTTCCTCCGGGCGAGGTTCGTGAGCGAGGCGGCGAGGGCGGAGTTTGCAAGGGTGGCGGAAGCCTTAAAAGTCAGACTTTTTAGTTGAACATGCCAGTTCAGGAGACGCTTCCATGCGAATTGGCTTTCGTATTTTATAAAGGCTCATATAGCGAATAATGTTGTTGAACTCATGCTCTGAGCGCCAGAGCGAGCAACCGTGCGGGATCGGGGCTGAAGCGGGGCGACCGGTCGAGAACTCTAAACCAACCGAGGTAGTGGGTGAGGTATTTCGTGGCAACACCCTT
>CAMAXP010000039.1 GCA_945862265.1 Bordetella parapertussis
GGCAGGGTCGGCCACCATGCCGGCACGCACCGGATTGAGTTCGATGTAACGCTGGCACGCCAGCAAATGGCGGCCCGACTGCACCAGCGACGATTTGTATCGACTGTCCCACAGTGTGCCTGTTCGTCGATAGACGCGATTCACATGCTGCACATACCGCCGCCCCAGTGAAATCAGCACGCCGGGCACCCGCTGCGCTTCCTGCGGGGTCACCAGCAGGTGCACATGATTGGTCATGAGCACGTAGGCGTGCAGTTCGCATCGTGCCTGGGCGAGCGCCTCCTCCAGCCAATGCAGGTAGCGCTGGTAATCCGCCTCGCAAAAAAAGCACGGCTGGCGATTGTGGCCGCGCTGCACGATATGCAAGGGCAAACCATCAAGGTGAACTCTCGGGCGGCGGGGCATGGGTGGCAAGGTGTGATGACTTTGCCGGATCAACGCGCGATGGGTGTCGGCGGACTACAGGGTGTGCAACGAGTCTGAAATTGAGCCTGGCCCCTTTTTCCCTTTTTCCCCGGGCGTTCCGGTAGCTGTCGGCGCGCGTCCTGAGGGGGGCGCAATGGTAGCATCGGCCCGATGAAAAACGGCATCGGCACCTCCCTGTTCTTCGCGCTGGTCAGCCTCTTCAGCCGGCGCATGCTCTGGCTGATGATCTGGCCGGTAGTGGTTGCGCTCGTGTTCTGGGGCGCGGCGGCGTTTGCGGTGTGGGCCACCACGGCCGCGTGGGTCGCGCGCCAGTTGCGCGCGGTCCTCGACCCGGTGGCGCAGTGGGTGCCGTTCGATTTCTCCGGCGTGCTGCTCTTTTCCGCGCACGCCATGCAGATGCTGCTGTTCATCCCGCTTGTGTACCTCACGGCGCTCGTGATCCTCGGGGTCTTCGGCATGGACGCGATGGTGGACCACGTGGCCAAGCGCCATTACCCCGACCTCGTGCGCAGGCACGGCGGCGGCGTGGTCGGCAGCCTGTGGAACAGCCTTGTCGCGGTGTGCGGCCTCGCGCTGCTCTTCGGCGTGACGCTGCCACTGCTGCTCATCCCGCCGCTGTGGGCGCTGGTGCCGGTGGCCGTGATGGGGTGGGTCAACCAGAAGGTCCTGCGCTACGACGCGATTGCCGACCACGCCACGCCGCTCGAGATGCGCCAGATCTTCTCCGAGCAACGCTGGGCGCTGTATCGCCTCGGGGCGCTGCTTGCGCTGGTGGCCTACGTGCCGTTGTTCGGGTTGTTCGCGCCGATGCTGTTTGCGCTCGCCTTCATCCATTTCGAGCTCGGCGCCTTGCGCGCCCTGCGTGGCGCGCCGATCGAGGGCGTGGTGGTGGGCGTCACGCGCGAGCGCGAGCGCGTGATCGAGGGCGTGGTCGTCAGGGATTGAACCGGATGAGCAAGAGCAACTTATTGGAACTTCGCACCCCGGCGGTTACTCCATCGGCAGCTTTAGCTCGCGCACCGCGTCCCGGTAGACGACCGCCTGTGCTTTCACATGGGCGCCGAGTTCGTCGGGCCTGAGTGGGGCAGCCACGAGGCCGAACTGCTCCATCCTGGACTTCACCTCCGGTAGGGCGTTAGCGTTGATCAGGGCCTTGCTGAGCCGGTCTACGACCTCCTTGGGCAGGCCTGCCGGCCCGAAGAACGCGACCCATCCGCCGCCGAAGGGGATGTCCTTCAGCCCGACTTCCCGCAGGGTGGGCACGTCGGGCAGCATGGCGATGCGTTTGGGCAGCGTAGTCACCAGCGCGCGCAGCGCCCCCGACTTCGCATGCGGGACCGGCAGCGCCGTCGCGGACATCACCTGGACGCGGTTGGCCAGCAGGTCGATCAGCGCGGCCGGCTCGCCCTTGTACGGCACCTTGACCATGTCGAGGTCCGCGTCACGGGTCAGGTATGCCATCGTCAGCAGGCTGATGTTGTTGCCGGTCGCATAGTTGACCTTGCCCGGGTTGGCTTTGACGTAGCTGATGAACTCGGCCATGTTCTTCGCCGGCAGGCTTGCGTTCACGAACAGGAAGTGCGAGAAGTCGGCCAGGCCCGCGATCGGCGTGAAGTCCTTGACCGCATCGTAGGGCGGAGCCTTGCGCAGCGCAGGCACCGCCACCAGCGAGCCGCCGGTGCCGAACAGGATGCGGTACCCGTCTGGCAGGGATTTGGCCACGTCCAGGCAGGCGATGAGCCCGTCGGCGCCGGGCTTGTTGTCCACAACGACAGGCTGGCCCAGTTCCGCAGACACGCCCGCGGCGACCGTGCGCACGAGGCCGTCCGTGGAACTGCCGGGCGGGTAAGGCATGACGATAGTGATCGGCTTGTTGGGGAACTGCGCGGATGCGACCGAGCAAAACAACGCGGCGCACGTGAGCGCAACTAGCGTTTTCATGGGTGTCTCCTCCTTATTGCTTTGTCGCGGCCTAGGTTTGGGTCGCGTGGATCTTCTGCTCGTGCAGCCCGAGCGTCTTTTTGAACGAGTCGCTGAACCCTGTGCCGATCGCGGGCCGCCACAGGATGGCGCGCATCTCACCGAATTCGCGCTTGAGGCGGGTCCACGTTTCGCCGCCGTCGCGGCTGCGGAACAACTGGCCGAGGTTGCTGCCGACGAACATCAGGTCCGGATTCGAAGCGTGCGTCGAGATGATCCACGGCGTGCTGTTCAGCTCTCCGGGCAGGCCCGCGTCCTCCCAGGTCCGCCCATAGTCGCGGCTGCGCTGCAGGCGGCCGGTCGAGCCGGGCGGCCCGTCGCCGTTGGTCAGGAACATCGTGCCGTTGTGGTCCGCACGAGGCACGATCACGCGCGTGTACTGCCAGGGCGAATCGAGCACTGTGTGTTCCCACGTGTCGCCGTCGTCCCAGCTGTGGTGAATGCCCTTGTTGAGGGAGGCGAAGAGCTTGCGTTTGCCGTTCTCGTATTCGACGCCCAGTCCGTGGATGTCTTCGGACAGGAGGCCTTTGCCCGGGCTCTTGTGCCAGGTTTTGCCACCGTCCGTGCTGCGCCGGATACCGTCGACCTCGACGCTGGCCCAGACGTTGGCGGCGTTGTGCGGGTCGAACAGTATCTGGGTGATGCGCGGCTGGCCGACGAACATGCAATTGTCGATGAACGACACGTTGCAGTTGGTCCAGGAGGCTCCGGCGTCTTCGCTGCGAAAGAGCCCGGCCGGGTGCGTGCCGGCGAGCATCACGTTCGGTTCGTGCGGTGAGATCTCCAGCGCCCAGATGCCCAGGCCGTCCAGCGGCGAGGGCAGGTGCTGCCAACGCGCCGCCTGCGGGTCCCAGCGCTGCAGGCCGAAATCGGTGCCGGCGTAGATGTGGTCGGGTGCCACGGGGCTGGTGGCGAGCGACCACACGCGGCACTCCAGATATAGCCCGGCCTCCGTGTAGGGGCGCGCCCACGTCTCGCCCTCGTCTTTGCTGAACCACACGGACATGCCGACCGTACCGACATACAAGTCAGTTGCCATTCGTGCCTCCTCTCAAGGGCGTGTCACACACTTTTTTTCTTGTGCAGGAAGTCTAACCGAAAACGCGACGGCGTCGATCCGCATGGCGATTCGGTCTATGGAATAACGCGCTGTTGCGCGGCCAGGCCGGACGCGCCGAATCGTTGGTGCGCGAGCGCGCATTCAAGAGCCGCGAGAAGCCGAATTAAATCTTTTACTTATATTCAGTAAACACTAGTACAGGAGCCGGTATCCTGCCAACCGTATTTCCTTATTTGGAAACTACAAAGGCAGCCGGCTGATCCGGCACGGCACGCCGCGCGTATCCGCCGAGCCGCTCGCCGGGTCATAGGGCCCCGAGTAACTCAGCGCCGCGTTGATGTTGATGTCGAGCACGCCGAACTCCGGCCCCGGGGCTTCGGGCAACCACCAGCCCATTCCTGTGACGACTACGCCGGGCGCGGTCGCCTCCGTCAGGGAGGCCTTGGCGCGGCACGCGCCGCGACCGCGAGGCGTCTCGATGCTGACCCAGTCCCCGTCCGCCACACCGAGTTCGTGCGCGGTGTCCGGGTGCATCTTCAGGAGCGGGTCGGGCGAGACCTTGCGCGCCCAGGCCTGTTCGCGAAACCGGGAGTGGTGGTAGGTCTTTTCGCGCAGGCCGGTCTGCAGCGTGAACGGATAGGCAGGATTGTTCTCAAGGGAGGCGCCAGTGGGAACGAAGTCCGGCAGCGGGTCGAGCCCGGCGTCGGCCATGCGCTGCGACCACAACTCGACCTTGCCGCTCGGCGTCTTGAACCCTTGCGCTTCGAAATTCCCAAGCACGTGGTCGAATTGCGCGTAACCGTCGCGCGCGAGCGCTTCGATCGACAGGTCGGTGTCTTTCATAAGGAACGCATTGAACTCGCGCTGGGTGCGCCACGGGAGCAGGGCAGGTTCGGCGGCGCCGCGGGCGGCCATGCGTTCGACGAGGCCCGCGGCGATTTCCACATCCGGCCTGACCTCGCCCACACGGGCCGCGAGCGCAGCGGTCCACGTGACGCAGGGCGCGTGCGCGTTGATCGACACATCCTCTTCCTCGAGCGTCGTGGTCTTGGGCAGCACGATGTCGGCCAGCGCGGCCGTAGGGTTCATGCTGTGCGTCGCCACGGCGAGGAAGTCGAGCGAGCGCAGGGCTTCGATGGTCCGCTGTGAATCCGGGTAGGTCACCGCGATGTTCACGCCGGAGACGTACATCGCCCGCACCGGGTAGGGCTTGCCGGTGAGGATGGCTTCGATGACGGTCGGGTTGTGGCACGCGGTCTGCCATCCCGCTGGGCCGGCCCAGAGCGGGAAGCGCTCTGCACCCAGTGTCTTGGCAGCGACTTCAGCGGGCAACTGGAAGGCCGGCGCGTGGATGACATCGAGGTAATTGCGAAAGCCCTTGGGGCGCTTCGCCCGCCGGTTGCCGCCGCGCCGGTCGAGGTTCCCGCTGATCGCCACGAGGCAATGGAACGCGCGGAAGGTCTGCACGCCGTTGGTCACTGCATCGATGCCGTGGCCGGAGACGAAGGCGGAAGGGCCGTTCGCATAGGCGCGCGCGGCAGCAAGGATCAAGTCTGCAGGCACGCCGCTGGCCTCGGCGGCGCGCGCAGGCGTCCACTGGGAAACGCGCTCGGCGAGTTCGGCGTAGCCCCGTGTCCAGCGATCGATGAAGGCCGTGTCGTGACGGCTTTCGGCGATCAGCACGTGCATCATCGCAAGGCCGATCGCGGCATCGGTGCCCGGTCGCGGGCGTAACCAGAGGTCGGCGATCTTCGCGGCTTCGGAACGCAGTGGATCCAGCACGACGATTGTTGCGCCCCGCGCCTTTGCCTCCTTGATCCGCGCCCATTGCACGGGGTTGGCCGCATGCGGGTTGGCGCCGACCATGAGGACGGTGGTTGCGTGCTCGACGTCCTCGCCGCCCTGGATCGCGAGGCCGGTCACCATGTCGGATACGCCGCGGCAGCCGCCACAGAGGTCCTGGTTGATGAGGAAATTCGGTGAGCCCATCGCGCGCATCAGCAGCGCGACGATCGGCCCGCGCGAGAAGAAGGCGCCGCCTGTGGCGCCCGCGAGCGCGAGCGGACCGTGCTTCTCGCTTACCGCGGCGTAACCCTCGGCCATGGCGTCGAGGGCTGCGTCCCAGGAAATCTCTTCCCAGCGGTTCGATCCGCGTTCGCCGACGCGGCGCAGGGGGCGCTGCAAACGCGAGCTGCCATAGGTGATTTCGGAGAGGCCCCGGATGCCTTTCACGCAGAACGCGCCTCGCGAGGCCGGGTGGGCGGGGTTCGGGTCGATGCGCGTCACCCGGCCGTCCTCGACTTGCGCGAGCGCGCCGCAACAGGTGGAGCATTCCCAGCAGGTGGTCGGGATGCCGGCGGTGGAAGAGGGTTTGGTCATGCACCCCAGACTAGGAGCGGGGTGGGGGACTGTCAAGCTGCTGTTGAGCCGCGGTTTAACTTGAGTGCGGCCCGGGCTTCGCGTAGCGTAGCCAACCATGTCTCCCGCCATCGAAGTGTCCGGCCTCCTGTTCGAATATCCCGGCGTGCGCGCACTGGACGATGTTTCGTTCAGCGTCGCCGAGGCCAGCGTCACCGCGCTGGTGGGCCCCAATGGCGCGGGCAAGACGACGCTGCTGCGCTGCCTCGCCGGACTCGAGGAGCCGCTGCTCGGCCGCATCCATGTGGCCGGCGTGGACGTGCTCGAGGAGCCGCGCGCGGTGCACCGGCGCATCGGGTACCTCTCCGATTTCTACGGCCTTTACGATGCGCTGACGGTGCGGCAGTGTTTTGCGCACGCGGCTGCGTCGCATGGCGTTTCAGATGGGGCGCTGGAGGCGGCAGTCGCGCGCACGGCCGAAAGGCTGGGCCTCGGCGACCTGGTCGCGCGACGCGCGGCCGAGTTGTCGCGCGGGCAGCGGCAGCGCGTGGCGATCGGCCAGGCGCTGATCCACGATCCGCAGGTATTGATGCTCGACGAGCCGGCCTCGGGCCTCGATCCCGAAGCGCGGCATTCGCTCGCGGTGCTGTTCACCCGCCTGGCCGGCGAGGGCATGACGTTGCTGGTGTCGTCCCATATCCTCGCCGAGCTGGACGAATACTCCACCCACATGCTCGTGATGCGCCAGGGGCGGATCATCGAGAGCAAGGCGCTGGGCGAAAGCGCCCCCGGGGCGCGGCTTGTGCACGTGGCCTTTGCGCGCGAGGTGCCCGGGCTGGCCCAGGCGCTTGGCAGCATTGCCGGTGTCCGCGTCGTGGAAGCGGGCGCGAGCGATGCGACGCTGGAGATCGCCGGCGACCGCGGGCGGCAGGGCGAAGTCCTGCGTGAGCTGGTGCTCGCCGGATTGCCTGTGTCTGCATTTGCCGAGGCGCGCGAGAACCTGCACCAGTCCTACCTTCGGACAGTAGCAAGGAGCGGCGTGTGAACCCCGAACTGCGCCGCAACCTCTGGCTCGAACTCACTCTGCACCGGCTGGTGGCCGGGCCGGTGGCCCTCGGCCTCGTGTTTGCGCTGGTCTACAACCTGAGCGGCCCGGAACGGGTCGGTCCTCTCGCGGTGACTGCGGTGAGCCTGTTCATTGCGTTTGCGCTCTGGGGCGCGGTGCAGGCGGGCGATGCCGTGCAGGGCGAGGTGCGGACGCGCACCTGGGATGGGCAGCGCATGTCGGCGCTCGAGCCGTGGGCCATGACCTGGGGCAAGCTCGCGGGCGCGCCGGCCTTTGCATGGTACGGCTGCGGTTACTGCCTCGTGGCGTACCTGTTCGTGTCGCCGGATGTGAGCGCGCCGAAGATTGCGCTGTTCATGCTTGCGGG
Source organism: Bordetella parapertussis (assembly GCA_945862265.1). Lineage (GTDB taxonomy): Bacteria > Pseudomonadota > Gammaproteobacteria > Burkholderiales > SG8-39 > SZAS-79. The sequence continues at coordinate 7,258 of CAMAXP010000039.1, forward strand.
CATGGTCCTGTTGGCGGCGGTGTCGCTGATCGGCAGCATTGTCGCCGGCCGCAAGGCGGTGGCGCGCCGATCGTCCACGGCATGGGTGATGGGCGTCGCGCTGGTGTTCGTCGGGCCATGGATGTCGGCGCTGACGGTGAGCGATGCGGAGATCGCCTGGTGGGGCCGCAGCTGGGTGCGGATTGATTTCCTCCTTGGCTCGACGCTGCTGTTTGCGGCGTGGGCGGTGTTCGGGGCGCATCGCCTGATGTGCCAGGAGTTGCGCGTGCGGACCCTGCCGTGGGCCTGGGTGGCGTTCCTGCTGTTTGTCACCGCTTACGTATCGGGCTACGGGATCCGGCCCGAAGATACGCTCGGGCAGAAGGTGAACGTCCTGCTGATCGCGGGACTGGTGATGTCGATGGTGACGATCTACCCGCTGCTGTTTTCCGAGGGAAGCGGGGCGATGGCAGTGCGGCGGCTGGTGCTCCGCTTTGCGGCGCGCGACCATCGCCGCCTGCTTGAGGAAACGCCGCTGTGGCCGGTGTCGCTCGTCCTGGCCTTCGTGTTCTGCGCGCTGACCGTGGCCGTGGTGGGGGTCGGCGGCAGCGACAGCGGCATTATTCGCGGCGTGGTGCTTGCCCCCGTGCCGCTGGTCCTGTTGGCGGTGCGCGACACCGCGCTGTACATGGTCTTCGCGCTCGCCCGTCAGCCGCGTCGCGCGGCGACGGCGACGATTTTCTACCTGCTGCTGCTCTACTGGCTGGTGCCGATGCTGCTGAATGCAGCAGGAGCGAAGGGCATCGCCGACCTGGTCCTGCCGCCGTTCTGGGAGCGGCCCGGGTTTGCGGCTGCGGTGGCCGCGGTGCAGGCGGCAGCGGTCGTGGCGGTGTCAGCGTGGCGCTGGCGCAAAAATTACGGGAGCTGAAAGCATGGGTGTAGGCGCATTGATCATCGGCGACGAGATCCTCGTCGGCAAGCGGCAGGACAAGCATTTCAGCGTGCTGGTGGCGGCGCTGGCCAAGCGCGGCATGCGGCTTTCGTTCTGCGAGTACGTTGCGGATGACCCGCCGCGGCTGACCGAAACCCTGAAGCGCACGTTTGCTTCGGGGGATGTCGTGTTCAGCTATGGCGGGATAGGCGCGACGCCGGACGACCACACGCGGCAGTGCGCGGGGAACGCGCTCGGCCTGCCGCTGGCGCTACATCCTGAAGCCGAGGCGGAGATCCGTGGGCGCTTTGGCGCAGAGACCACGCAGCAACGGCTGAAGATGGGGGCGTTCCCGGTGGGCTCGGAGATCATTCCGAACCCCGTTAACCGGATCGCGGGGTTTTCGATCCGCAACCACCACTTCGTGCCCGGCTTCCCGCAGATGGCCTGGCCGATGGTCGAGTGGGTGCTCGACGAACGCTACCGCCACCTCCACAACACCGGGGCGCTCAAGGAAGAGTCGATCGTTGTGTTCGAGGCAGGCGAGGGCAACCTCGCCGACCTGATGTATGCGATCGAGGCGAAGTGGAAGAAGCTGAAACTGTTTTCGCTGCCCACGATGGGACAGGACGGTAGCCGCGGTCACATCGAGCTCGGGGTGCGGGGCGACCCCGACGAGGTGAAGGCCGCCATGGATGAGATCCGCGCCGAGATCACCCGCCGCGGCCACCCGTTCAGGGAAACCCTGTAGCCCAAAAACAAACCCCCGCCGGAGCGGGGGGTTGAGCGCTTACGCCGCTTTTTTCGCTTTGGCGAAGCCTTTCACCGTTTCCGTCGCGGCCGAGACGTTCGCTTCCGTCGCCTGCTTGGCGGCTTTGGCGAACGTGTCGTAGGCCGAGTTGGCGGCCGACAGCATCGACTTCACTGCGGCAACGCCGACATCGGAGCCGGCCGGGGCGTTCTTGCTCGCCTCGTCCAGCAGGGACACGAAGTTCTGGTTCAGTTCGGAGGCTTTCGTCTCGGCGAACTTCGACAGTTCGGTGTTGGCTTCCACGGCAACCGCGTAGACGCTCTTCGAGTAGGCAACGGCCTTCTCGACGGCGGGCTGCGCGAGGGTCTGCTGCAGGGAGATGAGTTCCTGCACGTCTTTCGCACCGGCGAGGGCGCGGGTGTTGGTCATCGCGTCCTCGAAGAACGACTTGAGGGCGGACGTCTGCAGGCCGGCCAGCTTTTCCATCGCGGCGAACTGCGCAGCGGCGATCGACAGGGCGGCGTCGACGTTGGTCTTGTTGGCGGCGGTGATTTGCTCGGGCGTAACGTGCATGGTGGACTCCTCAGTAGGTTGGGTCAGTGTGTTTCTGCTGCAATTCGGTTCAAGGTCCTGCGACTGCTTTGTGCATCGCAACAATTGAAATTCTAGCAGAATGGTGCAGTGCGTCAACACTTTTTTCAGATCCGGATAACTGACTGATATTCAAGTATAATAATCTCAACAATCAAGAATAAATGGATGGTTATTGAGCACTCCGTTTGAAACTGCCCGGATGGGTCCGGCTTCGGGTCCCTCGCCGGGCACCGGGTTCGCGATACCCGCCTTGTTTGTGTTCCTTTGGAGCTCGGGGTTCATCGGCGCCAAGTACGGCCTGCCCTACTGCGGGCCGCTGACTTATCTCGCTCTGCGCTATGGCTGCGTCGTGCTCCTCATGCTGCCGGTCTGCTGGTTCGCCCGGGCGGCGTGGCCCACAAGTCCAAGAGAGGCCGGCCATGTCCTCGTCGCCGGCGCGCTGATCCAGGCGGGCTATCTCGGCGGTGTGTTTGTCGCCATCAGCCTCGGCATGCCGGCGGGCGTGGCGGCGCTGATCGTCGGCCTGCAGCCGATCCTCACGGCCTTCCTCTCGGAGCACATGGTCGACGAGCGTGCCACGCGCAGGCAGTGGATCGGGCTTGCGCTGGGGTTTATCGGGGTGATGACCGTGGTCTGGGACAAGATGACCCTTGGCGCCGTGACCTGGGGCGGCGCCCTGTCGGCAACGGTCGGGTTGTTGTCGATCACCCTGGGAACCCTTTACCAGAAGCGCTATTGCGCGCGCGTGGACATGCGCACCAACTCCGCGTTGCAGTTCACCTCCGCGCTGGTGGTGACCGCGCCGTTGGCCTTCATGTTCGAGTCGTTCAACGTGCAGTGGACGCTGCCGTTCGCCCTGGCGCTCGGGTGGATGGTGTTCGGCCTTTCGCTGGGGGCCGTGTTCCTGCTCTTTTCGCTCATCCGTCGCGGCGCGGCCACGGCCGTGGTGAGCCTGATCTACCTGTGCCCGCCGGTGACCGCGATCCTCGCGTGGCTCGCCTTCGGCGAAGCCTATACGCTGTGGGCTGCGCTCGGCATGGGCATCACCGTGGCCGGGGTCTGGCTCGTAACCAAGGCATGACCGGATGACCGGCCCCCCCCGCACCGGCGACGTGCTCCCCAAGTCGCTGTACTCGATGCTCGCCGCGCTCACGCTGATCTGGGGATTCAACTGGACGGTGATGAAGGTGGTGATCACCGAAGTGCCGCCGTGGTTCTTCCGCAGCCTGTGCTTCCTCGCGGCCTTTGCCGGCTTGCTGGCCATCGCGCGGGCGCGCAGCCTCGCGGTGCGCGTGCCCGCGGGCCAGTGGGGCCGCATCGCGCTGATCGCATTCTTCACGGTGTCGCTGCAGAACTTCTTCCTGATGCTCGCGATCCCTTTGCTGCCTTCGGGACGCGTCGCGATCCTGCAGTACACGATGCCCGCATGGAGCGTGCTGCTGTCGTGGCTGGTGCTGGGCGAGGCGCTGACGCTGCGTCGCATGGTGGGCGTTGCGCTCGGCAGTGCCGGCGTGCTGGTGCTGATCTTCAAGGATGCCGGGCAGTTCAACGGCGAGGTTGCCGGCGTGCTGCTGATGCTCTGCTCGGCACTGGTCTGGGCGGTCGGGACCATCCTGCAGAAGAGGTTGCCGGTCGACCTGCCGATTGCGTCCTTCACCGCCTGGGTGGGCCTGGTGGGCGGCATCCCGATCTTCGCGCTGTCGTTCGTCTTCGAGCGCGACAAGGTGCTTGCGCTGCACTCGGTGAGCCTCTGGCCCGCGCTCGGGGTGCTCTACAACATGGTCCTCGTGTTCATCTTCGGCTGGTGGGCCTGGACCAAGATCGTGGACCGCGCCCCGGCCGGCGTCGCGGGGCTGTCGTCGCTGATGATCCCGGTCGTGGGCGTATTCAGCGGCATGCTGTTCCTCGGCGAAGTGCCGGCCTGGCAGGACTATGCCGCGCTCCTTTTCGTGACCGCGGCGATCGCCACGGTCATCATTCCAGAGCGATGAAGCCGACCAACGAGCAGCAGATCCCCCGGTCGCTGTGGTGGACCCTCGCGGGCCTCACCTTCGCGTGGGGGTTCAACTGGACCGCGATGAAGGTGGCGCTCGCGGACTTCACGCCCTGGACGTTCCGCACGCTGTGCATCGTACTGGGATCGTTGCTGCTCTTCGTGGTGGCCCGCGCAGCAGGCAACGACCTGCGCGTGCCGAGGAGTGCATGGTGGCGCCTTGCGGTGCTCGCCTTCTTCAATGTCACCTGCTGGAACATGATGATCGCGTTCGGCCTCACGATGATCCCGTCGGGCCGCACGGCGATCCTGGCCTTTACGATGCCGATCCTTTCCGTGCCGCTCTCGGCGTGGCTGCTTGGCGAGCGGATCACGGCGAGGAAGATCGGCGCGCTGGCCCTCGGCATGGCCGGCATGGCGCTGCTGCTGGGCGAGGAGTTCGCCACGCTCGGGCACTCGCCGCTGGGGGCGCTGCTCGCCCTTGGAGCTGCATTCACCTGGGCGATCGGCACGGTGCTGCAGAAGCGCTGGCCGCTCGGCCTGCCGATGGGCACCTTCACCGCGTGGACCATGCTGCTGGGGGGGGTGCCCGTGATCCTCGGCACGCTGGTCTTCGACCGGGGGACGTGGCATCCGGTGGGTACTGCCGCGTGGCTCGCGCTTGCATATAACGTAGTGGTTGCCTTCGCCTTCGCCTACTGGGCGTGGTTCAAGATCGCCTCGACCGTGTCGGTGACGGTGTCCTCGATCAGCGTGTTGTCGGTGCCTATTGTCGGCGTGCTGTGCGGGTTCGTGTTTCTCGGGGAACGGCCCAGCCTGATGGAATACGGTGCGCTGGTCTGCGTGGTGCTGGCCGTGCTGGCCGTCAACCTGCCGGAGCGGGCGCGGCAATAGCGCGGGCTTTCGGCAGGCGCGCGCTATCCCAGTGCGCGATGCCCCATGCGACGAGTTCCTTCGCGGGCGCAGCCCGCAGTGCTGCAGGGGGGGCGTGCCCCAGGAACGCGAGGGCTGCAGCAATGGCCGCGGGCCCGGCGGCTTGGGCTTCGGTCTGTTTGGAAAGCTTTTCGCCCGCCGGATTCACGGCCACCGGCAGGTGCAGGTAGGTCGGGGTAGGCAGCCCAAGCAGGCGCTGCAGGTGGATCTGCCGGGCGGTGGAGTCGAGCAGGTCCGCGCCCCGCACGATGTCGGTGATGCCCTGCGCGGCGTCGTCGACGACCACGGCAAGCTGGTAGGCAAAGTACCCGTCGGCGCGAAACAGCACGAAGTCCCCGACCTCACGCCCCAACGACTGGGCGATCCGGCCCTGCAAGCGGTCTTCGACCTCGATCATTGCGCCTTCGGTACGCACGCGCCAGGCGCGCTCCGTACGGCCGCTCGCCAGCCCGTGGCGGCAGGTGCCGGGGTAGATACGCGCCCCGTCGGGCGCGAGGGCGGAGTCGGCGATTTCCTTGCGCGTGCAGCCGCAGGGGTAGGCGTGTCCCGCGGCCCGGAGCCGGTCGAGCGCATCCTTGTAGAACGCCTTGCGCCGGCTTTGCACTTCGACCGCCCCGTCCCATTCGAACCCGCAGTGTTCGAGCGTGGCGAGGATCGAAACCGCGGCGCCTGGTTGCGTGCGCGGTTCGTCCACGTCCTCGAGGCGCACCATCCAGCGTCCCCCCCGGGCGCGGGCATCGAGGTAGCTGCCGAGCGCGGCGACGAGGGAGCCGAAATGCAGCGGCCCGGTGGGCGAGGGAGCGAAGCGGCCGGCGGGTGTGTTCACAGTAGTACCATTATGCTTTCCAAAAAGGAGCCAGCATGGCAACGGTCGAACTTACCAAGGAAAACTTCGAGCAGGTCGTCACCGGCAATCCCATGGTGGTGGTCGATTTCTGGGCGCCGTGGTGCGGCCCGTGCCGGGGCTTCGCGCCCATCTTCGAGCAGGCGTCCGACGCCCACGAGGACATCGTCTTTGCGAAGGTGAACACCGAGGAGGAGCAGGAGATCGCCGCGGCCTTCAGCATCCGCTCGATCCCGACGCTGATGGTGTTCCGCGAGAAGGTGGTCCTGTACTCCCAGGCCGGTGCGCTGCCGGCGGGCGAGTTCGGCGAGCTCATCGCCAAGGCGAAGGAAGTGGACATGGAGCAGGTTCGCAAGGAAATCGCGGCTCGCGGCGAGGAAGGTGACGAGGCGGGCGGCGCGGCCTAGGCCGCGACGCTCGCGCGCGGCACTACAGGAGTCATGGCCATGCAAGAGATCCGCAAGAGCAAAGACCGCGGCTACGCCGACCACGGCTGGCTGCGCTCCTTCCACACCTTTTCGTTCGCCGACTACTACGACCCCGGGCACATGGGGTTCGGGCCGCTGCGCGTGATCAACGAGGACCGGATCAATCCGGACAAGGGGTTCGGCACGCACGGGCACCGCGACATGGAGATCATCAGCTACGTGCTCGACGGCGAGCTCGCGCACAAGGACTCCATGGGCAACGGTTCGAGCATCGTTCCCGGGGACGTGCAGCGCATGAGCGCCGGCAGCGGCGTGCGCCACAGCGAGTTCAACCATGCGAAGTCGGTCACCCATTTCCTGCAGATCTGGATCGAGCCGAACGAGCTTGGCATTGAGCCCGGCTACGAGCAAAAGCATTTCGACGCCGCGTCCAAACGTGGCCAGCTGCGCCTGATTGCATCTTCCGACGCCAGGGATGGGTCGGTGAAGATCCACCAGGACGCGAGCCTGTATGCCGCGCTGGTCGACGGCGCCGAAAAGGTGACGCATGTGCTGGCCGCCGGCCGCCGTGCCTATGTCCACGTGGCGCTCGGCAAGGTGACCGTGAACGGCACGCCGCTCGAGGCGGGCGACGCGATGAAGATTTCCAGCGCAGGGCCGGTGGTGCTCGAGCAGGGCGCCGGCGCCGAAGTCCTCCTTTTCGACCTTGCCTAGGAAATAAAATCGTGGCGGCATGAACCACCGGGACTCGGCTGGTCACGAAGGCCTGGTTGGTCGCGGCGGGGTGCACGGCCTGCAGTTGTGAGCAGCCCGGCCAGGGCATCCTCGCCCACGCTGCCCGCGCCTCCGAACTAGGGGTTCCGGGGCTTTCGGCCGCGTGGCCGTATCGCGGGCTGTTAAACTGCGGCCCGCCATGTCCATCACCCTCCTCATCTCCGGTCGCGGCAGCAACATGCAGGCGATCCTCGACGCCGGCCTGCCGGTGTCTGCCGTGATCAGCAACCGGCCGGAAGCGGCCGGGCTTGCCATCGCCGCGGCCCGGGGCGTGAAGACCGCGGTCGTGCGCAGCAAGGATTACGGGACGCGCGAGGGGTTCGATGCCGCGCTGGCCGCGGAGATCGCGCGCCACGAGTCGAAGGCCGTGGTGCTGGCCGGCTTCATGCGCATGCTGACCCCGCGATTCGTTGAACGCTATGCCGACCGGCTGGTCAATATCCATCCGTCGCTGCTGCCTTCGTTCACCGGGCTCCATACCCACGAACGGGCGCTTGCCGCCGGCGTGAAGCTGCATGGCTGCACGGTGCATTTCGTCACCGCAGAACTGGACCACGGCCCGATCATTGCGCAGGCCGCCGTCCCGGTCCTCGACGGTGATATAGCCGAAAGCCTTGCCGCGCGCGTGCTGCGCCAGGAACACCTCCTTTACCCGCGGGCCGTGCGTTGGCTCCTCGAGGGAAAGCTCGTCATCGAAAGCGGGACCGTCCGCGTCAAGGAAGCCAATGCGCTCCAGTATTCTTTTTCTGACCAGCCTTAGCTGCGCGTGTGCCGCGGCAGCGGCGCCGGCGCAGCGGGTCGAAGTCGCCTATGAGCTCAGCCGCAACGGCACAGCGATAGCCGAATTGGTTGAGCGGCTGGAGCATGACGGCAAGACCTACCGGCTCTCGGCGCAGATGAAAGGCAAGGGGCTCGCGGCCCTGCGCGGCGATGCATCGCGAACAAGCCGCGGAACGATCTCCCCTGAGGGGCTCCTGCCGACGGAATTTGAGGACAAGCGGAGCGGGCGCGACACGGCGCGAGCCAAGGCAGACTGGCAGGCGAAGACCCTCACGCTGCACGCGAAGGAGGGGGCGAGTGAGGCGAAGCCGCTGCCGCCCGACCTGCAGGACCGGCTGTCTTTCACCTACAGTTTTGCGTTCCGTCCGCAGGGTTCCGCGCCGGTCCCGCTGAGCATCACCGACGGCAAGGGGGTCTCGACCTCGGTTTACGAAGTCGCCGGTCGCGAGACGCTGAAGACGCCCGCGGGCGAGTTCGAGTCGCTCCGGATGGCGCGAAAGAAGAACAACCCGGAGGACCGTTCGTCCGAGATCTGGCTGGCGACGAAGCTGGGGCTGGTGCCGGTGCGCGTCCTCGTCGTCGAGAAGGACGGCACGCGCATCGACCAGGTCGCAACCCGGGTGGTTGCCCAATGAGCGCGCTCCCGAAACCGACGAAGGCCCTGATCGCGCACGCGTCCGAGGCCCTGTCCGAAGCGTTGCGTTTTTCCGGCCCGGCCGACCAGGCGGTGTCCCGCCACTTCCGCCACAACCGGGACCTCGGCCAGCAGGATCGCGCATTCGTCGCGGAGACCGTTTTCGCCGCGCTGCGCAGGCGCCGCTCGCTGGCGCTCGCGGCGCAGTCGGAGTCGCCCTATTCGCTAGTGCTCGCTTCGTTGGTGCGGCTGCACGGGCTCTCGGTCCGTGCGGTGGCCGACGCCGTGCGCGAAAAGGACATCGCGCTGCTCGAACGCGCAAAGGCTGCGCGTGTCGAAGACCAGCCGCTCGCGGTCCGGGCGGACCTGCCCGACTGGTTGTGGGAAAGGCTGGTCGCCCAGCATGGGGAAGCGCAAGCCATGGCTATCGCTCGCGGGATGCTCGGGGCTGCATCGATGGACCTGCGCGTGAACACCTTCAAGGCGGCGCGCGATACGGTGCTGGCGAGCCTCAGGTCGAGTGGTGTGGTTTGCGATGTGACGCCGTATTCGCCGACGGGCATCCGCCTCGCGGACAAGCCCGCGATCAATCGGCATCCCGCCTTCCTTGACGGCAGCATCGAGGTGCAGGACGAGGGCAGCCAGTTGCTGGTCGCAATCGTTGCGCCCAAGCGGGGCGAGATGGTCGTCGACTTCTGCGCGGGCGGCGGGGGCAAGACCCTCGCACTGGGCGCGATGATGAGGAATACCGGGCGCCTCTATGCGTTCGATGTCTCGGCGAAGCGCCTTGCGGGGCTCGACCCGCGCCTTGCCCGCTCCGGGCTGTCGAATGTCCACCCGGTTGCGATCGCATCGGAGAGCGATGTGCGCGCCAAGCGCCTCGCCGGCAAGATCGACCGCGTGCTGGTCGATGCGCCGTGCTCGGGCTTCGGCACGCTGCGGCGCAATCCCGACCTGAAATGGCGCTTCAGCGAGAAGGACGTGGCCGAACTGGTCGAAAAGCAGTCGCGGATCCTCGCCGCCGCCGCGAAACTGCCGCGCGTGGGAGGGCGGCTCGTCTACGCGACCTGCAGCATCCTGCGCGAAGAAGGCGAGGACATCGTCGCGAAATTCCTGGCGGCCCATCCCGCCTATGCGCAGGTTTCTTGCGCCGAAATCCTCGGCGCTCAAGGCATTGCCCTGGATACCGGGATGAATCTTCGGATTTTCCCCAACGTGCACTACACGGACGGTTTTTTCGCCGCGGCCTTCGAACGCAAATCCGGCTAGTCGCGCTTGTAGGCCGAGTGCAGGGCCACCGGCGCCGTTTTCGCGCGCCGTACCCGGATGTTGAGCATCTCGACGGCCACCGAGAAGGCCATCGCAAAGTAGACATACCCCTTGGGCACATGGTGCTCGAACCCGTCGGCGATCAGGACGACACCGACCACGATCAGGAACGACAGCGCGAGCATCTTGATCGTCGGGTGGTCCGAGACGAAGCGGCCGATCGAGCTGGCAAAGACCAGCATCAGGCCGACCGACGCGATCACCGCGGCGATCATGATCGCGACCTCGTCCACCATCCCCACCGCGGTGATGATCGAGTCGAGCGAGAACACCAGGTCGATGATCATGATCTGCACGATCACCGCCGAAAACGTCGCCGGGACGGCAGCCGAGTGCGAGCCCTCCGTGCCCTCGAGCAGTTGGTGGATCTCGCCCGCGCTCTTCCAGAGCAGGAACAGGCCGCCGGCGACCAGGATGAGGTCGCGGCCGGTGAACTCGTTCTGCAGCACGGTAAACAGCGGTGCGGTCAGGCCCACAATCCAGGACAGGACCAGCAGCAGCCCGATGCGCATGAACATGGCCATGAACAGGCCGATCTTGCGCGCCAGTTCGCGCTTTTCGACGGGAAGCTTGTCCACCAGGATCGAGATGAAGATGATGTTGTCGATGCCGAGCACGAGCTCAAGCGCGGTGAGCGTCAGCAGGGCGATCCATGCCTGCGGGTCGGTGAGCAGTTCGATCATCGGGACTCCTGGCGGCTAGAAGAGGACTCTCAGGCCGAGCGACCGGAACGTGCGTTCCGGCGGCCCGGAATTCTGCGTGCCCTGGGTAGCGTCGACCTGCACCTTGTTGGGTACGACCCATACGCGCAACCCGTAGTGGAAGGTCGGCTTGTCGGCGCGCTGGCCGTAGGATTCTACGATGCCGATCACCTGGGGATGGAAAGCGACCTCGGCGCCGAGGCCCCAGGTTGCGCGCGTCATCGTGGCCTGCCGGTCGACGATGGCGCCGATATTGGCGTGCACCACCACCTGGTCATCGGCAAAGGAAAAGCTGCCGATTGCGTTCATGTAAGGGTTGGTGGTGTGCGGCGCCTGGAATGGGCTTACCCGGAAGGCGCCCACCGCCAGCGCGTAGCCCGAGCCGTTGGTCTGCAGCGCCTTCAGCAGCGTCTTTGCCTGGAAGACGCTGAACTGGCTGTCGCCCGGCACGCTGGCATTGACCCAGCTGTGGCCGGCGGTGAGTTCCACCCCGAACGGATTGCAGGCTGGGAGGAACCAGAACTCCTGTTCGTTCACGTTGCGCTGCTTCTTCACGAAGGTTTCAACCTGGCAGCCGCCCTCGTCGACGGCACGTGCGTCGTCGGTCACGAACGGCCTGGCCGCGAATGCCGGAGGCGCGGCGCAGGCTGCAAGGATCGGGAAAAGGGCGGTGCGCAGCTTCATTGGTTCAGGCGGTGCGAGCCGCCGATTGCGGAAAGTGGGAAGGCGTCCGTAAACTAGTGCACCCATATTACAGACAGGTTGCATCGGGCGCTCGCTGCGCTGCGCCGCGACTTGACCACCGAATGACCCGAGCCTCGATCCAGAGCGTGCTCCTCGACTTGTGGGGCGACCTGAAGCAGCCAGACCTGCTCTGGCAGGTTGCGGCCTTTGCCGCGTGCCTGTTGGTGGCCTGGGGCGCATCGCGGTTGCTTCGGGTCAAGCCCTCCGAGGAGCATTCCACCGCGATGCGGGTGGGTGCCGGCGGGCTCAACCGGATCGTGTTTCCGCTGCTCGCGGTCCTGCTGCTGCTCGCCGGGCGCGCCCTGCTCGCGCGTTGGACGCACGTCAACCTGCTGTCGGTGGCGATTCCCCTGTTTGCTTCGCTTGCCGCCATCCGCTTCATCGTCTACCTGCTGCGGCTGGCGTTTTCCCCGGGCGGCCTGGCGGTCTGGGAGCGCGCGATTGCGGTGCTGGTCTGGGCCGCCGTGGCCCTGCACCTCACCGGAGTGCTGCCCGAGATCCAGGAGTTGCTCGAAGGCATCAGGATCTCCATCGGCAAGCAGAAGTTTTCCCTGATGACCGCGCTGGAGACGGTGTTCTGGATCCTTGCGACGGTCCTGGTGTCGCTGTGGGCCGGGAGCCTGCTCGAGGCGCGGCTGCTGCGCGCCGAGTCGCTCCATTCGAGCCTGCGCGTGGTGTTCGCGCGGCTGGGCAAGGCGGTGATCCTCGTGGTGTCGGTGCTGACGGTGCTGCCGGTCATGGGAATCGACCTGACGGTGCTCTCGGTATTCGGCGGGGCGCTCGGCGTCGGCCTCGGCCTGGGCTTGCAGAAGATCGCAAGCAATTACGTTTCGGGGTTCATCATCCTGCTCGATCGTTCGATCCGGCTCGGCGACTGGATCACGGCAGACAACCACTACGGCGAGGTGCGCGACATCACGACCCGCTACACGGTGGTGCGGTCCCTGTCCGGGGTGGAGGCGATCATCCCGAACGACACGCTGATCACCTCCACGGTCCTGAACAACACCTATGCAGACAAGAAGCTGCGCCTGACGGTCGAGGTTTCGGTGGCCTATTCGACCGATGTGGCGGCGGTGCTGGCGTTGCTGGCGGAGATCTCGGGCCGCCATCCAAGGGTGCTGACAGATCCGCCGCCGATTGCGCTGGTCATCGCGATGGGCGACAACGGGGTCGACCTCGAACTCGGGTTCTGGATCGAGGATCCCGAGAAGGGCCGCAAGAACGTCTGCTCCGACATCAGCGTCGAAATCCTGGCGGAATTCCGTGCTCGCGGGATTGAAATTCCATTTCCGCAGCGGGAGGTCAGGATGCTTGGCGGGGGGGTGGCTTGAGTTGGGCCAAAACGCCGCCATATACCGGTTGCGCAGGGGGGCGGTTCGCGTAGAATCCTCACGCAAACCCGCGCAAGTTCCCATAACTACTACTATAAAACCCCACCCCTGATGCTCTTCTCCGGACTGTTCGATCTTCCCTGGTGGAAACTGGTTGCAGTCGCGCTCGTTCTCACCCACATCACCATCGCGGCGGTCACGATCTTCCTGCACCGCCACCAGGCCCACCGGGCGCTGGACCTGCATCCGATCGCATCCCATTTCTTCCGGTTCTGGCTCTGGCTCACCACCGGCATGGTGACCAAGGAGTGGGCGGCAATCCACCGCAAGCACCACGCCAAGTGCGAGACCGTCGATGACCCGCACAGCCCGCAGGTCCTGGGCATCAACCGCGTGCTGTGGGGCGGCGTGTTCCTGTACGTGAAGGAGTCCTACAACAAGGACACCCTGGAGCGCTACGGGCACGGCACGCCTGACGACTACATGGAGCGGAGCCTCTACTCGGCCCACGCGATCCTCGGGCTCACGCTGATGGGGGCGATCAACGTCTTCCTGTTCGGCATCGTTCCGGGCCTGCTGATCCTCGTCACGCAGATCGTCTGGATCCCGTTCTGGGCCGCGGGCGTCATCAACGGCATCGGGCACTGGTTCGGTTACCGCCACTTCGACGCGGCGGACGCCAGCACGAACATCGTGCCCTGGGGGATCCTGATCGGCGGCGAGGAACTGCACAACAACCACCACGCGCATGCCACGTCAGCCAAGCTGTCCTCGAAGTGGTATGAGTTCGACATCGGCTGGATGTACATCTGCATCCTGTCCTTCTTCGGTCTTGCCACGGTCAAGAAGGTCGCGCCGACGCCGAAGTTCGCCGACGCAAAGGCCGTCTCCGACCTGGATGCCGACACGCTGCATGCCGTGCTCACCAACCGCTACGACGTGCTCGCGCGCTATGCCAAGTCCCTCAAGAAGACCTATGTGCAGGAGCTTGCCCGGCTGAAGCAGGGCTCGCCCCTCGAGGCCGCCTCGCTGAAGTCGCTCAAGCCCAGGCTCATGCGCTCGCAGGCCCTGCCCGCGACCGAAAAGGAGCGCCTCATCGACGCCCTGAAGCACAGCAAGGCCCTCGAGACCGCCCTCGCCATGCGCGACGAACTGGTGGCCCTTTGGGAGCGTTCCAACGCATCCAAGGAGCAGCTGCTGCAGGAGTTCAAGGACTGGTGCCGCCGGGCCGAGTCCAGCGGGATCGTGCCGCTGGCGGAGTTCAGCCGGAGGCTGCGCTGCTACGCCTGAGCGCAAGGCAGCACAAATAAAAAAGGCCCGCTGTAGTTCAGCGGGCCTTTTTACTTCTGCAACCAGGCGGGTTACTTCAGCTTGGTTTCCTTGTACATCACGTGCTTGCGCACCTTCGGATCGAACTTCTTGATCTCGATCTTGTCGGGCGTAGTGCGCTTGTTCTTGGTCGTGGTGTAGAAGTGACCGGTGCCGGCGCTGGACTCGAGCTTGATTTTCTCACGCATGGTCAGGCTCCTTTGACGGCTTTGACGGCTTTGCCGGCTTTGGCGATTTTGCCTTCGGCGCGCAGGTCGGCCAGGATGGCATCGATGCCGTTCTTGTCGATCGTGCGCAATGCATTGGTGGACACGCGCAACCGGATCCAGCGATTCTCGCTTTCGACCCAGAACCGGCGATAGTGCAGGTTGGGCAGGAAGGTACGCTTGGTCTTGTTGTTGGCGTGCGACACCAAGTTACCTTTCATCGGCTTCTTGCCGGTGACCTGGCAGACTCGAGACATGAGTTGGGCTCCGCGGAAAAAGGCAAGATTTTACACGGAATCAGACCGGGTGCTCAAGCTTTCCACCCGTCCCGGCCGAAACCAGCGCCGGTCCGCGTAAAACTCAGGCCCGGTGCTGTCAGGAAGCCACCCGGGGTAGCCGAAGACCGGCAGGGGGGGCATCTGGCGGGGACGGGCCTCCTCGGAAAGGCCGTCCACCCAGGCGGCCGCCTCCCCCTCCACCCAGTCGACGAGGGCCGCATGCGGGCCCGCCAGGAGCGCCTCAGGCGTCCTTATGAACAGGGCCTTGCAGGTGATCCCGGGGTAGGGCGCCAGGGCCTTTTCGTAGGCGGAGTGCCCGACCAGCAGCATCCGGGTATCGCGGAGCAGCCCGGCGCGCCGGTCCCAGAAGAGCGCTTGCCAGCGAAAGTCCCGGATCGCCCCTTCCACTTCGGGGAGCGCCTCCGCGGTGCAAGCGACGACTACGCCCCCCTCATCGACCAGCGTGAGCAGGTCGCGCAACGGGCTCCTCGCGCCTTCCTCGGCCTCCAGGCGCGCCACATGGCGCGCGTTGATGGCCGCCTTCAGGCGCGGAAAGGCAATCCAGGCCAGCGCATTGAAGAGGTCGTGCAGGTTGCCCGGCCGGGTGCTGACCTGGCCGGTCTCGAAGATCCGCCGTTCGTAATGGGCGGCGCCGGAGCCTTCGGGAACGCAGAACCGGACGGGCTGCCCGCTCTGCGTGACCGGCGGTCGCGGCGAGGCGGCCGCCAGTGCGTTCAGCCGTGCGATGTCCGGCGATGCCTGCAGTTGCTGGAGCCAGGGCCGCAGGGGCTCGAACGCGGGATGGCGCCACGCCTCCGGCGCAGCCGGGGACCCTAGCGCAATTGCCACGCCAGGGATTCGCCGGCCCGCATCGGCACGACCTCATGCTCGCCGAACTTGTAGGAGTCCGGCACGCGCCACTCCTTGCGCACCAGCGTGATCCGGTCCTTGTTGCGCGGCAGGCCGTAGAAGTCGGCCCCGTGGAAGCTCGCGAACCCTTCGAGCTTGTCGAGGGCATGGGCTTCCTCGAAGGCGCTCGCGTAAAGCTCGATCGCTGCATGCGCGGTGTAGAGCCCGGCGCAGCCGCAGGCGGCTTCCTTGGTGTGCTTCGCGTGCGGCGCGCTGTCGGTGCCGAGGAAGAACTTCGGGTTGCCCGAAATCGCCGCCTCGACCAGCGCTTCGCGGTGCTCTTCGCGCTTCAGTACCGGCAGGCAGTAGTTGTGCGGCCGGATGCCGCCCAGGAACAGCGCATTGCGGTTCATCAGCAGGTGGTGGGCCGTGATGGTGGCCCCGATGTTCGGTCCGGTCACCTCCACGTACTGCACCGCGTCGCGCGTGGTGATGTGCTCGATCACCACCTTGAGGTCCGGGAACCGTTCCACGAGCGGGCCCAGCGTCATCTCGAGGAAGGCCTTTTCACGGTCGAAGATGTCGATCTCCGGGGCGGTGACTTCGCCGTGGATGAGCAGGGGGATGCCGAGTTCCTGCATCTTTTCCAGCGTATGGAAGCAACGCGACAGGCGGGTGACGCCGGCGTCCGAGTGCGTGGTGGCCCCCGCCGGGTAGAGCTTCACGCCGTGGATCCGGCCGGAGAGCTTTGCCCGCGCGATCTCCTCGGGAGGCGTGTCGTCGGTCAGGTACAGCGTCATCAGGGGCTCGAAGCGCGAGTTCTCGGGCAGCGCGGCGAGGATCAATTCCCGGTAGTCGAGCGCACGCTTGGTCGTCGTGATCGGGGACTTCAGGTTCGGCATGACGATCGCGCGAGCGAAACACCGCGCAGTGTGCGGGAGCACGGACGCCAGGCTGTCGCCCTCGCGCAGGTGGAGGTGCCAGTCGTCCGGGCGGGTAAGGGTGATCGAATCCACGGCGGTGCTTGCTCCCGGAGGGTGCGGTAGAAGCGCCGGATTCTACCGTGGCTTGCGCGGCTTTCCGGGGGCGGTCGCCGCGGGCAGGGCCAGGGCCTTCTCGTACAGGGCGTTTTTCGATGCGCCAGTGATGCGCGCAGCAATGCGCGCCGAATCACTGACCGAGTGATCCTCGAGGAGGATGCGCAGCACACGCTCCGACTCGCCGTCGTCCTCTGCGACCGCGGCGGGCCGCGGTCCGAGCACCAGCACGAACTCGCCTTGCTGGCGGTGGGGGTCGCCCTCGACCCAGGCGCGCGCCTCCCCCAGCGCAAGCCGGGCCACCTCCTCGAACTTCTTGGTCAGTTCCCGGGCAATCACGAGTTCGCGCGCTTCGCCAAATGCGGCAACGAGGTCGACGACTGTCTCGAGGATGCGGTGGGGGGCTTCGTAGAAAATCACCGGGCAGTCGGAGTCCAGGGCCGCAAGGGCCTTGCGCCGCGCGCTGCCCGAGGCCGGCAGGAACCCCGCGAACAGGAACCGGGAGGCGAGGAACCCGCTGGCGCTGTATGCAGCGATCGCTGCGTTCGGTCCGGGCACCGGGATCACGCGGATGCCTGCACGATGCGCCGCTTCCACCACGAGGGCGCCGGGATCGGACACCGCCGGGGTGCCGGCATCGCTTACCAGTGCGACGGTCGTCCCGGCCAGGAGCCTGTCCACCAGTCTTGCGCCGGCGGTGCGCTCATTGTGCTCATGCAGGGCCACTGTTTTTGCCGTGATGCCGTGCGCGGCGAGCAGCGGGCGCGTCGTCCGCGTGTCTTCGCACGCCACCAGGTCGGCCGCGGCAAGTGCTTCGCGCGCGCGCGGCGACAGGTCGGACAGGTTGCCGATCGGCGTGGCGACGACGTAAAGCGTTGCGGGGGTGGTGAGGGATTCGGTCATGGAGTTCCAAGTCAACGCCGATTGTGCGGCTTCGTTAGGGGATGAGCAACCACACAGGGGCAGGGACCATGGACAATGCGTCGGCGGGCCGCCGGGCGGAAGAACTTGCCGAGAGGCTCCTCTCGGGCGCGGGGCTCGCAATCATTGCGCGCAATTTCCGCTGCCGGCATGGCGAGATCGACCTGATCGCGCGGGAAGGCGACACGTTTGTGTTTTGCGAAGTCCGCCTGCGCACAAGCTCGGCCTTCGGTGGGGCGGCCGAGAGCATCACCGGCAGAAAGCAGGCGCGCATCGCCGCGGCGGCGCGCTATTTCCTCACCGCGCGGCCCGAGGCGCCGTGCCGCTTCGACGTGCTGCTCCTCCAGACGCTGGACCTCGCGCGGGTCCAGTGGATCCGCAATGCCTTTACGGTCTGAAGCCGCCGGGTTCGCGATTGCCCTGGCCCCAGCCCTGGCCCTGTCCTTTGGCGCGGCGATCGCATCGACGCCTGCCGCTGCCGCAGACCGGCCGGCCAGCGTGCGGATGCTGGTGCAGGATTCCCCACTGGCGGGCTTTCGCCATGCGGAGGCCGGCGCCGTATGGCTCGAGTTGCGCGCGGGAGATGGCGTTGCGCTGGTCCGTGAACCCGACAACCCGTTCGACCAAAACGCGGTGCGGGTGGAGTGGCGGGGTCGCAAGCTCGGGTATGTCCCGCGTCGCGACAATGCGGCCCTCGCGTGGGCCCTGGATCGTGGCGAGGTGCTGCACGCCCGCATCAGTCGCGCCGAGTGGCATCCCAACCCTGCCCGACGCATCGCCTTCCAGGTCTTTGTCGAATGAGGATGGGGTGTAAAATCACCGCATGAAACCAACAGACAACAGCGCCCTCGAGTTGGAACTCGCTGCGCGCGTGACGGGGCATTTCTCCGCGAGCGCCAGCCTCAAGGCGGCATCCGCCCGCGAATTGTCCGGGCCCATTGCGCGCGCCATCTCGGCAATGGCCGGGAGCCTGCGCGCCGGCGGCAAGGTGCTCGCCTGCGGCAACGGCGGGTCGGCCGCGGACGCACAGCATTTTTCCGCGGAACTTCTCAACCGGTTCGAGATCGAAAGGCCGCCGCTGGCGGCAATTGCGCTGACGACCGACACCTCAACGCTGACCGCGATCGGCAACGACTACGACTTTGTGCAGGTGTTCGAAAAGCAGGTGCAGGGGCTGGGCCGGGCAGGCGACGTGCTGCTCGGGATTTCCACTTCCGGCAATTCACGCAACGTGATTGCGGCGATGCGCGCGGCTTCCAAGGCAGGCATGCGCATCGTGGCACTGACGGGGCGGGGCGGCGGCGAGATGGCCGGCGCACTGGGGCCGGAAGACGTGCATATCTGTGTCCCGCACACCGTCACTGCGCGCATCCAGGAGGTCCACCTCCTCGTGCTGCATTGCCTGTGCGACGGGATCGACGCGGTACTTTTTGGAGCAAAGCAATGAGAAAAGCTGGCTGGCTTGTGCTGGTTTCCGCGATTGTCGCGGCGCCGGTTCTGCAGGGATGCATTCCCGTGGCTGCGGTGGGGGTCGGTGGCGTCCTTGCCTCGGCGAACGATCGCCGCACCTCCGGCACGCAGATCGAGGACGAGGGCATCGAACTGCGCGCCTCGAACCGGATCAGCGAGCGGTGGGGCGACAAGGTGCACATCAACGTGACCTCTTACAACCGCGCCGTCCTGGTCTCCGGCGAGGTCCCGAATGCCGAGATCAAGGCGGCCATCGGGCAGGTCATTGCCGGCGTGGCCAACGTTCGCGGCGTGACGGACGAGGTGGTGGTGGCCGGCGGCACATCGCTGTCGTCGCGGACCAACGACGCCTACATCACCTCGAAGGTCAAGGCTCGGTTCGTCGATGCGAATTCCTTCAACCCGTTCCACGTCAAGGTGGTCACCGAGAATTCGACGGTCTACCTGATGGGGATCGTCACCGAGGCCGAGGCCAAGGCCGCCACGGATGTCGCCCGCACCACCGGCGGCGTGCGCAAGGTCGTGCGCCTTTTAGAGTTCTGCCAGCCGACCGATGCCGTGTGTCGCCCCCCGGCGCCGGCCAAGGCCGACGCGGCGAAGCCCGCGGCCAAGTAACGTGAAGTTCGCGGCGCCGGGGTTCGGGCGCAAGGTCCTCCCGCCCGCCGCGGTCGCGGCAGGCGTGCCGGCGGCGGCGCGGCCGCTGGTGTTCACCAACGGCGTATTCGATGTCCTGCATTGCGGCCATGTGACCTGCCTCGCGCAGGCCCGCGCCCTCGGCGCGGCGCTCGTCGTTGCGCTGAACAGCGATGCTTCAGTCCGCCGGCTCGGCAAGGGCGACGATCGCCCGGTCAATCCGCTCGCCGACCGGGTCGCGGTGATCGCCGCGCTCGAGTCGGTCGATTACGTCACCTGGTTCGAGGAAGACACGCCCCTCGCACTGATCGAGGCGATCCGCCCCGACATCCTCGTCAAGGGCGGCGACTGGGGCGTCGAGAAGATTGTCGGCTCGGATTTAGTACTCTCGCGCGGCGGGCGAGTGTTCTCCATCCCCTTCGAGCACGAGCGCTCGACCACGACCCTGCTTCAGCGGATCCGCAGCTCGAAATAGAGGGCGCCGGGGATCGGACTGGTGCGGGCTGTCGAGTTAAACTACGCGGCATGAAGCTGCACCAGTTGAAGATCGATTTCAATGCCGAGCAGGATCGGCTCCTGATGCTCGTGTCCACGGACGACGGGGCGGAGGTGCGCATGTGGATTACGCGCCGCTTCGTGAAGCTCCTCTGGCCGCTGCTGGTCAAGCTCGCCGAGGAGGCCAGCCCGCGGATCAAGGTGCAGGCCAGCCCCGAGGCGCGCAAGGCGCTGCTCGGCATCGAGCACCAGAAGGCCGTCCAGCGCGCGGATTTCTCCAAGCCTTTCCAGCAGGCGGCCCGGTCCACGCCGCTCGGGGCAGAGCCGCTGCTGCTGGCCCGCATCCAGACGGGCAACGACCCGAAAGGCTTGCCTGTGGTGTCGTTGCATCCCACGAGCGGGCAGGGCATTACGCTGACGCTCGACGAGGTGCTCCTGCACTCGGTCTGCCGGCTGTTGCAGGCCGCCGTCAGCAAGAGCGACTGGGAGATCGAACTGAAACTGCCGGGCGCGGAGCCTGAGCCGGTCGACGCGCCCGAGTCGCGGACGCTTAACTGACCGTTTCCTCGGCCTTCAGGGCCTCGATCTTCGCCGAGATGTGCAGCCAGTCGTCTTCCGCCTGCGCAAGGTCGGCCTTCAGCCGCGCATCAGCCGCCATCAGCTGCTTCAATCGATCGCGCTGGGCGTCGTCGTAGATCCCCGGGTCGGCGAGGGCGTTGCGCGCCGCCTCCGCCTCCTTGCCCAGCTTGGCCACGCGCGATTCGATCGTCGCCAGTTGTTTTTCGAGGGGCTTGAGCTGGGTGCGCACGGCCTCGCGGGATGAATTGCGCGCCTCCGCATCGGCACGGCGCTCGTCCTTGCGGGTGGTTTTCGGGCCGTCGTCGCGCTTGGTCCTCTCGGTCTTGAGGCGCATCTTGCGGTAATCCTCGAGGTCGCCGTCGAAGTCCGCGAGGCCCCCGTCCGATACCACGATGATCCGGTCCGCGCAGGTCGACAGCAGGTGGCGATCGTGGGAAACGATGATCAGCGCGCCTTCGTAGCTCTGCAGCGCCATGGACAGCGACCTGCGCATCTCGAGGTCGAGGTGGTTGGTCGGTTCGTCGAGCAGCAGCAGGTTCGGCCGGCGCCGCACCAGCGCGGCCAGCGCGAGCCGCGATTTTTCGCCGCCTGAAAGCGGCCCGATCGGCCGCTGTGCGGCTTCGCCGGCAAAGCCGAACCCGCCCAGGAAGTCGCGCAGGTGCTGCTCGCGGTCCCCGCGGAAGAGCCGCGTCATCATCGCGAGCGGCGTTTCGTCGTGGCGCAGCGTCTCGATCTGGTGCTGGGCGAAGTAGCCGATGACGATGTCGCGGCCGGTCGAGCGGCGCCCGCCGGTGGGCTCGATCTCGCCGGCCAGCATGCGGACCAGCGTCGTCTTGCCCGCGCCGTTGGCGCCGATGACGGCAATGCGGTCGTTGCGTGTGAGCGTCATCGATATGTTCGACAGGATCGTGCGGTCCCCGTATCCGAGCGAGACCTCTTCAAGGGACACGATCCGCTCCGGCTGGCGCTCCGGCTCCTCGAACTGGAAATGGAAGGTGTCGGCCGCGTACACGGGGGCGACGCGTTCCATCTTTTCCAGCTGCTTCATCCGGCTCTGTGCCTGCTTGGCCTTGCTGGCCTTGGCCTTGAAACGTGAGACGAAGCCCTCGATGCGCTTGATCTCGCGGTCCTGGCGCGAGGCGAAGGCCGCCTGCTGGATCAGCTCGGAGGCGCGCTGCTGCTCGTAGGACGAATAGTTGCCGGTGTACAAGCGCATCGATCCGGCTTCGGCGCCCGGCAGGATGGCGAGCGTCCGGTCGATCACCCGGTCAAGGAAATCCCGGTCGTGCGAAACGATGAGCAGGGTGCCCGGGTAGGAGCGCAGCCAGGTTTCCAGCCAGAGCACCGTGTCGATGTCGAGGTGGTTGGTCGGCTCGTCGAGCAGCAGGAGGTCGGACGGGCTCATCAGCGCGCGGCCCAGGTTCAGGCGCATCCGGTAGCCCCCGGAGAACTCCTTGACGGCCCGGGCGCCGGCGTCGGGCGGGAACCCGAGGCCGGCCAGCAGCGCCGCGGCGCGCGCCCGGGCGGTGTAGCCGTCGACGTGCGCGTAGCGCTCGTGGGCGAGCGCCAGCGCGTGGCCGTCGTCCTCGTCGTGGTGGGCGGCCTCGGCCTCGGCCATGGCCGCCTCGGCGGCCCGCAGGTCGACGTCCGCGTCCATCAGGTACTCGATCACCGGCTGGTCCAGCGCGGGGGCCACCTGCTCGATCCAGGCCATGCGCGTGCCGGGCTGGATTTCGCATTCGCCGCGGTCGGAGGTCAGTTCCCCGGCCATCAGCGACAAGAGGCTCGACTTGCCGCAGCCGTTGGCGCCGACCAGGCCGATCTTCCAGCCTCGCTCGAGGGTGAGGGAGGCGCGGTCGAAGAGGGTGCGGGGTCCGCGGGCGATGGCAAGGTTGCGAAAAAGGATCATTCCGGGCCGGGCAGGGGTTCGAAGGGGAACGGAGTATAATGCGCGCCCTCGGCAACCTCTTGCCAAAAACACAGGCAATCGCCATCAGTTCCGGTTTCGAACAACTCGGTCTCATCCCGCCCCTCCTCCAGGCGGTCCACGATCTCGGCTACACGCAACCTTCCCCGATCCAGGAGAAGGCGATCCCCATCGTCCTCGCAGGGCGCGACCTCATGGCCGGCGCGCAGACGGGCACCGGCAAGACCGGCGCCTTTGCGCTGCCCACGCTGCAGCGGCTTGCGCCGGTGGCCTCGAGCAGCACCTCGCCCGCGAAGCACCCGGTGCGCGTGCTCGTGCTCGCACCGACGCGCGAACTCGCGATCCAGGTGGAGGAGAGCTTCAAGGCCTATGCCAAGCACCTGCCGATCCGCTCCACCTGCGTGTACGGCGGCGCCGACATGCGCGCGCAGATCGCCGAACTCAAGCGCGGCGTCGAAGTGCTCGTCGCCACGCCGGGCCGGCTGCTGGACCACGTGCAGAACAAGACCGTGATGTTCAACCAGGTCAGCGTGCTGATCCTGGACGAGGCCGACCGCATGATGGACATGGGCTTCATGCCCGACATCCGCCGCATCATCGCGCTGCTGCCGGTGGAGCGGCAGAACCTGCTCTTCTCGGCGACCTTCCCGGACGAGATCAAGAAGCTCGCGGGGTCGATCCTGCGTAACCCGGTGGCGGTGCAGATTGCCGCGCCGAACGCCGTGGCCGATTTGGTCTCGCACATCGTCCACCCGGTGTCGCGCGAGAAAAAGCGCGACCTGCTCACGCACCTCATCCGCTCCCGGGACCTGAAGCAGGTGCTGGTGTTCTGCGGCACGCGCATCGGCGCGAACCGCCTCGCGCACCAGCTGCGCGCCGCCGGCGTGCAGGCCGACGCCATCCACGGCGACAAGTCGCAGGCCGAGCGCCTGGTGGCGCTGGACGCCTTCAAGACCGGCAAGACGGCGGTGCTGGTGGCCACCGACGTCGCCTCGCGCGGCCTCGACATCGAGGCGCTGCCGCAGGTCATCAACTTCGACATTCCGCATTCGCCCGAGGATTACGTGCACCGCATCGGCCGCACGGGCCGCGCCGGGGCCACGGGCGAGGCGATCTCGATCGTGTCGCCGGACGATCTCGACGACCTCGCCGCGATCGAAAAGCTGATCAAGAAGAAAATCGAGCGGGTGCTGGTGCCGGGCTACGAGCCCGACCTTGCGACGCTGACCACCCTGCTTGGCAAGGAAGCCGCCGACGCGGTGAAAGTGTCCACGCCGATCGCACCGCAGCCCTCCGCACCCTCGGGTGGGCGTTCGCGCCATGAGCGCCCCGAGCGTTCCGGCCGCCCGGATCGGGGTGAGCGTGGTGAACGTGGTGAACGTGGCGACCGCGGCGACCGCGGCGACCGCCCGCACGCTGCGCGCCCCCAGCCGGCTCGCGCGCCCGCGCCGCCGTCGGACCCGATCTTCAGCAAGCCTTACGAGCCGGGCACCGCGCCCGCGGATGCGACTGCCGGCCCGGCCGCGACCAGCAGCGGGCCCACCCAGCGGCGGGTCCGCCCGATCGGCGCCCTGCTGGGCGGCCTGCGCCCTAAATCCTGAACTTCCGTTCATGAAAGTCCTTGCCCGGAGCCAATCTCCGGGTAGTTGACTTTCCATTTTTGTAAAAAATCAGACGCAGCGGGCGCCGTCCACTTCGATGCACGAGCCGCTGACCAGTGCGGCTTCGTCCGACGCGAGGTACAGGCAGGCGTTCGCAACATCCAGCGGCGTCGAGAACCGGCCCAGCGGAATGGTCGACAGGAACGCCTTGCGCGCATCGTCCGTGACCGCGCCCCCCGCGAATTCCGCCGACAGCCCGGTGTCCGGGCTGAACACCGGGTTCACGCAGTTCACCCGCACGTTGTCCGGGCCGAACTCCCCCGCCATGGATTTGCTCATCAGGATCACCGCGCCCTTCGAGCTGTTGTAGACGGTGAGGCCCGGGCGCGGGCGCAGGCCGGCGGTCGAGGCCACGTTCACGAAGCATCCGCCGCCCTGCTTGCGGAACGCGGGCAGGGCGTGGATCGCCGACAGGTAGATGCTCTTCACGTTGACCGCGTAGACCTGGTCGAACTCCGCCTCCGAGACTTCGAGGAAGGCCTTCTTGCGATGGGTCCAGCCAGCGTTGTTGATCACGATGTCGACCCGGCCGAAGGCGGCTTGCGTGGCGGCGATCAGGTGGGCCCAGTCGGCGCCCCGGGTGACGTCGCCTTTGACGAAAACGGCACTCTTGCCGATGGCCCCGGCCACGCGCTCCCCGCCGGCCGCACTGATGTCGTTGACCACGACCTTGGCGCCTTCCTCGGCAAAGCGCTTTGCGATGCCCTCGCCGAATCCCGAGCCTGCGCCGGTGACGATCGCCACCTTGTCCTTGAGCCGCATGGAGTCTCCTTTCTTCTTTGGTGTGTGGGGGCATTATAGAATCGCGCATCGCCCGAAGGGAAAGCCCATGAACCTCGATCGAGTCACCACCGGCCGCGACGTGCCGAACGACATCAACGTGATCATCGAGATCCCGATGAATGCCGAACCCATCAAGTACGAGGTGGACAAGGAGACCGGCGCGATGTTCGTCGACCGGTTCATGTCGACCGCGATGCACTACCCCTGCAACTATGGATACATCCCGCACACGCTTTCCGGCGACGGGGATCCGGTGGACGTGCTGGTGCTGTCGCCGTTCCCGCTGATCACCGGGGTGGTGCTGCGCTGCCGTCCGGTGGGCATGCTCAAGATGGAGGACGAGGCCGGGGAGGACACCAAGCTCCTCGCCGTGCCGATCGACAAGCTCACGAGCCTCTACCGGACGGTCAATTCGCCGCGCGACCTGCCTGAACTCACGCTCGCGCAGATCGCCCACTTCTTCCAGCACTACAAGGACCTCGAGCCCGGCAAGTGGGTGAAGGTGGAGGGCTGGGTGGGGCCGCAGGAGGCCAAGCAGGAGATCCTCGATGGCGTGGCGCGCTACGCAAGGGCGAGGAAGAAGCCCAAATTTTGAACAGGTGAACCCTACGGTTCCCCCGTTACCCCCTCCCCAACCAAACTCTATTTCTATTTATCGCTTTTGAACGGGCTGTGCTCGCTCAGTTCGTTGACGTACTTCGCGATGCCCGCAGTTTCACGTTCGAGGTATTCCTCGATCGCCTTGGAGAACTGCGGGTGGGCCAGCCAGTGCGCGGACTGCGTTTCCACCGGCAGGAGGCCGCGGAAAAGCTTGTGCTCCCCCTGCGCGCCGCCTTCGAAAGTCTTCAGCTTGCGCGCGATGGCGAAGTCGATCGCCTGGTAGTAGCAGGCCTCGAAGTGCAGCAGGGGCACGTATTCGAGGGCGCCCCAGTAGCGGCCATATAGCGTGTCGGGGGTATGCAGGTTGAACGCGCCGCCGATGGCTTTTCCTTCGCGCTCGGCGAGGATCAGCAGGGTGTGCTCCGGCATCGACTCGCCGATTCGCTGGAAGAACTCCAGGTTCAGGTAAGGCGTCGACTGGTGCATCCGGTAGGTGTGGCGATAGCACCGGTTGAAGAACTCCCAGTGCTCCGGAGCGATCTGCGTCCCGGTCAGGTGCCGGAAGGTCACGCCGGCCTCGCGGACCTTCCTGCGCTCCTGCTTGAGGTTCTTCCTTTTCTGGTGCGCCATGCGCGAGAGGAAGTCGTCGAAATCCGTGTACCCGTCGTTCCTCCAGTGGAACTGCACCGTGCGCCGCATCAGCATGCCCCGGCCGTGCATCAGTGCGGCCTCGCCCTCCGGCGGGAACAGGATGTGGAGCGAAGACACGCCCTTGGCGAGATCCAGGGCCTTGCCGATCAGGAGTTCGCGATCCGCATCATTGCCTGCCAGCACGCGTGTGCCGGTGACGGGCGTGAAGGGCACCGCGCAGAGCAGCTTGGGGTAGTACTCCAGCCCGTGGCGCGAGTACGCGTCAGCCCACGCCCAGTCGAAGACGTACTCGCCGTAGGAGTGGGTCTTCAGGAACATCGGCATCGCCCCGGCGAGTTCATTGTCCCTCTCCAGCACGAGGATCTGCGGCTGCCAGCCGGTGCGCGCCGATGCGCAGCCTGTGTCGATCAGCGCGTGGAGGAACTCGTGGCGCAGGAAGGGGTTGCCACCGCTCCAGCGGTTCCAGGCCGCGGGGTCGACGCCGCCGAGGGATTCGAGAATGCGGAGGCGGATCACTGCGGTGGCGGAGCCTGTGTGGAGTGCGGGAAGCGGACGGCATTATTCCGGATGGTGCGGGCACCGGGCAAGCGCCGCGTTTGCGGTATATTCGACGCATGACTATGACGACTGGCGCGCGCGACCTATGAACCACACACGCGTCGTAGTAGCCCTCGCGCAGATAAACTGCACGGTGGGCGACCTGCAGGGCAACGCCGCCCGCATCCTCGACTACGCCGGCCGGGCCCGCGAACGCGGCGCGGACATCGTGCTGACGCCCGAGCTGTCGCTGTGCGGCTACCCGCCGGAAGACCTGCTGCTGCGCGACGGGTTTTACGCCGACTGCAGGCGGGAACTCGAGGCGCTTGCCGCGAAGATCCAGGGCATCACCGCGGTGGTGGGCTTTCCCGAACTCGCCGCCGACGGCAAGCGCTACAACGCAGCCGCCGTGATCCGCGACGGGCGGGTAGTGGCCACGGCGAGGAAGCACGACCTGCCGAACTACGAGGTGTTCGACGAGAAGCGCTATTTCACGGCCTGGAACGAGCCCTGCATCCTGGAAGTGAAGGGGACCCGCTTCGGCCTGACGATCTGCGAGGATGTCTGGTGGCCCGAGGCGCCCGCGATGGCCAAGGCGGCCGGCGCGCAGGTGATCCTGTCGATCAACGCCTCCCCGTACCACAAGAGGAAGCAACCGATCCGCCACAAGGTGTTTCGCGAGTGGATCCGCGCATCAGGCCTGCCGATGGTCTACGTGAACCTCGTCGGCGGACAGGACGAACTGGTCTTCGACGGCGCCTCCTGCGTGCTCGATGGCGAGGGCAACGTGGTACAGCAGGCGCCGTTTTTCGAGGAGTCGCTGGAACTGGCCGTGTTCGAGGGCGCGAAGCCCCTGCCGGGTGCGATCTCGAAGGAGTTGTCGCTCGAGGCCGAGGTCTACCAGGCGTTGGTCGTCGGCACGCGCGATTACCTTGGCAAGAACGGTTTCCCCGGCGCCCTGCTGGGCCTGTCCGGGGGCGTCGATTCGGCGCTGACGCTGGCGATCGCGTGCGACGCCCTGGGGCCGGAGCGGGTGCGCGCGGTGATGATGCCCACCCAGTACACGGCGCAGATGAGCCTCGACGACGCCAAGGAGATGGCGCGGCGGGTAGGGGTGCGCTATGACGTGATCCCCATCAAGCCGGTCTTCGACAGCTTCCTTGCGACCCTTTCCAAGGAGTTCGAGGGCCGGGCGCCGGACCTGACCGAGGAGAACCTGCAGGCGCGCATCCGCGGGACCATCCTGATGTCGCTGTCGAACAAGTTCGGCTCGATCGTGCTGACGACCGGCAACAAGTCCGAGATGGCGGTGGGTTATTCGACGCTCTACGGCGACATGGCCGGCGGCTATGCGGTGATCAAGGACCTGGCCAAGACGCTGGTGTGGGATGTCACGCGCTACCGGAACACGGTCTCCGACATCATCCCGGAGAACATCATCACCCGGCCGCCCTCGGCCGAGCTGCGCGACAACCAGACCGACCAGGACAGCCTGCCGCCCTACGAGGTGCTGGACGCCATCATGGAAGGCTACATGGAGCTCAATCGCAGCCCGGCCGAGATCGTGGCGCAGGGCTACGCGCCGGCCGACGTGCAGCGGGTGGTGGGGCTCATCAAGCGCAGCGAATACAAGCGCCGCCAGGCGCCGCCCGGGGTGCGCATCACCTTCCGGGGGTTCGGCAAGGACTGGCGTTACCCGATCACCTCGAAGTACCGGGAGTAGTGCCGGCGGCGAAATGGTTGCTACAATGAAGCCATAGCGTCAGGACATTCTGCGGGCAGGCATTGGAGGAATCGGCATGAAGAAGATCGAAGCCATCGTGAAGCCTTTCAAGCTGGACGAGGTGCGCGAAGCCTTGTCGGAGGTCGGCGTGACCGGCCTCACCGTCACCGAGGTGAAGGGCTTCGGCCGCCAGAAGGGCCACACCGAGCTCTACCGCGGCGCGGAATACGTGGTCGATTTCCTGCCGAAGGTGAAGATCGAGGTGGTGGTCCCCGAAAACCGGGTCGAGCCTGCGATCGAGGCGATCGTGAAGGCTGCCCGCACCGGCAAGATCGGCGACGGCAAGATCTTCGTGACCGCGGTGGAGCACGTGGTGCGGATCCGCACCGGCGAAATCAACGACGCCGCGGTCTAGCCGCCCTTACCTTTTCGCCTTCAGAAGCACCAACACCGCGCCGCTGCCGCCCTCGTGCGCCGGCGCCTGGCAGAAGGCCAGCACCTCGTCCCTCGGGACAAGCCAGTTCCGCAGCTTCCCCTTCAGCACCGGTTCGCGGTTTTTCGAGCCATGTCCCTTGCCGTGGACGATCCGCACGCAACGCTGGCCGCGATGCGCCGCCAGCAGCACGAACTCGGCGACCTGCAGGGCCGCATCGAACCGGTTCAGGCCGTGCAGGTCGAGGCCGGCCTGCACCACCCAGTGACCGCGCCGCAGGCGGCGCAGGACCTGCTTCGACAGCCCGTCGCGAAGGTAGGTGAGATCCTCGCCTGACTCCAGGGCTTCCTCGGGCGTTCCCGGGCGCGCGAGGCTTTCGAGGAGCGCGGCGCGTTCGTCGAGCTGGGTCCGGACCGGCACGGGCGGGGCCGGTGGCCGGGAGGGCGCCGCGCGCCGGGGCGGCTTCAGCGGCCGGACATCGGCGACCGCCTTGCGGAAGTCGTCGTCGGCCATTGCGTCACGGCGCCGGCTGGTCCAGATAGCGCTCGGCGTCGAGCGCCGCCATGCAACCGGTGGCGGCGCTGGTCACCGCCTGGCGGTACACGTGGTCCTGCACGTCGCCGGCCGCGAACACGCCGGGAATGCTGGTCGCCGTTGCATCGCCGTCGCTGCCGCCCTGCGTGACGATGTAGCCGCCCTTCATGGCCAGCTGTCCCTCGAAGATCGCGGTGTTCGGCGTGTGGCCGATCGCCACGAACAGCCCTTTGACTTCGACATCCTTCGGCGCGCCGGTTTTCACGTTCTTGATGCGCAGGCCGGTGACGCCCGAGTTGTCGCCCAGCACCTCGTCAAGCGCATGGTCCCAGGTGATGGTGACGTTGCCGCCATCGGCTTTCTTCATGAGCTTGTCGATCATGATCTTCTCGGCGCGGAACTTGTCGCGGCGATGCACGACTGTGACGTGCCTTGCAATGTTCGCGAGGTAGAGCGCTTCCTCGACTGCGGTGTTGCCGCCGCCGACCACGGCCACGTCCTGGTTGCGGTAGAAGAACCCGTCGCAGGTGGCGCAGGCGGACACGCCGCGGCCCATGAATTTTTCCTCGGAAGGCAGGCCGAGGTATCGCGCCGAGGCGCCGGTGGCGATGATCAGCGCGTCGCAGGTGTAGGTGCCGGAGTCGCCTTCCAGAACGAAGGGACGCTGCCCGAGCTTCACCGTGTGGATATGGTCGAACACGATCTCGGTCTCGAACCGCTCGGCGTGCTTCTGGAAGCGCTCCATCAGCGCCGGACCCTGCACGCCCATCGCGTCGGCCGGCCAGTTGTCCACTTCGGTCGTGGTCATGAGCTGGCCGCCCTGGGCGATGCCGGTGATCAGCACGGGCTTCAGGTTTGCGCGCGCGGCGTAGACGGCGGCGGTGTATCCGGCGGGGCCGGAACCGAGGATCAGGAGGCGGGAGTGTCGGGTAGCCATGGGAGGTGTCAGGGTGGAATTCAGGGGAAGGCGGTCTCGAGCGCCGGTGGATTATAAACTTCCGCGCACGGGCACAGGCCCGGCCATCGGAGCGCTTCTGCTAAGATCGTCGTATATGCAGCCGGGGGGCTGGCGAATTGATGGGGGCGCAAGGGCTATGTCGGTGATGACGGCAACGGTTTCCACGGCGGTGCTGAAAAATGTGCCGATGTTCGCGAGCTTTCCCGACGAGTCGCTGCGCCTGCTGGCGACCCTGGTCACCAGGAAGAGCGTCACCCGCGGCACCACGATCATGGTGGCGGGCGACCCCACGGACTCCCTCTATATCGTGATTTCCGGCCGCCTCAAGGTGATGATGAGCGATGCCGAGGGCAAGGAAGTCATCCTCGCGATCCTCGGATCCGGGGAGTTCTTCGGCGAAATGGGGCTGATCGACGACGCGCCGCGTTCGGCGAGCGTCGTGTCCATCGAATCCTGCGAGCTGCTTTGCGTGACCAAGCGCGAATTCAAGCGCTGCCTGGCCGAGAACTTCGAGATGTCCATGGCCGTGATGCGCGGGCTGGTGAAGCGCCTGCGCGACGCGGACCGCAAGATCAACAGCCTCGCCCTGCTGGACGTCTACGGCCGGGTCGCGCGCCTCTTGATCGACATGTCGGAGGAGGTGGACGGCCACAAGGTCGTCACCAAGCGCCTGCCCAAGCAGGACATCGCGAAGATGATCGGCGCCTCCCGCGAGATGGTGAGCCGCGTCATGAAGGATCTCCAGATTGGCGGCTTCATCGAGATGCGCGGCAGTACGATCCTGCTGCGCGAGACCATCCTCGCGATAGAGTAGGACCCGACCGCAGCGCGGTATAATCGGGGCCTCCCTGGACCCCGTTGCGATGAGAGTAGCCGAAAAAGCCGACGGCGCTTCCCCCAGCCCCGCCCCCCTGCCCGCGAAACTCGCGAACCTGCTGCGCGAGGCGAAGTGGCTGGCCCTCGTCGCGGTCGCGGTCTACCTGCTGCTGATCCTATTTACTTTTCGCAAGAGCGATCCCGGTCCGTGGCATAGCGCTACCGATGCAATCGTCCAGAATGCGGGTGGGCAGCTTGGGGCATCGCTTTCCGCGTTGCTTCTCGAGCTATTCGGCGTTTCGGCATATTGGTGGGTTGTGCTCTGCCTCTACGTCGTTGTATGGGGCTACCGGAGGTTAGACGGCAGCGCACTAATTGATCGGCGTCCGCTGGTGGTTGCACTTCTTGGGTTCGGACTACTTTTGGTCTCCAGCGCTGCACTCGAGACATTGAGGCTGAACTGGATTCATGCTGAGTTGCCGCAGGCCGCGGGCGGCATTGTGGGGGCTGTAATCAGCTCACCTGTGGCCAGTGTCCTTGGTTATACGGGAGGGACGCTGGTGCTGTTAGTGTCTATCGCCGTGGGTTTAAGCCTGTTCACCGGAATCTCATGGATTGCCGCGGCAGAGTTCACCGGGCTTTTGCTCGAAGGGCTGTACGGCCTCGCCAAGCGCCTGCGCGAAAGCCGCCAGGACCGCAGGATCGGCGAGATCGCGCGCGAGGAGCGCGAGCACGTGGTCGAGATCGAGAAAAAGCGCGAGGAGAACCACGAGCCGCTCTACATCGAGCCGCCGGTGGTCGAGATCAAGAAGTCCCTGCGCGTTGAAAAGGAAAAGCAGGCGCCGCTCTTCGACAACCTGCCGGACACCCCGCTGCCCCCGCTCAAGCTGCTGGACGAGGCGTCCAAGGAAGGCGAGCAGGTGAGCGCGGAGACGCTCGAATTCACCTCGCGCCTCATCGAGAAGAAGCTGTCCGACTTCGGCGTGGCGGTCAAGGTGCTCGCCGCCTATCCCGGCCCGGTGATCACCCGCTACGAGATCGAGCCCGCGGTGGGCGTGAAGGGCAGCCAGGTGGTGAACCTGGTCCGCGACCTCGCGCGCGCGCTGTCGGTCGTGTCGATCCGGCTGGTGGAGACGATCCCCGGCAAGTCCTGCATGGGCCTCGAGATCCCGAACCCGCACCGCCAGACCGTGCGCCTGTCGGAGATCCTCGGCTCCGAGGCGTATCACAACATGGGCTCGATGCTGACGATGGCCATGGGCAAGGACATCGCCGGCAACCCGGTCGTTGCGGACCTGGGCAAGATGCCCCACCTGCTCGTCGCCGGCACCACGGGCTCAGGCAAGTCGGTCGGCATCAACGCGATGATCCTGTCGCTGCTGTACAAGGCCGAGCCCAGGCAGGTCCGCATGATCATGATCGACCCCAAGATGCTCGAGCTGTCGATCTACCAGGACATCCCGCACCTGCTCGCGCCGGTGGTGGTCGACATGAAGCAGGCGGCCAACGCGCTCAACTGGTGCGTGGCCGAGATGGAGCGGCGCTACAAGGTGATGTCGTTCTACGGGGTGCGCAATCTTTCGGGCCTGAACCAGAAGATCGCCGAGCACGAAAAGAAGGGCCAGCCCCTGCAGGACCCGGCCACGATCGACTCGCCCGAACCGCAGCCGCTGGACAACGTGCCGCACATCGTCGTCGTGATCGACGAACTGGCCGACCTGATGATGGTCGTGGGCAAGAAGGTCGAGGAGCTGATCGCGCGCCTCGCGCAGAAGGCAAGGGCGTCGGGCATCCACCTGATCCTCGCCACCCAGCGCCCGTCGGTGGACGTCATCACCGGCCTCATCAAGGCCAACATTCCCACGCGCGTCTCCTTCCAGGTGTCCTCCAAGGTCGATTCGCGCACCATCCTCGACCAGTCCGGCGCCGAGGCGCTGCTCGGCCAGGGCGACATGCTCTACCTGCCGCCGGGAACCGGGTATCCCCAGCGGGTGCACGGCGCCTATGTTGCCGACCACGAGGTGCACGCCGTCGTCGACTACCTCAAGAAGCTCGCCAAGCCCGAGTACATCGGCAGCATCCTCGAGCCGGAGATCCTCGACGAAGGCGCCGGTGGCGGGGGCTTGGAGGGGGGCGGCACGGGCGAGAAAGATCCGCTCTACGACCAGGCGGTCGAGATCGTGCTGCGCACGCGCCGGCCGTCGATTTCGCTTGTGCAGCGGCACCTGCGCATCGGCTACAACCGCGCGGCGCGCCTGATCGAGGACATGGAGCGCGCCGGCATGGTGTCGCCGATGCAGAGCAACGGGAACCGCGAGGTGCTGGTCCCCGCGAATCCGGAGTGAGGTCGCGGATGGCCGGCGTGCTTCGCCTCGGGTGCCTCGCAGCCGCGATTGCGGTGGCCGGTCCTGCCGCAGCCGGGAGCCTCGAGCGCTTCCAGTCCTTCATCCGGACCACCCAGTCGGCGCGCGGGGAGTTCGAGCAGAAGGTCTATGACCGCAACAAGAAGCTGGTGCAGGACTCCAAGGGGAACTTCGCCTTCCAGCGGCCGGGGAAATTCCGCTGGGTGTTCTCCAAGCCCTACAGCCAGCTCATCGTCGGCGACGGGCAGCGGGTCTGGGTCTACGACGCGGACCTCAACCAGGTGACGGTGAGGAAACTCACCAGCGCGCTGGGCGCAACGCCTGCCGCGCTGATTGCAGGCAACGCCGACATCGAGCAGTCCTTCGAGTTCACCGACACGGGCGAGGCCGGCGGCCTGCAATGGCTGGACGCCAAGCCGCGCGAAAAGGACGCCGGGTTCGAGCGCATCCGCATGGGGTTCGGCCTGGCCGGGATCGACGCGATGGAGCTGGTCGACCAGTTCGGCCAGACGACCCTGCTGAAGTTCAGCAACCTGCAGCGCAATCCCGCGCTCGAAGCGGGCCTGTTCCGCTTCACGCCGCCCAAGGGCGCCGACCTGCTCGGCGAGTAGCCCGGGCGCGCCCATGGCGGATCTTTTCGCTCCCGCACAGCCGGCAGCCCCCCTGGCGGAGCTGCTGCGTCCCGCAGCCATCGGCGAGGTGGTCGGCCAGCAGCACCTGCTGGGCGAAGGCAAGCCGCTGCGGCTCGCGTTCGATTCGGGCAAGCCGCACTCGATGATCCTGTGGGGGCCACCTGGCGTGGGCAAGACCACGCTCGCGCGGCTGATGGCGAAGGCTTTCGATGCCGAGTTCGTGGCGCTGTCGGCCGTGTTCTCCGGCGTGAAGGACATCCGCGAGGCGATGCAGGCGGCGCAGAACGAACTGGAGCGCAGCGGCCGCCACACCATCCTTTTCGTCGACGAGGTGCACCGGTTCAACAAGGGGCAGCAGGACGCCTTCCTGCCCTATGTGGAGAAGGGCCTGGTCACCTTCATCGGCGCGACGACCGAGAATCCCTCGTTCGAAGTCAACGGCGCGTTGCTGTCGCGCGCCAACGTCTACGTGCTGGAAAGCCTGACGGATACCGAGCTCGCCACGCTGTTCGACCGTGGGGCGGCGCGGGTGTTGCCGGGGATCCCGGTCGACACGACGGCGCGCGACCGCGTGGTCGGCTTTGCCGACGGCGATGCGCGCCGGCTGTTGAACGCGGTGGAGATCCTTGCAACGGCAGCGCAGACCGCAAGGGTGGCGGCAGTGGACGCCGAGTTCGTCGGCAAGACGCTGGCGCAGAACCTGCGCCGGTTCGACAAGGGCGGCGAGCAGTTCTACGACCAGATCTCGGCGTTGCACAAGTCGGTGCGGGGGTCGAACCCGGACGCGGCGCTGTACTGGTTTGTGCGCATGCTCGATGGCGGCGCGGAACCGCTCTACCTCGGCAGGCGCATCGTGCGCATGGCGTCCGAGGACATAGGCTTGGCCGACCCGCGCGCGCTGCGCCTTGCGCTGGACGCCTGCGAGACGTACGAACGGCTAGGATCGCCGGAAGGCGAGCTGGCCCTCGCCGAGGCGCTGATCTACCTCGCCTGTGCGGCCAAGTCGAACGCCGTCTACGCGGCCTATAATGCCGCCCGCGCGTTTGTCTCGGGCGATACGACCCGCCCGGTGCCGTTGCGGCTGCGGAATGCGCCGACCAAGCTGATGAAGGACCTCGGGTACGGCAAGCAGTATCGTTACGCGCACGAGGAAGAGGGCGCGTATGCGGCCGGTGAGGATTACTTCCCGGACGGGATGCCGGCGGTGGCGTGGTACTCGCCGACCGACCGCGGGCTCGAAGGCAAGATCCGGGAGAAGCTGGAATACCTGCGCTCCCTGGACCGGGAAAAACGCGGGAATTCATGAGTTTTATTTTGGAGATCGGCTCCAGGAGCCGGTCTGACGGCAGTTCTTATATCAAAAAGTAGATACCATGCTCGATATCCAGTTGCTGCGCTCCAGCCTCGACGCCGTCACCGCGCGGCTCGCCGACCGCGGATATGCCTTCGACCGCGACACCTTCCTCGCACTGGAGGCCGAGCGCCGCCAGGTCCAGGGCCGCGCCCAGGAACTGCAGGCCGCCCGCAACGCGCAGGCGAAGAAGATCGGGCAGGCCAAGGCCAAAGGTGAGGACGCTGCGCCGCTGCTGGCCGAATCGGCGGCCATCAACGCGGAGCTGGGGTCGCTCGAGGCACGCTCGGAAGAGGCGCAGAAGCGCCTGCGCGACTTCCTTTCCGGCACCCCGAACCTGCCGCACGAGAGCGTCCCGACCGGCCGGAGCGCGGACGACAACGTCGAAGTGCGCCGCTGGGGCACGCCGCGGACCTTCGATTTCGAGGTGCGCGACCACGTGGATGTGGGCACGGCGCTGGGGCAGATCGACTTCGACACGGCAAGCAAGCTGTCCGGCGCGCGTTTCACCGTGCTGAAGGCGGGGGTGGCGCGGCTGCACCGGGCGATCGCGCAGTTCATGCTCGACATCCACACGACTGAACATGGCTACACCGAGGTCTACGTGCCTTACATGGTCTCGTCCGAGTCGGCCGACGGCGTGACCAGTTTTGCCAAGTTCAAGGACGACCTGTTCAAGATCGATGGGCGCGACCTGTACCTGATCCCGACGGCGGAGGTGCCGGTCACCAACTTCGTGCGCGACCAGATCGTCCCCGCCGAGCAGCTGCCGATGAAGTTCGTGTGCCACTCGCCGTGCTTTCGCTCCGAGGCCGGCTCATACGGCAAGGACACGCGCGGCATGATCCGCCAGCACCAGTTCGACAAGGTCGAGATCGTGCAAATGGTGCGGCCCGAGGATTCCTACCGCTGCCACGATGAGCTGACCGCGCATGCGGAGACGATCCTCCAGCGGCTCGAGCTTCCCTACCGCACCATGGTGCTCTGCACCGGCGACATGGGCTTTTCCTCGGCGAAAACCTACGACATCGAAGTCTGGCTGCCGGCGCAGAACACCTACCGGGAAATCTCCTCGTGCTCGAACTTCGAGGCCTTCCAGGCGCGGCGCATGCAGGCGCGCTACCGCAACGAAAAAGGCAAGCCGGAGCTGCTGCACACGCTCAACGGCTCAGGCCTCGCGGTCGGCCGCACCTTGGTCGCGATCCTCGAGAACGGGCAGAACGCGGATGGCAGCGTGACCATCCCCGCGGCGCTGCGGCCCTATATGGGCGGGATGGAAAAAATCGCGCGCACCTAGTGTAGTGCTTCGTTCTGTTTGGAACTTAAGCGGCTGTTGGCGCGAATGACCTTGGCAAGGATGTCATTGGCCTTGGCAGTCCATACGAAAGGCTTGGGATTTTTATTGTGCAAATCGATGTACTCCTTGATTGCAGTGGTCAG
>CAMAXP010000040.1 GCA_945862265.1 Bordetella parapertussis
CTGACCACTGCAATCAAGGAGTACATCGATTTGCACAATAAAAATCCCAAGCCTTTCGTATGGACTGCCAAGGCCAATGACATCCTTGCCAAGGTCATTCGCGCCAACAGCCGCTTAAGTTCCAAACAGAACGAAGCACTACACTAGCCAATCGGCCGCCGCCTGCGCGTCATCCCACGGTTTTGGCAAGACACCGCCGACAATCTCCACTCGCATCTGCCCACTGAGCAGCCGCGGTCGGTCACAGGCCAACAGTGCGCTCTTGAATCCCAATCCGAACTTGCCAGTCAAATTGTGACCGACTGGCTTGTCCGATGAGGACAGGACCAGCATCTTCTGTAGATCGCGATGAAAGTCGCGGACCTCTGGGTTCCCGCCCCCACCGGCGCGGGCGTTGATTAGTCGCCCCCAATGTGCAAAACGAACGCTTGCTGCGGTACTCCCGACCGAGAATTTCTGAACTGCCCTGGGCGGGGCGATTTCCGCAGCATTTGGGTCTGCGACCTGTGACAATTCGACTACCGCATCGTCAGCATTCTGAAACATCTCGAAGGGAACGCTCTTCGCGTCGTATTGGTAGTCGCGCAGCTTTCGACGAATCGCATGCAAGGTTGCTTCTTGGGCCGGCATGTCGGTCTCAAGGGTCTCCTGCAACTCGTCCAGACGACCGCGCACTTCCAAACGTAGAGCGTCTACTTCGTTACTGTCGGAGGGATCCGCAAATTCGGCCTCCTTGAGCCTTTGGCAGGCGCGGTCGTACTTGTCCAGGTCGCTCCGCAACCCCTCGTTATGGTGGTGAGCACCCAACTGCCGCAGGTAGAAGGGCAAGTGCTCGAGGATCATTGCCCGCGCTACCGCAATTTCCAGCTGGTCGCTACGGCTGAGCTCCTTCCACAATGCGCCCAGGTCGGGATGAGGCTGCTTATAGCACTTACGAAGCACGTATTCAGCCGTCCTTCGCAGAAGATCCGATAGCCGATCCGGTTCGAATGCAGCCGGTGAAATATTCCGCAACTGAAGAAGGACGGGTCTGCTTCCATCTCTCTGTTTTACTCCCCATCGAGGTTCGCCCACGACAATGGTGTCGAACGTGACGGCAAGGGGAACCTCCAGATCATTTCCCGCAATTCCAGTAACGCTTGCTACATCGGAGCTCACCAGTTGGACGCCAATGAGAAGAGATTCGAGCGCTTGCTCGGCGGTAAGCCCGATCGCCCTCTCCTCCGTTGACGGCCCGGTTCCGCGAGAGGATCCCACGAGCGATCGCTGTCTGGTTTGAAGTTCTATATACCGGATCCGCTCAAGGTCATTTTGGTGCGGTACCCACCAAGGGAGTTGCCCACGAATTCCATCGACGGATCGGCTTCCCAGCTCCTGTTGAGCAAGCGGCCGGACGTGTGGCCCGAACAGGCATAACAACGCACCGACGAGCTCCGGGCGAATCAGGACTCTCCATGATCGAAAGTAGGTAGCCAGAACGTCCGGTGCGGTTCGAACTGCTTCTTGCACCTCCGTCTCATCGACATGCGGTCTGTCGGACTCCGGATCTCCGGCTTCCACGATTGCGCCGCTTAGAAGCCGGGCGTGCGCGTCCGAGATGACAAATCGGGTATTTACTCCAGCTGCACCGTGGCAGAGCTCCGTGGCCCTGCACCAGGTGCCGGAGGCTGAGCGCAAACGCAGTCGTGGCAATACCTCCTTCGCGTCATCGATGTTCCCTGCAAGAGCGGCCAGATACACGTCGAACGCACGGGCGGCGCCGTCATTCTCCACTGCGCGATCGGCCAGCGCTTGAAGCACAGCTTCGGTAGATTCCCGAGAAATCGGCTTTCTAAGCTCCCTAAGCAATTGCTCTTGAATTTGTTCTGGGTTGAAGTGCCGCAGCGCGTCGGCGATGATTTGCCATGCTGGAAGCGCACGCGCTTGTCGCAGAGCGGGGGCGATTTGACCCAGTAGATTGTTGTCGATGATTTCAATTGCACCCACGAAGTAGTTCTTCGCCTCTCCCATCAAAAGCGACAATGCCGCCAGTCCCCTGTCCTCTTTTGAAAAATACTGGCTGCGTAGAGTTTCGAACGCTTCGTGGTTCAATACTCCAGGGTCGAGATCCAGTACCCCGGCATAGCAATAACCGGCTTCGGAGGCGAGGCGCTGAATGTGCTCTGCAAGCTCCGGGATATCGATAACGTCCGACGGTGCAATCGCGCCTCCAGTGCGCAAAGGAAGCCATTGCACGGTACGCATGCGTTCTTCGGTAGGTGCGTCTGCGCCCATTCGCGAACGAAGTAAACCCGCGATTAACCGCCAATAGCCGCTCGGAGCCGGTGCGGCCAGAGCGAGCCGGGCCAGGCTCGCGTGGTCGAGCAATTTCATCCAGCGCTTCTGCCTGCTCGCGACAGCCTCGTCGCTGCTCGGTTGAAAAATCTTGATGTCGATAGCAAGATCGGCAGGTATCGCCAGCCCGGAGTAAAGGAAACTGTCTTCTCCGAGGGAGGATGTGCCCCCGGCAAGGAGTGAATGAAAAGGCAGGGCGTGCCAGACTTCACGGTCGTCAACGACGCTTAATATTTCGGTCCGCTCCTCCTGGTCAAAAGTTTCGGACTGGACGTGCGCCACTCCGACGCGAGCAATCTCCTGTACGACTTGAGCGGGTTCGATTTCTCGGATGCCCAGCGCGGTCCAGCCCGCTGGAGGGATCTCGCCTACAAGGTCGCGTGGGAGCACGTTCCACGCTTGTTTGCCAGTGACACCCGTAATCTGGCGCCACAGTTTTTCCCAAGCGGGGGATTGCTGATGACGGCCGACCCAAAGCGGTGATTCAATGTCCTCGAAATTGGCCGCACTGCCATGAAGCAAATAGCGCAGCCCGCGACGGGCAACATCGTCTCCTTGTGGGTCTCGCGCGACACGGCTGAGGGCCAAGCGGTGCATTTGGCTGCCAAGAGTCTTCGGCCGGGCGCCAAGAGCACGCAGCACCGTCGCCTCGTCGCTGGCCGATCCCAGACGATCGCCATCGCCAAGCAGGCCGGAAACAGTACCTGATGCGACGACGAGAACCATTTCGCCCGGTATCGTCATTGCAAGCGCAGGCGCTTTCCCAAGTCGCGAAGGAAGGGTAGTTCCTTGGCCGAACCCAAGCAGATTGCCGGCGCTGATCGCATCCTGCAGATTCGCGGGTGAGACAGCTATCTCGGCGCCGGAGCGCGCGTCGATCGCGGAAAGAATCCGTAGATTTCGATTTGTACGTAGAAAATGCGAGCGTGCGTCTGTATCGACGCCGCTTTCAAGAATCTCCGCGGCAGCAGCGAGCCACTGAGAAACCCGTACATCGCCGGTTGCGAGCGCGGCGATAGCCCGATCGATCGCACGTAGCCAAGCCAGGACGTCAGCGTCCGAAAGTTCGGCGCGTGCCGACTCAGCCGCATCGAGGTCTGCCGGCACGACTAGGGCAGAGGTTTCGCATGACCAAAGTACGGCGAAGATCTCGGGCGGCAGTGCGGCTTTTGCCTTTGCGTCCTTGGTACCGAGGGCGAGCCGCCGCTTGGGAACGACGAAACCGACGACCCGCGAAACCGCCGCGGCTCGTTGCCGTAGGCGTGACAGCTCGTTCGCCCGGAATCCAGTGCGAAGTAGGCGGATCAGGGTGTCTTGAAGGGCACCTGTAGCCCTATATGGCGCTGCAGCCATCTCCAAGAACCGGCCCATGTATTCGAGAAGTTCATTCGAGGAGAGGGCTCCCTCAGCGTCTTTCCCAAGCGCGGTGAGTAGGTCGCTCTCCTCCCAGGCGCTGCTCGCGTTAGCGAGCCTGGGCGCGAGGCCGTCGATGAAGACACGGTCGGAACTTATGGCTGCCAGCCCCGGCAGACTCCGCCAAGGCCGGCCAGGGTCGCTCGCAGGCGGGGCGGGCAAGGTTCTGAGCACGCAATCGTGTGCTTGCACCAGAGTCCATCGGAGGCCTTCACGATCGATCTTCCTGACCCAAGCCACATCACGACAGATGCTCGAATGGAATGACGACAGGAAAGGGCGTGACGAACCACCGCTTCTCGCTACCGCGTCGCCGATGGATTTCGTCAGTTCACCCACTTCGTTGTCGGCAAGGCGATGGCTCTTGACATATTGCGCGAGCACGGGCAGCAAGAGGGGAAGCGTTACACCGTCTGCCAGCTCACGGTTCCAGCGCCGCCGCAGGCCACTTTCATCGAATTGCTGTTCGGGCGTTTGATCCACCTCGAAGAGCCGCGAAAACTCGTGGATTCCACGCCTGCCCGCGTCCACAAAGAACTGGCCGTGCAGGACAATGTGATAGTGCCGCGACGAGTCGGGAATTGCTGCCCGAAAGACGTGCGTCTCCTCGTCAAGCGGAAGAAATACCGCCCAGCGCAAGGTAAGGCCACCGCTTACCCCATCTTCGTGACCGATGAGCACTGACCCTTCGGCGTTAGATTTGTCCCGGGCTAGCCGTGGAAAGCCCTGCTCATCCCGGAAATAGCTTTTCGGCCAAGCGCCATGCTCCCTCAATCGTTCGAATACCGATTCCGCGCCGCTGCGATCACGCTTTTGTCCATGAAACTTGAGCACCGGTTTTTCGCCTTCGGTGACGACCCCCGTAGAGCTTGCCTCTCGCGCGTCGCGCTCGAGGCGGCCCTCTGCGGAGATGGAAATCGACAGTGCCTTGCCCGTGCCCTCCAGCGGTCGGTAGTCGACCCTTTCGAGGTGACGCAGCAAAGGAAGGATGGCAGCTATGTCGGAAGTGAGGGCCTCTTCGGCGAGGAAACGTAGATCGGGTCCGCCCAGTTCGTCACCCGGGAAGCGATCGATGATCCCGCCTGTCGCGGCGCCGTCTGGTCTTTTTAGATGTTGCTTTCTCCGCAGCGGCACCCAAAGCAAGAAACCGCGCGCCGCATTGCCCGAGACTTTCGCCCCGACGCCGCGGAGGGCAGCCCAATCGGCAGGCTGATCCTTCTCCCAGTCTGGGTGCAGATTGCCCTCACCGCTATTCCACGGATTGACAATCGCATTGTGTACTTCGCTTTCGTTCCAGGCGATGTAAAGGAAGGCCTCGCACAGGTGGAAGGCGCTCTTCATGCCTAAGCCGAATTTCCCGATCGTGCCAGGCTCGCCCGCCTTTGAGTTCTCGGCGAAGGAAGTGATGGCTCTCTTATCCGTTTCACGGAAAGTGCCATCGTTGAACAGGTAGAGGCCCGGTCCAGTTAGGAGAGGGTGCGCAAGCGCCGCGAATCCTTCGTGAAGGCCGAACACTATCCGTCTCGCCTCTGAATCGTCGGCGTTCTGGATCAGCTCTTTTAGTATAGGAAAGCCGCTGCGGTAGCGATCCCGCAGGTTGTCCGAAATCAGGTTGATGATATTTGTTGTAAGGCCGGGCATATCTGGCGATTTGAGCTTTTGAGGTTTTGTGGTGTCCGCCGTTTCAGCGCTTGGGCGTGTCGCGCAACTTGTAGCGGGACTCCAAAGGCAGGCTCACCGCATGAACCTTCGAACATCCTTGCACCGAGAGAGTGAACGGGCTACCCAACGTAACGCTTCCGAAGATTGCGTAACCTTGCAATTCCTCGGTCAGAAACAACCCGCAATCCGGCAGCTGGGCGACTACCACTGCATCCAGTTCTACCAGCGAATCCGGTAGCACTCTTCTATTTTCTGTGCGTGGCGCAGCAGTTCTTTACATTCCTGGGGCGGTTTCGCCGCGAAGCAACTGACCGTGCGCTTCGCGGCCTCCTGTGCCATGAGTCGTTTCCCGCCGATGCGCTTGCGGTTGGTGTAGCACTCGGGCAGCAACTGCGTGCTCGTCTGGCGCGGCCGCGCGACCCATGCAAGCGCCCGTGGGCACTTTGTAGCCGCGGATTCGTCTTGTGTGTACGGCGGATCGTTGGCTTCAACCAGGACGAGTGCGGTCATGCGCTTCGTCACGGGTAAGGTAGGGCTCGCCGGGTTTCTTGAGCTTCACCGGCCTTTGCGCGAGGAATCCGCACATTGATTCCTCATATGCGCGGGATTCCCGCATGCGATCGGTCAGTAGTTTCCTTACAAAGCGCGAGAGGTTGAAGATACTCATGGCAATGGGCCTCGGATACTGACCAAATCAATATAACACTGAACCCGTGTGGTTTTGGTCAGGCCTTGCCCAGCGCCTCAAGCACCCGCTCCGGCGTGAATGGCATCGTCGTCACCCGCGCGCCAAACGGCGCCAGCGCATCATTGATCGCATTCATGACTGCGCCCGGCGCCCCGGCCGTGCCGGCTTCGCCCACCCCCTTCGCGCCCAGCTCGGAGCTCTTCGTCGGCGACTCCACGTGGCCGCAGACGATGTCCGGCATCTCGCCGGACATGGGCACCAGGTAATCGGCCATCGAGGCGTTCTGCAGCTGGCCGTCCTCCGAGTAATGGCATTCCTCGAAGAGCGCTGCGCCTATGCCCTGCACCACGCCGCCACGGATCTGCTCATCCACCAGCATCGGGTTGATCACCGTGCCGCAGTCTTCCACGCACCAGTGCTTGAGCAGCTTCACGAACCCGGTATCCGGATCGACCTCGACCAGCGAGGCCTGGATGCCGTTGGTGAACGTGAATGCGTAGTCGCGCGGGGTGTAGTGGCGCGTGACCATCAGCTCGGACTGGAATTTCGGCGGCAGCGTGTCCGGGCGGAAGTACGCCACCCGCCCGAGCTCGGCCAGCGTCAGCTTCGAGGCGCCGCTGGCGAGATCGATGACTTCGTTGTTGAGGATGTCGAGCGTGGACTTGTCCACCGACAGGATCGCCGCGGCGATGTCGAGGATGTTCGAGCGCAGCGCTTTGCCGGACTGCAGCACGGCCTCGCCCCCGATGCCCGCGCCGCGCGAGGCCCAGGTGCCGCCGCCGTACGGCGTGGTGCTCGTGTCGCCGGTGATCACCTTGACCTTGTCCATGGTCACGCCGACCGCCGTGGCCGCGATCTGCGCGAAGATCCCCTCGGTGCCCTGGCCCTGCTCGGTGACGCTTGAGAGTACCGTCAGCATGCCGGTGGGTTCCAGCCGCAGCGTCGCGCCGTCCTGGGCCGAGATGCGTGCCCCGCCCACGCCGTAGAAGGCGGGCGAGGGGTTGGTCACCTCGATCATCGCGGCGAGGCCGATGCCCCGGTAGATGCCTTTCTGCCTCAGGGCCACCTGTTCGGCGCGCAGCGCCTTGTAGTCCATCAGCGCGAGCAGCTTGTCCAGGCATTGGTGGTGCGACAGGATCTCGAACTTCATGCCGGCCGCGCCCGTGCAGGGGTAGGCGTCGTCGGGAATCATGTTCTTCCGCCGGAATTCGGCGGGGTCCATGCCGAGCTTTT
The DNA here is from genome assembly GCA_945862265.1 of Bordetella parapertussis. GTDB lineage: Bacteria > Pseudomonadota > Gammaproteobacteria > Burkholderiales > SG8-39 > SZAS-79. The sequence goes on from CAMAXP010000040.1 coordinate 7,331, forward strand.
GCGCGGCGAGGTCAACGATGCCCTCGGTCAGCGCCACCGCGATCGGGTGGCCGACCGCGCGGTACTGGCAGGTGACGTTCTTGTTGGTGAAGACGACGTTCAGCTTCGCCCGGTAGTGCTGGTGCTTGTAGGGGCCGCCGGTCAGGTTGACCACCTGGTTGCCCTCGATGCCGCTGGTGCGCGGGTAGACCGAGTAGGGGCCGATGGCCGTGAGGTCGTCGAGGTCGAAGGCGAGGATCTCGCCGGCCTTGGTGGCCGCCAGGCGCACCTTGACCTTGTGCTCCCGCGCATGGATGTCGGAGAGGAACGACTCCATCCGGTCCGCCACGAACTTGACCGGCCGGCGCAGCATGATCGACAGCGCGGCAGTGCACATCTCATCCGGGTACACATGCACCTTGATGCCGTAGGCGCCGCCGATGTCGCGGCAGATCACGCGCACGTTCGCTTCGGGCAGGTTCAGGTGCTTGGAGAAGATGTCCTGCATCATGTGCGGCGCCTGCGTGGCGTGGTGCACGGTGAGCGTGTGCTCGGCGGCGTTGTAGTCGGCGAGGATCGCCCGGCCCTCCAGGCACACGCCGGTGTGCCGGCCGAAGTTGAACTCTTCCTCGACCACCACGTCGGCCCTGGCGAAGGCGTCCTCCACCGCGCCGAAATCCACTTCGCGGTTGAAACAAATGTTGTCGCCCAGATCCGGGTGGATCACGTAGCTCCCGGCGAGCGCTTCCTGCATGTCGATCACCGCCGGCAGGGGCTCGTATTCGGCGACGATCAGTTCGCAGGCGTCTTCGGCCTGCGCGCGAGTCTCGGCCACCACTGCCGCGACCGCCTCGCCCTGCGAGCAGGCGCGGTCGATGGCGATCGGGTGCTGTGGCGCGGATTTCAGGCCCTTGAGGTGTGAGAGCACGCCGACCCACGGCGTGCAGTACTCGGCCACGGCGCGGCCGTCCACGACGGCGATGACGCCCGGCGCCGTGCGCGCCTTCGAGAAATCCAGGCTCTTGATCATCGCGTGAGCATGCGGGCTGCGCAGGAACACGACGTTGGCGAGCCGCGGAAAGCGCAGGTCATCGATGAACGACCCGCGCCCTTGCAGCAGGCGCTTGGCGTTGGCGCGCGGCTCGGACTTGCCGATGTAGCCGGCCTGCAACCGGGTCTTGGAATCCTTGACGGGCAGTTCGTCGCGGGCGGTCATTTCTGTGCTCCCTGGGTCTTGTCACCGCCGCGGCGCAGGACCAGCACCGTCTCGATCGCATCCACAATGGCCTGGTAGCCCGTGCAGCGGCAGTAGTTGCCTGAAAGGTGTTCGCGGATGCGTTCGCGCGTGGCGTCCGGCTCGGACTTCACGAGGTCGAGCGCCGCGACCAGCATGCCCGGCGTGCAGTAGCCACACTGCAGGGCGTTGCGCTCGTGGAAGGCTTGTTGCAGCTGTGCCAGCTCGCCTGAGTCCGACAGGCCTTCGATGGTGTCGACGCTCTTGCCCTCGCACTGCACGGCCAGCGTCAGGCAGCCGCGCACGATGCTGCCGTCCACGCGCACCGTGCAGGCGCCGCAGACGCCGTGCTCGCAGCCGATGTGGGAGCCGGTCAGGCCCAGCGCATCGCGCAGGAAGTCGGTGAGGTGGGTGCGCGGCTCGACGGCGCGGGTGACCTTGGTGCCGTTGACGGTCAGGGTAAGGGTCGTGTCCATGGGGTTTCCTTCAGGCGGCCAGCGCGGCGAGGGCGCGGCGGGCCAGCACGTTGGCGAGGTGCAGCTTGGTTTCGGTCTTGTTCTCGAGGTCGGCCATGGGCGAGAGGTCTTGCGCCAGCGCGGCGGAGAGGTCGGCCGGCGGGGCCTTGCCTTCGGCGGCCTGCATCGCGTGGGTGGCGAGGATCGGGGCGTCTCCGCCGCCGAGATAGGCGAGGCGGACATCGTGCAGCTTGCCGCCTTCGGGTTTCGCGAGTGCGGCGAGGCCGACGATGGCGTAGTCGCCGCGTCGCCGGGATAACTCAAGGAACACGCTGCGGTAGCCGCGCAGCACGGGGATCTCGACCCCCGCGATGAGCTCTCCTGGGCGCAGCGCCGTGGCAAAGAGCCCCTTGAAGAACGCCCGGGCCGGCACCCGCCGCTCGCCGCTTTTCGAGACCAGCCGGAAGGTCGCATCCAGCGCAAGGCAGCAGGCCGGCCATTCCGCCGCCGGGTCGGCCAGCGCTATCGAGCCCCCAATGGTGCCCGCATTGCGGATCGCCACATGGGCGATATGGGGAGCGGCCTGCGCGAGCAGCGGACAGTGCAGTGCAACATCCGGCGATTGCTCGATTTCGCGGTGGGTGGTCAGCGCGCCGATGCAGAGCTTGTCCCCAGAGACCGAGATCCCGGACAGGCCCTCGATGCCGGTAATGTCAACGAGGATCGCGGGCGCCGCGAGCCGCAGGTTCAGCATGGCCACCAGGCTCTGGCCGCCAGCGATGACTCGGGCGCCGTCGCCATGCGCGTCGAAGAGGGTGTAGGCCTCCCCGAGCGAGCGGGGCTTCGCGTAGGCGAATGCGGGTGCTTTCAAGGTTGTCTCCTCCCGGACTGTTGTGGTGCGCCGGTTTTTCGAAAGTGTACCTTGCCGCGGGGGCGGGAACCTCCTATAAGATGCGCGAAAGAACAATAGATATACCCACTGCGGAGACTGCCATGCCCCTCGTCGAACTGAACCACTACTTTGTGCGCGCCAGCAACCTGGAAGCGACCAAGGATTTCTACTGCAAGGCGCTGGACCTGGGGACCATGCCGCGGCCGCCGTTCCCGTTCTCGGGCTACTGGCTGGGGCGCGACGGGCGGATCTGGGTCCACATGGGCCAGCACGGCATCCCCAACGCGGAGCTCTACTACCGGGGCACCCTCCCGCATGCCGCGCAGGACAACTCGGGCACGATCGACCACATCGCGTTCCTCGCGACCGAACCCGATGCCTTCCGCAAGCGTTTCGAGGAGATGAAGTGCGAATTCTGGGCGCGGGCGCTGCCTGAGTTCGACCTGTTCCAGATCTTCGTGCGCGATCCCGACGGCCTGACCATCGAGTTGAATTTCAACGGCCTGAACCCGATGCCCGACTGGGGCGACGACTACTCCAAGATGCCCGCCCTCGCGGATGCGCAGGACAAGGCCGGCACCGTCACGAAGCCGTCCTGACCATGGCGAAGAGTTTTGCAGATGTGGGCTTCGAGGAAGCCCTGCGCAGCGCGCACACGCTCGTCCCCAAGCTGCGCGAACTCGCGCCCGCGTCCGAGGCCGCGCGTCAGCTGACGCCGGAGGTGCTTGCGCTGCTGCACGAGTCGGGGATGCTGCGCATCCTCCAGCCCAAGCGCTGGGGCGGCATGGAGCTCGATTTCGTGTCGGTGTTCGATATCCCCGAGGTCGTGGGCCGTGGCGATTCGTCGGTTGCGTGGAACGTGGGCAACCTGTCGATCCACCACTGGATGCTTGCGCTGTTCGACCCGAAGGCGCAGGAGGAGGTGTGGGGTGAGAATCCGGACGCGATCATCGCCTCGGGCATTGCGTACCCGCAGGGCCGCGGCCGCAAGGTCGACGGTGGCATCGTCCTGTCGGGGTACTGGAATTTTTCCTCGGGCGTGGATCCCTCGACCTGGAACCAGCTTGCCTGCATCGTGCGCGACGGCGACAAGGTCATCGACCACCGCATGTGCATGGTGCCGCGCAAGGACTTCACCATCATCGACGACTGGGACACGCTTGGCATGCGTGGCACGGGCAGCAAGTCGGTGAAAGTCGAGGAAGTGTTCATCCCGGACTACCGGTCGCTGTCCATGTACACGGCGCGCGGCGGGTCGGACTTTCCCGGTGCCGTTGTCAACCCGAACCCGCTGTATCGCATACCGCTGGGCGGGCTGGGCTCCAGTTGCCTTGCCGGGTCCGTGATCGGCAACGCGCAGGCGGCGCTCGACCTCACCATCGCCTCGGTCAAGGAGCGCAGCACGAACTACACCGGCGTGCGCATGCGCGATTTCCAGACCGTGCAGCTTCGGGTGGGGGTGGCCGGGTCCAAGATCGACGCGGCCCGCACGATCATCCACAACGATTGCCTGGACGGCCAGCGCTTTGCGGCGGCCAACGTGATGCCGTCGATGGAAGACAAGCTGCGCTGGCGCCGCAACTGTTCGCTCGCCGCGCGGATGGCGGTGGAGGCCATCGACACGCTGCACGAGATGGCGGGCGCGAACGGCATTTACACCAAGTACCCGCTCGAGCGGCTGTTCCGCGATGCCCACTCGGCAACGGGGCACATCGGCTTCAACTGGGACGCCGGGATGGCGACCTGGGGCCTGGTGACGCTGGGCGGCGAGGTGGTCAACCCGACGATGTAGGAGGCAATTTCAGGACTTTTATTTGCAAAGTCCGCGTCAGGAGACGTTCCTGAGGTTATTTTGTATCTTAATCGGTACATTTATCGGGGATTTCAAGCGTAGTTCTCCGCGCCGCTCTCGCGGATATCGCCAGCCAGTCTCCTTCATAGGGAAAGGCACCTGGGGCCTGCGACGGTCCTCGCTGCCGGGGCCGTCGCGCCAGGGGCGCTGGACGGCAAGAAGACGATCGGAGCCTGACCTGCGCCCTACCCCGGGTCGAAGCGTTCCACCTTCAGACCTTCAATGGAGGCGAAGTGCTTGAAATTGGCGGTAAGCAGGGTCCAGTCGTGTTCAAGCGACGTAGCGGCGATCAGGGCGTCGCCCAGTTGCAATCCGTCGCTCAAGGCGTGTCTGTCAATCAAGCGCATGGCGCGTTCGCAAATGATTTCGGTTACCGGTGCGATCGGCATTCCGCCATCGTTCAGTGCTTTTCTTACCCGCTCGAGTTCCGATTTGTTTCGATAGCCTTGCGCCAGCTCAATGTAGGTCACGGCACTGATCCGGCGGTTTTCTGTTCGCTTGAGGCGTGTCGCCGCTCCGGGATGTCCGCGTGTCAGCCAGATCAGCACGTCCGTATCGACGAGCACTCGAATCAGCCGCCGTCGCGCGAGCCGTCTGGTTTGAAGCGCGGTTCGCGCAGCTTGCGAAGGTAGCCTTCCACATCGGCCATTTCCTCCCGGTCGCGCCACATGCCGAACAGAAGGTCGACCGCCGCCCCGGTCGATTCGGGAGTTACCTGATCCGCGATCTCTTCCTCGATCCGCACGGTGACGCGCTGTGCGTGCTCGGCAGGCAGCCGGGCGCGCCAGTTCTCCGGGAGATCGGCAACGTTCACATGCTCTATGATGACTGCGCTCATGGCGTGCTCCGAGCCCGCCATGGATGTGCGGCGAGCGGCGGGAGCATTATCCTCCGGCAGAAGCGGTTGGGGCAATCGGGGCCGGCTCTCCAAGCTGACACGCGCGTCAAGGCCGCCAAGGCTCGTTGTAGTTCTCCGCCCCGCTCTCGCGGATGTCCGCCAGCCAGTCGCCTTCATAAGGCCAGGCTTCGGGCGCTTCCGGGTTCGGCCCCTGCCAGAAGCGGGCGATGGCCCCGTCTCCAACCTTCTCCAGCGACCAGGCCTGCCGGCGGAAGGTCCAGCTGTCGGGCACGAGGCGATGCGCCTCGCGGAAGTGCTGCACCGCTGCAGTGTGATGGCCGTCGATTTCAAGCTGGGTGGCGAGTTGGAAGTGCGCATGGCCCAGCGCCTTCGCTGTGTCGCGGGGGCGCGAGCGCGCGACGACTTCATCGGGGCTCAGGGCGAAGCGGCTTTTTGCGCCGTGCTCCACCCAGTCGCGCAGCGCTGCGTGATAGGCCTCCGGGCTCTTAGGAATCTTCGTCGCTTCGGCCACGATGTCCCTGAAGCGCTGCGGGGTGTCCGGCGGCAGGATGCGGGGCGGAGCAGGTGTGGCTTGAGGCGGGGCCGGCGCGGCTTCGGCAGGTCGCACAATCGTGCCGTCCTCGTTGATCCACACACTGCTCGGGATGTTGATCACGCCGAAGAGGTCGGCCAGCGCATGGTGCCGGTCGACCAGAGAGGGGTGTTCCGGTTTGGCGGCTTCGATGGAGGCGCGGCAGCCTGCATCGCCCAGGGTGTCCAGGCCGACGGTGACGAGTTCGAACCCCTTGGGGTGGAGTTCCTTGCGCAGGGCCTGCCACACGGGCAGGTCACGGGAGCAGCCTCAATAGGGTGCCCAGGCATAGAGCAGCACCTTCTGGCCGCGCAGGCTGGAGAGGTGGAACGCCTTGCCGTCGAGGTCGGGCAGGGTCAGCTCCGGGGCCTGCGCGCTCGCCAGCGCGCGGGAGCTGATCGACGCCGGTCCCTGCGCCCAGAGCCCGTGCTCGGGTGCTGCGGCCAGCGGCATGCCGATGTCTTTTGCGACGGCCTCTACGTCAATCGTGTCGCCTGACGGTTGGGATAGCGGGATGCACACGTCTCCCTGGCAGGCGCCTTGTGGCTTCAGGGTCCAGCCGGTGCCGATTTCGAATTCGCTTCTGGGGATGCGCAGGGAACGCAGCAGCATGGCGAGGCCTCTGGGTGGGTAGCGGGAAGTCTATCTCAAGCTTCGTGGTTCAGCCGCCATGTTGCGGCGCGGCGCATGAACGGCTTCGAGCGCAAGGAAATATTCAGTATTCTTAGTGCCGGAGACTTGCCGAATAAAAAAAGGAGAATGCTGATGACCGTCGTTACTTCCCGCCGCCGCATCCTGCTCGGTGCCTCGGCCGCCGCCGCCCTCGCCGTTGCGCCAGGCGTAGCGCACAGCCAGGCCTGGCCAACGCGCCCCATGCGCATTGTCATAGGCTTCACGCCGGGCGCGACCAGCGACATCCTTGCGCGAACCATCGGCGAGAAGCTCTCGCCCATCCTCGGCCAGCAGGTGATCGTCGACCACAAACCCGGCGCCTCGACGACGCTGGCGAGCGTGCACGTCGCGAAGTCCGCGCCGGACGGCTACACGTGGTTCATCAACCTCGCCCTGCACTACCAGAACCAGCTGCTCTACAAGAACCTGCCGTACGACATCTTCAAGGATTTCGCGAACGTCACGGATATCTGCCGCTCGCCGGTGATGCTGATCGTCAACGGATCCAATCCGGCGAAGACGGTGAAGGAGTTCATCGAGTGGGGTCGCGGCCGGAAGATGTCGTACGCCTCGTGGGGCAACGGCTCCACCGGGCACCTGCTCGGGCACATGTTCGCCAAGCAGAACGGGCTCGATGCCACGCACATCGCCTACAAGGGCGGCGCCCCGGCGGTGACCGACGTGGTGGGCGGGCAGGTGGACTACATCGTGATCGACCTGGGGTCGACGCGGCCGCACATTCTTTCCGGCCGGCTGCGGGCACTGGGCCTCTACTTCGACAAGCGCATGCCGCAACTTCCCGAGGTGCCGACGATGGAGGAGGCGGGCGTGAAGGACTCGAACATCGCGGGGTTCTACGGCATGTATGCACCAGCCGGCACGCCGCGCGACGTGGTCGCGCGCATGTCGTCGGAGGTGCAGAAGGTGCTGAAGATGCCCGACGTCGTGCAGCGGTTCTACGACTTCGCCTTCATCCCCGGCGGCAGCGACCCGGACAAGTTCACGCAGATCATGCGCGGCGAGTACAACCGCTGGGAGCCGATCGTGAAGTCGGTCGGGGTGCAGCTGGAGCTGTAAGCCCTAACACGCTGCCGCGTTCAGTCGGGCTTCGCTCCGGTGTCCTTGATCACCTTGCCGTAACGCGCGCTCTCGGACTGCATGAACTTCGCGAGCTGGTCCGGCGTGGAGCCCACCGGCTCAATGCCCTGCTCGAGCATCTTCGCCTTCACCTCCGGCGAGAACACCGCGCGGTTGATCTCGGCACTGAAGCGCGCAACGATCTCGGGCGGCGTCTTGGCCGGGAACAACACCCCGTACCAGACCACGAGGTCGACCGTGGGGAACCCGAGTTCCGTGAATGTAGGCAGGTCGGGGGCGACTTCGCTGCGCTTGACGCTTGTGACTGCGATGGGCCGCAGCCGCCCGGAGCGCGCATGCTGGATCGACGAGGGCAGGGCGGTAAAGCCCATCTGCACCTGCCCGCCGACCATGTCGATGACCGCGGGTCCGGCCCCCTTGTAAGGGATGTGCACGATGTCGACTTTGGCTGCGGTCTTGAGCAGTTCGCCCGCGAGGTGCTGCACGCCGCCGGTGCCAGCTGAGGCAATGGAGAACTTTCCGGGCTGCGCGCGGGTCAGCGCGATCACTTCCTGGAGGCTCTTCGCGGGAAACGACGGATGGACTGAGAACAGCAGTGCCGCATGCGACGCATAGGACACCGGTGCAAGATCCTTCATCGGGTCGTAAGCCATCTTGGGGAACAGGTGCTGGCTGATCGTCAGCTCGGCCGACGAGGCGAAGAGCACCGTATAACCGTCGGGCGCAGCCTTGGCGACGTAGTCCGCCCCCACCATGCCGCCGGCCCCGACGCGGTTCTCCACCACCATCTGCTGGCCGAGGAGTTCCTGCAGCTTCGGGGCGACGATGCGCGCAAACGCATCCAGGCCGCCCCCGGGCGGGAAGGTCACGACCATGCGAACGGGCTTGGCGGGCCAGGCCTGCGCCGACGCGGCGGGTGCCACGGCGAGCCCCAGCGCCGCCAGCATGGCTGCGGCGCATTTCACCGTGGCGTCACGCATTACTTCGTCATCTTCAAGGAGCGGTCGAGGAACTCGTTCGTGTAGGTGGTCTTCACGTCAAATTCCTTGTCGAGGCCGATGAACTCCTTGACCAGCGCGTAGTCCGCCGCCATCCGGCCGTCGTCATGGATGCCGAGCGCGACGCTCTTGGAGAACTTGTCGCTCATCAGCACTTCCACCAGCTGCCAGTTGGTCATCTCGTTGTCGTACTTGAGGGCGCCGTTGGCGTCGATCAGCGCCTGCACGCAGGGCTTCGGGTCGGCCACGCAGGCGGCGAAGGCCTTTTGCGTGACCTTCACGAACTTGTCGATCGCCGGTTTGTTCTTCTTCAGGTAGTCGCTGTTCACGACCACCGAGTTGCCGTACGGGTTCAGGCCCGCGTCACGCCAGGCGAGGAACCCCATGTCATCGCCCAACTCGCGCTGGAAGACGTGGTGGATGTTGTAAAAGGACGTCGTCGCGTCGACCGATTTGGCCTTGAGCGCGGCGAGCTTGGCATTGGCGTCGATGTTCACCCAGGTGACCGACTTCGGGTCGATGCCGTTGTGCTTGGCGAGCGCGGGCCACATCGTGCGCGCACCGTCACCGGCGGGGTTGCCGATCTTCTTGCCGGCGAAATCCTTGATGCCCTTGATGCCTGAGCTCTTCAGCCAGTACATGCCCTGCGGGGAGTTGGCATACACGTTGAAGACGCCAACCATCTCGGCGCCCTTGCCGCGGCCCACAAGCACGTTGGCCATGTCGGCAAGGCCGATGGGGTTGGCGCCGGCGCCGACCTTCTGCACCGCCAGCATGGAGCCCTTGCCGGGCTCCAGGTTCACCTGCAGGCCCTCCTTGGCATACCAGCCCATCTTGTTGGCGTAGTAGTACGGGGCGTGGTCGCCGCCCGGCACCCAGTTCAGGATGAAGTCGAGTTTGGTCTGCGCGGCCACGGGCGTGGCGAACGGCGCGACTGCGAGGGCGACAAGTGCGGTAACGAGTGCTTTTTTCAAGGGTTCTCCTCCTGCGTTTTAGTCGGGGGATGGTATCGGCGCGCCGGGCAGGGTGTCAATGCAGGTCCCGATGCTCGCGTTTCGCACGGTTAATTTAACCGGACGGTTACAATTCCACCCCATGGCGCTCCTCTGGTCCGACCTTCCCGCCGCCGTCCTGTCCGCCCTCCGGGACGGCGCGGTGATTCCCGCCCATCCGCTGGCGCTGGATGCTTCGCGCAAGCTTGACCCGCGCCGGCAGAGGGCGCTCACCCGCTACTACATCGACGCGGGGTCCGGCGGGCTGGCGGTCGGGGTGCATTCCACGCAGTTCGCAATCCGCGAAACCGGGCTGTATGAGCCGGTGCTGAAGCTGGCCGCCGAAACGGCGCGGCACTGGGGTGCAGACAGGCCGCTGGTGCTGGTCGCAGGGCTGTCCGGCAAGACGGCCCAGGCAAAGACGGAGGCAGAGACCGCCCTTGGCCTCGGCTACCACGCCGCGATGCTGAGCCTCGCGCCGATGAAAGGCGCGTCGGTCGACGAACTCGTCGAGCATTGCGCCGCCGTGGCCGGCGTAATGCCGCTGGTCGGGTTCTACCTGCAGACGGCGGTCGGCGGCATCCCCCTGCCGATGGAGTTCTGGAAGCGCTTCGCGGAAATCCCGAACGTGGTCGCGATCAAGATGGCGCCGTTCAACCGCTACCGGACGCTGGACGTGATTCGCGGTGTGGTTGCCGCGAGGGCGGAGGATCGCGTGACGCTCTACACCGGCAACGACGACCACATCGTGCTCGACCTTGCAGTGCCATTCGACATCCAGCGAGGTTCGGAAACAGTGCGCATGCGCATCAAGGGCGGGTTGCTTGGGCACTGGAGCGTCTGGACGAAATCGGCCGTCGAACTGCATGCGCGCATCCGGGCCGCGATCGAGGCCGGCCGCGTGGACGACGCGCTGCTCGCGCTGGATGCCAAGGTCACGGATGCCAACAGCGCGTTCTTCGACGTCGCGCACGATTTCGCGGGCTGCATCCCCGGCTGCCACGAAGTGCTGCGTCGCCAGGGGCTGCTCGAGGGCCTCTGGTGCCTCGACCCGCACGAGACGCTGTCCCCGGGACAGGCGGAGGAAATCGACCGCATCTACGCGACCTATCCCGAATTCGCCGACGACGCCTTCGTGCGCGCCAACCTCGAGCGGTGGCTGGCGTGACGCTCGACGCGCAGCGGCTCGCGAGCTATCGCGCCACCGGGCATGTGACGGTGCCGGGCGTATTCCGTCCGGAAGAGATGCAGAGCCTCATCGCCGACCTCGAGCAATGGGGCGAGGAGTTCCTCGCCGAACTGCCGCCCGAAAAGCGCTACTGGTATATCGACGGCGGCGTAAAAGCGAAGCAGGTTTTGAGGAAGCTCGACAACCCGCATTTTCATCGCGAGGCCGTGCGCCGGATAGCCTCCGACTCGCGCCTCACGGAACTGGTCGAGGCGATCGTCGGCCCCGGCGTCACGATCTATTTCAGCCAGGTGTTCTTCAAGCCGCCCGAAGGCGGCGGCCCCAAGGTCGTCCACCAGGACAACTATTACTTCGGTCCGAGTGACCCGGAGGGCATAGTCACCGCATGGGTCGCGCTGGACGATGCCACGGTCGAGAACGGGTGCCTCTATTTCGCCGAGGGCACGCACCGCGGCCCGGTCTGCAAGCACGTCGCCCCGCCCGGTGCGCCGTATGACCTGTACGTCCCGCCCGACGAAGCGGCGCGACACCCGATGACCGCGGCCCCGGTGCCGCGCGGCGGCGTGTCCTTGCACCACGGCAACGTGTTCCACCAGTCGGGTCCCAACCATTCGACGCACTGGCGCCGCGCCTGCGCGCTGCATTACGTCACCAACGCCAACCGCTTCGTCAATCCGGCGCTGCCGTACGACGAGGCCGTGGTGGTTCGCATCACCTGAAGGAGTCCGACCTTGGATAAGCCCAACGATACCCTGCAGCGTTACGTGCTGGCCGTGGCCTCCCACCTGGCCCTTTTGCTGGCCTGGTACCTGTTCGTGAAATTCGGCGACGTGCCCAAGTACGTGATGCCCTCGCCCGAGGCCACGCTCGCCGCGCTGACCGACGGCAGCTACAACTGGTGGGGTAACGCGCTGGTCACGGGCACCGAGATCTTCGCGGGCTATTTCCTGGCTTTGGTCGTGGGCGTGGGCCTCGCGCTGGTGTTCACCTGGTCCCGGCCGCTGGAGCAGTTCTTCCTGCCGCTGCTGGTGTCGCTCAACATGATCCCCAAGGTGGCGCTCGGGCCGCTGATCATCGTCTGGTTCAAGTACGGCGTGTTCCCGAACTCGATGATGGCGTTCTCGATCTGCGTGTTCCCGATCCTGCTCACGACCGCGCGCGGCCTGCGCGAGATCGAACCGGACCTCCTCGACCTGGTGCGCGCGCTGAAGGGCTCGCGCTGGCAGCTCTTCACCAAGATCCAGCTGCCCGGCGCGATGCCGTACATCTTTTCCGGGATGAAGGTCGCGGCCATCCTCGCGGTGGCCGGCGCGATCGTCGGCGAGTTCCTCGGCTCGGACAAGGGCCTTGGGTACCTGATGTTGCAGGTGCAGGTGACGCTGGACACCCCCGCGATGTTCATGGCGGTGATCCTGATCACGCTGATCGGTGTGGTGTTGTACGGTTTCGTGATGGCGATGGAGCGCTGGCTCGTGGCCAAGGACGCGCGGCTGGACTGAGGGCAGCCATGCCGATCTTTTACGGGGACATCCACAACCACAATGCGCACGGCTACGGCGTGGGCTCGATCGAGCGCAGCCTCGATGTCGCGCGCACGCACCTGGATTTCTTCGCGTTCACCGGGCATTCCAGCTGGCACGATATGCCGGCCATGGAGGGCGGCCGCGAGCGTCACTGGATCGAGGGGTTCAAGCGCCTGAAGGACACCTGGCCGCGGGTGCAGGGTGTGATCGCCGACGGCAATCGCGACGGCGAGTTCTGCGCCTTCCTTGGGTTCGAGTGGCATTCGTCCGAATGGGGCGACCAGTGCGTGGTGTTCCCGGAGGACAACCGCCCGCTCTTCTACGCGGGCGATGTGGAGCGGCTGCGCCGATTCTGCATCGAGGAGAAGGCGCTGATGATCCCGCATCACCTCGCCTACCCCAAGGGCGTGCGCGGCGTGAACTGGGACGTGCTCCACGAGGATTGCACGCCCGTGGTGGAGATCTTCTCCGAGCACGGCAACTCCGAACACGATCGCGGCCCGTTCGACATGGTCACGCACTCGATGGGCGGGCGGGAGACGGCCAATACGGCCCGCGCGGCGCTGGATGCGGGCAAGCGCTTCGGGTTCGTCGCCTCGAGCGACGACCATGCGGGATTCCCCGGCGCCTACGGCGAAGGCCTGATGGCGGCGGTGGCCACCGAACTGACGCGCCCCGCGCTGCTGGAGGCCATCCGGGCGCGCAGGACCTATGCGCTGACCGGGGACCGCATCGAGGTTGAGTTTTCCGTCGACGGGGCGCCGATGGGTGCGACCATCGCGGCTGGCCGGCAGGCCGAGGTGGCATTTTCAGTGCGCGGTCGCGACGAACTCGACGTGGTCGAAGTGATCCAGGACGGCCGCGTGGTCCATCGCGCTTATGCCGATGACCTGCCGGACGAAAGCCAGGTGTTTTCGCGCCCCGTGCAGGTCCGCCTCGAGTGGGGCTGGGGGCCGTGGGGCGCGCTTGCGCTGGAGCGCATCTGCGACTGGGCGATGGACGTCTCGGTGTCCGGCGGGCGCATCGAGCGCTTCTTTCCGTGCCTGTCCTCCATGCCTTTCGACGAGCAGCGCCGCCACCGCTTCGAGCGCAAGGGCGAGGCCGGACTTGCGATCCGCTCGTACACCTCGCGTAAGGACGCCTACCGCGAGAACCCGAACCAGAGCGTGGTGCTCGAACTTGCGGCCGGTCCGGATACGGTGCTCGGGCTGAAGCTCGCCGAGCCCGTTGAGCAGGCTGTCTCCACGAAACTGGGCGACCTGCTGCGAGGCTCCGTGAACCTTCGCACCGGGCCTTTCCCGAAGGAAAGCTACCAATGGCACCGCATCGTGCCGGCAGCTGCGTCTTCGGTCTCGGGACGCGTAAAGCTCGACGTGCCTGCCGGCCGGTCCTACGTTTACCTCCGCGCGCGCCAGAAGAACGGCCACATGGCCTGGGCGAGCCCCGTCTTCCTCAATTACAGGTAGTGAAATGAAGATCGAACGCATCGAAGTCCTACCGGTGAGGCTGCCGCTGAAGGCGCTGTCCCGGTTGTCGCGCGGCGTGCCGCGGACCATGGAAGAGGGCAAGCGCGTCATCCTGGTGAAGATGACGGCGGACGACGGGACGGTCGGTTGGGGCGAGGCGGGCCCGAGCCGGCGGTGGTCGGCCGAGACCACGCATTCCTGTTACACGACCATCAAGGAATACCTCGCGCCCGTGCTGCTCGGCCGTGATCCCTTCGATATCGCGGGCCTGCACGCGGCGATGAATACCGAGCTCGCGCCGGGGCTCGACCCGGGCCAGCCGATTGCGAAAGCCGCCATCGACCTCGCCGTGCATGACCTCGTCTGCAGGAGGCTCGGCATCCCGCTGCAGGACTGGTTCGGCGCGAAAGGCAGCGACCGCATCGAGCTTTCGTACCTCGTCTCGGCACCGGACGTTGCGGGCGTGGAGGCACAGGTAGCGGACGGGCTGGCGGAGGGCTACCGCGCATTCAAGGTCAAGGTCGGGCACGAACCCGGGCTCGACATCGAGCGGGCCCGCGCGGTGCTCGCGCTGGCGAAGGGCGGCACGGTGTGGGTCGATGCCAACCAGGGCTACACGCTCTCCGAGGCCCTGCGCGCCGCGCGCGGGTTCGAGGCGCTCGGCATCGAGTTGTTCGAGCAGCCGATCCCGATGGGCGAGTTCTACGGGATGAAAAAGCTGCTGTCCGCGACCAGTATGACAATCGCGCTGGATGAGGCGGCGATGGGTCTGCCGGTGGTCATCGAACTGATCCGCCGCGAAGCCGTGGAAGGACTCGTCATCAAGGTCAACAAGGTCGGTGGCCTTTACTACGCGCGCCAGCTTTGCGACCTCGCAAGGAGTGCCGGGCTCGGATTGATCGGTAGCGGGCTCATGGATGCGCCGATAGGGTTTTCCGCTTCGGTGCACCTCTTCGCCGCGTACGGGCTCGACTACCCCTGCGACCTGAACGGCCCGCAGTTCATTGCCGAGGACTACCTGAAGTCGCCCGTCCCGATGGAGGGCAAGTTCGCGCTCGTGCCGAAGGGTCCGGGCCTGGGGATCGACATCGACGAGGCGAAGGTGAAAGCCTTCGCGCTGCCGCTATGAGACTGCTCGCACTCCTGTTCGTATTCGTCGCGGCACCCGTCCTTGCGCAGGGCTTCCCTTCCAAGCCGGTGAAGATCGTGGTGCCGTTCCCTCCGGGCGGCTCGACCGACATCGCCGCGCGCCTCGTTGCGCCAAGGCTCGCAGAACTGTGGAAGCAGCCTGTGGTGGTGGAGAACAAGCCCGGCGCGGCCGCCAACATCGGCGCGGACTTCGTTGCCAAGAGCCCCGCCGATGGCCACACGCAGCTGCTCGCCACCACGGCGCTCGCGGCCAGCGCGGCGATCTTCGACAAGCTGACCTACGACCCGGTGAAGGACCTCGCGCCTGTCGTGTTCGTTGCGGCGATCCCGAACCTGCTGATGCTGCACAACTCGGTACCTGCCACCACACCGCAGGCGTTCGTGGCCTACGCAAAGGCCAACCCGGGCAAGCTGAATTTCGCGTCACCCGGCGCGTCCACCGGCCAGCGTCTCGCCTTCGAGTTGTTCAAGCAGATGGCGGGCCTCGATATCCTTCACGTGCCCTACAAGGGCGGCGCGCCGGCCGGCCAGGCGCTGCTCGCGGGCGAAGTGCAGGCGATGATCATGAACGTGGTGGAGGCGCAGCCGCACGTCAAAGGCGGGCGCCTGCGCGCACTGGCTGCCACGACGCTCAAGCGGGCCCCCGGATTCCCCGATGTGCCGACTTTGGCAGAAACGGTCGCGCCCGGGCTCGATGCCGCGGTGTGGCAGGGTTTGCTGGTCGCAGGCGGCACGTCGGCCGACGCGGTGGCGCGCATCCGCGCCGACTGGGTCGCGGTGCTTGCGCAGCCCGACATTCGCGAGCGCCTCGTCGGGCTCGGCATGGACGTGACGCCGGGGACCAGCGCGGAGTTCGCGCATTTCCTCGGCGACGAGATCGCCAAATGGAAGAAGGTCGCGCAGACCGCCAACATCAAGGGTGAATGACATGAGTATAGTGAAAGTGTGTGTTGTGCTGGGCCTGGCCGTTGCTGCGCAGGTCGCGTCGGCGCAGGGCTTTCCTTCCAAGCCGATCCGCATGGTGGTCGCGTTCCCTCCGGGCGGTTCCACCGACCTCGCGGCGCGGGCGCTCGGGGAAAAGCTCGCCGCGGTGTTTGGCCAGCCCGTGATCGTAGATAACAAGCCCGGTGCGAGCGGCAACATCGGCGCGGAATTCGTGGCGAAGAGCGCGCCCGACGGCCACACGCTGCTGATGGCGGCGACCTCGTTTGCCACCGCGCCCGCGTTCTTTCCCAAGCTGGGCTGGGACCCGGTAAAGGATTTTGCGCCGGTCTCGATGGTGGCGACCGTGCCCATCATCGTGGTCGTCCATCCTTCGGTACAGGCGAACAATGCGCGCGAGTTGATCGCTTACTCCAAGGCCAACCCGGGCAAGCTCAACCTTGCCTCGCCCGGTGCGGCCACGCTCACGCGGCTTTCGGGCGAGATGTTCAAGCAGGCCGCGGGCGTGGACTGGGTGACTGTCCACTATAAGGGCGGACCGCCCGCCGTTGCCGACCTGCTCGGCGGCCAGTCGCAGGTGATGTTTGCCAACATCTCGGACGTGATATCGCAGGTCAAGGCGGGGCGCCTGCGCGCGATCGCCGTCACCACGGCGAAGCGCTCGGCGGTGGCGCCTGAGCTGCCGACGCTGGCCGAATCGGGGCTGCCGGGATTCGACGCCTCCACCTGGCAGGCGATATTCGCCCCTGCCGGCACACCGCGCGAGGTCGTCCAGCGGCTGAACAGCGAGATCGGCAAGGCAATGGCCGTACAGGAGATGAAAGACAAGTTCCTCGGCTTTGGCACCGACGCCGCGACCGGCACGCCAGAAGAATTGGGGCGCTTTCTCGCCAGCGAGGTGACCAAGATCACCAAGATCGCGCGCGACGTCGGCGCCTCCAACGACTGAAGACCTCCATGGCCGTGCCCGTCCGCCGCGACCCGGCGAAGAACCAGGAGCGCATCCTCAAGGCGGCGACCGCGGAGTTTGCGCGCCACGGCCTGGGCGGCGCACGCGTGGACCGCATCGCCGAGCGGGCCGGGGCCAACAAGCGCATGCTGTACTACTACTACGGCAACAAAGAGGCGCTCTTCCTCGCGGTGATGGAGGCGAGTTACTTGCGAATCCGCAATGCCGAGCGCAGCCTCAAGCTGGGCGAGACCGACCCGGCCGAAGGTATCCGGCGGCTGGTTGAGTTCACCTGGGCTTATTACCTGAAGCACCCCGAGTTTCTCACGCTGCTCAACAGCGAGAACCTGCACCAGGCGCGGCACATCAAGCGCTCCAAGGACATCCCGGCCATGCACTCGCCTTTCGTCGCGACCATCGAGGACCTGCTGAAACGTGGCGTGAAGGCGGGCCAGTTCCGTCGTGGCGTGGACGCGGTGCAGCTCTATATCTCGATCGCATCGTTGAGCTATTTCTACCAGAGCAACCGCCACACGCTGTCGACGGTGTTTGCGCGCGACCTTTTCGCGCCCAAGCACCGTGCCGAGCGTCTCAAGCACATGGTCGAGCTCGTGCTCGGCTATCTGCGCAAGTAACCCGGGACGCCCATGCGCCTTTCTCTGTGCAACGAAGTGATCGCGGAGATGCGGTACGCGAAGCAGTGCGAGTACGCCGCGAAGCTCGGCTATGACGGGCTGGAAGTCGCGCCGTATACGCTGGCCGAAAGCCCGGAGCGCATGACCCCGTCACAGGTGGCCGAAGCGCGTCGCGCCACGGCGGACGCCGGGATCGCCGTCACCGGCCTGCACTGGCTGCTGGTGAAGCCCGCGGGCCTGTCGATCAGCACGCGGGACGACGCAGTGCGGCAGCGCACGCTCGATGTGATGTTCGCTTTGATCGACCTCTGCGCCGAACTGGGCGGCAGGTACCTCGTGCATGGTTCACCCGGGCAGCGGCGCATCGATGCGGGCGACACGCACGCAGCGGCGCTTGCGCGCGCGCAGGCTTGCTGGGCCGCCGCCGGCGAGCGCGCGGCTAAGGCCGGCGTCGTGTATTGCGTGGAGCCGTTGACCGCCGAAGCCACGCCGCTGGTGAACAATTTGGCGGAGGCTGCGCAGCTGGTCGCCGCAATCGGCAACCCCGCGCTACGTAGCATGCTCGACTGCTGCTCGGCTGGGAAGATGGAGAAGGAAACACTGCCGGAGCTCGTTGCGCGCTGGCTGCCGCAGGGCCTGATCGCCCACGTGCAGGTCAACGACCGCAACCGGCGCGGTCCGGGGCAGGGCGACGACTCCTTCGCGCCGCTGTTTGCGGCGCTGGTGAGGCACGGCTACTCGGGCGATATTGCGGTGGAGCCTTTCGACTACGTGCCCGATGGGCCGGGGTCGGCGGCCCGGGCAGTGGGGTACCTGCGCGGGATACTGGAGGCGCTCGCGACAAAGTAAGCCGATTTCATTCCCTTTATCCGGGAACTTGCCTACTGCGACTTGCGGGCGTCACGAAATATCCTGACCAGCTTGGCGCGGGGTTGCATCAGGTCGGCGAGCGTCTGCCCGTCGAGAACCTCGAAAAACGCACCCATGGCGTCCGCCAGCACCCCTCGCAGGGTGCATATCGGCGAGATGGGGCAGTTGTGGTTTCCCGGCTGGAAGCATTCCACCAGTGCGAGGTCTTCCTCGGCGTCGCGTATCACCGCGCCGACATTGATCTCGGCGGGATCGCGGGCGAGCCGCATGCCGCCGCCTTTCCCGCGCACGGTTTCGATATAGCCCTGCCTGGCGAGGTGGTGCACCACCTTCATCAGATGGTTCTCCGATATGCCGTAGGCGGACGCGATGTCGCCGATGGTGGCGAGGCTGTCTTCCTCACGGTGCGCGCCCAGGTAGATCAGGACGCGCAGGGTGTAGTCGGTGAAGTTGGTCAGGCGCATGACAAGTGCACTGCGTTGCGCGCGGGGCGCCCCGCCGGGCAGTGTTCCTCCCGAGTGTTGGCGGATTCTAGAGCGGCGTTCTTAAAGATGGACGGCAAATACATCTTCGGTTGACCTGGATCAAACCGGCCGGTCTGCGCCCGCCTAACCTTCGTTTCGAACTCAAGCGCAAGGGAGCGAGCGATGGCGTCACAGGCATACAAGGGCTGGTCGGTGGTCACGGCAAGCACGACCGCATTCACGGTGTGTTTCATGGTCTGGATGATGTTCGCGGTCATCGGCATCCCGATCAAGCAAAACCTGGGCCTGAACGAGACCCAGTTCGGCATCCTGGTGGCGCTGCCGGTGCTGACCGGCTCGCTGATCCGGCTGCCGCTCGGCATGTGGACCGACCGGTTCGGCGGCCGCATCGTGTTCTTCATCCTCATGCTGTCCACGGTGTTCCCGATCTGGTTTATCTCCCGCGCCACCGAGTACTGGCATTTCCTCGTGACCGGCCTGTTCGTGGGCGTGGCGGGCGGCTCGTTCACGGTAGGCATCGCCTACTGCGCACGCTGGTTCCCCAAGAACCGCCAGGGCCTCGCGATGGGGATCTTTGGTGCGGGAAATACCGGCGCGGCGGTGAACAAGCTCGTGGCCCCGAGCATCGTCGTGGCCTACGGCTGGACGATGGTACCGCAGGTGTACGCCGTGCTCATGCTGGTCACCGCGATTGCGTTCTGGTTCTTCAGCTACACGGATGAGGAGCACGCCTCGGGCGACGCCCAGGTCACGGTCCGGGAGCAGCTGCTGGTCCTGAAGGACCCCAAGGTGTGGCGCTACAGCCAGTACTACTCGATCGTGTTCGGCGGCTACGTCGCACTGGCCCTGTGGATGACCAAGTACTACATCTCCGAGTACGGTTTCGACATCAAGCTGGCGGCGCTGCTGGCGGCCGCGTTCAGCATTCCCGGGGGCGTTCTGCGCGCCATCGGCGGGTGGTTTTCCGACAAGTACGGCGCGCACACCATCACATGGTGGGTGTTGTGGATCTCGCTGCTGTGCCTGTTCTTCCTTTCCTACCCGCAGACCGACCTGGTGATCCAGACGGTGTCGGGACCGAAGTCCTTCCACATCGGCCTGAACGCGACCCTGTTCACGATCATCATGTTCACCATGGGCATCGCCTTCGCGATCGGCAAGGCCTCGGTGTTCAAGTACATCTCCGACGACTACCCGCACAACATCGGCGTGGTCTCGGGCGTCGTCGGCCTCGCCGGCGGCATGGGCGGGTTCGTCCTGCCGATCATGTTCGGCGCGCTGGTGGACCTCACCGGCGTCCGGTCGTCGGCCTTCATGCTGATGTTCGGCATCGTCTGGGTGTCGCTGATGTGGATGTACTTCACCGAGGTGCGGCCGATGAGCGTGGAACTCGACCCCAAGCAGGCGGAGCCTTCGCGCCTCACCTGAACGCCGCCAGAACAACAACCAAGCAGCCGGAGACCAAAATCATGATTGACACGCAAGCGGGGGCGGGAGGGGCGGGCGCCGGGGCGCCGGCCACCTACAGTTCCGCCGATGTCGCGGAATGGAACGTCGAGGACAACGCCTTCTGGGAATCGAAGGGCAAGGGCATCGCCAACCGCAACCTGTGGATCTCCATCCCCAACCTGCTGTGCGGCTTCGCCATCTGGGCGATGTGGGGAATCATCACGGTGCAGATGCTGAACCTGGGCTTTCCGTTCAAGCCGGCGGACATGTTCACGCTCACCGCGATTTCGGGGCTGATGGGCGCGACGCTGCGCATCCCGGCCTCGTTCTTCATCCGGCTCTGCGGCGGGCGCAACACCATCTTCCTGACCTCGGCGCTGCTGATCATCCCCGCGTTCGGCACGGGCATCGCGCTGCAGGACAAGACGACGCCGCTGTGGGTCTTCCAGATGTGGGCGTTCCTGTCCGGCATCGGCGGCGGCAACTTCGCCTGCTCCATGTCCAACATCACCGGGTTTTTCCCCAAGCGGCTGCAGGGGACCGCCCTGGGGCTCAACGCCGGGCTGGGCAACTTCGGCGTCACCACCATGCAGGTCCTGATCCCGCTGGTGATGACCATCGGTATCTTCGGCGCCGCCGCCGGCGCGCCGATGGTATTGCTCAAGGACAGTGGCTGGATCCTGGGCAAGATCGCCGCCGGCACGCCGACCTTCATCCAGAACGCGGGCTTCATCTGGGCGGCGATCCTCGTGCCGCTGGTGATCGCGGCGTGGTTCGGCATGAACAACCTGCTGCCGCTTTCGCCCAACTACGGCGGGACGCTGGCCGGCTTCGCCAAGATTCTCTACCTGTGGGGGCTGACGTTCCTGGTCGGCGGGTTCGGCCTCTACCTGTACCTGCCGGCGCCCACGGGGCTCGGACTGCTCAACATGTGGGTGGCGCTGCCGCTGATCATGCTCGCGACGCTGTTCACGATGAAGCTGGCCGCCTTCGGCGAGATGAAGGGCAATATCACCAAGCAGTTCGAGATCTTCAGGAACAAACACACCTGGGCGATGACCGCGCTCTACATCGTGACGTTCGGCTCGTTCATCGGTTTCTCGATGGCGCTGCCGCTGGCGATCACGGTCATTTTCGGCGTGCAGCACCTGCCTGACGCATCGGGGGTGATGCAGCACACGGTCAAGAATCCCAACGCCCCGTCGGCGCTGACCTACGCCTGGATCGGCCCGTTCGTCGGCGCGCTGATCCGCCCGGTGGGCGGCTGGATCTCGGACAAAGTGGGCGGGTCGATCGTCACCCAGATCATCTCCGCGGTGATGGTGGTGGCTTCCGCCGCGGTGGGTTACGTGATGCTGCTGGCTTACAAGTCCGCGACGCCCGAAGAGTACTTCCTGGTGTTCATGCTGCTGTTTGTGGCGCTGTTCGCCGCCACCGGGATCGGCAACGGCTCCACGTTCCGGTCGATCGGCGTGATCTTCGACCGCCAGCAGGCCGGCCCGGTGCTGGGCTGGACTTCGGCGGTGGCCGCCTACGGCGCCTTCATCGCTCCGGTGGTGATCGGCGCCCAGATCAAGGCCGGGACGCCCGAATACTCAATGTACGGATTCGCGATTTTCTACGCCCTGTGCCTGATCCTCAACTGGTGGTTCTACCTGCGCGCCGGCGCGTACGTGAAGAATCCCTGAACCCAGAAACGCTACAGACGGAGCTTTTCCTATGAGCCATTTTCTCGATCGCCTGAGCTACTTCTCGCAACCCCGGGAGGCGTTCTCCGGCGGCCACGGCGTGACCACCGGCGAAGACCGCACCTGGGAGGACGCCTACCGGGATCGCTGGGCGCAAGACAAGATCGTGCGTTCCACCCACGGCGTGAACTGCACCGGGTCGTGTTCCTGGAAGATCTACGTCAAGGGCGGCATCGTCACCTGGGAAACGCAGCAGACCGACTACCCGCGCACGCGCTGGGACATGCCCAACCACGAGCCGCGCGGCTGCTCGCGCGGCGCGAGCTACAGCTGGTATCTCTACAGCGCCAACCGGGTGAAATATCCCATGGTGCGCGGACGGCTCCTCAAGAACTGGCGCGAAGCGCGCCGCGCGCAGGGCCCGGTGGAAGCCTGGGCCTCGATCGTCGAGGACGACGCCAAGCGCCGCGACTACCAGAAGGTGCGCGGCCTCGGCGGGTTCGTGCGGGCCACCTGGGACGAGGTCAACGAGATCGTCGCCGCAGCCAACGTCTACACCATCAAGAAACACGGCCCCGACCGCGTGATCGGCTTCTCGCCGATCCCCGCGATGTCGATGGTGAGCTATGCCGCAGGCTCGAGGTACCTCAGCCTGATCGGCGGCGTGTGCATGAGCTTCTACGATTGGTACTGCGACCTGCCCCCGGCCAGCCCGCAGATCTGGGGCGAGCAGACCGACGTGCCCGAGTCGGCCGACTGGTACAACTCCAGCTTCATCATCGCGTGGGGCTCCAACGTGCCCCAGACGCGCACCCCCGACGCGCATTTCTTCACCGAAGTCCGCTACAAAGGCACGAAGACCGTCGCGGTGACGCCGGATTACTCGGAAGTCGCCAAGCTGGCCGACATCTGGATGCACCCCAAGCAGGGCACGGATGCCGCGGTGGCGATGGCCATGGGCCACGTGATCCTGAAGGAGTTCTACTTCCCGGACGGCGGCCGGGAGCGCAGCGCGTACTTCGACGATTACGTGCGCCGTTACACCGACATGCCGATGCTGGTGATGCTCAAGGAGCACACCCTGCCGAGCGGGGAAGTCATCAACGTTCCCGACCGCTACCTGCGCGCGTCCGACTTCGAGGACAAGTTCGGCCAGGCCAACAACCCGGAGTGGAAGACCGTCGCGCTCGATTCGGCCGGCAAGGTGGCGCTGCCCAACGGCGCGATCGGCTTTCGCTGGGGCGCCGACGGACGCGCCGACCAGGGCCAGTGGAACCTGGAAGCCAAGGATGCGCGCAACGGCAGCGAGGTAAAACTGAAGCTTTCCGTGCTCGAGGGCGACGCCGCGAGCAAGGCAACCGCGAAGGTCGGGTTCCCGTACTTCGGCGGCATCGAGAGCGAGAACTTCCCTAACAACGTCCTTAAGGGCAGCGTCGACAACAGCAGGGGGGCCGTGCTGGTGCGCACCGTGCCCGTGCAGCGCGTGTCGCTGGGCCAGGCAGGCGAAGTGCTGGTGGCGACGGTGTTCGACCTGCAGGTCGCCAACTACGGCGTGGCCCGCGGGCTGCCCGGCGAGCTGGCCGCCCGGGATTTCAACGATGACACGCCCTACACGCCGGCCTGGCAGGAGCGCATCACCGGCACGCCGCGCGACCAGGTCATCACGGTGGCGCGCCAGTTCGCCGAAAACGCGCACAAGACCCAGGGTAAATCCATGGTGATCATCGGCGCGGCGATGAACCACTGGTACCACTGCGACATGAACTACCGCGGCATCATCAACATGCTGATGATGTGCGGCTGCATCGGCAAGAGCGGCGGCGGCTGGGCGCACTACGTCGGCCAGGAAAAGCTCCGCCCGCAAACCGGCTGGACGGCGCTGGCGTTCGCGCTCGACTGGATCCGCCCCCCACGGCAGATGAACAGCACCAGCTTCTTTTACGCGCACACCGACCAGTGGCGCTACGAGAAGCTCGGCATGGAAGAGGTGATCTCGCCGCTGGCCGACAAGAAGGCGTACGGCGGCAGCATGATCGACTACAACGTGCGCGCCGAGCGCATGGGCTGGCTGCCGAGCGCGCCGCAGCTGCAGACCAACCCGCTGCAGGTGGTGCGCGACGCCCAGGCCGCCGGGATGGACCCGAAGGAGCACGCCGTCAACGCGCTGAAGAGCGGCGCGCTCAAGATGAGCTGCACCGACCCCGACCACCCGAGCAACTGGCCGCGCAACCTGTTCGTCTGGCGCTCCAACCTGCTCGGCTCGAGCGGCAAGGGGCACGAGTATTTCCTCAAGCACCTGCTCGGCACCAGCAACGGCGTGCAGGGCAAGGACCTGGGCGTGGAGGAAGCCAAGCCCGAGGAAGTCGTCTGGCACGAGAAGGCCCCCGAGGGCAAGCTGGACCTCCTGGTCACGCTCGACTTTCGCATGAGCACTACGTGCCTGTATTCGGACATCGTGCTGCCCACGGCCACCTGGTACGAGAAGAACGATCTCAACACCAGCGACATGCATCCCTTTATCCACCCGTTGTCGACCGCGGTGGACCCCGCCTGGCAATCGAAGAGCGACTGGGAGATCTACAAGGGCTTCGCGAAGAAGTTCAGCGAAGTCTGCATCGGGCACCTCGGCGTCGAGAAGGAACTCGTGCTGGCGCCGTTGATGCACGACAGCCCGTCCGAGCTGGCCCAGCCGTTCGAGGTCAAGGACTGGAAGCGCGGCGAGTGCGACCTGGTTCCCGGCAAGACCGGGCCCAACATGATGGTGGTCGAGCGCGACTACCCCAACGTGTACAAGCGCTTCACCGCGCTCGGCCCGCTGATGGGCAAGGTGGGTAACGGCGGCAAGGGCATCGCGTGGAACACGCAGACCGAGGTGAAGCAGCTCGGCGAGCTCAGCGGCCTCGTCACAGCCGAAGGCGTGACCCTCGGCATGCCGAAGATCGAGAGCGACATCGACGCGGCGGAAGTGGTGCTGATGCTGGCACCCGAGACCAACGGCCATGTGGCGGTCAAGGCCTGGCAGGCGCTGGGCAAGCAGACCGGGCGCGACCACACCCACCTGGCGATTCACCGCGAAGACGAGAAGATCCGCTTCCGCGACATCCAGGCGCAGCCCCGGAAGATCATCTCCTCGCCGACCTGGAGCGGCATCGAAAGCGAGACAGTCTCGTACAACGCCGGCTACACCAACGTGCACGAGATGATCCCCTGGCGCACGCTGACCGGACGGCAGCAGTTCTACATGGACCACCCGTGGATGCGCGCCTTCGGCGAAGGTTTCTCGAGCTACCGCCCGCCGGTGGACCTGAAGACCACGGCCGGGATCTTGGGGCTAAAGCCCAACGGTAACCCCGAGATCGCGCTCAACTTCATCACCCCGCACCAGAAGTGGGGCATCCACTCGACCTACACCGACAACCTGCTGATGCTCACGCTCAGCCGCGGCGGGCCGTGCGTCTGGATGTCGGAGGACGACGCGAAGAAGGTGGGCATCGTCGACAACGACTGGATCGAGTTGTTCAACATCAACGGCGCGATCGCCGCGCGCGCAGTGGTGAGCCAGCGGGTCAATCCCGGCATGGTGATGATGTACCACGCGCAGGAAAAGATCGTGAACACGCCCGGCTCCGAGATCACCGGCATGCGCGGCGGCATCCACAACTCGGTGACGCGCATCGTGCTCAAGCCCACCCACATGATCGGCGGCTACGCGCAGTTCAGCTACGGCTTCAACTACTACGGGACCATCGGCACCAACCGGGATGAGTTCGTGGTGGTGCGCAAGATGAACAAGGTCGACTGGCTGGACACGCCGGCCGAAGCCCAGGCACAAGGAGAAGTGGCATGAAGATCCGCGCCCAGATAGGCATGGTGTTGAATCTCGACAAGTGCATCGGCTGCCACACCTGTTCGGTCACCTGCAAGAACGTCTGGACCAGCCGGCCGGGGATGGAGTACGCCTGGTTCAACAACGTCGAGACCAAGCCCGGCATCGGCTATCCCAAGGAATGGGAGAACCAGGACAAGTGGAACGGCGGCTGGGTGCGCACGGGCAGCGGCAGCATCGAACCGCGCCAGGGCGCCAAGTGGAAGGTGCTGATGCGCATCTTCGCCAACCCGAACCTGCCGCAGATCGACGACTACTACGAGCCCTTTACCTTCGACTACGCCCACCTGCAGTCAGCGCCTGAGATGAAGGCGACGCCGACCGCGCGGCCGCGCAGCCTGATCACCGGCAAGCGCATGGAGAAGATCGAATGGGGTCCGAACTGGGAGGAAATCCTCGGCGGCGAGTTCGCCAAGCGCAGTAAAGACAGCAATTTCGACGACATCCAGAAGGACATCTACGGCCAGTTCGAGAACACCTTCATGATGTACCTGCCGCGCCTGTGCGAGCACTGCCTCAACCCGACCTGCGTGGCGAGCTGCCCCTCGGGTTCGATCTACAAGCGCGAGGAAGACGGCATCGTGCTGATCGACCAGGACAAGTGCCGCGGCTGGCGCATGTGCGTCTCGGGCTGCCCCTACAAGAAGATCTACTACAACTGGCAGTCCGGCAAGGCCGAGAAGTGCATCTTCTGCTACCCGCGCATCGAGGCCGGCCAGCCCACGGTCTGTTCGGAAACCTGCGTCGGGCGTATCCGCTACCTCGGCGTGCTGCTGTACGACGCCGACCGCATCGAAGCGGCCGCCAGCGTCGAGCACGACCGCGACCTCTACCAGGCGCAGCTCGACATCTTCCTCGATCCGCACGATCCGGAGGTGATCACCCAGGCGCGCGCCGACGGGATTCCCGAAGCGTGGCTGGAGGCCGCGCGCAAGAGCCCGGTCTACAAGATGGCCGTCGACTGGAAGGTCGCCCTGCCGCTGCACCCGGAGTACCGCACATTGCCGATGGTCTGGTACGTGCCGCCGCTTTCGCCGATCACCGCCGCGGCCAACGCCGGCCAGATGGGCATCAACGGCGAGATCCCGGACGTGAACCAGCTGCGCATCCCGGTCAAGTACCTGGCCAACCTGCTCACGGCAGGCGACACGGCGCCGGTGGTGCGCGCGCTCGAGCGGATGCTCGCGATGCGCGCCTACCAGCGCGAAAAGCACGTCGAAGGGCGTATCAACACCGCGGCGCTGGACCAGGTCGGCATGACGCAGCTGGAGGTGGAGGACATGTACCACGTCATGGCGATCGCCAATTACGAGGACCGCTTTGTGATCCCGAGCGCGCACCGCGAGTATGCCGAGAACACTTTCGACGTGCGCGGGGGTTGCGGCTTCTCCTTCGGCAACGGCTGTTCCGACGGGGCGAGCGAAACAAGCCTGTTCGGGGGCGGCAAGCGCCGCACCATCCCCATCAAGGCGGAGGTCTAGCCATGGCCCTGTTCTCCGGACCAACGCATGCCCCGGTCAGCCTGCGGGTGTTCGCGCGCCTTCTGGCCTATCCCGACGCGGAACTGCGCGCCCACGTGCCCGAGATGCGCGACGCCCTGCAGTCCGAGGGCGCCCTGGGCGCATCCCGGCTGGCCGAACTCGGCCAGCTGATGGATTCGCTCCGCAATGCCGATCAACTGCAGGGCGAGGCCGCCTATGTCGAGTTGTTCGACCGCGGCCGCGCCACTTCGCTGCATCTCTTCGAGCATGTGCACGGCGATTCGCGCGACCGGGGTCCGGCCATGATTGACCTCGCGCAGACCTACGAGAAGGCAGGGCTGCACCTGGCGCCCGGCGAATTGCCCGACTACCTGCCGGCCGTGCTGGAGTTCGTCTCCACGCAACCGCCGCGCGAGGCAAGCGAGTTCCTCGCCGAGATGGCGCACATTTTCAACGCCATGTTCAACGCATTGCAGGAACGCCAGAGCGCATACGCCAGCGTGCTGGGCGCGCTGCTCGAGCTGGCCGGTGAGAAAGCCAGGGCCGTGAAGGTCGCGCCCGAAGAGCCGATCGACGCGAGCTGGGCCGAGCCGCTCGCCTTCGACGGCTGTTCTACGCAGGGCCAGGCCCGGCCCGGGCAGCCGCAACCCGTGCGCATCCTGCGCAAGGATGCGGCCACAACCAAAACTTCAAAGACGGGAGCCGCCCTATGAACGCCATCGACACGTTCCTGTTCGGGTTCTACCCCTACATCTGCCTGACCGTGTTCCTCGTCGGCAGCCTGCTGCGCTTCGACCGCGACCAGTACACTTGGAAAAGCGATTCGTCGCAGCTGTTGCGCGCCGGCACCCTGCGCTGGGGCAGCAACCTGTTCCACGTCGGCATCCTGTTCCTGTTCTTCGGCCATTTCGGCGGCCTGCTCACGCCGCACTTCATCTACGAGCCCTTCGTCAGCGCCGGCGACAAGCAACTCGGCGCGATGATTGCCGGGGGCGTCGCGGGCGTCCTGTGCTTCGTCGGCCTCACGTTGCTGCTGCACCGGCGCCTGACCGATGCGCGCATCCGCGCCACCTCGAAGACCAGCGACATCGTGATCCTCGTGCTGCTGTGGCTGCAGCTGGTGCTGGGCCTGGCCACCATCCCGCTGTCGGCGCAGCACCTCGACGGCAGCATGATGATCCGGCTGGCGGAATGGGCGCAGCGCATCGTGACCTTCCGCGCGGGAGCGCCGGAGTTGATCGCAGGCGCGGGCTTGGTCTTCAAGGCCCACCTGTTCCTCGGCATGAGCCTGTTCCTGGTGTTCCCGTTCACGCGGCTGGTGCACATCTGGAGCGGTTTCGCCACGGTGTCCTACCTCGTTCGCCCGTACCAGGTGGTGCGCAGCCGGCGCCTCGGCGTGCCCCCGGGCCAGAACATCCCGCGCCAGCCCGGCGCCGGTTACTGAGGAGCGGAAAATGCCGATCGAATCCATTGCCGCCCCCGTCGTCGCAAGCGTGAACGGCGTCGCACTGAATGCGCCGCTGGAAACGCTTTCACCCGAAGAACTGCGCCAGCGCGCCTGCACCGAACTGCTGCGCCAGGCGGCGCAGCGCGCCGGTCTGCTGGATGCCGAGGACGCTGCCACCCCCGACGGTGTGATCAGCGAAGCGGCCGCCGCCGCAATCGACGCCCTGCTGGAGCGCGAACTGGCCGTGCCGGAGCCGTCGGAGGACGCCTGCCGCCGCCACCATGCCGCGCACGAGGCCGGATACAGCACGGGAGAGCGCGTACAGGTGCGGCACATCCTGTTCGCGGTGACGCCGGGCGTCAACGTGGTGGCCCTGCGCAAGCGCGCCGAAGCCGCGTTGCTCGAAGTGCGCTGCCATGACGGCAAGTCCGATGATCTCTTCGCCAAGGTCGCAAGCGAGCTTTCCAACTGCCCAACCGGCGCGCAGGGTGGGGACCTGGGCTGGCTGGGGGCGGGCGATTGCGCGTCGGAGTTCGCGCGCGAACTGTTCGGCCACGCGGAAGTGGGCGTGCTGCCGCGGCTGGTGCACAGCCGCTTCGGGCTCCACGTCGTGGAGGTTCTCGCGCGCGAGCCGGGAGTGCCGCAGTCCTTCGAATCGATGCGCGGCGCCGTGGCTATGGCGTTGCGCCAGCAGGCCTATGTCACCGCACTGCGCCAGTACCTTCAGTTGCTGACGGGCGCGGCGGCGATCCAGGGCGTGGAACTCGACGCAGCCGCGACTCCGCTCGTGCAGTAGCGAAGCGGTCCGGCTCATGCCTGACGACCTGCTCGATCGCCTGCGTCGCTTCCACGATGACGCGTTCCCGCAGTATCGCGCCCAGTTCCGCACACTGGTCGATGACGGTCAGCGCCCGACCACGCTGTTCATCGGATGCTCCGATTCGCGCCTGGTGCCCTACCTGCTGACCGGCAGCGGGCCCGGAGAGTTGTTCCTGGTGCGCAACGTCGGCGCCTTCGTGCCCCCGTATGACGGCTCGAAGGGGTATCACGGCACCGCCGCCGCGATCGAGTTCGCCGTGCTCAACCTCGAAGTCATCCGCATCATCGTCTGCGGTCACAGCCACTGCGGCGGCATTCGCGCGCTGTACGGCGAGGTGCCGACCGGGGCGCGGAACCTCGCGCAATGGCTTGAACTGGGCGCCGAGGCGGTGCTCCCGGTGGCCGAGCCGGGTCCCGAGGTCCTGCGCCGCACCGAACAGCGCGCCGTGGTGCTGCAGCTCGAGCGGCTGATGGACTACCCGATGGTGCGCGAGCGGGTGGAGGCGAAAAGGCTGACGCTGCACGGCTGGCACTACGTGCTCGAGGATGGCGAAGTCCATGTGTTCGATGTGAAGCAGGGCGCGTTCATTGCGGCCTCGTTGGCGGAGAATGCCGGCACCGGGCCTTACGAGCGCTACGAGGAGCCTTTGGCGCCAACGGGCTGATATTGGATCCTCCTTGCAGGTCGATTGTCAGCAGATCAGACGTCGAGCTCTGGTTCGCAATTCGGTACTAATCCCCGTTCCCGCAGCCGCGCTGGCTTGACTCGGCCTTCGCCGACCCCTGACA
Organism: Bordetella parapertussis; assembly: GCA_945862265.1. Taxonomy (GTDB): domain Bacteria; phylum Pseudomonadota; class Gammaproteobacteria; order Burkholderiales; family SG8-39; genus SZAS-79. The sequence continues at coordinate 37,700 of CAMAXP010000040.1, forward strand.
ATTAACGAGTTGGTTAAAAAACAAGAGCGCAATGCAACCCTTCATCCATCTCTCCGGTGTCACCAAGACCTACCGCCGCGGCCTCGTCGAGCACCTTGCGATCTCGGACGCGAGCTTCGACGTAATGCCGGGCGAACTCGTGTCGCTGGTCGGTCCCTCGGGCTGCGGCAAGTCGACGCTGCTCAAGATCCTCGCCGGCCTTCACCCGCACGACGCGGGCGAGGTGCGCATCGGCTCCGAAAGTCACGCCTTCAACCCGGAGCGCGACATCGGGATGGTGTTCCAGGCGCCGCTGCTGCTCAAGTGGCGGCGGATCCTCGACAACGTGCTGCTGCCCGCCGAGATCCTCGGGCTGCCGATGGCCGAGAGCCGCGAGCGCGCGATGGGCCTGCTCAACCTCGTCGGGCTGGCGGGGTCGGAGGAAAAGTACCCGTATGAGCTTTCCGGCGGCATGCAGCAACGGGCGGCCATCGCACGGGCGCTGGTGCACGACCCCAAGCTGATCCTCATGGATGAGCCTTTCGGCGCGCTGGACGCGCTTACGCGCGAGAAGATGAACCTCGAACTGCTGCGTATCTGGAAAGAGTCAGGCAAGACGATCCTGTTCGTCACGCACGGCATATCGGAGGCGGTGTTCCTCGGCACCCGGGTGGTGGTCCTCACCGCTGGCCCCGCACGCATGGCGGACAACTTCGAGATCGACCTGCCGTATCCGCGCACGCTCGACATGAAGACGCACGAGCGGTTCGGCGAGTACACCCGGCGCATCTACAAGCTGCTGGGGATGGAGTAGGCGCCGTGCGCTTCTCGATCGCGGCCGTCAAACTGCTTGAGCGCGACGTGCGACTGCGCATGCCTTTCCGGTTCGGCGTGGTCACGCTGACCGCGGCCCCGCAGGCGCATGCGCGCGTGCGCATCCGCCTCGGCGACGGGCGAGAGGCGGAGGGCGCAGCCGCCGAATTCCTGATGCCCAAGTGGTTCGACAAGGATCCGGCGCTCACGAACGAGGACAATTTTGACCAGCTGCGGCTGTCCCTCTCGCTCGCCCGGGATGCCTATCTTTCGGGCGGCGCGGATACGGCATTCGGGCACTCGCGCACGCACTACCTCCCGCTGGTCGACGCCGGCGCGGAGCGCGGGCTGAACAGCCTCGTCGCCTGCTATGGCCCCGCGTTGCTCGACCGCGCGATCCTCGATGCGCTGTGCCGCGCCTGTGGGGTTTCGGTTTACGCCGCGATCCGCTCCAACCTGCCGGGATTCACCGCCTTCGAAAACCTCGACCTCGCCGGCTTCGCCGCGGGACTGCGACCCGCTGCGCGGATTGCAGCGCGCCACACCGTTGGCCTCGTGGACCCGATCGTGGCTGCGGACAACACATCCCCCGTCAATGACGGGCTGCCCGAGACGCTCGAGGCGGTCGTGGAGCGCTATGGCCACCGGTACTTCAAGCTCAAGGTTGGCGGCTCCATTGCGGCGGACCTCGACCGGCTCGGGGCCATCGCCTCGGTGCTCGACCGCATCGCCGAGCCTTATTCCGCGTCGCTGGACGGCAACGAGCAGTACGAGGATGTCGAAGGGATAGCGGAGCTGTGGGCAAGGATGAAGGCCGAGCCGCGTCTCGCGCGCATGGTGGCGAGCGTCATCTTCATCGAGCAGCCGATCAAGCGGCAGAACGCCTTCGCGAAAAGCGTTGCGAAGCTTTCCGCCGAAAAGCCGGTGATCATCGACGAATCGGACGATTCGCTCGACGCCTTCCCGCGCGCAAAAGCCCTGGGCTATCGCGGCGTGTCGAGCAAGACCTGCAAGGGCATTTACAAGTCGCTCATCAACCGGGCCCGCTGCGCCGCATGGGGCGAGGGTTACATGATGTCCGGCGAAGACCTCACCATCCAGCCGGGGTTGTCGCTGCAGCAGGACTTGGCGCTCGTTGCGCTCCTCGGGCTGACGCACGTCGAGCGCAACGGCCACCATTACGTCAACGGCATGGCCGACCTGCCGGAAGCGGAGCAGTCCGCCTTCCTCGCCGCGCACCCGGACCTCTACGAGCGCAGCCACGGTGCGGTGCGCCTGAAGATCACGCAGGGCATGCTCGAGATCGGATCGCTGGACTGTGCCGGCTATGCCAGCGCGGCGATGCCGGACTGGAATTCAATGAGAACCATGGAACTTCGAAAGGAACCCGCATGAAGCAGCAACGCATCGGCATCATCATGAACGGCGTCACCGGGCGCATGGGCACCAACCAGCACCTGGTGCGCTCGATTGTCGCGATCCGCAAGGAAGGCGGCGTGAAGCTCGCCAACGGCACGCGCCTCGTGCCCGATCCCATCCTTGTCGGGCGCAACGCCGCCAAGGTCGAGGCGCTCGCGAAGGCGCACGGCATCGAGCGCTGGACCACCGACCTCGCGAAGGCGCTGAAAGACAAGAAGGACGAGGTGTTCTTCGACGCCGCGTCCACGCAGCTGCGCCCGACACTGCTCAAGCAGGCCATCGCCGCGGGCAAGCATGTCTATTGCGAGAAGCCCGTCGCGACCACCGTGGCCGAGGCGATGAGCCTCTACAAGGCGGCGAAGAAGGCCGGCATCAAGCACGGCGTGGTGCAGGACAAGCTGTGGCTGCCGGGGCTGCTCAAGCTGAAGATGCTCAAGGACTCGGGCTTCTTCGGCAAGATCCTCTCGGTGCGCGGCGAGTTCGGCTACTGGGTGTTCGAGGGCGACTGGCAGGAGGCGCAGCGCCCGAGCTGGAACTACCGCACGCAGGACGGCGGCGGCATCATCCTCGACATGCTCTGCCACTGGCGCTACGTGCTCGACAACCTGTTCGGGCAGGTCAAGGCCGTGTCCTGCCTCGGCGCGACGCACATTCCCAACCGCTGGGACGAGGACGGCAAGAAGTACAAGGCCACGGCCGATGACGCAGCCTATGCGACGTTCGAGCTCGACGGGGGCGTGATCGCGCACTTCAACAGTTCGTGGGCGGTGCGAGTACGCAGGGACGACCTGCTTACCCTGCAGGTCGACGGCACGCACGGCTCGGCCGTCGCCGGCCTGCGCCGCTGCTTCACGCAGTCACGCGTCAATACGCCGAAGCCCGTCTGGAACCCGGATATCGCGCAGCCCATCGATTTCTTCGCCGGCTGGCAGGAGGTGCCCGACAACGCGCCCGTCGAGAATGCCTTCAAGGCGCAGTGGGAGCTGTACCTGAAGCACGTGGCAGGCGAAGGCGACTTCCGCTGGGACCTGATGGAAGGCGCGCGCGGCGTGCAACTCGCCGAACTCGGCCTCAAGAGCTGGAAGCAGCGGAAATGGCTCGACGTCCCGGCGCTCAAGGCCTGAGGCGGTGGCGATGAAGATCAAGCTGCCCGTGGGCGACGGCCGGCTGGAGGACTACACGCTGCGCGAGCCGATCGTTTTCGAAAAGCCCGCACGCGCATTCACCCGCAAGGCGCTGGGCGCCGCGCACCTGGTGGCCGACCCGCTCTCCGCGAAAGAGCCGTGGCTTGACGCTGCCATCGACTGGGATGCGACCATCGCCTACCGCCGCCACCTGTGGTCGTATGGCCTCGGCGTGGCTGAGGCAATGGATACAGCCCAGCGCGGCATGGGCCTCGACTGGCCCAATGCACTGGAACTGGTCCGCCGCTCGGTGGATGCGGCCCGCGATTTCCCCGGCGCTGTGGTCGCGAGCGGGGCCGGCACCGACCACCTCGCACCCAGCGCAAACCTCGCGGTTGCCGATGTGATCGAGGCCTACGAGATGCAGTGCGAGGCGATCGAAAAGCTCGGCGGGCGCATCATCCTGATGGCGAGCCGGGCGCTCGCGGCTTGCGCGCGCTCGCCCGACGCCTACGGCCTCGTGTATGACCGCATCCTCTCGCAGGTGAAGGAGCCCGTGATCATCCACTGGCTGGGCGAGATGTTCGACCCCGCGCTCGAAGGCTACTGGGGCGCGGCCGACCACTACGAGGCGATGGACGTGTGCCTCGACGTGCTGCGCAGGAATGCGAAGAAGGTCGACGGGATCAAGATCTCGCTGCTCGACCAGGACAAGGAAATCGCCATGCGCAGGAAGCTCCCCGCGGGCGTGCGCATGTACACGGGCGACGATTTCAATTTCGCCGAACTGATCGAAGGCGATGCCGAGGGCTATTCGGACGCGCTGCTGGGCATCTTCGACTCGATCGCCCCGGCGGCCTCCGCAGCGCTGTCCGCGCTCGCTGCGGGCGACAAGGCGAAGTACCACGCCATCCTCGCGCCCACCGTGCCGCTGTCGCGCCATATCTTCAAGGCGCCCACCCGCTTCTACAAGACCGGTGTGGTGTTCATGGCTTGGCTGAACGGGCACCAGGACCATTTCGTGATGGTCGGCGGGCAGCAGAGCACGCGCAATGTCCTGCACCTGGCGGAACTGTTCCGCCTGGCGGACGCGGCCGGATTGCTGTCCGACCCGGCGCTGGCCTGCGCGCGGATGAAGTCGCTGCTCGCGACGCACGGATGCGCGCAATGACGGCGCCCATCCTCGCCAGTGTCGAAGGCATGGTCGGCCGCATCGTCCTCAACCGGCCGGACAAGCTCAACGCCTTCACCGCAGAAATGCTGGACCTGCTCGAGGCCGCGTGCGACGAGCTCGAAGCCAACCCGGAGGTGCGCGTGGTGATCGTGTCGTCCGCCACCGAGCGCGCGTTCAGCGCCGGCGCCGACATTTCGGTCGGCGGTTCGCTCGGGCCGCTGGGCAAGTGGGCGCACTGGGCGCGCAAGGGCCATCGCACGCTCGATCGACTTGCGCAGATGCGGGTGCCCTCGATCGCGGCGATCGGTGGCGTGGCCTACGGTGGTGGCCTGGAACTGGCCCTGGCGTGCGACATGCGGATCGCCGCGGAGTCCGCGCGCCTCGCCCTGCCCGAAGTCACGATAGGCACGACCCCGGCCTGGGGCGGAACCGCCCGCCTGCCCGCCCTGATCGGTGCGGCACGCGCCAAGCAGATGATCCTGTCCGGCCAGCCTGTGGATGCGCAGAAGGCGCTGGCGTGGGGGCTCGTCAACGAAGTCGTGCCGGCGGCGCAGCTCCAGTCCCGCGCGTTTGAACTCGCCACGCACATCGCCGGCAATGCGCCGATCGCCGTGCAGGCGGCCAAGCAGCTCATCGATGCGGGCCTGGGCAACGCGCAGGCGGTGGCGATCGAGTCGCTGGCCTCCGGATTTGCCGCCGGGACTGACGACATGAAAGAAGGTGCCGCAGCCTTCACGCAGAAGCGGCGGCCGAAGTACACCGGAAAATGAAGGGACGCCCTGCATGATCTCTCCCGACCCCGCGCTGCTTTCGCTCAACGCCATCACCACCAAGCGCTGGACGCTGGCCGAAGCCATTGCCGGTTGCGTGCGCCATGGCATCGGCGGGATCACCGTCTGGCGCGATCGGCTGCAGGAGATGGGCGTGGCGGCGGCTGCAAAATCACTCAGGGACAGCGGCCTTGCGGTCACGGGCCTCTGCCGGGGCGGGATGTTTCCCGCCGCGGACGCCGCGGGACGCAAGGCGTCCATCGAAGACAACTACCGCGCCATCGACGAGGCGCACGCCATCGGCGCCCGCTGCCTGATCCTCGTCGTTGGCGGCCTGCCGCCCGGGTCGAAGGACATTGCCGGCGCGCACGCGCAGGTGGAGGAGGGCATCGCCACGATCCTCGGCCGTGCGCGCGAGGCGGGCGTGCCGCTGGCGAT
>CAMAXP010000041.1 GCA_945862265.1 Bordetella parapertussis
ACTGCCGTCGTGAATACCAATGTGATGACGGGATCTGCGATGTCGGTCTCGTCGAGTCCACATAGCGGCTTTGTGGTGGTCAATGGTTTCAAGATTCCACTCTCCACGTTATCCAATAATGCGCAGGGTTCACGAGCCGCAGTGGTGGCGGCCATTAACGCCCCCAAAGCGTTCGAGTCCACCGGTGTGGTTGCAATTGATTCCGGTAACGACGCCGCTGGCGTGATCCTTCAAGCAAAAGACGGCCGTAATATTCAAGTCGTATTCCAGCGTGATGCTGGTTCTGCCGACGATGCGGCCTTTGCCGCTGTCACAGGCTTAAAACAGGGCGTGCAAACCGGCGGCTATTCGCTGTCTGCTTCGGGCCAGAAGCCCATCACGATCGTCACCAAGCCTGGCGGTGATATTGCGCGTAGCGGTTTGCAGGAGGGGGTTTTTAAGGCAGATACTTCTGTGGCTGCGACTCTGGCGCGTGAGAGCAAGGTGAGTTCGGCAGTGGGTTATGTCGCCCCAGGGCTGAAGTCAGGTGATCTGCTGATCAATGGCTTCGAGATGCCGCCGTCTACTGCGCAGGTTGCACCCAGTGCGTCGAATTATCGCTATTTGGATGAGTCGAGTGCGGTTGCCATTGCCGCCGCGATTAATACGCAGTCTGAGCAGACCCAGGTCATCGCGACTCCGACACCGGCTTCGGTGCGTGGTGAGTTCTCCGCGATATCAACCAAGAATTGGTCGGGTGATCTTTATATCAGTGGTCTAAAAATTGAAAATGTTGACCTGACTAATTCCGCCTCCATTATTTCCGCCATCAATACCAATTTTCTCGTCACCGGGGTTAAAGCCCTGGAGAATCCCGACGGCAATGGGATTGAATTGCAAAGCGATGGCCGGAGTTTTTCGGTGCAATACGGTGCGGTGATGAATGCAACTGGTGGGGCCGCGTCTGCGCCCTCCGGTATGGGCAAGGAAGCGTATTTTGGTTTGTCGGGCTCTAATGCCACACTTTATGCCACTACCAACAACGTAGAAAATATGAACTATGGTGGCGTCAGTTTGGCCACGACTGTTTCAATCGAAACTCAAGCGGTGATGATGCCGGTTCCCGGAGAGAAGGCACCCAAGGTCTTGCCAGCGCAAATTATCGTCAGTGCCGGTGTGAATGGTTTTAGCGGTAGCTCAAACTTTACGGCACTTGGCTTTGCTGAGGGCGTTTACGGTGGGGAGTCCGGTCTGGACGCGACCTCACCGCGTGTCGGTCGATTGTCGTTCCAGATTGGTGCGAGCGCCGGGCAGACGATCCATATTGATCTTGGAGATTTTGGTTCCAAGGGACCGATCACGGGGGCGATTACCGCTGACGTCGATGATCCGAACCATCCGGTCAATATCTCAACCTCGGCGGCTGCGAAAAATGTGTTGAGTATTCTTGACGGGGCCATGGACAGTGTGAATGCCACGCGTGCATCGATGGGCGCGATCATGAACCGCATGCAGCAGGTGATTACCAACCTGTCGAACGTCGGCACCAATGCGTCGGCGTCACGCAGCCAGATCGAGGATGCCGACTACGCGAAAGCATCGTCGGACATGGCGCGTGCGCAGATCATTTCGCAGGCGGCCACCGCGGTGCTGGCCCAGGCCAACACCAGTCAGCAAACCGTGCTGAAATTGCTGCAAGGTTAAAACGCCCGATTTGATCGGGCCGGGATCTGCGGCGGAGCCTGTGCGTGTACGCCCCGAAAAATAGACCTGTCGGCAAGGCAGTGTCGAAGCCGGGTCCCGTTGAGGCAATGCCGAATTGCCGCAATTGCCGGCACTTCGGTATCAGCTGGCGTCCGCAAACCCCCTATCTTTGCCGTTTGATGGGCTTTAGCAGCGTTACCCTGCCCTCGGTGGCAGTGCTGCGCGCGGACGGCCGCCCTTGTCGCGGATTCAGTCCCAAGCCACCCAATTTACCCAGCGCTGAATGATGCCGCCCCCCTTTAACCTTGGGGGTGGTATGGGCGTTTTTTACGCGCGAGCCCGGTTTTCCAGGGTGTCAAAAAATGTAAGCCGGCGCGCAGACCGGTGCCGTATCGAATATTGACAGTAATCATTAAGTATTTGATTATTAATATTTAAAAGTATTGGCACGGGGATTGCTTTTCAGTTATTCGTCAGCACCATAATCTTGAATTACTGGACATCAAAATGCCTGCGGCCTGTGAAGTGTTGTGGTTAGACCCGGTCGAGAAGCTCGACAACGCGGTGCGTGCACGTCTCGGCGAGGCCGGGTTAAGCGTGGTGGTGGTCAACACGCTGGACGAACTCAACGCGATGCTGCGACACGTGCATATGGTGGTCGTGCGCTTATTCGAAGACGACGACCTGCTTGCCAGGGTGCGTGGTTTGATTGCTGACAACATGCTGGATCTGCCGGTGGTCTGCCGGACGGATCGTGGCGCGCTTGAGCTGGCGGTCGCTGCCATGCGTAACGGTGCCAAGCACGTGCTGGCCGCGGATGACTTTGATGTGGGCAACTGGACCCACGTGCAGTCGTTGATGGTGCCAGTCAGGGTGCAGCCACAAACGTTTGTTTTTGCCGATCCGGTGAGCCAGAAGCTGCTGGTGCTGGCGCAACGGGTGGCGCAGGCCGAAGTCACCACCTTGCTGACCGGCCCGACCGGCGCGGGTAAAGAGGTGCTCGCCCGTATCCTGCATGAATCGTCACCCCGCCGCACCGGTCCGTTTGTCGGGTTGAATTGCGCAGCCTTGCCGGAGAGCATGATTGAAGACATGCTGTTCGGGCATGAGAAGGGCGCCTTTACCGGGGCCTTGAAAAATTATTCAGGGGTATTCGAGCAAGCGGCCGGCGGCACGCTGTTTCTTGACGAGATTGGTGAAATGCCCATCCGTCTGCAGGCCAAACTGTTGCGCGTGCTGCAGGAGCGGCAGCTGACGCGCCTGGGTGCACAGACGCAGGTCAATGTGGATGTTCGCCTGGTGGCTGCCACCAACCGCGACCTGAAGGCGGCGATTGAGTCGCGTGATTTTCGGGAAGACCTGTATTTCCGTATCAGCACGTTTCGTTTGCGCCTGCCCTGTCTGGCCGAGCGCCCGCTCGATATCATGCCGCTGGCGCAGTTGATGCTCGATACACATGGCGCTGAGCGCCGGCCGTGGACGATTGCCGCGGACGCTGAGGCGCTGCTGCGTACCTACGCATGGCCGGGCAATGTGCGTGAATTGTCCAACGTGATGCAGCGTGCGCTGGTCTTGAGCCACTCGTCTTTGATTACCGCAGCGCATTTGAGCTTTGATGAATTCTGTGTTCTGGATAACAGCAGCGCTGAAAACAGAGCGCCATCGCCTGCGCCCGTTGCGCAGATGCCTGCGGCAGCCGCCGTCGACGTCCGGGGCGCCAATCTTGATTCAGCCGTTCGGGTTAGTGAGCACCGGGCGATTGTCGCCGCACTGCGGGCTGCGCCCAGCCGCAATGAGGCCGCACGTGTCCTGGGTATTAGCCCTCGTACCCTTCGCTACAAGTTAGCTCAACTCAAAGGCCATGGATTTACGCTTGCCATGGCAGAAACGGCCTAAAAAATGATCGATAAAGTCAGTTCTTCCGCGGTCCAGTCGATGCTTTCCCAGATTCGCGCCTATGAAGCCCGTGCCAAGAATCAGCCTGAATTGCTGGGGCCGGGTAGCGGGGTAGAAAAAACCTCTTTTAGTGAATTAATCAAGGGCGCGGTCAGTTCGGTCAACGACTTGCAGCGGAAGTCGACGGAAATGACTGCCGCCTATGAAAGTGGCGATGACGTGCCGTTGACGGAGGTGGTTTTGTCGATGCAAAAGTCTTCGATCGCATTTGAGGCGACCTTGCAGATACGCAACAAGGTCATCAAGGCGTACGAAGATATCAAGAACATGCCGGTTTAATCATAAGCGAGTCAGCGTAAATGGCAATCAGCACAGCAGGCGCAGTATCCGTGCCGAGCGGACAAAATTCCGCTGGGGCAGGCGCGCTCCCCGGTGGTGCCTTGGTCGGCAATGCGGGGCGCGGCGGTATGTTGGTCGGACAGCCAACGACGACCTTCAGCATTAGTGCCGGGCTGCAGGATATGTTTCAGCAACCCGCCATGCGAAAGGTGTTACCGGTATTGATGATCCTGATGTTCCTGGCCGCGCTTGGCGGCATTTACGCCTGGGTGCAGGAGTCCCCGTACCGGCCGATTTTTCCGGGCATGGTGGAGAGCGACCAGCAGGCTGCTTTCGAAAGCCTCAAGACGGCCAATTTCAACCCGCGCCTTGATCCCACCACCGGCAGTTTGACGGTGCCGCTGACGCGTTTTCATGAGGCCCGCATCCTGCTCTCTTCGCAGGGGCTGCCGCGCAACCAGAGCCGCGGAATACTCGATACGCTCAAGGATCAAACGGCGATGACCACCAGCCAGTTCATGGAGCAGGCTCGTTACACCGCCGCTATTGAGCAGGAGTTGGCCAAAAGCATCAACCAGATCGGCACGATACAAAACGTTCGCGTGCATTTGGCGCAGACCAAGCAGAGTGCTTTCATGCGTGATCGGGTGGCGGCCAAAGCATCGGTGGTGGTCACGCCATTTGGTGGACGGATGATTTCCCCCGGCCAGGTCCAGGCGATCGCGCATCTGGTGGCTTCCAGTGTGTCCTATCTTTCGCCGGAAGATGTCTCAGTGGTGGACAACAATGGAACGTTGCTAAACAAGTCGTCGAGTGACAAGGCCATGGGTCTAACCTCGGTGCAGCTGCAGATCAAGCAGAACTCGGAAGAAAATTACCGTAACCGGATCTTGCAGTTGCTGGAGCCCATCGTGGGCCCGGGCAACGTGCGTGCCCAGGTCGATCTGTCCATGAATTTCTCGGAGGTCGAGGTCACCACTGAGGATTTTGATACCAGCAAGCAAGGACCGAAGACCCGTTCGGAGCAATTGTCTGAAGAGCGCTCGAATAAAAGCGATGCTGGCGGGGTGCCCGGTGCGTTGACGAATACACCGCCGGCGCAGGCAGAGGCCAAAAAGGAAAATTCAGCCACCACCGAGGAAAAAGGCAAGGATGCCACCGCGTCTACCCAGACCAAAACGACGCGTAACTACGAGATGGACAAGGTGGTGCGTCACGTTAAATCGCCGATGGGCGGCGTGGAACGGGTGACGGTTGCCGTGGTGATCAAGGAGCGTGAGTCGCCCAAAGCAAAGGACGCGGTGAAGGGTGCGCCGCCGGCTAAGGATGCGGCACCCGCACAGCCCGAACAGCAGCCGTATTCCCCTGAGGAATTGGCGCGCCTTACTGCGGTGATCAAGGGCGCGGTGGGCTTCAAGGAAGATCGCGGTGACATGGTCAATATTGTGCCGGCGAAGTTCGAAGCCGTCGCGCAGGTCGTAATGGAGCCTTCGGCATGGTATGAGAACGACATGGCGGCGAATATCGTCAGGGTCGGGCTCGGTGCGCTGATACTCATCATAGTGCTCATGGTGGTGGTGAAGCCGATGGTGAAATCTTTTCTGGAGGTACCGGCGGCGGGTGCTCTCGCACTGGCCGGGTCGGCTGGTGCTGGAGCAGGCGGTGAGTTGGTGGCGCCTGACGGTGCGGGCTCGGGTAAGACGGGCCAAGATGATATGGTGATGGCCGACGGGGAGTCCATGGAGCAATTCCGTGATCGTTTGAAGAAATCGGCGGCACCGAAAAAGTCATCGATATCGGCTGATATGTTAGATACGGCGAATACGTATGATGACAAGGTTGCTTTGATCAGGATGCTGGTCGCCGAGGATTCCGGGCGCGTTGCTAACGTTCTAAAGAGCATGATTCGCTCCGAAGGCGCGGCGTAACCGCAACGTAATTAGCCGGTCTTAACAGAGCGCAGAATGAAGTGCGGGCCGTTTCAGAGTCGATGTAATGCAACACTGCCAAACACATGGCTTAGTGTCATGAAAAAAATGCTGAGAGCGTCAATGGGTAACCGAAATGGCTGAGAGTAAATCAAAAGGTGCCGCAGGGGCCGGCCAGGACGGTGCCCTTGCAGGGGCCGCTGACGACGGGCAGGGAAGCGAGAAACTGCGCCTGGAGATGCAGCGGCTGACCCATATTCAGCGCGCTGCCGTATTGATGCTGCTGCTGGGAGAGCAGGAAGCGGCAAAGATCATCAGTTATCTTGATCCCAAGGAGGTGCAGCCGCTCGGTGCCGCCATGGTGTCGGTGGCCGATCTTTCACAGGAAGCGATCAGTTCCGTCCTCGATCAGTTTATTTCGACCATCAAAAAGCAGACCAACCTCGGTCTGGGTGTGGCCGATTATGTGGAAACCGTGTTCAAACGGGCGTTGGGCGATGACAAGGCGGCATCGGTCTTGGGGCGGATCCTGCCCGGTAATTCGAGTAAAGGTCTGGAAATTCTGCGCTGGATGGATGCCCGCTCGATTTCCGACATGATTCGCGGCGAACACCCGCAGATAGTGGCGATCATCTTATCCGTGCTGGATCCCGACGTCGCAGCAGACGTCTTGACTTTCCTGCCGCTCGACGCGCGTCCGGAAATCGTTTCGCGTGTGGCGACCCTTGATACGGTTCCGCCCTCGGCGATGCTCGAGCTTGAAAACATCATGAAAAAGCAGTTTTCATCCAACTCGACCAGCGGCTCGTCGAGTTTGGGTGGGGTAAAGACCGCCGCCAAGATACTCAACTTCACAAAAACCTCGCCCCTCGCCGGGATCATGAGCAGCGTGACCAAGGACGACCCCGATCTGGCGCAGAAAATCCAGGACAACATGTTTACGTTCGACAACCTGGTTACCTGCGATAACCGCAGTATCCAGGTGATCATGCGGGCGGTTGAACCCGATCTGTTGATGGTTGGGTTGAAGGGTGCAGATGAAGGCGTCAAAAACAAATTTTTCGGCAATATGTCGACGCGTGCGCGCTCTATGTTCGTCGATGATATGGAGGCGAAGGGGCCGATGCGCCTGGCCGATGTGGAAGAAGCCCAAAAGCAGATCATGCGTATTGCCAGAAAGCTGGCGGATACCGGAGACATAGTGCTGGCAGGCGGTGGTGATGACTTCGTTTAAACCCCTGTGGGCTACGCCGGCGGCGGCGCCGCGTGGAGGCGCCTCCTCAGGCGCGAAAAAGAGTGCAGCCGGAGCCGGCGGGAATTTCAATCCGCTGTGGCTGGATTTGCCTTCAGCGCGGGATTTTCTTGTCGATAATCAGGTGGTGACCGCCATCGTAGAGGGGGTGCCGGGTGCGTCCAACGCTTCGCCAAAGGACGCAGGCGCGGCAACTTTGCCGTCTACCGCCGATGGGGATGACGCGGTGTTGCAGGGGGGGGATAGTGCCGCTGGAGCGACGGCAGGCGCTGGGCCCGAGGAGAGTGGGTCCATTAGTGCCACACAGATCATTACCCGTGAGGAACATGGGCGCCTGCTGGCGCTTGAGCGACAGGCCGGGGTGGAGGCGGGCAAGGTTGAGGGCCTGGCGCAGGCGAAAAAAAATCTGGAGAGCGAAACAAAGAAGATCGAGGACTTCCTGTTGTCGGTGGAAGCAGCCTTTGGTGAGAAATCACGTTTTCTCGATCCCCTAAAAAAGCTGGCTGTGCACATTGCGAAGGAAATCGTGCGCGGCGAATTGCAGGCCTCGGGTGCCGCCATCAACCGCCTGGTTGAGCACTGCGTTGCCAGCGGGGGCGCTGAAAAACCGGTGGCCATTCACGTGAATGCCCAGGACCTCGAGTGGTTGAAGGCCGTTGGGGATGTTCAGGATGGGGTGCCTGAACTGAAGGCTGACGACAGGCTTGCCCGCGGCAGCGTCAAAGTGATGATGAATGATGGCTGGATCGAGGATCTTATCGAGCGCCGTTTCGAGGATGTCGAAACGTCTTTGCATCTCAACTGACGTTCCGCGGCTGAATTTATTTTAAGGTTGTGAACAAGCAAGATGAGCCTCCCCGATCTCACTGCGGAAACTGTGCTGGCCTGCAAGCGCATCAGCGTTGGCGCGCCGCGTCGCATCGGTTCGCTGGTTCGTATTGTCGGCCTGATGCTGGAGGCCCGCGGTATCGTCGCATCTCTCGGGGAAACCTGCAGCATACAGAGTCTGCATGGTGAGGATATCGATGCCGAGGTAGTCGGCTTCAGCGATAAGACCACCTACCTGATGCCCTATAGCAACCCCTCGGGAATCGGTCCAGGCTCGGCGGTATTTGTGCAGGGCAATTCCTCAAGGGTAAAGCTCGGACGCGCGATGCTCGGCCGCGTACTCGATGCGCGCTGTGCGCCCCTTGATGGCAAGCCGGCACCGATCTGTGATGACGAGCAGAGTCTCGAGGGCTTGGCGCTCAATCCCATGGAGCGCGGTCCGATATTCGAAGCACTGGATGTCGGTGTCAAAGCCATCAATGGTGTTCTCACCCTTGGCAAAGGCCAGCGCGTGGGCTTGATGGCGGGTTCCGGCGTGGGCAAGAGTGTATTGCTCGGGATGATCACCCGCTACACCAAGGCTGATGTGGTGGTGATCGGGCTGGTTGGGGAGCGCGGGCGCGAGGTGAACGATTTCATCAGGGAATCGCTGGGACCCGAAGGGCTGGCAAAGTCCGTGGTCATCGCCGCGCCCGCCGACGTGTCTCCAGTGTTGCGTTTGCGTGCCGCCAACGTTTCTCATTTGATTGCCGAATATTTTCGCGACCAGGGCCTCAACGTGCTGTTGTTGGTGGACAGCCTGACCCGGGTCGCACATGCGCAGCGTGAGATCGGTCTTGCCGTCGGCGAGCCTCCCACCATGAAAGGCTATCCCCCATCGGTTTTTGCACTGCTGCCACGAATGATTGAGCGCGCAGGCGTCGGCCGTAATGGGGTGGGTTCGGTGACGGCTATTTATACGGTGCTGATGGAGGGCGATGACAGCTCGGACCCGATTGTCGATATCGCGCGCGCGTCGTTGGACGGCCAGGTGATGTTGTCACGTTCGCTGGCGGATGCGGCGCACTACCCTGCCATCGATCTGAGTGGATCGATATCGCGCGTCATGCCCGCCATCTGTGCGCCTGAGGTCATTCAGGCTGCCAACCTGTTCCGTCGGTTGTGGACGCTATATCAGCAAAATCAAGACCTCATCAAGGTGGGTGCCTACCAGAGCGGATCCAATCCGGAACTCGATCAGGCGATTGCGCGGAGGGGGCAAATGGAAAGCATGTTGCGCCAGCAGATGCATGAGGGGGTCGACATTGAAACCACAGTGGGTGCACTCAGACAATTTGCTCATGAAGTAGGAAAAGGATATCCGTAATGCCTGAATCAAAAAAAAGTGTGTGGCCCCTGCTGGAAAAGCTTTCGGAGTCGCGTGAAGCGGCGGCGCAGAAAGAACTGCTCGAGGGCCAGCAGAAGCTCGCTGATTGCATGCACCGCGAGCAACGCCTTGAGGATATGCGCAAGGACTACGAAAGCCGGTTTTTGAGTGCTGAGAGCGGGCGTGTGCAGTCGGTAGGGGATCTCGCCATCTGCCGTAGCTTCATCGGTCATGTGGAGGGATTGCAGAAATTGCTGGGCCAGCAAAAAAACACGCTGAACGAACGCATTGAGCAATCAGAGAGCGCGCGTATGGCGGCTCGCATGGATGTAATGAAATGGGGCCATTTGAACGAACGCGATATGAGTAATTCAAAAATCAGGAGAGATGCTACGGAACAGCGGATCATCGATGAGGTCGCGCTGACCCGTTTCGCCTATCGTAAGTCGTCCTGATTCTCCGGCACGAAGGCGCGAACTGCGGTTCAGAGGGAAACGCAGCGCAGGTTTCCTCAACAGGAGTCAATCAAGGATGCCATCCATGACCGCAACTATAAAACGCCGGATCGTGTTGACCGCCTGCATTGCCATCGCGGGGATCGGCCCGGTCTCAGACGCATACGCTTATAAGGTTGAAAAAATCTGCGAAGAGAGCGTGACTAAAAATGGGACGCGACAAATCTGCAAGACGGTGCGAGTCAAAGACAGCGTCGATTCAAAAAATGATTCTGCAAAAGATAAAAAGGGCAGTGCCAAAAGCGACGCCGGGCCCCCGCCCAAACACTAGCCTGGCAACGTTAGAAATCTATTTTTGAGGGCTCTCGCCCTGGGCGGGCTTGATACTCTTGGCGGAAAAAAGTCCCCACACCAGTCCAACAGCCGCCGCAATCGGCGTGGCGACACCCAGCAAACTGGCCATTCTCAGTCCCGACAGGGTCCCACTGACGACAGAGCCGGCCTGCTGCATTGCCACGCGCGTTTCAGTCTCCATCGGCACGTAGTCGAGGGCCTTGCCGATCGGCCCCATGTAAAAAATATCGGGCAATCCGGAACCTGCGGAAGGCGGCTCAGCGGTGGCGTTCGATAACGGACCGCCGATTCCGGTAAATGCCATAGGCCCCAGAGAAATCATCTCTTGAGCCCCCTCCGGAATAACGGGCAATTGCGGCAGGTTTGTCAGGGCAATCGCAGTCGTGACATTCTCGCGATTTTTCGTGGTGGCGCAGAAATGACTGGCCGGCGCTTCGTGGCACATTGCCGCATTTGAATAGGCCAGAAACTCGCTGGTTGTGAGCGCACCGCGCTGGCTGAAGTGCGTGTCGGGCTCAGCGTTGAGCTGCGCGGACGGCGCGGACGCATGACTCGTGCCGCCAGACCAGGCAAACGGATTGAAATGATCTGTGCGCGGGCCCGGGGAATTTACATTTTCAACGGCCTTGCCTGGCGAACCATTCAGCACCGTCGTATTGATCCTCTGATTCGGGTAAATGCGATTGTGGTCGGTTATGCCGTTATATTCTCCCAAACGTTTCACCGTTCGCATGATTGCCGCAGGCGTTACCTCAAGGCCGCGAGACTCCAAAACCTTGCGGGATATTCCATACAAGGTTTCTCCCGACCGCACTGTATGAAAGCTGTCCGCTGGCAAGGGAGTACGGAGACTGGGCTGCGCCCCATCAAGTGCCAGCGCCGTACTTTCAGTCTTCGCCAATAACACCCGGAAATCGGTATGCCCGCGCTCGCTGCGCGCGACCGTCCCGGTGGCCCGGGACGGGCCTGGCGAGGTGAGCGTATTGGGGGTGATACTTTCCATGGAATCCACTAAACAACCTGTCGCGTTTGCCCCTTGTTACATTAGGGGAAAGCCCGCTTTGCGATGCCGATATAAAGGCAAAATTCTGCCGCTGATGTCAGAAAATCGCTTGTATAGACCGCCAATTGCCGGTCTTTAGGCCATCCCATGCATCACGTAGGATTAAAGCAATTGTTATGCCCATGGCCTCTATAGCCAATGAGAACAAGCGGCGGCGGGGCGCTCAGGAGCGGACTCACTATCTGTGCCAGGCCGCCTCTACCAGATGTAAGCGACCCGGCATCAGATGCCAAGGCAGGTAGAGGCATTCCCTGTCCTCCATGATCCCGGCGGTCAGGTGGTCCGTCCATACGCCTGCGCTACCGAAATGTCGTGCCAGCTGGTCTGAGGGCAGGCTGCGCGGGGCACACAACCGCTCTGGCGCAGCCCTGTCGGCCTGCCAGTCAACCGATAAACGATCGTGAAACGAGGCCCACACCCTGCCCTGCAACTGCCGTGTCAAGCGTTGCAGATGGGCTTCTGCAGACTCGACATCGCTACAGTAAAAGCGGTGTTGTCCCAGCATGTTGCCAAACAGAACAGCGTGCTCCGGATAGTCCCGTAGCAGCGTGACGAGGGTGTCAAAAATATCCGCTCGCTGCCAACGCACCCGTACTCCCGCACGCCGCAAGCCGGCGCCGTGCAAGCGGTTGAACAGCCAAGGTGCAAGCGGATCGAGATCCACAGCGCAGATGGTACGAAAACCCGTAAGAAAGGCCGTCGGTAGGCACCAGCCCGCACTCGGCCCTAACAGCAGCAGGTGCTCCCGGCCGTGCGGCCAAGTGGCCAGCCATTGCGTAATCGCGGTGCGAAACGGGCGCCAGTGTCGACGGTAACGCAAGGCCCGAAGATGCCACAAAAGCCCGCCACCGGGACTCATCCAATGGCCATGGGTATTGCCTGGACTCAACCTCGTTTCATACAGGGAGGGCGACTGTGGCGCCGTCGTCAGGCAAGGCGACTACCCAAACTGATGTCGTATGGGCGAAGTTAAAACGGTGCTTTTGTGTATTTGCCACAAAATCCACTCATCAGCTCAATGGTTCTGCCGTCCTGAATGCTTACATTTTGCAGGAAGGCACCGGTCGCTCGGTCAATGGTGAACTCCTCCCCGGATATCATGACCCCAAAGCGGGGAAACAGAGCGGGTCTCCGCACATGCAGCACAGAGCCCTCCATCGTAACGCTTCCCTTGCGAGACTCTGAAATCGCAAACTGTCCCTGGTACCAACCGGAAAGGTTGGTAAAGTCAATATTGGCAATGACTATTTGCGTGTAGCTCTGACGAGGCGAGCTCAGGTCACTTTGGGGCATGTTGACCTTTAGATCGCAAATAAGATCCAGGGACTTCTTCCCGCTAGCACTAGCACTAGCGGCATCTCCCCTAAGCTCCGCATCGGGACCTTTCGAGGTGGCGGACGTTTTTCCTAACTGGTAACAGATAACACAGCCGATTATCGCCAGCACCAAGAGCATCGATATCGCGATAAAGTTTTTTTGGGGCATCCCGTTACCGTTAGATTTTAAAAATTATCTGCCAAATAGTCCCAAGCGCCACCGGACAGCGATAGCGTTACCTGGGGTATTTTCTGGCTTTGATTGTCGCGCATCCACGCCATCGGGATCAGATTGAGCTAAAAAATGTCCCGAGAGGGCGAATGGTGCGTTGCAATATCGCCGAAGCTTAGACTTTTGCAGGAATCTCACATATTATCAGATATGCACAGAAGCTAATATTTATGCTGACATTTATGCGCAGAAATTAATATCTATGCTGACTGTTCTAAATTTTTCAAATATACTTATCCCTGATTCCGCTCAGGATTTATAGAAACGCCCTCCATGGAGAACAAACGACAAATTATCGGCGACAGTAAGCAGGTGCGATTGCTGCGCGAGATGATGTCGTTAGTGGCCGATACCAATGCCACCGTCCTGATTAGTGGGGAAAGCGGTAGCGGCAAAGAACTGGTCGCGCAGGCCCTTCACAATGGGTCGCCCAGGGCTAAAGCGGCTTTTGTTCCCATCAATTGCGCAGCGATTCCCAGAGATTTACTGGAGAGCGAACTGTTTGGTCATCGCAAGGGCGCTTTTTCCGGCGCGATTGCTGATCGCAAAGGCCGGTTTGAGTTGGCCAACGGCGGCACGTTGTTTCTCGATGAGATCGGCGATATGCCTGCCGAGATGCAGGTAAAGCTGCTGCGCGTTCTGCAGGAGGGGGTGATTGACCCTGTGGGCAGTGCCGGGCAGGTTCCTGTCGATGTGCGCGTGATTGCAGCGACGCATCGCGACCTCGAGGTCGAGTGCGCTGCGGGACGATTTCGCGAAGATCTTTTTTTTCGCCTCAACGTGCTGCCGATCAAAGTGCCGCCGTTGCGCGAACGGCGTGAGGATATTCCACGGTTCATCGAATATTTTTCGAAACTTCATGCGCAGGGTGAGAACCAACCGATTACTTTTGCGCGCTGTCTGGCTCAGGCCATGCAAGGGTATGCGTGGCCTGGAAATATCCGCGAGCTCTCCAATCTGATCATCCGCCTGAGCGTGCTGTACCCGAGGCAGCATTTGAGTATTGGTTGCGTACTGAGACACCTGTTGCCCACCAAGATGGCAATTGATGTTGCGATCGCCAGTGCTGCCGCTGAGGAGAGTATTGATCCCGAAGATAAGCTGGTCGAGGGGGCTGCGGATAGCGCTGTCACCCCCCCCCGCTTTGAGCGTAACCCGGTCGAAGATATTATTTTAGTTGCCAGCGGTGGGGCCATATTGCCCGAGGGTGGACTACCGCTTAAGGATTACCTCCACGATATTGAAAAAAATATTATCGAGCAGGCCCTCACGCGGACCAACGGCAATGTGAGTAAAACGGCACAGCTTCTACAGTTGCAGAGAACCACCCTGATTCAGAAAATGAATAAATTGAAGCGAGACGGCGACGGAGCGTTTCAAACGTTGAACACTGCTCAAGGCGGTGCTTAAGAGCGAGCGGCGGATTCCTCTAGCCGGCACCAAGTTCCGCCAGGACCAGTCCGCTTTGCACAGTGGTTCGCACCTGTGCACCGCAGCGCATGCCACGCAGCGCGCCGAGGCGCGCATCCGCGTCGATGAAGAAGCGGAACAGCACCTGGACGGTTTCGTACACCTCTTTGCCTGCTTCGGTCAGCACGATTTTCCTGCCGGACTGCTCCAGCAGCTTCAGCCCCAGCGTTTCGGAGAGCTTGCGGACCTGCACTGAGACGGTGGGCTGGGCAAGGCAGAGTTCGTCCCCCGCGCGGGTGAAGCTCCCGAGGCGGGCGACGGCCTCGAACACCATGAGCTGGGGAAGCATTCCGTGCCTGAAGTACCTGCGAAGGGCGGCGTGACGCATGTGTGACTCCTTAAGGGTGTTCGCGGCGTTGCTTTGCAAGCAGGCTGGAGTCTCGCGCAAACGAAAAGACCTTTGCCTGACTGGCAAAGGTCTCGCTTACAACGCTGAGATGCGTTGCCAGGGCTACCGGGGCAGAATTCGTCCCGTGGTGACGGCGGCCCTGCGAAAAGCTACTCCCCTTTGGAGTGGCCGAATCCTAGCAGCGCCCGTGGGCAGGTGCAAGGAGCGGGGCATTACAAAGTGCAATGATGGAGCGCGGCCGAGGCGCCAAAAGAAAAAGGCCCGGCAAGCCGGGCCTTTTACACATGCCGTACGGGTGCTTAGAGCGACTTGATGTCCGCTGCCTGCTTGCCCTTCGGGCCCGTGCGCTCTTCGTACTGGACTTTCTGTCCTTCCTTGAGCGACTTGTAGCCGTCCATCTGGATCGCGCTGTGGTGGGCGAACAGGTCTTCGCCGCCTTCGTCAGGCGTGATGAAGCCGAAGCCCTTGCTGTCGTTGAACCACTTTACTGTTCCGGTAGCCATATTGAAGTTCCTTCTTGAGTGAGCCGCGGCAAATCCGGGCCGCGGCGCCGGTGCGAGAAATCCAAGAAAGGGAACTTGAGGCCAACGTTGCCGCGAACGCGGCGATGAGGGGACTGCGAATTCACTGCTTGAGCATCCTGCTGGGAGGACTATAGCATGGAGGCCCCCCGGGCCTCATTTCCGGCGCGATTTCCTCACTGCCGCGCGAGCCGGCTTGCGACGCTCTCCACGCTCCTGCTGCGGGAGTGGCAGCGCAGTCTGGTACTTCACCTGCTTCAGCGCGAAGCTCGAGCGGATGTTGCCCACCCCGTGGATGCGCGTGAGGAAGTCGAGGATGAACCGCTCCAGCGCCTGCACGTCCGAGACCACGACACGCAGCAGGTAGTCCGCATCGCCGGTCATCAGGTAGCACTCCATCACTTCGGGACGTGCCTGGATCGCACGCTCGAACACTTCCAGCGCGGACTCCACCTGCCGCTCCAGCGTCACCTGGATGAATACGCTGACCGTGAGGCCGAGCTCGAGCGGATCGAGCAGCGTCACGTACCGCTTGATGACGCCGCCCGACTCCAGGCTGCGGACCCGGTTGAGGCAGGGCGAGGGTGAGAGATGGACGGCCTGCGCGAGTTCCACGTTGCTGAGGCGGGCATCCTCCTGCAAGCAGGAGAGGATCTTCCAGTCGGTGGCATCGAGAGTCTGTGACGGCATATTGTGTTTAGAATGTAACTATTTAAAGCACAGTATGCTTTAAAACCTGGTTTTTAACAGCCAGAACAGCACCACCTGCGGCGGGCCTCCCGATAAACTGCACGCATGACCGACCTCTCCGACATCGTTTCTTCCGCGTTCTGGCGCGTAAACCCGCCGGACGTCGACCCCTCCGAAACCCGCGAATGGCTCGACGCCTTCGATGCGCTTGTTGCGGCCGAAGGGCGCGAGCGCGCAACCTTCCTCCTCAGGAAGCTGTTCGAGCACGCGCGTGCGCGCCGCGTGCCCATGCCGCCAGTGATGAACACGCCCTACTGCAACAGCGTGCAGCTCTCCGACCAGCCGCAGTTCCCGGGGGATCTCGACATCGAGCAGCGCCTGGGCTCGATCGTGCGCTGGAATGCGCTGGCCATGGTGGTGCGCGCCAACCGGGCCCACCCCGAACTGGGCGGCCATATCGCAAGCTATGCGTCGGCTGCGGATCTCTTCGAAGTCGGGTTCAACCATTTCTTCCGTGCCGGGCAAGCCGGTGACCTTATCTACTTCCAGCCGCACTCGGCCCCCGGGGTCTATTCGCGAGCCTTTCTCGAGGGGCGCCTGAGCGAGGCGCAACTGGACAGCTACCGGCGCGAGACGGGCGGTCGCGGGCTTTCTTCCTATCCCCACCCCTGGCTGATGCCGGACTTCTGGCAGTTCCCTACCGGGTCGATGGGCCTGGGCCCGATCAACGCGATCTACCAGGCGCGCTTCATGCGTTACCTCGCAGACCGCGGACTGCTGGATACCGTCGATCGCAAGGTCTGGGCCTTCGTTGGCGACGGCGAGATGGACGAGCCGGAATCGCTCGCCGGACTCTCGCTCGCCGTACGCGAAGGGCTCGACAACCTGATCTTTGTCGTGAACTGCAACCTGCAGCGGCTCGACGGCCCGGTGCGCGGCAACGGTTCGGTCGTCCAGGAACTCGAAGGCTTGTTTGCCGGCGCGGGCTGGAACGTGGTGAAGCTCCTCTGGGGGGCGGACTGGGACGGGCTCTTTGCGCGCGACGATGAAGGCGTGTTGCTCAAGCGCCTGCACGAAACCGTCGACGGCGAATTCCAGACCTACGCCGCCACCGACGGGCGGTTCAACCGCGAGCATTTCTTCAACAAATACCCGGATCTGCAGGCATTGGTTGCGCACATGACCGACGCGGATATCGACCGCCTGCGCCGCGGCGGCCACGATGCGGTAAAGATCTTCGCCGCCTATGCAGCCGCCGCGAACCACAAGGGACGCCCGACGGTGATCCTTGCCCAGACCAAGAAAGGCTACGGCATGGGCGAGTCGGGGCAGGGCAAGATGGGCACCCACCAGCAGAAGAAACTCGACGCCGAGGCGCTGCGCGCCTTCCGCGACCGCTTCGACCTGCCGTTGTCCGACGAGGATGTCGAGGCGGTGCGCTTCCATACGCCCGGCCCGGACAGCCCGGAGATCAAGTACCTGCACGCGCGGCGCGAGAAGCTCGGCGGCTTCCTGCCCGCGCGCAGTGTGGAATGCGAAGCCGTGCCCGTGCCGCCGCTCGCCGCGTTCTCGCGCCTGCTCGAAGGCACGCGCGACCGCGAGCAGTCGACGACGATGGTGTTCGTGCAGATGCTGTCGCAGTTGCTGAAGGACCCGAACCTCGGCAAGCGCGTCGTGCCCATCGTCGCCGACGAGGCGCGCACCTTCGGCATGCAGAGCCTGTTCCGGCAGGTAGGTATCTATTCGGCGGTCGGGCAGTTGTACGAGCCTGAGGACAAGGACGAGCTGCTCTATTACAAGGAGGCCAAGGACGGCCAGATCCTCGAGGAAGGGATCACCGAGGCGGGCGCGCTGTCTTCATGGATCGCTGCGGCCACCAGCTACAGCGCCCATGGCTCGGCCATGCTGCCGTTCTACATCTACTACTCGATGTTCGGGTTCCAGCGCGTGGGCGACCTGATCTGGGCGGCGGCCGACCAGCGGTCCCGCGGCTTCCTCGTGGGCGGCACGGCCGGGCGCACCACGCTCTCGGGCGAGGGATTGCAACACGAGGACGGCTCCAGCCACCTCGTGGCTTCGACGATCCCGAACCTGCGCGCGTGGGACCCATGCTTTGGCTACGAGATGACGGTGATCGTGCAGGACGGCGCGCGCCGCATGCTCGAGGCGAAGGAAGACGTCTTCTATTACCTCACCGTGATGAACGAGAACTACGTTCACCCGGGCATGCCCGCCGGGGCCGAGGCAGGCATTCTCCGCGGCCTGTACAAGTTGCAGGCGCGGGAGGGAGCGAAGGTCCAGTTGCTCGGCGCGGGCACGATCCTGCGCGAAGCCATCGCCGCCGGCGAACTGCTCGAAAAAGACTGGGGCATCGCCGCCGACGTCTGGAGCGTCACCAGCTTTTCAGAACTCGCGCGCGACGGCCTCGAGGTCGAACGCGCCAATCGCCTGAATCCCCTCGCGCCGCGGCAGTCCGGCTGGGTCGAGCAGAACCTCGCAGGAACCTGCGGTCCCGTGGTCGCCGCAAGCGACTACGTGCGCGCCGTTGCCGAACTGATCCGTGGCTGTGTGCCGCACAAATACGTAGCCCTGGGCACCGACGGGTTCGGCCGCAGCGACACGCGCGCCGCGCTGCGCGACTTCTTCGAGGTGAGCCGCGAACACATCGCGGTCGCCGCGCTCGCCGCGCTGGCCGACGAGGGGACGATCGAGCGCACGGTCGTGGCTGAAGCCCTGCAGCGCTACGCGATCGATCCCGCCCGCCCGCCGTCCTGGCGGCGCTAGCGCTAGAAGAGGTGTATTGCCGTCGGCCAGAAGAAGCCGATCATGCAGAACCCCACGGCCGCGACACCGAGGAACGCCGAGGCCCAGCCCAGCGCAATGACGCTGGTGATGACTTCCGCGGAAGCGAGCACGATGGCGATCTGCACCGCGGCCGAGGCCACTTCGTAGTGGTGGTAGGCCGCGAGCGACCGGTCGCGCTTTTCCTCGGCTTGCTTTGCCTTTGCCATGAGCTCCTTGCGGCCTTCGCCCTTTTCGGGCTCCGATTCGTAGCGATCGGCGGTCTTCCTCCACGCCTCGATCTGCTTCTTCTCGGCTTCCGTGCCCTTCGCCCCGGTCTGCGCGCTGAGCTGGTCCGCAGCGGTGCGCATGGTGGTCTGGCGGATCGTCTTCGCCTGGTAGAACGACCACAGGTTCGAGGCTTCGATATTCAGGCTCAGCGCCGCCGTCTGCGCGCCATTGCCGAGCGTCTCCGAAAAGGAGAGGACGACGGCGAGGATCGCGATCTGCAGTGCGATTTTCTTGTTGGACGGGTCTACGTGGCCACCACCGGACATGGCATTCCTCCTGTTGAAAGTCAGGATATTTTACGCGCGCCGTATGACAGCGAGGATCTTCTTGCAGCTGTTCGACAGCGTGGAGCGCTCAGCCGCCGGCAGGCCCTGCGGATCGAATCGGTAGCGGTAATGAAGCACGGCCAGCCGGCTGAGTTCGGCGCGGGCGCCGGCCTCCAGCGCCGCCGCCGCGCGCGGCAGCCATTCGAGCAGCGGTTCGCTTGCCCTGCGCGGCACGCGCTTCGCCAGGGCGGCTTCGACGGCGTAGAACTCCGAGTCG
Organism: Bordetella parapertussis; assembly: GCA_945862265.1. Lineage (GTDB taxonomy): Bacteria > Pseudomonadota > Gammaproteobacteria > Burkholderiales > SG8-39 > SZAS-79. The sequence continues at coordinate 19,358 of CAMAXP010000041.1, forward strand.
TCCCCGGGCCGGGTGTGGCGCGAGTCGCCGGCGCGCTGTGCGAGCCGCACCAGGCCGCCTTCGCTCACGAGCTTCCAGACGAGGATCACCGCTGCGATGGCCACAATGGCCCAGGCCAGCATCTTCGTCTCGCTGCCGTCGCGCGTGGTCCAGCGGAACCCGGCCCAGCGCAGCAGGTCGGCGAGTTTCTGTCCGGTGGGGGCCAGCGCTTCCTCGTCCGCAAACCAGGCCGGGGGCGTGGCGTCGACGTCCTGCCAGTGGCCGGCCACGAACGCGCGCGCCCACGCGTGGGAGTGCCGCTCCCGGACGATCCACGCCTCCTCCCAGGCGCTCCAGTCCTGGATCGCGTAGCCGGTGGCGTAGCGCGCCGGGATGCCGGCTGTGCGCAAGAGCAGCGTCGCGGCGGTGGCGAAGTACTCGCAGTGCCCGCGCCGCGTAGTGTTGAGGAACTCGGCCAACGGAGTTTCATTGCCGGGAATGAGGTCGGAGAACGCGTGGTTGCGCACCGTCGAGTACTCGAATTGCGCCAAGTAGCCCATCACTCGCCGCACGGATTCGGCCGGGGGCAGGCCTGCCAGTCCAAGCTTGAGTGCTACTGAGTCCAGGGTGGGCCGCTCGCGCTCGGGCACGTGCAGGTCCTCTGCGCCTACCGCCGAGTATCCAGGCGGAGAGGTCGCCGCGCCCGGGCTGTAAAGTGTGTAGTAAAAGGTCCATGGCACTTCCATCTCCGCCTGCACCGCGCCGAGCGGGTTGCTGCGCACGCGGCTGGCGACAAGGTCGCTGATGGCCGACGCATTCAACGGCATCGCAAGCAGCGTGCGCCCGCCCTGCACGCGCTGCGAGATGCGGATCTTGCGTGTGTCGGCCGGCGGAGGCGTGTCGGCATTCCCTGCGAGCAGGAACACCGTCCCGTCGCCGCGTGAGGCCAGCGCCTCGAGGTTGCCCTGCCGCGCGAGCCAGGTGGTGCCGGCGTAGTGGTTGTAGCTCGCCCGGTGCAGCAGCGCTGGTCGGTCCGCCCCGTCCTTCGGCGCGTATACGCGCATCACGATGGCATCCTCGGATTTGAGGCGGCCCAATTCTCCAATCCGGGTGGAACTGCGGTAGGGGTCGAGGAGGGGGCCGCTCAGCTGCCAGTCAATGATCCAGTCCTCCACCAGCGTCTGCAGGGTATAGAGGCCCGACTGGATGCCGTAGCCGGCGCCGGCCGACACCGTGAGCGCGAGCAGCCAGCCGGCGAGCCCGACCCGCGAGGGCCGGATCCGGACCAGCGCCGCAGCCACAATGAGGACCACGCCCGCGAAGTAGCCATACCCGGACTGGTTGGCCATGCCCGCGGCGATCAGGACCAGTGCAAGGTACGGGCCGGTCAGGTCGACGGGCGGGTCCTGCACCTTCTCGCCGCGCGCCTTGAGCTTGCGCAGGTAGCGGAACAGGGCGGTGAGTGGCACGCGGCCTTCTACGCACATGGTCTGCGCAAGCATCAGCGGCAGCACCACGCCGGGCAGCCACACGAGAGACTCGTGCACGCCAGTCCTTAGTGTCTCCGTGGCGATCAAAGATCCGGCGACCGCGACATACAGCACCATCGTCAGGTCCGCGATGCGGTGCTGGTCGCGTTCGGAGAGTTCCAGTCGCAGGCGCGTGAGGGCCGGCAACAGCATCGCGAGTGCCAGCCCGGCCGCCGCATAGCCGTTCTTCGTCTGCCAGCCCCAGAAAGCCAGCGCGATCGCGAGCAGCGCGGGCGGGACCTGGAACGGGCTGGCGGCGGGGGCGTTCATGCGAATTTCATCAGGCCGGCTTCGATGTGGCCGGGCTGCAGCACCAGCACGCCTTGCGCATCTGCAGGAGGCGAATCCGTGACGAGCAGGACGCGCACCCCCAGGCCCGACGCGGTGAGGTCAGCGACGAGTTTCCTGCGCGGCTCATCCCAGGCCAGCAGCACGAACACGGCAGACGAAAGCGAGCCACGCATCGCGAGGATTTCACGGGCCAATGGCTCGAACTCGGTTGGTTGCGTGGGCTCAAGCCCGGCGAGGATCTCGAGCAGGTGCACGTTGGAGGCTTCCCCGCGCCCGGCGGTGTGGCACTCGGGCTCGCCCGCCACGAAGACGAGGTCGAGCAGCGACTCCTGGGTGTCGATCGTGTAGACGAACGAGGCCGCAATCGAGATGGCTTCCTCGAAGGCGTCGGTCTCGCCGGCGGCGCCGGTGTCCAGCACCAGTGCGTGGCGCTCGAAGAATTCGGTCTCGAACTCCTTCACCACCGGCTCGCCGGTGCGCGCGAAGCTCTTCCAGTGCACGCGCCGCAGGCTGTCGCCGGGGCGGTACTCGCGCAACGAAAGGAACTCCTCCGAGTCGCCGATGGACGAGGCGAGCGCATGGCCGCCCGGCTGCAGCAGCCGCTGCGCGGGTAGCAGGACCTGGGGCAGGCGGTAGCGCTTCGGGAGGACCACGAGCTTGTCGGCGAGCGCCGTGCGCACGCGACCGTAGGCGAGCCCGAAGACGTCCGGCCGCACGAGGTCGATGCCCGCAAAGGAAAGCACGCCGCGGCGGCGCGGCACGAGGCTCGCTCGCACTTCGCCGTTTGCGCCCGCGGGCATCAGCGCGAGCGGCCCGCCGCGCGCGCGCTCGGGGAGTTTTCGCTCGATGAGGTGCCGCCAGCGGAAGTAGCCACCCTTGCGGTCGACCCAGTTGCGCTGCGCGTCGCGCGGGTCGCGGCCGCGCCGGAACTCGGCGAAGCTCGGGCGCGCATCGGCGAAGTGTTCGCGCACCTCGAGGTCGGCCAGCGGCCGGCGGCCGGCGTTGCTCACCGAGATCCGGTAGCCGAGCTCCTCGCCCGCCGTCGCGAAGCGCGGCAGGCTGCGCCGCACGGCCACCCGGGCCCGGAAGGCGAAGCTGAGCAGTAGCGACACGGCGAGCATCGCCGCCAGCAGGGCGAACACCTGCGAGGCGAGCGACTGGTGCGTGTCCAGCCCGACGATGGCCGCCATGAAGGCGCTGATGGCGGCGAGCTTGCCTGCGCCGGTCAGGCGCTCGCGTACCGAGCGGTCGACCACAGAGACCAGGCGGAGCAGCGTGTAATGGAGCCGCAGCATCGCGGGCCGGGCTAGGCGGGGACCGGGACCGCGTCGAGCGCGTCGGCCACCACGGACGCGCCGCTGGCGCCCGCATAGCGCGCCTGGGGTTGCAGGACGATGCGGTGGGCGAGCACGCTCTGCGCCGCTTCGCGCACGTGCTCGGGGCGCACGAACGACTCACCGTCGATCAGCGCCAGCGATCGCGCCACCTGCGTGAGGGCGATCGAGGCGCGTGGTCCGCAGCCGAGCTGTACCGAGCCTGCTTCACGCGTCGCCCGCGCCAGCGCCACGATGTAGCCCTTCAGTTCGTCGGCAATGCGCACCGCGTGCGCCGCTGCGCGGGCGCCGAGAACCTCGGAATGGCTGGCGACCGCACCGATCGAGGCCAGCGGGTGTTCGTGCTCCTGCGCGGTGAGCATCGCCACCTCCATGGCCGCGTCGACGTAGCCGAGGGACAGGCGCATCGCGAAGCGGTCCATCTGCGCCTCGGGCAGCGGGTAGGTGCCGCGGAACTCCACCGGGTTCTGCGTGGCCATCACGAAGAACAGCGGGTCGAGCCGCTGCGTGCGGCCTTCGACCGTGACCTGGGCCTCGCCCATGACCTCGAGCAGCGCCGATTGCGTTCGCGGGCTGGCGCGGTTGATCTCGTCGGCGAGCAGGATGCTGGTGAACACCGGGCCCTCGCGGAACTCGAACTGCTGGTCGCGCGGGTTGTAGATCGACACGCCGAGGATGTCCGACGGCAGCAGGTCGGGTGTGAACTGGATACGGGCGAACGGCGCGCCGATGGACTGCGCCAGCGCCTTGGCCAGCGTTGTCTTGCCCGTGCCCGGCACGTCCTCGATCAGCACGTGCCCGCCGGCCGAGAAGGCCGCCAGCAGCATCCGGATCGAGGCGTGCTGGCCCTGCAGCACTCGCTCGATGTTCTTCGCGATCCGGTCGAGCACGGCACGGGCTTCGGCGGCGGGCAGGGGCGCGACAGGGGCGGTCATGGCGATGTCCAGTCGGTCAGCGTCAATAAATGTTGAACATTACTTACAAAAAATGGCTTCCAGAAGCCGCTTCCAAGGCAGTTTCCATGCCTTTTAAGGAAAACTATAGCGCCGCGGCCAGTCGTGCTCCCTCCAGCATTGCCCGCTTGGCGTCCAGTTCCCCGGCTTCCCGCGCGCCGCCGATCAGGTGGGCTTTCCCGCCCCGGCCTTCGATCGCCGCCAGCAGGTCGCGGCGCGGATCCTGTCCGGAACACACAATGACTGTGTCGGCCGGGACGCAGGTTTCCTTACCTTCGACGGTGATGTGCACGCCCGCGTCGTCGATCCGGCGGTATTCGACGCCCTTGACCATCGCCACGCCGTTGCGGGCGAGCTCGATGCGATGCACCCAGCCGGTCGACAGGCCCAGCGTCTTGCCGAAGGCGGTGTCCGAGCGCTTCAGCATCGTGATCCGGTGCGCCGGGTGCGGCGCTTCCGGGCCCTTGGGGTCGAGTCCCCCCGGCACGGTGGCGGCGGCGGTGATGCCCCAATGCGCGGCAAACGCCTCCGGGTCGGTCTGCGAGCGGCCGGTTTTCTCCAGCAGGTAGAGCGCCACGTCGAAGCCGATGCCACCCGCCCCGATGATCACCACGGTTTTCCCCACGGCTGCGCGGCCGCGCAGCACGTCCACGTAGCCGGCGACCTTGGGATGGTCGATGCCGGGAATCGCCGGCGTGCGCGGCTCGATGCCGGTGGCGAGCACGACCTCGTCGAACTGCGCGAGGTCCGCGTCGGTGGCCGGCTGGCCGAGCTTCACTGTGACGCCGGCGCGCTTCATGCGCTCCGCGTAGTACGCGACGCTCTCGGCGAATTCCTGCTTGCCGGGAATTTTCTTGGCGAGGTTGAACTGCCCGCCGAGTTCGCCCGCGGCTTCGTAGAGGGTCACCGCGTGGCCGCGTTCAGCCGCAATCGCGGCACACGACAGGCCGGCGGGGCCGCCGCCGACCACGGCAACGGTTTTCTTTTTCGTGACCGGCAGGTACGCGAGTTGCGTTTCGCGCCCGGCGCGCGGGTTCACGAGGCAGGAGGCGAACTGGCCCGAGAAGATATGGTCGAGGCAGGCCTGGTTGCAGGCGATGCAGATGTTGATCCCGGCCCGGTCGCCGGCCTTGGCCTTGTTGGCGAACTCGGCGTCGGCCAGCATGCCGCGGGCGAGCGACACCATGTCGGCGTCGCCGCGCGCGATGATGTCCTCGCCGATCTCCGGCGCGTTGATCCGGTTGGAGGCAATCAGCGGCAGCTTCACCGCTTCGCGCAGCCGTCGCGTGACCCACGCGAAGCCGCCGCGAGGCACGGCCTGCGCGATGGTCGGGATGCGTGCCTCGTGCCAGCCGATGCCGGTGTTGAGGATCGTGGCGCCGGCCGCTTCGATGGCACGCGCCACCGCGAGGATGTCCTCGGTGGTCTGGCCGCCCTCGACCAGTTCCAGTGCCGAGATCCGGTAGATGAGGATGAAGTCCTTGCCCACCGCGGCGCGCGTGCGGCGCACGACCTCCACGCCGAAGCGCATGCGGTTTTCCAGGCTGCCGCCCCACTCGTCCTTGCGCTGGTTGGTGCGCAGCGCGAGGAACTGGGTGATCAGGTAACCCTCGGAGCCCATGATCTCCACGCCGTCGTAGCCGGCTTCGCGCGCGAGCACGGCCGAGCGGGCGAAGGCTTCGATCGTGGTCTCGATCTCGGCGGCGGTCATCTCGCGCGGCGCGATCGGGTTGATCGGCGCGCGGATGGCCGAGGGCGCAACGATGTTGGGGTTCTTGCCGTAGCGGCCCGCGTGCAGGATCTGCAGGCAGATGCGGCCGCCCGCGTCGTGCACGGCTTTGGGCAGCGGCTTGTGGCGGTCGCGGTCGGCCGTGCTCGCCATTTCCGCCGGATGCGGGCTCAGGTTGCCGGCGCTGTCCGGCGAGAACCCGCCGGTCACGATCAGCGCCGCGCCGCCCGCGGCGCGTTCGGCGTAGAAGGCGGCCAGCCTTTCGATGCCGTCGGGCATCTCCTCCAGGCCGGTGTGCATCGAGCCCATCATGATGCGGTTGGGAAGCGTGACGAAGCCGAGATCGAGCGGCTGGAACAGATGCGGATACGCTGGCATGGAGCCTCCCTTGGGAGGCCAGATTGTAGCCGCAGAAGGCGCGGAATTCACTGGAGCCGCAAAGGCCCCGCGGCTAATCGCCCGGGCGCTTGCGTTCGATCTTGAGCAGTTTCTGCTTGCGCTCCAGGCCCCAGGCATAGCCGCCGAGGCCGCCGTCCGTGCGCAGCGCGCGATGGCAGGGGATTACCAGCGCCACCGGGTTTGCGCCGCAGGCGCTGCCCACGGCTCGCACGGCCTTGGGCGCACCGATCGCGGACGCGATGTCCTTGTAGGTGCGGGTTTCGCCGCGCGGGATCTGCCGCAGGGCGGACCACACGCGTTGCTGGAAGACGGTGCCGCGGATGTCGAGCGGCAGTTTTGCCAGCGTCGCGTCACCGGACAGGAAGGCGAGTACCTGGTCCTTTTCCGTTTTCAACGCCTTGCCGTCCTGCCGCAGGTCCGCCTCGCTGAATTCGGCGGAAAGCGTTTTTACCAGTGCTTCGGGGGTGTCCCCGATCTTCACCGAGCACAGGCCGCGCCCGGTCGAGGCGAGCAGGATGCAGCCGAGCGGGGAGTGGAATGTGGTGTAGGCGATGGACTGCCCCTTGCCCTTCGCGCGGTAGGCCTTGGCGGCCATGCCGAGGCCTGCGGCGGCCTTTTCATAGAAGCGCGAGAGCGAACCGTAACCCGCCTCGAACACGGCGTCGGTCACGCGGCGACCGCCGGCCAGCGCGCGCTTCGCGTCCTCGAGCCGCAATGCCTGCTGGTAGTCGCGCGGGGAAAGCCCCAGCACGCGCTTGAAGCTGCGCTGCAGGTGGAAGGGGCTGGCCCCGACCGCCCGGCCGAGTTCCTCGAGGGTGGTGCGCTCCCCGCGGCGGGCATCGAGATAGGCGCGGGCCCGGTCGATCAGCGTTTGTGTGGCATCCATGGAAGGCAGAGTAGCGAAACCGTGAGGCCAAATCCATCCGCTTCTTGCGCTTCCCCGGTATGCTTTTAGCCATGAAACCCATCCTCATTGCCGGTGGCGGCATCGGCGGCATCGCAACGGCCCTGTGCCTGCGCGCGCGCGGCGTGCCGTTTGAACTGTTCGAGCAGGCCGAAGCCTTCCGCGAAGTCGGCGCGGGCATCCAGCTGTCGTGCAACGTAATGCGGATTTTCGTGAAGCTCGGCCTCGGGCCGGCACTGGAGCGCATCGGCGTGCGGCCGAAGGCGCTGGAAGTGCGCTCCTGGCAGTCGGGCGAGCGCATCCTCTGGACGCCCCTGGGCGAGGTGGCCGAGAAGCACTTCGGGGCCCCCTACCTGCATGCGCACCGGGCGGAAGTCCTCGATGTCATGGCCAGCGCGCTCGGCACCGCCAACATCCACCTGGGAAGCAAGGTGAAGCGCGTCGACCAGGACGCGGGCGGGGCCTCGCTGACCCTCGAGGACGGCACTACCTGGGACGGTGCGGCGGTTATCGGTGCCGACGGCATCCACTCGATCGTCCGGGACCAGCTGTTCGGCAAAGGCACGCCACGGTTCTCCGGCAACGTCGCATGGCGCGGCACGATGCCGGCAGAGGCGGTCGCGGACCTGAAGCTCGAACTCCAGTCGAACAACTGGTGGGGCCCGGAGCGCTGCATCGTGCACTACTTCATTTCGGCGGGCCACACGCACAACTGGATCGGGGTGGGGCGGTCTGCCGCGCCGTCGCGGGAGTCCTGGTCGGCGACGGGCAGCGTGGACGAGGCGCTGGCCGAATACGCGGGCTGGCACCCGCAGGTGCGCGGCGTGATCGGGGCTTCGACCAAGCTCTACCGGACTGCACTGCACGACCGCGAGCCGCTGGCGTCATGGCGCGACGGGCGGGTAGTGCTGCTCGGGGATGCGGCGCATGCGATGCTGCCCTTTCATGCGCAAGGGGCGGCGCAATCGATCGAGGATGCGTACGTGCTGGCGGCCTGCATTGCGGATGCGCCCGGTGCGCCAGGCGCCGCGTTCGAGCGCTACGAACTTTTGCGCAAGGACCGTGGCGAGTGGGTGCAGAAGTTTTCGCGCGATGCCGAGGAACTCTTCAACATGTCCGACGCCGGCAAGATCGCGCACCGCGATTCCCGGCTGCGCGAGAACCAGCAAAAGTACCCGAGCGGCTTTCCCGCCGGGCAGCAGCGGCTCTACGGGTACGACGCCGACGCGGCTTTGGCCGCATTTCCTCCCACGGTGCCGGCATGATCGCCTGCCGCTGCGGTTCCATTGAGGTGATGCGCATCAAGGAGACGCTCGGCGCGGCGTTCCCGCCGGCGCACCTCCTGCCCGACCTGCCTGCGGAGGCGATCGAGCGCAACCTCGGCTGGCTCGCACCCAACCACTACGACCCGGTGAAGAAGCGCTTCGTGATGGGGACGCATACGTGGCTCCTGCGCACGCAGAAGCACGTCATCCTCGTCGACACCTGCATCGGCAACCACAAGGCACGCCCGAACTCGCCGGGATTCGACAACCTCGAGCAGCCGTACCTCGAGCGGCTGGCGCAGGCGGGCTTCAAGCCCGAAGACGTCGACTTCGTGTTGTGCACCCACCTGCATGTGGACCATGTGGGCTGGAACACGCAGCTGCGCGACGGGCGCTGGGTGCCGACGTTCCCGAACGCGAAAGTGCTCTGTTCGAAAGCCGAGCTGGCCTCGGCCGAGGCCAAGGCCAAGGCCAATCGTCCCGGCGACGACGACCGTGCGGTCTGGCAGGACAGCCTCCTGCCGGTCCTCGAAGCCGGCCAGCTGCTCGCCCTGGAAGGCCGTCACGCGATCGAAGACGGCCTGCTCGTGGATCCCACGCCCGGCCATACCCCGGGCCATGTGGTGCTGCGCGCCGAGTCCGCCGGCGAGCGCATGCTGTTCGCCGGTGACATCTGCCACCATCCTTTGCAGGTCTACTACCCCGACGTGAACAGCCGCTTCTGCGAAGACGCGGCCGGTGCGCGGGCCATGCGGCGGCGGGTGCTGGCCGACTGCGCGGAAAGCGGAGCGCTGTTCGCTCCTGCCCACTGGGGGCCGCCCCATGCCGGGCGGGTGGAGTCGACGGGTGGGTCGTTCAGCCTGCGCTGGGCCTAGCCGGTCCGGGTTTCGAGTAAGCCAGACGATCGGCCACACCGGCAGTGACATCAAGTTGCGATTTGAGCGCCTCTGCTGAATCGTTAGCGTCCACCCAGAAGCACTCCCCGTTTCCGGGCGATTTCATCGATCAGGATTTTTTCCTTGCGTTGAACGCGAAGATCGACCCGCTCGTCCAGTTGACGCTCAACCTCGACAAGAAACGCAATCTCATCGCGATAAGTGGCCTCGGGAGCGACAACCTGGATATCAATATCCCCGCCACGCTCGAGGTCATTGACGCGAGATCCGAACAGCCGAACTTCGACAGCGTCGCCAAAATGCCTCCTGGCAATGCTCGTCAATGTTTCAAGGGTGTGCGCAGAAACTCGCATCGCAGAGCTCCCGAGGCACGGCGCCCGTCAGCCGGCGGTGGCGCCGCGCCTCAGCACCACCGGCACGCCGCCCATGCGGCGCTTGGCCAGCCATTGCGCGAGCGGCGCATCCATGTAGTCGGCGTGCCCGGGAAACCACTTGGCCAGTTCCGTGGCGAGGCGCCGGCCTTCGGCAAAGTCGCCTTCTGCGACGACCCCGATCACGAGGCGCACGGAGGTCATCACCGCGTCGTGCTCGTCGATGTGGCAGTCCGCGGCGGGGAAGTCGGTGGTCTTCATCCACTCCCGTTCCTCGCCGAAATGCTTTTCTGCATGGCTTGCGAACTTGTCCAGCAAAGGGCCGATCTCGGCGTCGGGCGCTGACAGGATCGCATTGACGACTTCGACGAACTCGCGGTGCGTGGCATCCATGGGTGGATACCCGAGCAGGTAGCGGTCGTTCCAGGGGAAGGGGATTGGGGAGGACATGGTCGCGCAGGATACCTCAGCCGGCCATCGTCAGGCCACCCGACACGCTGATGACCTGCCCGGTGATGTAGGCTGCCTCGTCGCTCGCGAGGAACGCGACGAGGCCGGGAACGTCATCCGGCTGGCCGACGCGCTTCATCGGGATGGCGCGGACCAGCGCATCCATGACCTTCTGGCCCGCTTCGCCTTCGCCTGCGAACCCGCGCAGGATCGGCGTGTCGGTGGGGCCGGGGCAGACTACGTTCACGGTCACGCCTTTGCGGGCAAGTTCGCGCGCAAGCGTCTTGGAGAACGACAGGATCCCGCCCTTGCAGGCCGAGTACACCGATTCGCCCGACGAGCCCACGCGCGCCGCGTCCGATGAAATATTCACCACCCGGCCCCAGCCGCGCTTGGCCATCTGCGGCACCACGATGTGGTGCATGTTGAGCGGGCCGCGCAGGTTGATCGCGATCAGCTGTTCCCAGTCCGCAGGGTCCATGTCGATGAAGTTCTGGAAGCGGTCCCAGCCGGCGTTGTTGACCAGCACATCCACCTGCCCGACGGAGTCCACTGCGGCCTTTGCAGCGGCGTAGTCGCTGATGTCGAAGGCGAGGGCGCGGCCATTGATTTCGGCGGCGACCTTCTGCGCGGCCTCGGCATTGCGGTCTGCGACCACGACTTTTGCGCCGGCCTCGGCGAAGCGCCGGCACAGGGCCGCGCCGATCGCGCCGCCGCCGCCGGTGACCAATACAACCTTATTCGTCAAACCTTTCATGATTTCCTTTTGTCGATGACGCGTTTGGCTTTCCCGATCGAGCGCTCGATGGTGCTGATGGGGACGATCTTCACTTCGGCGCTGACGCCGATGAGGGACTTGATGTTGTGTGCAAGCGTGGCCGCCGAGCCTTGGTCCTGTGCGCCCGGCTGGATTTCCACCAGCACTGCCAGGTGGTCGAGCGGCCCGCTCTTGGTGAGTTCCAGCACGTAGTGGGGCGAGAGCTCGGGCTGCTTCAGGATCAGTTCCTCGATCTGCGTCGGGAATACGTTGACCCCGCGGATGATCATCATGTCGTCCGACCGGCCGGTGATCTTCTCCATGCGGCGCATCGTGCGCGCGGTGCCGGGCAAGAGACGCGTGAGGTCGCGCGTGCGATAGCGGATCACCGGCAGCGCTTCCTTGGTGAGCGAAGTAAAGACCAGTTCGCCCTGTTCGCCGTCAGGCAGCACGCGGCCCGTGGCCGGGTCGATGACCTCCGGGTAGAAGTGGTCCTCCCAGACGGTGAGCCCGTCCTTGGTCTCCACGCATTCCTGCGCGACGCCGGGGCCCATGACTTCGGAGAGGCCGTAGATGTCGATGGCGTCGAGCGACATGCGCTGTTCGATCTGGCGGCGCATCTCGTTGGTCCAGGGCTCCGCGCCGAAGATGCCTATGCGCAGGCTGCACTGCCTGGGGTCGAGGCCCTGCTTTTCCATCTCGTCGGCGATCGCCAGCATGTAGGACGGCGTCACCATGATGATGTCGGGCTTGAAATCGGTGATCAGCTGCACCTGCCGTTCGGTCATGCCGCCCGACATGGGGATTGTGACGAGGCCAAGGCGCTCCGACCCGTAGTGAGCCCCCAGGCCGCCGGTGAAGAGGCCGTAGCCGTAGGCCACGTGCACCTTGTCGCCGGGCCTTGCGCCCGCAGCGCGGATCGAGCGCGCCATGCAGTTCGTCCAGGTGTCGATGTCGCGGGCGGTGTAGCCGACCACCGTGGGCTTGCCGGTCGTGCCGGAGGAGGCGTGGAGTCGCACCACCTGGTCCATCGGTACGGCGAACATGCCGAAGGGATAAGTCTCGCGCAGGTCCGACTTGTTCGTCAGCGGGAATTTCGCGAGGTCGTCCAACGTCTTCAGGTCGCCGGGCTTCGCTCCGGCGGCGTCGAATTTCTTCCGGTAGTGCTCGACGTTGTCATAGGCGTGCTTCAACGACCACTTCAGGCGTTCGAGCTGCAGCGCCTGCAATTCGTCGCGCGAGGCTTTCTCGATCGGGTCCAAGGGGAACCCTTCCTTCTCCGGAAATGTCTTCATGTCTCCTCCACAAGCAGTCCCTTGATGGTGGCCGACTTGCCGCGAAACACGGCGATCAGCTCGCTCTTCTGGTTGGTGACCTTCATGTCGTACACGCCGGTGCGGCCGCGCAGCGCCTGCTCCACGCCCTCGGCGGTGAGCACGTCGCCGAGGAACGCGGGCGCGAGGAACTCGATCGCGCAGCCCGCCGCAACGGCGCGCTGGTTGTGGCTGTTGCACGCAAACGCAAAAGTGCTGTCGGCAAGGGTAAAGATCAACCCACCGTGGCAGAGGTTATGCCCGTTCACCATGTTGGCGGTCACGGTCATCGACAGGCGCGCGTAGCCCGGGCGCACTTCCTCGACCTTCATGCCCAGCCACTTGGAAGCGTTGTCCTCCCGCCACATGACCTCGGCTGCCGCCTTGGCGAGCGCCAGTGTGTCCACCGTCGGCCCCACTATTGCCCCGTGAAGACGGGTTTGCGCTTTTCGAGGAAGGCGCTGACGCCTTCGCGGTAGTCCGGCGATCCGCCGGCCTGCCTTTGCAGGTCGCGCTCGAGGTCGAGCTGGGCTGAAAGCGAGTTGCCGGCCGCAGCGTAGAGGGCCTGTTTCATCAGGCCGAGCGCGCGGGTGGGCTGGGTGGCGAGGTGCCGGCACATCGCCATGGCCTCGGCCGCGAGCTTGTCGTCGTCGTAGACCTTCCAGATCAAGCCCATGCGCTCAGCGTCCGTCGCGGGCAGCTTCTCGGCGAGCATGGCCAGTGCCATGGCGCGTCCGGTGCCGACCAGGCGCGGCAGGAAGTAGGTGCCGCCCGAGTCGGGCACGAGGCCGATCCTGGCGAAGGCCTGCAGGAACGAGGCCGATTTCGCCGCCAGCACGATATCGCAGGCAAGGGCGATGTTCGCGCCCGCGCCCGCCGCAACCCCGTTGACCGCGCAGATGATCGGCTTGGGCAGGGCCTGCATGAACTTCACCAGCGGGTTGTAGAACTGCTCGATGGTCGCGCCGAGGTCGCGTGGCGTGTCGCCTTCCTTCATCTCGCGCTCGGAGAGGTCCTGCCCGGCGCAGAACCCGCGACCGGATCCGGTGAGGAGCACGCAGCGGATCGCCGCGTTGCGCGCCGCATCATCGAACGCCGCGCGCAGGTGCCGGTGCATTTCGGGGTTGAAGGAATTCAGCTTCTCGGGCCGGTTCAGCGTGATGGTCAGCACGCCGGAGTCGAGCGCGGTCAGGATGGATTGGGTCATTGGAATGGTCCTGCGGTGGGGGAATCGATTGCGGTCGGGGAAAAGCTTACACCACCGCGCGGCGAGAGGCGCAACGACGGATGTATCATTCAGCAACGTCGAACCAAGCCTGCGGAGGCTGCGTGTATACCCAGATGATGGATTTGCCCGGGCAGGTGGAGGTCGGCGCAACTGCGGGCGCTGCAGCAGGCGAAATGACCGCCGAGGAGCGCGCGTTCCAGGCGACCGTCGATGCCGAGGGCAAGATCGAGCCGCGCGACTGGATGCCCGACGCCTATCGCAAGACGCTGCTCCGGCAGATCTCGCAGCACGCGCATTCCGAGATCGTCGGCATGTATCCCGAAGGCAACTGGATCAGCCGCGCGCCCTCGCTCAAGCGCAAGGCCATCCTGATCGCCAAGGTGCAGGACGAGGCTGGCCACGGGCTCTACCTCTACAGCGCAGCCGAGACGCTCGGCCAGTCGCGCGACCAGATGATGGCGGCGCTGAATTCCGGCAAGGCCAAGTACTCGTCGATCTTCAACTACCCCACGCTGACCTGGGCGGATGTGGGCGTGATCGGCTGGCTGGTGGACGGCGCGGCGATCATGAACCAGATCCCGCTGTGCCGGTGTTCCTACGGGCCCTATGCCCGCGCGATGATCCGCGTCTGCAAGGAAGAGTCTTTCCATCAGCGCCAGGGGTTCGACATCATGCTGTCACTGTGTCGTGGCACGGAAAAGCAGAAGGCCATGGCGCAGGATGCGATGAACCGCTGGTGGTGGCCGGTGCTGCAGATGTTCGGGCCGCCCGACAAGGACAGCGTGCATTCGGGGCAGTCCGCGGCCTGGAAGATCAAGCGCGTGTCGAACGACGACCTGCGCCAGAAGTTCATCGACGCGACGGTGCCCCAGGCGGAACTCCTCGGCCTCACGATTCCCGACGCGGAACTCAAGTGGAACGCGGAGCGCGGCCACTACGCCATCGGCACCATCGACTGGGACGAGTTCTGGCGCGTGGTGAACGGCGACGGGCCGCTCAATCGCGAACGCCTCGCCACGCGCGTGGCGGCGTACGAAGAAGGGCAATGGGTTCGCGATGCAGCGGTGGCCTATGCTTCAAAGCAGCGGGCCCGCGCGCACAAGGAGGCCGCATGAGCGCAAACGAAAAGGAATGGCCTCTGTGGGAGGTGTTCATCCGCTCCAAGCAGGGCCTCGACCACAAGCATTGCGGCAGCCTCCACGCCCCGGACGCGAAGATGGCGATCCGGCTTGCTCGCGACGTCTACACGCGTCGCATGGAGGGCGTATCCATCTGGGTGGTGCCGTCCAACGCGATCACCGCAGCCGATCCCGCGGAGCGCGAATCGTATGTCGACCCGATGGCCGACAAGATCTTCCGCCACCCGACGTTCTACGAACTGCCTGACGAAGTGAAGCACATGTGAGCTTCGAATCGCTCCTGCGCCTCGGTGACGACGCGCTGATCCTCGGCCAGCGGCTTGCGGAGTGGCTCGGGCACTCGCCGGCCCTCGAAGAAGACATCGCCTCGGCCAATATTTCGCTCGACCTGATCGGCCAGGCGCGGCTGTGGCTGTCGCTGGCCGGTAAGGTGGAGGGCCGGGGCCGCGACGAGGACGCGCTTGCCTACCTGCGCGAAGACCACGAGTTCCGCAACTGCACGCTGGTCGAACTGCCCAACGGGGATTTCGCTTTCACGGCGGTGCGGCGCGTGTTGTTCGATGCATACCACGGCCTCTTGCTCGAGCGGCTGTCCCGATCGGCAGACGCGGACATCGCCGCGATCGCGGCCAAGTCGAAAAAGGAAGTCGACTATCACCGCCGCCACTCCGCCGACTGGGTGATCCGGCTCGGCGACGGCACCGATGAATCGCACCGGCGCGCGCAGTCGGCACTCGACTCGATGTGGAAGTACACGCACGAACTCTTTGCCCCCGACGCGGTCGACCCGGAGGCCGGGGCGCTCCGCGAGCCCTGGCTCGCGGACGTGAGCCGCATCCTCTCCGAGGCGACGCTCGCGCTCCCGCCGGAGGGGAAGTTCGTGTCGCACGGCCGGCAGGGCGTGCACAGCGAGCACCTCGCGTACCTGCTGGCGGAAATGCAGGTGCTGCATCGCGCCCATCCCGGTGCCCGATGGTAGGCGCCGCGGTGTCCGTGGCCGAGGTGTATGCCTCGCTTGCGGGGATTCCCGACCCCGAAATCCCGGTGATTTCGATCACCGACCTGGGGATCGTTCGCGACGTCGCGATCGACGGCGAATCCGTCGTGGTCACGATCACGCCGACCTATTCCGGGTGCCCGGCCATGCATGCCATCGAGGAGGATGTCGGGTTCCGCCTGCGCGCGCTGGGCTTTGCGCACATCGAGGTCCGGACCGTGCTCGCGCCGGCTTGGAGCACAGACTGGATCGCGCCGGAGGCCCGCGAACGCATGCGCGAGTACGGTATCGTCCCGCCGCACCCGGTGCGCGGGGCGGACACCCACCGCATCCACCTTTACTCGCGCTCGATCGCCTGCCCCCGGTGCATGTCGGAGAATACCGAGCGGTTGTCCGAATTCGGCTCGACCGCGTGCAAGGCGATGTACCGCTGCCTCGACTGCCGCGAACCCTTCGATTATTTCAAGCCGCTGTGACTCTCCTCCCGTGACGCCCCATTTCCATCCGCTGCGCGTGAGTGAAGTCCGCCGCGAGACCGCTGATTGCGTGTCTATTGCGCTCGAAGTGCCGGCCGCGCTGCGCGACGCGTTCCGCTTCACGCAGGGCCAGTACCTCAACCTGCGCGCAATGCTTGGCGGCGAGGAAGTGCGCCGCTCGTATTCGATCTGCTCGGGTACGGACGATGGCGAGCTCCGGGTGGCGGTCAAGGCGGTCCCCGGCGGGACGTTCTCCACCTATGCCAATCGCGAACTGCAGCCCGGGGCGACGCTCGAGGCGATGCCGCCCGAGGGGCGCTTCTTCACGCCGCTCGATTCGTTCCATCGAAAGCACTATGTGGCGTTCGCGGCAGGCAGCGGCATCACGCCCGTGCTGTCGCTGATCAAGACCACGCTGGCCCGCGAGCCGCAGTCGCGCTTCTCGCTGGTCTACGGCAACCGGAACATCGACGCCGTCATTTTCAGCGAGCAACTCGAAGACCTGAAGGACCAGTACCTCGCGCGGCTCGCGCTGTTCCGTGTGTTCTCCCGCGACCCGCAGCCGGTCGAGCTGTTCAACGGCCGGGTGGATTCCGCGAAGGTCCGCGAACTGCTCGGGACCCTGCTGCCGCCCGCCGCGATCGACGAGGCCTTCGTCTGCGGCCCGGATACGATGCCGGACGAAGTCGCGACTGCCCTCGAAGCCTGCGGTGTCGCCAGGCACCACATCCACCTCGAGCGCTTTGGCGCACCCGCTCCGCGCGCGAGCGTTGCTCCTGCGCCTCGCAGCCCTGCAGTGGCTGGTGCAAGCGAGGTGACGGTGATTGTCGACGGCAAGCAGTTGCGTCTCGAATTGCCCGAAGCCGGCCCGTCCGTGCTCGACGCCGCGCTCAGGGCGGGCGCCGACCTGCCCTATGCTTGCAAGGCTGGCGTGTGCTGCACCTGCCGTGCGATGCTGGTCGAAGGCGAGGTCCGCATGGACGCCAACTACACGCTCAGCGATGAAGAGCTGCAGCAAGGGTTCCGGCTGACCTGCCAGTCGCATCCAGTCACCCCGCGGGTCGTCCTCGACTACGACAGGCGTTAGCCGGAGTCCACCCATGACCAAGGTCTATTCCATCGACGGCATCACGCCCGTTGTCGATCCTTCCGCGTATGTGCACCCGAGCGCGGTGCTGATCGGCGACGTGATCGTCGGGCCGGGGGCCTACATCGGGCCCTGCGCGTGCCTGCGGGGCGATTTCGGCCGCATTGTCGTCGAGGCCGGCGCCAACGTGCAGGACACCTGCGTGATGCACGGCTTTCCCGGCAAGGACACGGTGGTCGGGGCCGGCGCCAACATCGGCCACGGGGCGGTCCTGCATGGGTGCGTCATCGGGCGGGGCGCGCTGATCGGCATGAACTGCGTGGTCAACGACAACGCCGAGATCGGCGAGGACACGGTGGTCGCGGCCATGGCTTTCGTTCGCGCCGAGGCGAAGATCCCCGCGCGATCGCTGGCCGCGGGGATTCCCGCCAAGGTCATGCGTACGTTGTCGGAGGAAGAGATCCTCTGGAAGCGCGGTAACGCGGCGCTGTACCAGGAACTCGCGAAGCGCAGCGCGCAGACCATGCAGTTGGTCGATGCGCTGCCTGCAGTGGAGCCGGGTCGCAAGTCCATCGAAATCCCGGGGGCGATCCCGCTCTCGGAACTCAAGGCCGGCAAGGCCTGAAACCGCATTCAAACGCGCCTCAACGGAGAAGACTCATGTCCTACGAATTCATCCTCGCCGAAACCCGTGGCAAGGTCGGCG
Source organism: Bordetella parapertussis (assembly GCA_945862265.1). Taxonomy (GTDB): domain Bacteria; phylum Pseudomonadota; class Gammaproteobacteria; order Burkholderiales; family SG8-39; genus SZAS-79. The sequence continues at coordinate 37,161 of CAMAXP010000041.1, forward strand.
TCATCACCCTGAACCGCCCCAAGCAGATGAATGCGCTCAACGCGCAACTGATGCAGGAGCTGGCGGATGCGTTGTACGCGTTCGATGCCAACGAAGCGGTCGGTGCCATTGTGATCGCCGGCAACGAAAAGGCTTTTGCGGCCGGCGCCGACATCGTGGCGATGAAGGACTGGAACTTCGTCGACGTCTACCAGGCGGATTACATCACCCGGGACTGGGAGCACATCCGCAAGATCCGCAAACCCGTGATCGCGGCGGTGGCCGGATTCGCGCTGGGCGGCGGCAACGAACTCGCCATGGCCTGCGACATCATCATCGCCGCCGAGAACGCGAAGTTCGGCCAGCCCGAGGTCAACCTCGGGATCGTCCCCGGCGCGGGCGGCACGCAGCGCCTGCCGCGCGCGGTGGGCAAGGCCAAGGCGATGGACATGTGCCTGACGGCGCGCATGATCGACGCGGCCGAGGCCGAGCGTTCGGGCCTGGTGTCGCGCGTGGTGCCGCTCGACAAGCTGATGGAGGAGGCGATGGCCGTGGCGGACAAGATCGCGGCCTATTCATTGCCGGTCGTAATGATGATCAAGGAATCCGTCAATCGCGCCTACGAAAGTTCCCTCACGGAAGGCATCCTTTTCGAGAGGAGGGTCTTCCATTCCGGCTTTGCGCTGGCCGACCAGAAGGAGGGCATGGCGGCCTTCGCCGAGAAGCGCAAGCCGGGTTTCAAAAACCGCTAGAATCGCCGCACAGGCCCCATCGAGGCCGAAGGAGACGACATGGACAAGATCTGGCTGAAGAGCTACCCCCCCGGCGTGCCCGCCGAGATCGACTACAGCGACTACCAGTCGGTCGGGGACCTGTTCGAGAAATCCGTCAAGCAGTTCGCGGACCGGCCCGCCTTCCATTGCATGGGCAAGAGCATCACGTTCGCGGAACTCGACCGAATGTCCGCGGCGTTCGGCGCGTGGATCCAGTCGAAGGGCCTTGGCAAGGGCGCCCGTGTTGCGCTGATGATGCCCAACGTTCTGCAGTACCCGGTCTGCCTGTACGGCACGCTTCGCGCGGGTTGCACGGTGGTCAACGTGAATCCGCTGTACACGGCGCGGGAACTGGAGCACCAGCTGAAGGACTCCGGCGCCGAAGTCATCGTGGTCCTCGAGAATTTCGCCCACGTGCTGCAAGAGGTGATTGCAAACACCCCGGTGAAGCACGTGGTTGTGGCGTCGCTGGGGGACATGCTCGGCCTCAAGGGCGCGCTGGTGAATTTCGTCGTGCGCAACGTGAAGAAGATGGTGCCGGCGTTCGAGCTGCCTGAGGCGGTGCGCTTCAATGCCATGCTGTCGGCGGGACGCGGCATGAGCCTGAAGGCGGTCGCGACCGGGCATGAGGACATCGCGTTCCTGCAGTACACGGGCGGCACGACGGGGGTCTCCAAGGGCGCGATGCTGCTGCACCGGAACATCCTCGCCAACATCGCGCAGGCCAATGCCTGGCTGATGCCGGGGCTGAAGGACGAGGTGCCGATCATCATCACGGCGCTGCCGCTGTACCACATCTTCTCCCTCACGGTGAACTGCCTGCTGATGATGAAGAGCGGCGGCTGCAACATCCTGATCACCAACCCGCGTGACATCGCGGGCTTCATCAAGGAGCTCGGCAAGCACCGCTACAACATGATCACGGGCGTGAACACCCTCTTCAATGCGTTGCTCAACCATCCGGACTTCACCCAGCTCGATTTTTCCGCGCTGCGGGTCACCGGTGGGGGCGGCATGGCGGTGCAAAAGGCCGTTGCCGACCGCTGGAAGCAGATGACCGGCAGCACGCTGCTCGAAGGCTACGGGCTGACCGAGACCAGCCCGGTGGCCACGATGAACCCGCTGGACCTCGCCAGCTACAGCGGGTCGATCGGCCTGCCGGTCTCGTCGACCGAGATCGCGATCCGGGACGACGACAAGAAGGATGTGAAGCAGGGCGAATCGGGCGAGATCTGCATTCGCGGCCCGCAGGTGATGACCGGCTACTGGCAGCGCCAGGACGAGACGGACAAGGTGCTGGGGCCCGACGGATTCCTCTACACCGGCGACATCGGCGTGATGGACGAGAAGGGATACGTGCGCATCGTGGACCGCAAGAAGGACATGATCCTCGTCTCGGGCTTCAACGTGTACCCGAACGAGATCGAGCAGGTCGTGGCGATGCACCCGGGCGTGCTCGAAGTCGCCGCCATCGGCGTGCCGGACGAGCATTCCGGCGAGGTGCCCAAGATCTTCATCGTAAAGAGGGACCAGTCGCTCACCGAGGAGGCCGTGCTCGCCTTCTGCAAGGAGCAGCTGACCGGCTACAAGCGCCCGAAGTACGTCGAGTTCCGCGCCGACCTGCCGAAGACCAACGTGGGCAAGATCCTGCGACGGATGCTGCGCGACGAAAAGAAGGCCTGATATTCCACCGGCGAACCTGCTGAAGGGCCTGGCATGGATCGCCGTCTGCGTGTTGTGCTGGGCGCCGATGTTTCCGATCGCCAAGCGCAGCCTGGCGATGATCGACGCGTTCTCGCTCGGCACGCTGCGCTACGTGCTTGGCCTGGCGATCTTCTCGGCGCTGCTGTGGGCGATTGAGGGCCGGCAGGCCTTCCGTTATGGCACGCGCCTGTGGCCGGCGATCGGGTTCGGGGTCTTCGGCATCACCGGGTTCAATACGCTGGTCTGGTACGGCCTGAATTTCACCCGCCCGGAACACGCGGGCATCCTGATGGCCTTGCAGACGCCGCTCATTGCGCTGTCCCTGTGGGTGTTCCGCGGGCAGCGCCCCGCGGCATTTACGCTGGGCTGTGTCGCGGTGGCGATCGGCGGGGTGATCCTCGTCGTCACCAAGGGCGACCCGGCCCGCGCCTTTGAGGGTGGGTCGCTGCTTGGCGACGTGCTCGTGCTGCTCGGGGCGGTCTGCTGGGTAGCCTATTCGATGGCCGGCGGGCGCTTCACCGGGTGGTCGTCCCTGCGCATGACGACGCTCACGTGCATTCCCGGTGGCATCGGGCTGCTCACGGCGAATGCGATCGCAGTCGCGACGGGGTTCGTCCCGATGCCTTCGCTCGAGGCGATCGGGCAGGTGTGGTGGCAGGTGACCTATTTCGCGCTGGGCAGCGTCGTGCTCGGCGTCCTCGGGTTCAATGCCGGCGTGAAGCATCTCGGCGCATTGAATGCGATGCTGATGGTCAACCTGGTGCCGGTGGGCGTGTTCGCCATCGAAGCTGCGCTCGGCCGGCGCTACGAGACGATCGAGTTGGCCGGCGCGGCAGTGGTGATCGGGGCGCTGGTCGCCAACAACCTCTACCTGCGCAAATTGAACTAGGGCGCCGGCACCAACCTTAGCTTTGTATGCGGCGCCGCTTCGATGCGCTTGCGATCCGTGATCATCGGGATGTATTCGCCCGCCGCCCAGGCTTCGGTGAAATCCTTGTAGTGCGCGGACAGGCGGTTTCCCGACTGCCCGCCCGAGTGGATGAAGAGCGACTTTTCCGGATCTGAAAGGTCGTAGATCGCGCGCAGGCTGGCGGCGTGCCGGTTGGCGAACGGTTCGGCTTCGTCGTACAGGTGGTGCTGCCCGACGTTCACCGTGTAGGCGTCGCCCGACGAGGGGGCGGCGATGTCGAAGATGCGGGCGAGCATCGGTTGCTTGCCGAAGGGGCGGTGTTCATGGCGCGCGCGGTGTGCGTCGCCCCAGCGCCAGGCGTTCATGTCGCTGCCGTAACGCCGCGAGAGGTCGGCCAGCGCCGCATCCAGAGAAACGGCCAGTTGCTCGGCGCAGGTTTCGACGGCCGGGGTGCGTACGTCGTCGCACCAGCGCGACTGGCCGTCCCGGTCTGCGAGGATGTTGAGCATGAACTGCGCGCGCGGCGCCCAGTTGGCCTGGAACGCATCGCCCAGTTCATCGGCGTACAACCGCTTGGTCAGCTCGCGCCACCACGCAGCGGCGATGAGGGGCTCGGCGCGATCGCGGCGCATGTCCCCGTCCCATTGGCCGAGCAACGCCAGCGCCCGGCGCGAGGTCTCGTTGCGGGGCATCGTGGCGAGGAAGTGCGGCAGGGCTTCGCGCATCGCGAGCGAGACCGAGTCGGCATGGATGCGCGCAAAGCTTGCGCTGTCGTGCCGGGGCGTGGCTTCAAGCAGCGCGCCGATCCGGTTGGCGCGGTAGGGCGGTTGCCATTCGCTGGTGATGAACGGCTTGTAGCCCGGCGCAACGATCTTGTCGTTGGCGGTCCACAGCCGCCCGCTCGCCGGGTTGTAGCTTCGCGGCAGGTCCTCGAACGGAACATACCCCGCCCAGTCGTAGCGCGCGTCCCAGCCGAGCGCCGGGGTCAGACCCTTGAGGTTGTTCTCCGGCTTGCGGACAGGAACCCGCCCGGCGGCGACGTAGCCGATGTTGCCGTCGATGTCGGCATAGACCATATTCTGTTGCGGGGCGTTGAGGTTCCTCACCGCCGAGAGGAAGTCGCGCCAGGTGCCGGAGCGCCCGAGTTCGAGCGACGATTGGAAAGTCCGGTCGTCGTCGGCCAGCGCCGTCCACGCGAAGGCCATCGCGTAGCCCCTAGGCGTCGCGTCGAGCGCCGACTTGGCCACATCCGAAATGACCGGCCCGTGACGCGTGACGCGCACTTCCAGCTTCACGTCTTCCGCGCCCTTGACCTTGATCACCTCGGAGATCTTCTTGAACGGCTTGGGGCCCTCGGGCGTGACGTAGCCGCCGCCGGCATCCAGCTTTTCGAGGTAGAGGTCCTGCACGTCCGGGCCGGTGTTGGTGAACCCCCACGCGATCCGGTCATTGCGCCCCAGCGTGACGATGGGGATGCCCGGCAGCGTGGCCCCGATGAGGTTCCTTCCCGGGATATGGAGGTGCGCGAAATACCAGACGGCGGGCGCCGTCAGCCCCAGGTGCGGGTCGTTGGCGAGCAACGGCTTGTCGCTGGTGCTGCGGCTGCCGGCGACCACCCAGTTATTCGACCCGGCCCCCTCTGGAAGCTCGGGTGGAGCGAATGTGAGCACCTGCTCCATATCCGCAATCGCGAGGCGCAGGGCTTCCTTTTCGAGGCTCCCGTAGAGGGTCTTCAGGTCCGGGAGGGGCACGGGCGCATCCCCGGGAAAGGGGGGCAGGAACTCCTGGAGGCGGGCCATCGGAAGTGTCCTGGCAAGGCGCATGCGCAGCAGTTCCGAGCGCCAGTTGCCGCCCAGGTCCCAGGCCATCATCTTCATCCAGACGAGCGAGTCGACCGGGGTCCAGGGCTCGGGCCGGGCGCCGGTCAACAGGAACTCGACCGGCAGGACCGGACCGGCCGCCAGGAAAGCGTTGACTCCGGCCGAGTAGGCTTCGAGCACGCCCAGGGACACCGCGTCCAACTGCGCCAGGCTGGCCTGGGCCGCGCGGCGCACGCCGATGGTGCGCAAGAACCGGTCGGCTTCCAGGCCGGCAGGACCGAGGATTTCGGCGAGCCGCCCGGAACCGATCCGGCGGTTCATTTCCATCTGCCAGAGCCGGTCCTGGGCATGGACATAGCCCAGCGCGTAGGCCGCGTCCGCTTCGTTGGAGGCAAAGATGTGGGGAATGCCGTAGGCGTCGCGCAGGACCTCCACGGCGGCCTTCAGGGCCGGCGCCGGGACTTCCCCCTCAACCTTCGGCAGGGAGTGCCGTAGATAGACATAGGCCGAGGCGAGCGCCACGGCCGAAAGTACTGCCAGCAGCGCCAGGAGCACTGCGATTGAGCGGGCCAGCCTTCGCATGACGGGCAGGATACCGTTAGTCCGGCCCTGGTGGATGCGGCAGTGCGGCAAAACTGGTATAACTGGCAGGTTAACTTTCGGGGCCCCCCCTTGCTCTATAGCCTCTTCGAAGCACAGCACGCGGCCCTGGCCCCGATGCGGTTGATGGCGGAACTGTCGCGCGGCTGGTTTGGCCATCCCTTCAGCCCGTTTACCCTTTCGCCCCTCGCCAAGGAAATCACCGCGAGCAGCGACCTGTTCCTGCGGGTGACCAACCGCTACGAAAAGCCCAAGTGGGGCCTCGACACGACGACCGTCAATGGCCGGGAAGTGCCGGTCGAAGAGGAAGTCACGCTGCACAA
>CAMAXP010000042.1 GCA_945862265.1 Bordetella parapertussis
TGTATTTTCTCGAACACTGAGACCGAAAGGATTTGAAGCAACGTGTATAGCGAGGCCTCGAGCTGAAGTTCCTTCTTGACGATGGCGATGAGCACGTAGGTGGATACGGCGCACCAGATCTGCGTCTTCACCGCGTTCTCGCTCGTGCCCAGGAACTTCTTGATTCGCAGATGCTGTTTTATCCATTTGAAGAACAACTCCACTTTCCATCGATTCTTGTAAAGCGCAGCGATGGTCAAAGCGGGCAGGGTCGTGTTGTTGGTGAGGAACACCAGGGTCTTTCCCGAGGTCGGATCTTTGAAGCGGATGCGCCGCAAATGTTCGGGGTAGTCCTTGGAGACGTAAAAGCCATTCATCGCGATGGCCTGATCGCAGATCACGCCGGTACCCCTGTCGGTCGCGGCAGAGTACACGCGTCTGGCGTCCATTCCCCGCTTGGCTCGGGTGACAAAGAAGGCCCCAGCTTGATGGAGGTTGTACAGCCGGGCGAAATCCAGATAGCCCCGATCCATCACGTAGAACGCCCCTGGTTCGATGGGCAAGAGGTCGAGCACATTGACCTCGTGCATCTTGCCGTCGCTGATGTGGATAAAAGCAGGAATGGCGCCGCGCAAATCCAGCAGCGTGTGCAGTTTGATGGCGGCCTTTGTCGAGCGAAACGGCGCCCAATCGAACAGACTCAAGCAGAGGTCGATCGTAGTGGCGTCCAGCGCGTAGACCGTGTTGGTCAAATCCAGCCCCAGATCTTCGTCGCAGTAGAGCTTGCGAGCGCGCCGAATGAGCAAAGCCGAGAGATCGGACCAAATGCGCCAATCTCGCGCATCGTTGGCATCGGCTAAGGTCGAGCGGTGAACGGCGTGACGCAATCCCATGGCGTAGAGCTTGCTGGAATTGGCGCCAAGGGTGACTTCGATGTCGCGAAGGCTTTCGCGCCAGGTCAATTGCGCAAACGCCATGACGCGAAACTGATCGGCACAGCTCATGCGGCGCACGCTGGCATTGCCCGAGTATCGATCCACGATGCGCGTAAAGCTCGTCCACGGAATGAACTCCATCACTTGCGCAAACAACGTCTCGCCGACATTCATGCCTCGCCCCAGGGAATATCACCCAAGGAAAGCTACACAAAAATCGGATTTCAAAGTTCAAATCGGCACCAAGCAAAATTGGCTGGAAAGCCGCGCCAGTATTGGCTTTCACCCTAATCAATACCCGTTTAACCGGACACTACTGAAAAGGCATCTACCTGGATACACAAAGGGGGATGGCACGATCATGCCTCAGCTTCTGCAGCACACTGAACGCGCAATCCAAAATTCACGCTGGCTACTGAAGCAACAAGCTGCCGCCGGTACGGACAATCCCTCGACCAAAATTCATGAAGTTGTACGCTATCTAGAAGAACTCGCCGAGGAAGGTTAGGCCGAGAGACGTTGAGCTCGTTGTGGCTCCGCTCATTCCAGATTTAAAAGTGCCTTACCGAAAGGTAGCCCGCTCTTCTATGGGACGGACTAAGTCCTACTCCGCCGTAACCCCCGCCCGCTTCACCACCTCTCCCCACCGCTTCACCTCCGCCTGCACGAAATTGCCGAACTGCTTCGGCGTCATCTCGGTGGTGCGCATGCCTTCGTCGACCATGCGCGCCTGGATCTCGGGCAGCTTCATGACGCGCAGGACTTCGGCGTTGAACTTGGCGACAACAGGCGCAGGGGTGCCGGCCGGGGCGAATAGGGCGGTCCAGTTGCCGACGTCGAATCCGGGGACGCCGGCTTCGGCGATTGTGGGGACGTTTGGCAAGGCGGCAGAGCGGTTGGAACCGAGGACGCCCAAAGGCTTCAAGCGCCCGCTCTTGACGTGGGGCATGACGGTGGCGAGGGTGGCGAAGCTGATCTGCGCATTGCCGGCGACGACATCGAGCAAGGCGGGGACGTTGCCCTTGTAGGGGATGTGCGTGATCTGGGTGTTGGTGCGCTGCTTGAAGATCTCGGCGGCGAGGTGGCTGGTGGTGCCGGGGCCGGCGGAGGCGTAGTTGAGGACGCCGGGCTTGGCCTTGGCGAGGGTGACGAGTTCGGAGACCGTGCTCGCTTCGACGCTGGTGTGCGCGACGAGCAGGCCGTCGGCATCCACCACAAATGCGACGGCGGCAAAATCCCTGACCGGGTCGTAGGGCAGCTTGGGGAACAGGGTCGCGTTGATCGCGTGCGTGCCGATGGTCCCCATGACCAGCGTGTAGCCGTCCGGCGCGCTCTTGGCGACGAGGTCGGAGGCGATGTTGCCGCCCGCGCCGGGGCGGTTCTCCACCACCACCGCCTGGCCGAAGGTGTCGGACATCTTCGCGGCGATGGCGCGCGCGTACAGGTCCGAGAACCCGCCGGGCGGGAAGGGCACGAAGATCCGGACGGCATGCGTCGGGTAGTTCTGCGCGTGAGCGAAGGACGCAACGCAAAGGAGCAGGGCGGCGAGGATCTTCATGGCGGGCCTCAGAGGGAGAGCTGGGTGAGGGGGACGACGTCGACACCTTCGGCCGCCAGAGCGGCGCGCACTTCGCGCAGCAACGGCGCCGCGGTGGCTTCGTCGCCGTGCGTGCAGAAGGTGTGGATCGGCGTGGGGATGCGCTTGCCGCTGCGCGTGACGAGGGCGCCTTCGCGAACGAAAGACATCACCTGCGCCACAGCCTTCTTCGGGTCGTGGATGACGGCGTCCGGCTCGCGGCGCGAAGTCATGATGCCCGTGTCGTCGTAGGTGCGGTCCACGTAGGCCTCGTGCGCTACCTTGAGGCCGAGGGCTTGCCCGGCCTTCACCATCTCGGAGTGGCAGTTGGCGACGAAGATCAGCTCCGGGTCGGCCTTCTGCACGCCCCGCGCGATCGCCATCGCATAGCCCGCATCCACGTGCGCCATGTTATTCAGCGCCCCGTGCGGCTTCACGTGTGTCACGCGCTGGCCGTGGCTGCGCGCAATCGCCTGCAGCGCGCCGATCTGGTACAGCACCAAGAGTTCCAGGTCCTCGGTGCGCATCTGGATCTGCCGCCGCCCGAACCCCCACAGGTCGTTGAACCCCGGATGCGCGCCGATCGACACACCGGCCGCCGCCGCGAGCTTCACCGCGTTGTCCATCACTACGGCGTCGCCGCCATGGAAGCCGCACGCCACGCTCGCCGACTTGATGTACTGCATCACGCCTGCGTCGTCGCCGACCTTGTAGTGACCGAAGCTCTCGCCCAGGTCGGCATTCAGGTTGATCTGCTTGATCACGCTGTTCCCCTCGCTTTTTTTCACACGTTCGGCCGGGGTTTACTTGCGTGCCGCCAGCCACCCGGCCTGGGCGGACAGCACGTCGGCGGGCGCGAGGCCCGCGAGTGATTCGTAGAGCGACGGCGCCGTGGCGCCCTCGGTATTCAGAAGCAAGACCCGCGCCTTGGGGTCGAGGCCCAGTGTAGCCAGCGCGGCGAATCCCGCCGCGCCGGACTCGCCGCTGAGGATCGGGATATCGCCGTCGCGCGGCTGCGCGAGCGCGCGCATCGCGGCAACGGCCTCGGTGTCGGTGACGGTCATGAAGAGGTCGACGGACGACGCGAGGAACCGCCACGCCAGCGGCGACACCTCGCCGCACGCGAGCCCGGCCATCACCGAGTCGACCGTGCCGCTCGCCGCGCGGGGCGCGCCGGCCATCGCGCTCTGCAAAAGGCAATCCGCCTGCTCCGGTTCGACGACCACGAACACCGGCCGCCGCTCGCCGTAGCGTTCCCACAGGTAACTGAACACGCCCGCCGCCAGCCCGCCCACGCCGCCCTGTACGATTACGTGCGTCCAGGGGCAGGGCGCGCCGGCGGGCGAATTGTCGAGCAGCTCGTCGATCATCACGCCGTAGCCCTGCATCACGTCGCGGGGGATGTCCTCATAGCCTTCATAAGAGGTGTCCGACACCACCTGCCAGCCGTGCGCCGCGGCGAGGCGCGCAGCCTCGCGCACCGACTCGTCGTAGTTCCCCGCGATGCGGACGATTTCCGCGCCGTACGCCGCGATGGCCAATTCGCGCTCCGCGCTGACCTGCGCGTGCAGCACGATCACGCAGCGGATGTCTGCGCTGCGCGCGGCCGCCGCCAGCGCGCGGCCGTGGTTGCCGTCGGTGGCGCTGATGACGACATAGTCCTTGAGCGCGGCCGCATAGGTGCCGCGCAGCACTTCTTCGGGGACTGCGCCTGGAATGCGCGCGAGCACTAATCGCAGCAAGGCCGCTGGCGCACCAAGCGCCTTGAAGCTCGCGAGCGGCGAGCGCGCCGATTCGTCCTTGACGTGGATTGCGCCCACGCCCAGCCGCCGCGCGGCGGCCGGCAGGTCCCACACCGGCGTAGGCCCGGGGTTGAGCATTGACCACGCTGACAACCAACGGCGGCATTCCTGCGCGCGGCGGATGGCGAGGAGGGCGCGGAGTTGCGGGGGATACGGGAGGCGTGTCGCCCGGGCGTTGCGATGGATCATTTGGGCTATTCTGCGCCATCGGCCCGGCCCGGTGTGACCGGCAGGGCGAACCGGGGAGGTGTTTCGCATGGCCAACGTAACCGTGACCCAGTCCGAGAAAGGCGACCGCTTCGCCGCGCTCCACGCCGCCCCCGGCTGTTTCGTGATCCCCAACCCCTGGGACCCGGGCTCGGCGAAGATCCTCGAGAACCTCGGCTTCAAGGCCCTCGCCACCACCAGCGCGGGCTATGCGTTTTCCATCGGCCTGCTGGACGGTGCGGTCGGGCTCGACATGATGATCGAGCACTGCAGGGTGCTCTGCGCGGCAACCAACCTGCCGGTGAGCGCGGACCTGGAGAACGGCTACGCCGACGACCCGAAGACCGCGGCGCACACGCTTATCCGCGGCGCGGAGGCGGGGCTGGTGGGCGGTTCGATCGAGGATTACAGCAACGACGACGCGAAGCCGATCTACGCTTTCAACCATGCCGTGGAACGCGTGCAGGCGGCCGTGGAGGCGGTGAAGACCCTGCCGTTCAAGTTCACTTTCTGCGCGCGCGCGGAAAACCTGATCCGCGGCGTCAACGACCTCGACGACACGATCCGCCGGTTGCAGGCCTACGAGAAGGCCGGCGCCGACGTGCTCTACGCGCCCGGCCTGAAGACGCTCGACGAAGTGCGCCTCGTCACGCAGGCGGTGGGCAGGCCCGTCAACGTCAACATGTCCGGCGTGCCGCATGCGACGGTGGCGCAGATCGCCGCGGCCGGCGGCAAGCGGATCAGCACCGGCGGGGCGCTCGCCCGCGCGGCGATCGGCGCACTGGTGCGCGCGGGCCGCGAGATGCAGGAGCAGGGGAGTTTCGGGTGGGCGTCGAGCGCGACACCCGGTGCTGAGGTGGGCAAGTTGCTGCGCTGAGCGCTTGGAATGCGCCCTCGGGCTCGTGGCTTGCCAGCGGACCGAATTCGGACTAAATTCGGTCCTGTCTTCAGTCTAGGAGTCCATGCATGAAGTACTCGACCCGCATCAAGCCCATCAGCTATCTCAAGGCCAATGCCGCTGAAATCGTGCGGACCATGGCTGAAGAGCGGAGCGCCATGGTCATCACCCAGAACGGTGAGGCCAAGGCCGTCATGCAGGATGTGGCCACCTACGAGCAGACGCAGGAGACCATGGCCCTGCTTAAGATCCTCGCCCTCGGCAACCGTGAGGTCGAGGAAGGCAAGGTCGTGCCGGCATCCAAGGCCATCCGCGCAATGCGGGACAAACTCGCGCGCTGATGCCGTTCGAAGTCCTCCTGACGGCGGGCGCGCGGCGAGACCTGCAGGAGATTGTCGATTACATTGCCGAGAACGATTCGCCAGAGAGCGCCGATCGCGTGCTGGCCCGATTGGCCGAGGTGGTTGCGAGTCTTTCAGGACTGCCCGAGCGCGGTTCGTATCCCCGGGAATTGCTCGAACTGGGCATTCGCGAATATCGGCAGGTCTTCTTCAAGCCATACCGGTTGATCTATCGTGTCAGCGGAAAGTACGTGCACGTGTACCTCATCGCCGATGGCCGCCGGGACATGCAAAGCCTGCTCGGGCGACGACTGCTGGGCGGATAGGGCAGGGTTTTAATCGCATAAATCAAGACCGGCCTTGCCGCGAGCCTCATGGCGGCCACCGCCATCACCTCTGCCGGCGCCGCTTCAAGCTCCTGGCCTTCACCGAGATGAACGCCGCGCAGTAGGCCTACTCCGACGCGGTCGTGGCGGGCCCCACCTCTTCCACGGGCAGCGCGGCCGTGGTGCCGGGCGCCAAGTTCCTCGGCGCGCCGTGGTGGACCGCTTCGGCGAGCAGGGCGGGGTCGACCTGACAGGCCCGGCCTACAGGCCGAGCATCCTGCCGATCGAGGCGATGTAGCGCCCGGCGATGATGGCGTCGAGCTTGGCCGTGTCTACGCCTTCCTGGATGCCGGAGTGGATGCTTTCCAGTGCGTCCCGCACCCAGCCGTGGCCGGGGTCGGGCGCCTGGAGGACCTGCCTGAGAGTTTCCACCTCGTTCCTGAGGGTCTGGAGGTCTGCCGACCCGTCCTGGAACCGGTCGAGGTCGGCTTCCAGCGCGTGCACGAGTTTTCTCGCTTCATCAATGTCGATCATGGGGCTATGCTTCCGGTGGAGGGTCACAGCGATTCTCGTCCGGTGCGCCGCTCCGGAGTTTGACGAGGATCAAGGTTGGCCCCTGCATGCCTGTTAGCTTGAATTCGAAACAACAAGGAGGCAATCCCATGCAAGTACCCCTTCAGATCACCGTGCGCGACATGGCGCATTCCGAAGCCCTCGATGAGCGCATCCGGGGCAAGGCCGCCAAGCTGTCCGAGTTCGACCCCAACATCACCAGTTGCCGGGTCACCGTGGAGGAATCGGGCAAGCACCACCGCCAGGGACGCCAGTTTTCGGTGGGGGTGGATGTGCGGGTGCCCGGCAAGGAACTCGTCGTGAGCCAGTCCGACGAGGATGTGTACGTCGCGCTGCGCGACGCCTTCGACGCGATGAAGCGGCAGGTGGAAGAGAACCTGCGGGTGAAGCGCGGGTTCGTGAAGACGCACGCCGCCCCGGCGCCGGCGCCGGCGCCGGAAGAGTCCTAGCAGCCACTCGACCATGACCGCCGGCGAACCCGCCGGCCGGGGACTGTCCGCCGCCGAGGCCGCAGGGCGGCTGGCGGCCGACGGCCCCAACCTCCTGCCCGGCGCGCAATCGCGCAACACCTTTGCGATCGCGCTCGAGGTCCTGCGCGAGCCGATGTTCCTCCTGCTCGTCGCAAGCTCCGGCATTTACCTCATCCTCGGCGACCTGTCCGAAGCCCTTGTCCTGGCGGCCTCGATCGTCGTGGTGATGGTGATCACGGTGGTCCAGGAGCGCAAGTCCGAGCGCGCGCTCGAAGCGCTGCGCGACCTCTCCAGCCCGCGCGCCCTCGTCATCCGCGATGGCACCGAAACGCGGATCGCCGGCGCGGAGGTGGTGCGGGGCGACCTGATGCTGCTTGCCGAGGGCGACCGGGTGCCCGCCGACGCGACCCTGCTCGCCACGAACGACCTGACCGTGGACGAATCGCTGCTGACCGGCGAATCGCTGCCGGCCGAAAAAGGTGCCGGGACCGCGGTGTACTCCGGCACGCTGGTGGTCAAGGGACAGGGCCGCGCGCTGGTGACCGCGACCGGCGTGCATACCGAGTTCGGGCGCATCGGCGTCTCCCTCTCGGCCCTCGACAGCGAAAAGACCCGGCTGCAGACCGAGACCGCGCGCGTGGTGAAGATCTTTGCCACGGTCGGCCTGGTGATGTGCGTAGTGCTGATGCTCCTCTATGTGATGGCGCGCGGCGGGTGGCTCTCCGGCATCCTCGCGGGGCTGACGCTGGCGATGGCGATCCTGCCGGAGGAGTTCCCGGTGGTGCTCACCGTGTTCCTCGCGCTCGGCGCCTGGCGCATCTCGCAGCACGGCGTGCTCACGCGACGCATGCCGGCGATCGAGACGCTGGGCTCGGCCACGGTGCTTTGCGTCGACAAGACCGGCACGCTCACCGAGAACCGCATGGCCGTGGCGGAAACGCTGCCCGCGGACGGGGTGTCGGCGGCACAAGTGCTGGAAGCGGCGGCGCTCGCCTGCGAGCCGGAAGCCTTCGACCCGATGGAACGGGCAATCCTCGCCGCCGCCGGTCCCGCCGCGGCGGAGCTGCGCAAGCGCTGGACGCTGGACCACGACTACCCGCTCACGCAGGAGTTCCTCGCGGTGTGCCATGCGTGGCGCGCGCCGGAGGGGACGCATCGCGTCGTGGTCAAAGGCGCGGCGGAAACCGTGCTGGCGCTGTGCGGCCTGGAGGCAGACGCGGCCGAGCGCGCGCGCGCGCACGAGGCGGCCGGGCGCGGCCTGCGCATGCTCGGCGTGGCTGAGGCCGAGTGGGGCGAAGGTGAATGGCCCGCGGACCCGCATGCGTTCCGCTTCCGCTGGCTCGGCTTCGTCGGCCTGGCCGACCCGCTGCGCGCCGAAGTGCCGGCGGCCGTGGCGTTGTGCCGGCGCGCCGGCATCCGCGTGGTGATGGTGACCGGGGACCATCCCGGCACGGCGCTCGCTATCGCTGCGCAGGCCGGGATTGCGTACGAGGCCGGGGTGCTGACGGGAGTCGACATCGAGGCCCTCGACGAGGCGGCGCTGGCCGTCGAGGTGAAGCGCATCAACGTGTTCGCGCGCATCCGCCCGGCGCAGAAGCTGCGCCTCGTGCGGGCGTTCAAGGCCGCGGGCGAGATCGTCGCGATGACCGGCGACGGCGTGAACGACGCGCCGGCCCTGAAGGCCGCGCACATCGGCGTGGCGATGGGCAAGCGCGGCACCGACGTGGCGCGCGAGGCGGCCGCGCTGGTGCTGGTGGAGGACGACTTCGGGTCCATCGTCACGACGGTGCAGCTCGGCCGGCGCATCTACCAGAACATCCGCAACGCGATGCGCTACATCCTCGCGGTGCACGTGCCCACCGCGGGCATGGCGTTCATCCCGTTGCTGATGGGCGGCCCGGTGCTGCTCTTCCCGGTGCACATCGTGTTCCTCGAGTTCGTCATCGACCCGGCGTGCTCGATTGTCTACGAGGCGGAGGAAGGCGATGCGGGCCTGATGGGCCAGCCGCCGCGCGACCCGGCCGAGCCGCTCTTCAACCTCAACATGCTGCTGGTGAGCTTTGCGCTGGGCTTGTCGGCGCTGGCGGCGGTCGTGCTCGTCTATGGGTGGGCGCTGCGCTCGGGGCGCAGCGAAGGCGAAGTGCGCGCGCTGGCGTTCTCCGCCATCGTGTGCTGCAACTTGGTGATGATCCACGCGACGCGCTCGCGGGACCTCAGCGTGTTTTCTTCGCTGGCCAAGCCCAACACCGCGCTGTGGTGGGTCACGGGCGGCACGCTCGTGGCGCTTGCGGCCTCGCTCTATATCCCGGTGGTCGCGGCGCTGTTTCGCTTTGCGCCGCTGGCCGCGCCCGACGTGCTGGTGGCCGTCGGCGCGGGCTTTGCCGGCGTGGCCTGGTACGAGATCTACAAGAAGGTGCGGCCCAAGTCGAGGGCATCCTCCGAATAGCGCGCCGGCGTTCCGAAATCCGCAGTGCGGGACGGGGGATTACTTTGCCATAATGGGGCCATCCATCCCCCAAGCGGAGCACCTTCAGGCAATGACTGGAATCACTGATATTCAGCCCGGCGCGAGCCAGTGGATCGGCAAGCCCATGCGGCGCATCGAGGACGCACGGCTGCTCGCTGGGCAGGGCCGGTTCACCGACGACGTCAACCTCGAAGGCCAGGCTTGGGCGGCGTTCACCCGCTCGCCGCACGCGCATGCGCGCATCGCGAAGCTCGATGTTTCGGCCGCGCGCGCCGCACCCGGGGTGCTCGCGGTCTATACCGGTGCCGACATCGTCGCCGCCGGCCTCGCGCCCGTGCCTTTCACGCAGATGCACAAGCGCCCCGACGGCACCGAAATGACCGTCCCGCCGCGCCATGCGCTCACCGCCGAGGTGGCGCGATTCGTCGGCGATGCCGTGGCCATGGTGGTGGCCGGGACCCGCGACCAGGCGCGCGATGCAGCCGAACTCGTCGAGGTGGAGTGGGACGACCTGCCGGCCAATGCCGACCTGCCTTCCGCGGCGCGGGCGGATGCGCCCGTGCACTGGGCGCCCGCGTTCGTGCCGGAGTACGGCAACGTCGCCGCGCTTTACCGCATGGGCGACCGCGCAGCCTGTGATGCCGTTTTCGCTGCAGCGGCGCACGTGGTGAAGCTCAAAGTGGTGAACAACCGCGTGATCGCCAACCCGCTCGAGCCGCGTGCGCTGGTCGCGCAATTCGCGGAAGGCCGGTTCACGCTGTATTGCCCGGCCCAGAACACGCACACGGTCCGCGGCCAGCTCGCGAAAGTCTTCAACCTCGGCGAGGACGCGTTCCGCATCGTGTGCACGGACGTGGGCGGCGGGTTCGGCGCGCGCGGCTACGCGTACCCCGAGCACGCGGCGCTGCTGTTTGCGTCGCGCGCCCTCGGCCGGCCGGTCAAGTGGCGCGCCGATCGGTCCGAGAATTTCCTCTCCGAGGTCCACGGCCGCGACAGCATCGTGGATGCCGAGCTTGCGCTCGATGCGCAGCACCGGTTCACGGGCCTGCGCATGCAATCGATCGCCAATGTGGGCGCGTATGTCTCGAACTTCGGCGCCTGCGTCCCGGCCATGTCGGGCGCACGCGCGCCCACCGGCGTGTACGCGATCCCGGTGCTCGACCACGAAGTGCGGATCCTGTTCACCAACACCACGCCGGTGGACGCCTATCGCGGTGCGGGGCGCCCGGAGATGGGGTACCTCCTCGAGCGGCTGGTGAGTACCGCCGCGCGCGAACTCGGCGTCGACCCGATCGAGTTGCGCCTGAAGAACTTCGTGCGCGCCGACCAGATGCCCTACAAGAACCCGGCGGGTGCGGTGTACGACTGCGGCGACTTCGAAAAAGTCCTGCGCGGCGCGATGCAGGCCGCCGACTGGGAAGGATTTGCCGCGCGCAAGGCCGCCGCCGCGAAGCGCGGCATGCTGTACGGCCGCGGCGTTGCAAGCTATGTCGAGATCACCGGCAGCGCGCGCATGAGCGAAGCCGTGATCGTCACCGCGGGCGGCGACGGGCATGTGACGCTGGTATCGGGCACGCAGCAGATCGGCCAGGGCATCCAGACCGCCTACGCCCAGATCATTGCCGACCTGCTCGGCGTCTCACCCGATGCGGTGCGCATCCTCCAGGGGGATACGGACATTGCAAAGACCGGCGGTGGCGCCGGCGGTTCGCGGACGCTGCAGGTCGGCGGTAGCGCCACGCTTGCCGGCGCGCGAGCGCTGGTGGAGGCGGGCCGGCAGCTGGCGGCAAAGGAACTCGAAGCCGCGGCGACCGACATCGAATTCACCGGCGGGCACTATCGCATCGCCGGGACCGACCGGTCCATCGGCCTCGCCGAGCTCGCGGGGCGCCAGCCCGAACGCAAGATCAGCGTAGCGCATACCGAGAGCGTGCAGGGCCAGACCTGGCCCAACGGCTGCCAGGTGGTGGAAGCCGAAGTGGATCCCGACACCGGCGTGGTCGAAATCACGCGGCTCACCGCGGTCGACGATATCGGCCGCGTGATGAACCCGCTGATGGCCGAAGGCCAGGTGCACGGCGGGATCGCGCAGGGACTCGGGCAGGCCTTGATGGAGCAGTCGATCTACGACGAGACTGGCCAGCTTCTGACGGGCTCGTTCATGGACTATGCGATGCCGCGCGCCGAATCGATCCCGGACCTCGAGACCGGGTTCGACCAGACGGTGCCGAGCGCGCTTAACCTGCTGGGCGCCAAGGGTGTGGGCGAAGCCGGCTGTCATGGCGCGATGCCTGCAGCGGTGAACGCCGTGCTGGACGCGCTGGGCGGCAAGGGGTTGAAGACGCTGCACATGCCCCTTACCTCCGAGAAGATCTGGCGGGCGCTGCAGGAGGCCTGACCGACCGGCGCGCTACACTGTCACCGGCAGGCATCGCAGGGCGCGCTCGAACCAGGGCGCGCAGCTGTTCCGTTCGCTACTGGGAAGGCAAGGGATGATCGCCCGCGCGCTGTTGCTGGTTGCCATCCTCGCGTGCGCCTCGGTGGCGAGTGCCGGGACCGAACTCATCATGACCGCGAAACTGCCGGGCGGCGACCCGGTGCCGTACATGCTGGATTCGACCGCTCCCGCGCCCAAGTACCTGCTGGTCCTCTTCCCCGGGGGATCGGGCGACATGAACCTGCGCATGGAGGAGGGCAGGATCAAGTTCGGCCTCTTCGGCAATTTCCTGATCCGTTCGCGGCCGCTCTTCGTCGACAACGAATTCGCGACGGCCTCCACGAACGCCACCGGCAGCGAGGAGCGCGTGCAGGCACTGCTCGACGACTTCAAGCGGCGATTCCCTGACGCGCGGATCTATTTCATCGGTACGAGCAATGGCACGGGTCCCACGATGCGGCTCGCGGCGTTCCTGCAGGACAAGGTCGCGGGAGGGATCCACACCTCGTCACGCGCGCAGATCTACTCGTTCGACGGCAAGGCCTACCGCAACCGGCATCTTGTCGTGCACCACGTCAACGACTGGTGCCGGGTGACGCCTTACAGCGCGGCGAAGCGCTCGAACGATAAATTCGGCACCGAACTCCTCACCATGGAAGGGGGGGTCTCGACGGGCAACGAATGCGAGGCCTACGCCCACCACGGGTTCAACGGCATCGAGAAGGAAACCGTCGACGCCATCAAGGCGTGGATCCGCAAGGGCGGCTGAGCCGCGACTATCCGGCCTGGGCCCGCGATGTCTCGCCCGCGGCGAGGTGGACTTCCGCCACCGGGTTCAGTCCCGCCACCCAGTTGCGGTGGCGCGAAAAGATCTGTATGTCGTGCCCGGGGATGATGCGCTGCAATCGCTCGGCGCCCACCAGCGATTTCAGCCGCTCGTAGATCTTCATCAGGTTCCACGGGTTGCCCTGCAGGTACCCGGGCGGCCACATGCGCTCGATCGCCTCTACATCCATCGACGTCAGCGGGGGTGAAGCCCGTCTTCGCGAGGACCGCGTCGGGCATTTCGATGTTCTGGAAACGGCTGCCGGTCATCGAATTGCCGCCCTTGAATCCGCAGTCGACGAGGATCACGCGGCGCTCCGGCATCGAAGGGCCCGTGGCGATCAGCGAGTACGCCATCGGGATGTCGGTCATGCCCTAGTTGCTGCAGATGGGGCAGCCGCCCATCATGTCTGTGGGGATCCGGCCCCGCGCGTAGCAATAGGTCCAGATCGAGTGGTCAGCGGGCATCGGGGCGTGGTCGTATGAGTGGATCGGCGGGCGAAGTCGCGCGACAAAGTATAGCCCGGCCGCCCCATGATGCCGCCGCGCCGGACTACACTATGCTCATGCGCAACCTGCTGCTCGTCGGGTTTCACGTCGCGGCGCTGGTCGGACGCCTCGGACGACGCGTGACCGCAGCGGCGGCTCCGAAGGCTGCAAAGCCGCGCAAGGCGGCCCCCCGGGCGAAGCGCCCGGCCAGGCCGCGCCACCGCCACTCTGTCTATGTGATTGAACTGGGCCCCGAGGTGCTGAACGAGGCGAAGTTCCGCCGCGCCAACCCGGATTACGACGTGACCAAGCCCTGCGTCTATGTGGGCATGACAGGCCTCACCCCCGAGCAGCGGTTCGCCAACCACCGCAAGGGCGTGAAGTCGAACCGCTTTGCGCAGCAGTACGGCCTGAGGCTCCTGCCGCAGTTGTACGCGGTCTATAACCCGATGCCTTACCGGGCGGCGCAGGAGATGGAGGTCGAACTCGCCATCGGCCTTCGCGAGCAGGGCTTCGGCGTGTGGCAGGCCTGAAGCGTAGTGGACCAACAACAACGCGGCAGTGAGCCGCTGGAGGAGACATGCAGACCTACGAGGACGTCCTTTACGAAGTGCAGGACCGCATTGCGGTGATCCGGCTCAACCGGCCTGAGTCCCTCAACGCCTTTACGGCCGCCATGGGCAACGGGCTGCGCAACGCGGTTGGCGCCGCGGTCGCCGACCCGGAGGTGCGCGTCATCGTGTTGACCGGCGCGGGGCGCGGGTTCTGCGCGGGCGCCGACATGAAGCTCCTGCAGGGTATCCAGGGCGGGACCACGGCGACCGGGAGCCGAAGAGAGGACGCGGACGCGGGCGCGCCGGATTTTTCCAGCGGCCTTGGTCCCGACGTGTCCGCGCACTATGGCGGCCGGTTCGGCTACCTGCTGAAGGCGAAGAAGCCCATCGTTGCCGCGCTGAACGGGCCTGCGGCCGGACTGGGGTTCGTGATTGCGCTCTACGCGGACCTGCGCTTTGCGGGCAGCGAGGCCGTGTTCACTACTTCATTCGGCCAGCGCGGCCTGATCGCCGAGCATGGATGCAGCTGGCTGCTGCCGAGGCTGGTGGGTCCTGCGAATGCGCTCGACCTGTTGCTCTCGGCGCGCAAGATCGGCGCCGCGGAAGCCGAACGGATCGGCCTCGTGAACAAGGTCTTCGCACAAGCGACCTTCATGGAGGAGGTCCTGGCCTATGCGCGTGTGCTTGCCGACAAGGTTTCACCGCGTTCGATGGCAGTGATGAAGGCGCAGGTGTGGAAGTCGCCGTTCCAGGACTTCGCCACCGCGCTCGCCGTGGCCGACAGCGAAATGCTGGCCAGCTTCAAGAGCGAGGACTTTCGCGAAGGCGTGGCGTACTACGTCGAGAAGCGCGCGCCCCGGTTCAAGGGGCTCTGAGCCGCGCCGGGACGGGGTCAGCGGCCGCCGCGCACCTTGCGAACATGGGCAAGGTAGGCGGCCACGATTTCCCGCCCGAATGCTGCGTTGAAGTCGTCGAGCATCTCGCGCGCGAGCGTTTCGTGCTGCTCGATGGATAGGTCCCAGAGCTTCGACTTCCTTGTGAGGTTGAGGCCCCCCAGGCTCTTGCCATGGTCGCGCTCGATGTTTTTGGGGTCGAGGCGCCCGATCGCGCCGGCGACGGCGGCCTTGGTTGCCACTGACAAGGCAACCTGGTGGGCGCGCAGATCCGCACAGGTCTTGCCAAGCGCCGTGGCCGGGTCGCTGCCCGGGATCTGCGGCCGCCGGGGATCGAACAGGAATGCGAGGATCTCCTGCGGGTCGGTCATGGCGAGGAGCGGGTTGTCGCCTGCGTCGGGTTCTGCCCTATCGGCGCCCAGTTCCCTGCGCGTCTCTGCACGTGCCGCCATCAGCGCCACTATGCCGTCGATGGCGGCCCGGACCAGCGCGCCGCTGTCGCGCATGAACGCCTGCGGATCGGGCACTGTCATGTTGCCCAGACCCGCACCGCTGAGGAATGCGTCCAGGAGCGGGTCGCCGCCGGTCCGCGCGGGGCGGACCGGCGCCGGGGCGGCCGGCCTTGCGGCGGGGGCCGGCGGCGGCGGGACGGATCCCGGGCGGCGGACCATGGTCGCGTCGGGGTCGAATGCCTCCGTGACCTGAGGGGGCGCGGGCGGTGGAGGAGGAACTGAGCCGAGACGACGGACCATGGTGGCATCGGCGTCGAACTCTTCTTCCACGGGCTTGGCTGGAGGCATCAAGCCTGGACGACGGACCATGGTTGCCTCGGCGTCGAACTCTTCCTCGACAGGCTTGGCGGGGGTGATCGAGGCCGGGGCCGGGGGAGGCGCCAATCCCGGACGACGGACCATGGTCGCCTCGTCGTCGAACGCCTCTGCGACGGGCGGCGCCGCGGGCGCTGCCGGGAGCGGCGCGCTAAACGTCGTCGCCTCCTGCGGCACGAGCGTGTCCACCGCGGACAAGTCGAAATCGAGGTCCGGGGGCGCGCTGGGTGCAGATGCGCTACTGGGCAGGGTGGATTCCGACTGCTTGCGGAATTGGGCAATGCGTTGCGCCACGCGATCCATCGGATCCATGGCGGCGGCCGGTGGCGGGGGCGACGGGACGTAGGTCTTTTCGTCGTCCTCTACCGGAGGTGCTGGCGTCGGTGCCAGCGCCTTGGGACGGGGGACGTACGTGGCTTCGTCCGGGCCCTCTTCAATTGGCGCCGGTGGTGGCGCAGCGGGAACCTCCGGCGCTTGTATTTCCAGCCGGTAGAGCCCGATCGCGAGAGTGTCGCCTTCAGCAACTTCCACGCGCTCGCCGAACATGTGCCGCGTGCCGTTGACGATGACCGGATTGACCTTGGAGACCACCTTCATCCAGTAGCGGCCGCCTTCCGCCTCAAATTCGGCATGCACGCGCGAGACATGCTTTTGCGTGTCCTCGAGGGACAGCGTGCAGGTATCGTCGCGGCCTACGGTGATGCGCCGCTCCCGCAGCGTGACGCTGTCGACGGGCTTGAACTGCCCGCCTGAGCTGAGCGTAATGTTGATTTTTATCGGCATGGCAGCTGAGTTTTCCGCCAGTGTAGCGCTACTGCGTCGGGAGTGTGCAGGCCCGCGTTTCCCGCACCACAAAGGCGGACTCGCCCGCTATTGCACCGCCAGGCTGTAGCTTATGATTTCCTTTGGCGAAACCACCTGGCCGAAGCGGCTGCAAAGGGCGATCTCACCGCTGCCTTCCAGTGCCAGCTTGGTCATGCAGGTCTGCTCGTGCCCGGTGCTCGCGAAGCGCACGCAGGTGCCGTTCTGGCTGAGGTTGACGAGGACCGCGCCGCCGTCCTCCCAGACGATCTTGGCATGCTTCCTCGAGACGTGGATCTCGGGGATGGTGACGTGGACGTCCATTCCGCGACCCATGAAGATCTCCCCGTCGGCCGGGGCAAACCGCCGATCGGCGCCCGAATATCGGAGCGTGAGGGAGGGGCCCGCGGATGGGCGGGGCGATGGGGCTGGTGCTGCGTCCTGCTTGCTTGCGGGAACTGTCGCTGCGGCAGGGAGCGGATTCGCGACGGGCTGGGCCGCGGGGACAGCCCCTGGCGCATTGGAAACTACGCGATAGGACGCTATGCCATCAAGCAGTCCACCGGCTTCGAAGCGCGTTTCCTTGGAGGCCCCAATCGCATCGACCAGGGATTGGTCGGCAAGGATCTCGTTCGCTTGCGCCTTGTCCAGCAGGATGCCAGCGGCGGAGACGCAGTCCCCGGACACCTTGCCGGCGGCGACCCTTACAGGCCCGTAAGCGAGTCCGACGCGAACTTTGACCAGCATGCCGGTCGACGGATTCTGTGCCTTGGCGACCCGGCGCTGGATGTCTAGGGCGGCGGCAAGCGCCGCTTGTGCATCGGCAAAGCTGCTCAGGATCGAGTCGCCCACCGTGTGTGTGACCACGCCCTTGTTCTGGTTGACCGTGTTTGTGATCAGCGACTTGATCTGCCCGACCTGCTGTGCGCCGAACCATCCCGTGAGGGTGGTGACGGGCGGGCCATCGAGTTTGACTTCCTCGGTGGAAATCTCCGCGAACAGCAGTCCTTGCGCGTTGCTTATCGTTGCCATATGTCTTTAAGCATTCAGGCTCAGGGCGCCTTTTGGCACTGCGACGCAGGCCAGGCAGCTGCCCTTTTCAATGTCGAAATCCGGCTTACCGCTGGGGTAATCCACCTGGCCGTCGCGAATGGCCGTTATGCAGGTGCCGCAGCTCCCGGCCCGGCAGCCGGAGTCGATCCGGATGCCGTGGGCCTCGGCGAGTTCGAGCAGCGACCCGGTGGCATTCGACCAGGGCACCGTCTTTCCAGCACGCACGAAACTGACTTCCACGCCGGCTGTGTCCGCCACCTGGGCGGACTCGGCCTTCGGGAGCCTCTTCACGGAGGCGGGCCCGAAAGCTTCGAAGTTGATCCGCTCTTCGGGCACGCCCCACTCGGACAGGTCCTTGACGAGCGATTCCATCATCGGGGGCGGTCCGCAGATGTAGAAGTCGAAGTTGTTGACCTCGAGCACGCGCTTGAAGAGGTCGACGCTGACGCGCTCGCTGAAGGTGTAGTCCTTTTCCGGCTCCTCGCCCGGGAGCGGGTCGGAGTAGCACAGCACAAGGTGCACCTGCGGGTTCTGCTCGGCTATTTCGCGCAGGTAGTCCTTGAGAACGTGCTCGCGGCCGTTACGCACGCCGTAAAAGAACCAGACTTCGCGCTTGCCGGGGGCTGCGATGAGGTAGTTCAGCATCGATAGCGCAGGCGTGACACCGATGCCGCCGCCGATCAGCACCACAGGCGTGCGGCTGTTTACGTCGAGGTGGAAGTGGCCGCTGGGCGCCTTGACGTCGACGATGTCGCCGACCTGCAGGCGGTCGTGGAAGTGGCTCGACACCAGGCCGGGCGGCACGTCGGTGCTCTTTGGGGGCGGCGGGATGCGCTTGATCGTCACGCGGTAGTAGTCCGGGTGATCCGGGCTGTCGGAGAGCGAATAGCAGCGGGTCATTTCGCGTGGCTGCTCGGGAATCTGCAGCCGAAAGGTGAGGTACTGCCCGGGCAGGAAGGCCGGCAGCGGGCGGCCGTCGTGCGGCGCGAGGTAGAAAGAGCAGCAGGACTCGGCCTCCAGCACCTTGCCTTCCACCCGGAACTTGCGGAAACCCGACCATGCGGCCTGCGACTTCTCGGCGGCGACTTTGGCCACCGGCGTGGCGATGAGGTCGAGGCGTGCGCGCAGCATCGCACGCTCGTCCTCGTACAGCTGGGCCATGCGCGCCTGGCGGCGCCAGGCGCCGTGCACGAGGAAGCCCAGGTACGCCAGCGTGAGGGCAGCGGCGAGGAGCGCTACGGAATGAATGATTATGGCCATTGGATGCGGGTTAGAACTTGCGCCGGACTTCGAAGCGTATGCCGGCGAGGTCCTTCGTGTTCGCGCGGTTCACGATCATAGCATCGGTGCGGAAGATCCACGCCTTGTCGAGGTTGATCTGGTAGCGGGCGCCGAGTCCAAGCTCGCGGCCCACGAGGGTGCGGCTTGCGAGGTCCTTGCGCGGCTCCGTCGTAGCAACCTCGAACACCAGCTGCTGGTCCAGGGCGAACAGGTACTGTACGCCGAGTGCGCCGCCGTAGGTGTTGTTGCCGGTGTCGTTCATCTTCGGGAACCCGGTCAGGCCGTCGGTCTCGTAATTGATGCCGGTGTTCTTCAGGATCCCGCCCGCGTCGACCGCGCGCGCCACCGACTGCGGGCGGCCCGAGCCGACGAACATGTTGAGGTAGGGCACCAGCGTGGAGGGGAGGCTGGTCACGAACGAGTTCTCGACCAGCAGCAGGGTCCCGTTGGCCGTCGGCGCGGTCGTCAGGTTCGGCTTCTGCCCGAAGTTGTGGATCAGCCGCACGCTGTTCGAGAGCCACCCGCCGTAGCGCCGAGTGAACGCGAGGCCGAGGTTGTGGAACCCCTGGTCCGCCAGCTCGTTGCGCGGGTCCGTATACGCGTAGCCGACCTCCCAGTAGCCCTGGTTGGCCTCGATGAACGCCGTGGCGCCGTAAAGCTTCACGTGGTTCTTGGCGAGGTTGCCGAAGCGGTCCCGGATGCCGCCCGAATTGACGTCGTTCTGGCCGGTGAAGAACGTGATGTCCATGTTCGAAATGCCGAGCGCCGCGCTGTTCTTGGCCGGCACCGACACGGCGAGGCCGGTGATCGCGTCCTCGAGCCACACGCCGTTCTGGAACAGGAGCGGCATCTTGCCGGCCGCGAACGCGAGGTCGAATTTCTGGTTGGTTCCTGTCCAACCGGCCATCATCGCGGCGAGGTCACCCTCGAAAAACAGCGCATCCACCTTCAGGTCCACGCGTGCGGTGCAGTCCCTCGTCCGCCGGTCCTGGAACTCGCAGCGGGTGAACTCGGTGACGTTGTCCAGCGGCCGCATGAAGGCGTGCACCCGCTCCGTCGCGGTGAAGCGGTAGTCGATGTCGAGGTTCAGCCGCGTGGCCAGCACGCTGGTATTCGCGCCGCCGTTGACGTTGCGCGCGACCGCTGTGCGCCAGTCGCCGTAGATCGCAAAGGCGCTGGAGGTGGGGTTCTTCGCACCCATGCCGGTCCCGGAGGGTTGCAGCGGCCCGCTCTGGTAGATCGGGCGGCCGAGTTCGAGCATCGGGCGCGGGTTCTGCACCTGGAACTTGCCGCCGTAGATCTTGAGCTGGTCTTCCTCGTTGTAAGGCTTGGTCTCGTAGGTGGGGTCCGGCCCGAAAACATCGGCCTTGTGCTTCGCTTCGGTGGCTTCAGGCGACATCTGCGGCTTGCCGCCTTCGCCGGCGGCGAGGGCGGCCGGGAGCGCGCCGCCGTACGCGAGCGCCACGGCGAGGCAGAGGGACGACAGGCGCGCGCTCATGGTTTCACCTCGAACTCGACGCTGTACGAATGGAAGTCGAGCATCCATTCGTTCATTGAACGTTCCATGTCGCTGGTGGCGCCGACGAACCGCATGAAGTAGATCGGCTCGGCCCGGCTGCGCAGTCGCACCGCGAGGCGGTACTTGCCGGGCGCCTTCACGAGTTCGGCCGGTACCCGGTACTTCGCCACCTTGCTGCCCAGCGGCGGGATTGAGCGCTGCTCCATGCGCACGAAGGGTGGGTGGTTCATGACCGTCACGGGCTGGGCCGCCGGCCGCAGGAACGGCAGCTGGTCGATGTCCATGTTCACCGGCAGGTACATCTCGCGTTCGGTACCCTTCACGTTGGTGGTGAGGAACTTGGTCTGCAGGTTGAACAGCTGGCCATCGTGAGGAATCTTGCCGGCGCGCACGTCGAGCGAATGCAGGTCGGCCATGTCGCCATGGGAGTCCACGTAGCCGCTTTCCCAGAGCCGCTTTCCGTCGGGCCCGATAAGCGCGACGTTGAGCCAGATTTCGGGCTGGGCCCCCAGCGAACCGGAGGGGAGGTTGTGGCCCGGATCGGTGTTGGTGACCTTGTAGGAGAACCGTAGCGGTTCGCCGGGCTTGAGGGCGGAGACGAAGAACGGCCCATCGATGCGCGACCCGTTCTCCATGACCTGCTTTCTCTGCGCCTTTTTCTTCTCGAGCGCATCGAGGTTCTCCTGGACCACCTCCCAGGCGCTCGCCCGGTCCGTCGCATCCGACCAGGCCCTGGGAAAGCCCACCTTCAGCTTGCCCGACTTGAGCGCGGCTTCGAACTCCTCGCTGCCCCACTTCGCGCGGTAGTCGAACTTGAGCCAGTCTTCCATGCCCCACTTCTCGGCGTTCTCGTTGTGCGGGAAGATCCCCGGGTGCGCGATCGGGTAGCCCGGGCCGTAGAAGGCGTGGTTGGCGTGCTTGCGGGTGGTGTTGACGGTCTGGTTGCCCATCCGCGCCGCCGGGCCCGTCGCATAGCCGTCGGCCTTGCCCGGCGTCTTGCCCATGTGGCAGTCCTGGCAGGTGATCCCCTGCTCCCTGGCAGGAGAAGAACGGTACTGGTCCCAAACCACCTCAAGCTTGATCCCGATGTTGACCGCGACCTGGTGGCAGGACACGCAGAACTCGGAGGTGGAGATCTGCTCGAACTTGATCGCGCTGTTGTGGATCTTCGTGCCGCGGCCCGAATCGTTGGTGGCCACGCGGTACTTGGCGGGGTTCTTGACCACTTCCTCGACACCGTCGCCCTCGAAAGGCCCGTAGACCGGGGCGTGGATCGAGCCGGGCTCGATGCGGCGCTCGCCGTTGGCCTTTGAGTATTCCTCGTTCACCCGGTGGCAGCTGATGCAGGTCACGCCTTCGCGCGACACCTGGCTGCGCTTCCAGAGCGGCAGCGCCCGGTCTTCGCCCTGGGTTGTGCCCACGCCCATGTGGCAGCGCACGCAGAACGAACCGATCGTCGGGGCCAGTTCGGTGATCTTCTGCTCGAACTTGTGGAACATCGGGGAGATGCCCGCATACGCATGGTTGGAACTGCGCCATTCGTCGTAGATCTGCGCATGGCAGGCCTTGCACTTGCTCGCGCTGGGATACTTGTCGTCCTCCATGACCTTGGCGTGGGGGTCGGCGCCTTCGGCCGTGGGCGCGGCGGCACGGGGCTTCCTCTGGGCGTCGGCGGAGCCGGGGAGCGCGACGATGAGGCAGGCTGCCAGCGCCAGGCCAAAGTGCACTGCTGAGTGGAGCAGGGAACGCACGGGCGTCCGCCTACTGGTGAGTGCGTTCATTTTTGTGTTCCCCCCTTCTTTCTGAAGTCCAGGTTGAACTTGTGCGGCTGATGATACGTGTGGCAGACCTGGCACGCCGAGTTTACCTGACCCTCGCGATGGCATTCAACACAAGTTTCCTTCCGGATCCCTGCGAAATTGCTCTCATAAGGGACCGGCGCCGACGCCTTGCTGGTGAAGTACTTCGGATACTTGGACTGCAGGTTCAACTCGTGGCAGGTGGTGCAGCCCGCATCCGGATCGACCAGTCCGAGGTGCTTGGAGTGCGTGTAGCGCGTCTGCGGCCGCGTGTCGGTCCCGGTGTATCCCCAGGCGGTACCGGTCCGCCCGGCCGACGCCGAGCGCAGCGCTGCCGAGTGGCATTTTCCGCATGCCCCGGGGCCGGTCTGGCTGTCCAGGAAATCGTTCATGGCCTCCTTGGCGATGGCCCGCTTTCCGGCGTCCTTGTCCTGCAGGGCGACCCTCAGGGCTTCGATCCACTCTTTCAGGACCGGGTCTGCATGTCCAGCGGCACGGTAGAAGAGGGATGGGTTGCCCTCGGAGTTCTCGCCGACGGCCCATCCGGGAGCGCCTGCCTTGGCGCCGGCCGCGGGTGCTGCCCTACCGGCAGCCCACGCGGTCCCCGCATCGCGCGCCAACTGGCTGCCGAGCCCAGCATAAAGCGCGTCTGCAGGTTGCTTCTTCGCCCCGTCAGCGGCCGGCGGTGGCACGAGTTCGGCCAAAGCCGCCGTCCCTGAGCGGGCCATTGCGCCCCACAGTTTCGTCAGCCGCTGCTTGGCGGCCTCTTCGTCCCCGTCCTTCTCCATGCCGAGGAGCATCGACGCGGCGGCCGTGACCTTGGCGGGCTCGAACAGCACGAACTCGCGCTTGGCGATCTGGCCGGTGTGGCAGCCAGCGCAGATCTCGGCATAGGTCTTGGGCTTGACCTCCCGGGTGGCGTTCTCGATTGCGTGGCAGGCGGTGCACTTCGCCTTTGCGATCTCGGCGAACTTGGCGTCCCGGTCGGCGCCCTTGGTGCGCTTGGGGTCGGTGAAATAGTCCTTGAGGTGCTTGGTATGGTCGAAATAGATCTGCCCCGGGCTCGTGTTGTAGGGGTAGCCGGCCGGGAACGCAGGGTGCCCGGTTTCGAAGTTGTCGAACGACTTCTGGTGGCAGTTGGCACAGGAGTAGTCAGGCACTTCGGCGATCTTGAACGACGCCCCCTTGTGTTCAGTGTGGCAACTCGAGCAGGAGACTTCCGCCATGCCCGGGCGCTTTGGATGCTCCTGGTTGTGGGCCTGCATCACCGGGCCCGTGAAATCGTGGCAGCTCACGCAGCCCGTGCTGGGATCGTTCGAGCGGAACGCGCTGAGGAGCCAGGCCCCGGCGTCCTTTGCGTGCCCCGTATGGCAAGCTGCGCACCCTTGGTCGCGCGTGAATCCGGCGTGCACGCTGGTCAGGTGGCCTGCGTCGATCGCCCCGGGGCCGACCACAGAGTCCGCGCGAGGGTCCACCCCGATGATGAGCAGCACGAATACCACAAGCACTGCCACGAGCGACGTGTGCGCGCGCAGCTTGCGGATGTTCCGGCGGGGCGCGCAGGGGGCCTGGCAGCGGCCGCAAGTGCCGTCCGGCAGCGGGCCTTCGGCGCAGGTCCCCCCGGCGCGCTTGGGCCGCCGGCATTCCCAGCGGTCACCCGTACGGGTTGGTGCGCATTCCGACTGGCCGCCGCACTGGCCGTTGATCCCGGGCCCCTGCCAGCACGACTTCTTCCACATGCCCGAGCGGCCGCAGAGAAACGGCTGTGCCGGCCGCTCGTAGGCGCTTTCCTTGTGTCCGAATCGGTCTAGATCGCTCATCGTGCGTAGATGTTGACTACCAGCAGGTGCCAGCTCCCCAGCAGCACCAGCAGCGTTGCGGCGGGGACGTGGAAGAACAGCCAGAACTTGAGGACGCTCTGCAGCGCGTAGTGCGCGTCGAGCTGGCTCTTGCGCAGGGCGAGCGCCTCGATCTGGCTGAGATAGGCGCGCTCGCCTTCGCTGAGGTAACGCCGCAGTGCCGTGATCCGTCTGCGGATCCAGCTTGCACTGCGCCCGCTGCCCACGATGTGCCCGAAAATGAACCGCGGCTTCCGGAAGAACCACTCCAAGGACTCGGCGTAATACCGGCCGAGAGTGTCCGAGCCGAGCTCCTTCACCGCCTTCAGCACCAGGGCCTCGACCTCGCTGCGCACTTGCGCGATCTCTGAAGGGATCCGCTCGTAAATGACCTCGCCTTCGATGTCGGCCAGCCTGCGCGGCAGCAGGCGTTGCAGCGCGTAGCCCGCGACCCCGGACAGGGTGACCGCGAAGAACGCTACAGCGATCACCTGCTCATAGTGCCCGCTAGGCCACAGGCTCTGCGTGTGCTGGAAGTAGAGGGGCACGCTGACCGTGCCGAGGACGATGTGGCCAAGCATCCACTCGCGCACCGTGCCCAGGGGCAGCACGAGGAGGCGCTTCCTCACCTTCAGGAAGGCGAGCGACAGGATCACTGCGAACAGGGCGTAACCGGTGACGATCGAGGCGTTGCCGAGGCTGCGCTCGGCGTACCAGGCGAGGCCCGTTACTACGGCCCAAAGCAGCAGGGCGCACAGCCAGAACAGGCCGAGCATGCGCCAGGTGCGGCGCAGTTCCGCCCGTTTGACGGCGTTGAACCGGATGGCCGCGAAGATCTTGAGGTCGCGCATACCCCTCTAGGCCTCGAGTTGCGCCGCTCGGCGGATCAGCGACTGGATGTCCACCCGTTTCAGGGCGTCGTGCGGGCAGGCCCGCTCGCACGCCGGCCCGCTCGGCAGCGACGAGCACAGGTCGCATTTGGTGGCCTTGACGATCGCCTCCCGCGAGACCGGGTCGAGCACCTGCTGGCCGTTCTTCTCGCGGATCGGTACGAGCCGGATGTTGTCATAGGGGCACGAGTTGGCGCAGGTGCCGCAACCGATGCAGCTGATATCGTTGATCACAACCATGCCGCCTTCGGTCGTGCGGGAGATGGCGCCCGTCGGGCAGCCGATCATGCAAACGGGATCGACGCAGTGCATGCAGGCGTTGGCCACCATGAGGTTGCCAAGCTTCGGCCCGTGGCGGATGAACTTCGGATTCCCGCCGTGGGTGTCGGCGCAGGCCCGGACGCAGTCGTCGCAGCGCGTGCACTTCTCGAGGTCGATGACCATCGTCTTGGTGCCGTTGATGAAGCGCCGCTCCACCGCCCACTCCAGGAAGGCGTCGTCCGCGATCGGGCGCGCGGCTGCATCGATCAGGCGCTTTTTCGGGCGGGTCAGTTTGGGGAACACGAGGTCCGCAAGCACCGAGAACGGGATGCGCAGGACGTGCAGATAGCCGAGGGCCGTGAGGCTCGTTTCGTAGGCGCAGTCCTCGCCGCTCTTCCAAGCCTCGAGGAGTTCGTCCAGCCCGAAATGGTCGCCCTCGCGCAGGTAGGTCAGCGTCCGTGCGCCATGACCCAAGCCGCTGGACACCCTCCCGAATCCGCCGATGACGAGAAGGAGTCCGTCGGGGTAATCGCCCTCCTTGGCCACGGCCGGCTCCGATTCCGCGGTCGGGTGCTCTCCCCCCTTGCTGCTTTTGAAGCCGACGTTCCACTCGAACGACCCGTAGGTCTCGAACAAAGTGCGGTCCGCGATCATCTGCAGCGAGGCGGCGTCGATGCCGGAGAGCAGCGGGTGCTCGGCGAGATGCGTGCTCAGCTGGTTCTGGCGATATCCCTTCTCGATCCGGTCGCGCCAGGTGTCGTCCCGGTTTTTGATGTCGCGCAGCGCCTGCCAGCGCATCTCCAGCACACGGCATTCGGACTCCGCATAGATGGTCGCCGAGCGCTGCACGCGGCCAAGCGCGGCAATTTCGCCAAACAGGGTACCGGCCGGCAGCGTGCCGGTCTTGAACGCGCCGGCCAGTGGCGGGATCCGCGACGGGTCGGCCGCCGGGTTGACGCCCGGCCCGAAAAGTCCGGCTGGGTCGCCCACGCGCAGCAGCGAATCCCGGTTCTCCGTTCCCCGCCCGAGTCCCGAAGCGCTTCGATGCAGGCTCGTGTCCCGCACCTCGGGGAACTGGGAATGCGTCAGCATGTCGCGCAACACGCTGAAGGCATTGCGCTTCTTCTCGGGCGCTCGCCCTAGCACCTGCCGCGGCAATCCCGGGGGCAACACAACGCGCAGTTCGCCCGAAAGGACCAGGAACGCCGAGTTACCGTAATCGCCTTCCCGCACGACGATGTCGCCGGGGGCGTAAATGCTGATCCTGCAATCGTTCTGGACGATGCCACGAAGCGGGGCCGCGGCCGGGAAGTGGCTCGCATCGATCGATGCGAACTCCGGGCGGCCGAGCAACTCGTCCACTATGGCGTCCGACATCTCCCGGTCGAAAGGCGCATCCCAGCGCTTGGGCCGCTCCATGAGCTGGGCATCGCTCATCCTGGCCTATGCCCCGGAAGTTCGCGACAAGTGCGGCGTGATGTGCAGCCCGTCCCGGCGTGCACTCATTTGTAGGTATTCTTGGCGGGCAGCTTTACCTTTGCGGACAGATCCTTGCCCTTGAGGGCGTCTGCGAGCTTGCGCGCGGCTTCCGCGCTCGGCTTGTCCAGGACCGCCTTGACTTCAGGCAGGTCGGCCACCGCCTGAAGCGCTGCGCGAGAGTCGGCCTCGCGCTTCTTCTGGAGTGCCGCGTATTTCTCCCCGCCGCCCTTGCCGGCTGCGGTCACGGCGGAAATGAGTTTGGCGGCCTGCCCGACGATGAAAAGGCGGGACAGCTCGGCGGGATTCATCTCCGCGTTCTTATCGACGTTCGGCGGGTAGAAGCGGTGCCGTACCGTGCCCTGAGAATACCGCACGAGTTCAAATTCGGGCTCGCTAGGGTGACCGGCGTCGAGCATCTTGGCGAGCACGTCGCCCTTGAGTTTGGGGTTGGCCAGCCCATGGCATTCGCTGCAGTTTGCGGCGATGTCGTACGTCATGAACGACCAGACCATGCCGGCTTTGGTTGCTGCGGCGAGGCGCTTGGCCTTGTTTGCCGGCGATTCCTTGCTCGCGTCCGTTATGCCGCCACCGTAGGAGTTGTGGACATCGCGGTATTCCGAGGAAGCGCCGTGGCAACTCTCGCACGACGGTCCGGAAACCACTTGGGGCTTGGCTGTCTCCGAGGCCTTGGTCTCCGTGTAGTGGCACATCACGCAGGTCGCATTCTGGCGCATGCTCGCGCCCCCGCCGGCCGCGGCGAGGATCTTCGTGGCCGATTCCTTCTTGTGGATCTCGTTGAAGGAAGTGGAATGCTTGGTCTTCTTCCAGACTTCGACCTCGGCCTCGTGGCACTCCTGGCACTTGCGAAATCCCTCGGCATACGGAGCTGCTGCTGCCGTGCCTGCTCCCGCGGAGAGTGCTATCAAGGCCAAAGTAAGCAGAATTGAACGCGTGGGCACGGTATTCTCCGATCGGGATGATTGCGATTTGCAATTGCAGCTGCAAGTGTGAGATTGTTCACACATATCCGCAAATCGTCAATGGTCTTGATGTCGCTGCCGGACGGTTTCTTATCCGAGAGTCGTGCCGTTGGACAGTCCGGGCGGCTGGCCATAGGGCGCTCCCTCCCGAGGGGGAGAAAAAACATATTCAAGTCAAGGAGAGTGCATGAAAGCTGAGCAGATCCTTAGGCTCCCATCGATGCCGGCCGCAAGTCCGAGCTACCCGATGGGGCCCTACCGGTTCATCAACCGGGAATTCATGATTGTGACCTACGAAACGGACCCGGAACTCCTCCGGCAGGTCGTGCCCGAGCCGCTCGAACCGAATCCGGAAAGTCACGTCCTCTACGAGTGGATTCGGATGCCGGACAGTTCCGGCTTCGGGGATTACACCGAGAGCGGTGTGGTGATTCCGTGCTTTTTCAACGGGGAGCCGATCAACTTCACGGCCCAGATGTACCTGGACGACGAGCCGCCGATTTCCGCTGGGCGTGAGATCTGGGGATTCCCGAAGAAGTACGCCCATCCCAAGCTTGAAGTCTGCTCGGATACCCTGACCGGGACCCTCCACTACGCGGGCCAGCTGGTCGCGATGGGCACCATGGCTTATAAGCACCAGGTCGCACCTGGCGGCG
The DNA here is from genome assembly GCA_945862265.1 of Bordetella parapertussis. Taxonomy (GTDB): domain Bacteria; phylum Pseudomonadota; class Gammaproteobacteria; order Burkholderiales; family SG8-39; genus SZAS-79. The sequence continues at coordinate 28,157 of CAMAXP010000042.1, forward strand.
TCGAGGCACAGGCGAAGGGCATGACCCGGACCTCCTGCAACCTGAAGATCATTCCCGACGTCGACGGCAGCCCGAAAATCTGCCAGCTGGTCGCCTACAACCTGACCGACATCACGGTCAAGGGGGTCTGGCTGTCCCCGGCGCGGCTCCATCTGATCCCGCACGTGAATGCGCCTGCGGCCGACCTGCCGATCAAGAGGATCGTCGGCGGAAAGCATTTCATCAGCGACCTGACCCTGCCGCACGGCCGGGTCCTGTTCGACTACGTGAAGGATCAGGCCCCGTAAGCGGGCGGGAGATACGAGAATGAAGAAAAGCGAAGTCCTGAACCTGCCGTCCATGCCGTTGCAGAGTCCCACGTTCCCCAGGGGCCCCTACCGGTTCTTCAAGCGCCAGTACATGGTCATCAGTTACGTGACTGACGCCGATGCGATCCGCGAAGCGCTCCCCGAGCCGCTCGAACCGGAAGGGGACACCGTTTCCGTGCAGTGGCTGGACCTGCCTGACGGAGAGGGTTTCGGCGCCTACTCCGCGGCCGCCCAGGTCATCCCCTGCACATTCAGGGGCGAGCGCTGCAATTTCATCAGCCAGATGTATGTCGACAACACGCCGCCGCTTGCGGGCGGCCGCGAGATCTGGGGCTACCCGATGAAATTCGGCTCGGCCTCGCTGGCGGTGACCGGCGACACCCTGACCGGCACCCTCGAGTACGCGACGGAGCGTGTTGCAGTCGGAACCATGGTCTACAAGCACGACGCCTTTCGCACCGACTACTCGCGCGAGCGCGAACTGCTTGCGCGCACGCAGGTGACCCTCAAGCTGATCCCGGACATCGACGGCACGCCGGCGATCGCCCAGCTCGTTGCGGTGAAGTTCGAGGACTTCTCCGTCAAGGGCGCCTGGACCGGCCGCGCGCGGCTGGAACTGGTGCCCGCGGTGAATTGCCCGCTTGCCGACCTGCCGGTGCACAAGGTGGTCGGTGGCCTGCACATGGTGACCGACATGACCCTGCCCTATGGCAAGGTCATGCACGATTACCTGGCGAAATAGTAGGCCGGGACGCCGGGCGCTGCGCGCCCGGCGGGGGCGCCGCCTATAGGAATTCCTTCTTCAGGTCCACGCTGGAGCGCACGCCGAGATGCTCGTAATTTTGCGCGAGCCACTCGGTCGCCAGGGCGCGGCCGCGGTCGCGGAGCATGGTGAGGAATTTCCAGTCGCTGGACATCTTGCTCGAGGCCGACAGGTCGGACATGGCGATGTCGGCGCGCACCGAGTGGATCAGGACGTATTTCAGCCGGTTGCGGAATTCGTCCTTGATCCATCCGTCGTCCAGGAGCTTCTGCACGAAGTACACCGAGCGCAGTTCCTTGATCAACGAAGAGTTGAACGTGATTTCGTTGAGGCGGTTGGCGATGTCGGCCGCGGTCTTGGGCGGGCCGGGACGCTCGATCGGGTTGATGTGGAGGATCACGACGTCGCGCGAATCGGTGTGATAGAAGAGCGGGTACAACACCGGGTTCCCCATGTACCCGCCGTCCCAGTAATGCTCGCCGTCGATCTCCACCGCCTGGAACACGTTGGGCAGGCAGGCTGAGGCCAGGACCACGTCGGCGGTTACCTCGTGCGTGTGGAAGATCTTGACCTTGCCGGTGCGCACGTTGGTCGCGCAGAGAAAGAGCTTGGTGGCGCTGCTGCGCTCCAGTTCGGCGAAATCCACCTGCTGCTCCAGCACTTCGCGCAGCGGGTTGTAGTTCAGCGGGTTGGTCTGGTAGGGGGAGACGACGCTCATCATCGACTTCATGAGGTCCTGGAGCGGGTTGTCCTTGAGCTCCCCGATGTCCCAAGGCATTTTCGGCATCGCGAATTTCTGGCCCGCGTCCGAGATCGCCTTCCAGAAATCGTGCAGCGCCTGTCGCGCGCCGTCATCTCCTTTCAGCTTCCCATAGGCATAGACCACCGCGTTCATGGATCCGGCGCTGGTGCCCGACAGGCCTTCGATCTCGATGCGCCCGTCTTCGAGGAACTTGTCGATGATCCCCCAGCCGAACGCGCCGTGCGCCCCGCCTCCCTGCAGCGCGAGGTTGATGATTTTCCTCGACCCGGCCGCTTGGGCTGCCGGGGTAGGCTTTGATTTTGAGCTCATAGGTAGTCCCTTTGTCCTGTCTGGGCGCGCGCGGTCGCGCGGGCCGGGGCGATATCAGTGCGCCGTCCAGCCGCCCTCGACGGAAATATTCGTTCCCGTGATCGACGCCGCAGCATCGGAGCACAGGAATACCGAGGTGCCGGCAATCTGCTCGACCGTGACGAACTGCTTGGTGGGCTGGGCGGCGAGCAGCACGTCGCGCTTGACCTGCTCCTCGGTGATCCCCCTTGCCTTGGCCGTGTCCGGGATCTGCTTTTCCACCAGGGGGGTCAGTACGTAGCCCGGGCAGATCGCGTTGACGGTTATGCCGTTTTCGGCGACTTCAAGCGCGATGGTCTTGGTGAACCCCATGATCCCGTGCTTCGCCGCCACGTAGGCCGATTTGAAAGGGGATGCGACCAACGCATGGGCCGAGGCGATGTTGATGATGCGGCCCCAGCCCTTCGATTTCATGTAGGGCACCGCGACGCGCGTCGTATGGAACGCGGAAGACATGTTGATCGCGATGATCGCGTCCCACTTTGCGAGAGGGAAGTCCTCGACCGGGGCGACGTGCTGGATGCCGGCGTTGTTGACCAGGATGTCCACGCCCCCAAGATCGGCGATGGCTTTTCGCATCATTGCCTCGATCTGGTCGGGTTTGCTCATGTCCGCGCCGTCGTACAGGACCTTGACGCCGAACCGGGACGCGAGGCCGGAGCGCAGCTTCTCGATCTCGGCTGCATCGCCAAACCCGTTGAGGACGAGGTTGATTCCTTCTTTCGCAAACCCTTCTGCGATCCCGAGACCGATGCCGCTTGTGGACCCGGTAATTACCGCATTCTTTCCTTTGAGCATGCCGTTCTCCCTGAAACTGGTGTCATTGCACGATCTCCAGGCTTTCCCCCCGGAAATCATGTGATGTTTGCGGCCGCTTCTTTTCCGGCGCAAGCCGGATCGGGCCGATTGCCGCAACGCCCGGACCGGTTGCGATCATACAGAACGTTCCGGCACCGGCAAGCCGATCTTTGCCGCCGCCCCGCCCTTCGCCGCATGGCGTAAAATGGCGATGCGAACCGCAGAGTATTCCTGATGTCCAACCCCGCACAATGAAACCCCGACACAAGCGAATGGCCCTCATCGGCGCCGGACTGGCGGTTCTCGCCATTGCTGCCGCGCTGGTGCTGAACGCGTTCCAGAGCAACCTCGTGTTCTTTTTCAGCCCCAGCCAGGTGGCGGCAAAGGAAGCCCCGCTCGAAAAGGCGTTCCGGATCGGCGGCATGGTGGAAACCGGCAGCATAAAGCGACAGCAGGACGGCCTTACAGTGCACTTCAACGTGACCGACACCGCAAAGGTCATTCCCGTCGTCTACACCGGCATCCTTCCCGACCTTTTCAAGGAGGGCAAGGGCGTCGTGGCGCAGGGGCGGCTCGGGCCCGACGGGGTGTTCCGCGCGACGGACGTGCTCGCCAAGCACGACGAAAACTACATGCCCCCGGAAGCGGGCCATGCCATCGAACAGGCGCAGAAAGCGCAGAAAAGCATGAAGACCCCATGATCCCGGAAATCGGCCAGTTCGCACTGATCCTCGCGCTCATCCTGGCGCTCGCCCAGGGCATCCTGCCCATCATCGGCGCCGCGCGAGGCATGCCGGCCTGGATGGGCGTCGCGCGTCCCGCGGCACAGGGCCAGTTCCTGTTCGTCGCCCTCGCCTTCGTGTGCCTTGGGTGGTCGTTCGCGAGCAACGACTTCTCGGTGCTGAACGTCGCGACGAACTCCAACTCGCAGCTGCCCCTGCAGTACCGCATCGCGGCGACCTGGGGCTCGCATGAGGGCTCGATGCTCCTCTGGGTGCTGATGCTGGGGCTCTGGACCGCCGCGGTGTCGCTCTTCAGCCGCCACCTGCCCGATGTCATGGTGGCCCGCGTGATCGGCGTGATGGGATTGGTCAGCACCGGGTTCCTGCTGTTCACGCTGCTGACCTCCAACCCGTTTACGCGCCTTCTGCCCGCGGCTGAGGACGGGCGCGACCTCAATCCGCTGCTGCAGGATCCCGGCATGGTGATCCACCCGCCGATGCTCTACATGGGGTATGTCGGGTTCTCGGTGGCGTTTGCCTTTGCGATTGCCGCGTTGCTCGGCGGCCGGCTGGACGCCACCTGGGCGCGCTGGTCGCGGCCGTGGACGATCCTCGCATGGTGTTTCCTGACCCTCGGCATCGCGCTCGGCAGCTGGTGGGCGTACTACGAACTGGGCTGGGGCGGCTGGTGGTTCTGGGACCCGGTGGAGAACGCCTCCTTCATGCCCTGGCTCGTGGGCACGGCCCTGCTGCACTCGCTCGCGGTGACCGAAAAGCGCGGCGGGTTCCGCAGCTGGACGGTGCTCCTCGCCATCTGCGCGTTCAGCCTGAGCCTGCTCGGCACATTCCTCGTCCGCTCGGGTGTGCTCACTTCCGTGCACGCCTTTGCCACCGATCCGAGGCGCGGCATCTTCATCCTCGGCTTCCTCGTGCTGGTGATCGGCGGGTCGCTCGCGTTGTTCGCCTGGCGCGCGCCCAAGGTCGGCCTCGGGGGCACCTTCGAGCCCGTGTCGCGCGAGTCGATGCTGCTCACCAACAACGTGTTCCTGGTCGTTGCTGCCGGGTCGGTGCTGCTCGGGACGCTTTACCCCCTGTTTCTCGATGCGCTCAACCTCGGCAAGATCTCCGTCGGCCCGCCCTACTTCGAGACCGTGTTCGTGCCGCTGATGACGCCGGCCCTCTTCCTGATGGGGGTGGGTCCGATCACGCGCTGGAAGGAGGCGAGTCTCGCCGACCTCGCCAGGAAGCTTCGCTGGGCGCTCGGCGTGAGCGTGGCCACGGCCCTGCTGGTCCCGCTGGCGGTGGCCGGCTGGAGCTTTGCAAGCTGGTCCCCGATGGTCAGCTTCGGCCTCGCCCTCGCGTTCTGGATCTTCGCATCGGGCTTCGTCAACCTGCGCGAGCGCTTTGCGCGGCTGCCCGGTGGATTCGGCGCGAAGCTCGCTTCGCAGCCCAGCGGCTATTACGGGATGCTGGTGGCCCACCTCGGTGTTGCAGTGTTCATCGCTGGCGTCACCTTGGTGAAGGGCTACGAAGTGGAGCGCGACGTGCGCATGGCGGTCGGTGACACGGTCGCCGTGGGCGGGTACACGTTCCGGTTCGACGGTACGCAAAACGCCAAGGGCCCGAACTATCGCGCCTCGCGCGGCACCGTGCGGGTGAGCCGCGACGGCAAGGAAATCGCAGTGCTGCACCCGGAGAAGCGCGCCTACAACGTCAGCAATATGCCGATGACCGAGGCCGATATCGACACCGGATTCTTCGGCGACCTCTACGTCTCGCTCGGCGAGCCGGTGGAGGACGGTGCCTGGAGCGTTCGCATTTACTACAAACCCTTCATCACGTGGATCTGGGGCGGCTGCGCGATCATGGCGCTGGGCGGCCTGCTGGCGCTCGCAGACCGGCGCTACCGCATGACGGCGCGCCGCGAGGAGCGCTCGCCGCCGACCACGATCGCCGCCGCGCCCGTGCGCGGCCCGACCAAGGGACAGCGCGGGGTGCAGGGCGCATGAACCGCTTCATCCTCCCGCTCGGAATCTTCATCGTTCTCGCCGCGTTCCTCGCCGTGGGCCTGCGCCTCAACCCGCGCGAAGTGCCCTCCCCGCTGGTGGACAAGCCCGTGCCTGCGTTCAAGCTCGCGCAACTCGCCCAACCCGAGATGGAGTTCACCCAGAAGGACATGCTCGGGCAGGTCTGGCTGCTGAACGTGTGGGCCTCGTGGTGCGTGTCGTGCCGCGAGGAGCACCCCATCCTGGTGGACCTTGCCAAGAGCCGTGTGGTGCCGGTCATCGGCCTCAACTACAAGGACAAGCCGCAGGAAGCGAAGGCCTGGCTGAAGCAGTTTGGCGACCCTTACATGCTGAGCGTGATGGACCAGGACGGGCGGGTCGGCATCGATTACGGCGTCTACGGCGTGCCCGAGACCTTTGTCATCGACCGTGCCGGCGTGATCCGCTACAAGCAGATCGGCCCTGTGACCCGCGAGGCGCTGGAGGGCAAGATCCTGCCCCTCGTGCTCCAGTTGCAGAAGTCGTGAAGGCGCGGTTCCTGATCCTCTTCTGGGCGATGCTCCTCGCGCTGGCCGGACTGCCGGCGATTGCGGCCGATGCCGTGCCCACCGAGGCCGACCGCGTGCAGCAGAAGCGTGCGATCGAGCTCGAGGAAAACCTGCGCTGCCTCGTCTGCCAGAACCAGACCATCGCGGATTCGAATGCCGAACTCGCGCAGGACCTGCGCCGCCAGGTACGCGAACAGATCGAGCAGGGGCGCACCGACGCCGAGATCATCAGCTTCATGGTGCAGCGCTACGGCGACTTCGTGCTGTACAAGCCACCGGTCAAGACCACCACGCTCCTGCTCTGGTTCGGGCCGGCATTGCTGCTGCTCGGGGCCGGTGTGGCCCTGTTCCGCAACGTGCGCACTCGCGCCCGCAAGCATGTGCCCACTTCTGAATTGACCGGCGAGGAGCGCGCACGCGCAACCCGCCTGCTGAACGACGCCCCAGGCAAGGATTCCGCATGAAAGGCTTCATCGCGATAACGGCTGTGATGACGGCAATTGCCGTGCTCTGGGTGGTGGTACCGCTGCTGCGTCGGCGCGAGCCCGGCGACGGGATCGAAACCGGCGGCTCGAACCTGGCCATCCTGCGCACCCAGCTGGCCGAGCTCGACGCCGATGTCGGCAGCGGCGTCCTGTCCGCGGAGCAGCACGCGAGCGCAAGGGCCGAGCTCGAGCGCCGTGTGCTCGAGGAAGGCGGATCCGAAGGCGCTTCCGAAGGCGCTTCCGTCGGCGGCGCGCAGAGCGGCGGAGCCGCCGCCGCCATAGTGCTTGCACTGTTGATCCCGCTGGCGGCGCTTGGCATGTACTTGTGGGTAGGTGAGCCGGACGGGATGCGTCCGGAGGCGGCCGCGGCCGAGCACCAGGCCACCCCCAAGGAGGTCGATGAGATGGTCTCCCGCCTCGCGGCCCGCCTCGAGAAGAACCCCGATGACCCGCGCGGCTGGATGATGCTCGCGCGTTCGTACTACGTGATGAAGCGCATGCCTGAGGCGGTTGCCGCGTTCGAGAAGGCCGCGCTGGCCGTCAAGGACGACGCGGATTTCTACGCCGACTATGCGGACGCGCTGGCCATGAGCCAGGGGCGCAAGCTCGACGGCCGTCCGATGCAGTTGATCCAGCAGGCCCTCAAGATCGACCCGGGCCATCCCAAGGCGCTGGCCATGGCCGGGTCGGAAGCGTTTTTCCGCAAGGACTACCCCGGCGCGCTGGCCTACTGGGAAAAGCTGTTGCCGCTCCTGCCCCCCGATTCCGAGATGGGCAGGTCCATTGCCAGCGGGATTGCAGAAGCCAGGGAGCTCGGCGGCATCAAGGGCCCGGTCGCCACGAAGGCTGCGCCGAAGGCGGAGGCGAAGCCTGCGAAGGGCGCGGAAGCGAAGCCTGCAGCCGGCGGCGCCAGCGTCAGCGGCCGGGTCACGCTCGCTCCCGAGATTGCCGCAAAGGCGTCCCCGGGAGACACGCTGTTCATCCTGGCCCGCGCCGTGAACGGCCCGCGGATCCCGCTCGCAGTGCTGCGCAAGCAGGTGTCGGACCTGCCCTTCGAGTTCACGCTCGATGACGCGCTGGCCATGAGCCCCGAACTGAAGCTTTCCGGGTTTCCCGAAGTGATCGTGGCCGCACGCATCTCGAAATCGGGCAACGCGATCGCCCAGAGCGGCGACCTGCAAGGCACCAGCGCGCCGGTGAAGGTCGGTGCAAAAGGGCTGTCGATCACGATCGACAGCGTGGTGCCCTAGGCCTCTTCCTGGCCCTGCAAAGCACGCTGCGCCGCGCGGTGGCGCGATACCAGCAGCCAGACCTCGACGCCGATCACGGCGGCCGTCACGACGTACGCACCCCAGACGTAGAACCCGTAGCCGCCCATTGCGATGAAGGCGGAGAGGCTTTCCCATTTCATGGCTGCGCGCTCCCGAGGCCCTTCGCCCAGTCCGTGTGGCGCTCACGCTCGAGGATGATGGCGCGCACGCGGGTGAGCGCCGCGCCGATCGAGTACATCCAGAACGCCAGCGCCATCACCAGCATGCCCCCAAGCATCGTGGCGGCCATCGTGGGGCTCTTCGTCATGCTGACCGAGGCGCCCTGGTGCAGCGTGTTCCACCACTGCACCGAGAAATAGATGATCGGCACGTTGATCACGCCCACCAGCGCGAGCAGGGCACCTGCCTTGTCGGCGCGGCGCGGGTCGTCGATGGCCGCCTGCAGCGAGATGAAGCCGAGGTAGAGGAACAGGAGGATCAGCTCCGAGGTGAGGCGCGCGTCCCACACCCACCAGGTGCCCCAGGTCGGCTTGCCCCACAAAGAGCCCGTCCACAGCGCGATAAAGGTCATCAGCGCGCCGGTCGGGGCCAGCGCCGAGGCCATCATCGACGACAGGCGGGTGTTGAACGCGAGGCCCACGCCGGCCCAGAAAGCCATCACGCAGTAAAGGAACATCGACATCCAGGCTGCGCCCACGTGGATGTAGATCACGCGGTAGGCGTCGCCCTGGGTGGCGTCGGTGGGCGCAACGAAGAAGCCGAGGTAGAGCCCGGCCGCGCCGAGGATTGCCGCGGCCGCAAAGAACCACGGCGCGAGCATTCCTGCGAGCGGGTAGAACGCCGGGGGAGACGAATACTTGAACCAGTGGATGCTGCCGCTCATGGGGACGGTCCGGGTCGGAGGTTGCCGGGAATAACTACTCAAACTACTCAAGCGCGATTCTAATCGCCACGGCCGTGGCCCACGGCCCGAAGAGTGCGCCGGGCAGCAGGTAGGCGCCGAGCAGGGACAGGTGCGGCGCGGCGGTCAAACCGCCGGCCACCGCGTCTACGGCCCCCGCCCCGAAGATCAGTACGGGCACGCAGAGCGGCAGTGCAATCAGTGAGACCAGCACGCCGCTGCCGCGCAGACCCAGGGTAAGGGCCGCAGCCACGGCACCGATCAGGCTCAGCACGGGTGTGCCGAGCGCGAGCGAAGCCACGAGAACCAACACTGTGTCGCCGTCGAGCCCGAACTGGAGCCCGAGCAGCGGCGCGACCAACAGCAGGGGGAACCCGGACACCAGCCAGTGGGCCAGGATCTTGCCTCCTACCAGCACCCCGAGGGGGTGGGGGGCGAGTGCGAGCTGCTCCAGCGTCCCGTCGGCATGGTCGGCCGCGAAGAGGCGCGCCAGGGCGAGCATCGAGGCCAGCAGCGCGGCCACCCACATCACGCCCGGGGCGATTGTGCGCAGCAACGCGGTCTCCGGGCCTACCCCCAGTGGAAAGAGGCTCACCACGATCGCGAAAAACAGCAGGGTGTTGGCGGCGTCGGACTTGTTGCGCATGACGATCATCAGGTCGCGCGTGACGACGCAGCCTACGGCGGAAAGCATGGACCCGCTCATTGGCCCAGGTCCAGGGTCTGCGCCGACGGGGCCGCCACGGGGACCGCCTGGTGAGTGGTCAGCAGGGCGAGGCCGCCGCGCGCGAGGTGATCCTCGAGCACGGCGCGCATGACGGCGATGCCCGCCGCATCTAGCGCCGCGAAAGGCTCGTCCAGCACCCACAACGCCTTCGAGGCGCTGAGTTTGAGGCGGGCGAGGGCCAGGCGGCGTTTCTGGCCCTGCGACAGGACCTTGCAGGGCAGGCGGTCGTGGCGCGCCAGGCCGAAGGCCGCGAGGGCGTCTGCAACCGTGCCGGGATCGGCCGGCAGGCCCGCCAGCCGTGCGGCCAGCCCCAGCGTTTCCCGCGCGTTCAGCTCTTCCTTGGCGGCATTCAGGTGCCCGACATACACCAGCCCTGCGTTGTACTCCTCGCCGAGCGTCCGGATGGAGGTGCCGTTCCAGGCGAGGGATCCGGCCGCAGGCGGGAGCAGGCCGCAGACCATCCTCAGCAGGCTGGTCTTGCCGCTGCCGTTGGGCCCGCTCACCTGGAGCAGGCCGCCGTTGGAGAGTTCGAAGGCGAGCCCGGCGAACAGCCGCCGCTCGCCCCGCACGCAGTCGAGCCCGGTCGCCCGCAACGTGGCGGTTGGGTGGGATTTCATGCGGCTCTCATTGCGTTTTTGATCCATGCGGGGTGCAGACCGACGCGCACTCTACAGGAAACGGCTTTCCATTCAGCCGGGAGCCGCAGGTGCAGGCGGAAACGGCCCCGGCCATTCGTCTGGATCTCTGTGGGTCCTTTGCGGCTACCCGACAGGTGCTTGTGGTGGCAGGCTATTAGAGGGATACTCTCCGCAACATGAGTAATTACTGCGGGTGCAATCTAAAGAGAAATACGTAACCTACAGATAGTTCAGGAAAAAATTGGATCCAGACACTTCGGCCAGGGCGTCGGAGTGGTATTGAAGTTTGTTTTGAGTGTATCCCCGGGGGGGGGCAAAAATGAAGTGCGATACAGAGACAACGCAATCGGCGATGCTGGCTGCGGTCGTGGCCTTGGCATTCGTTCCGTTGGGCGCGCATGCGCAGCTTGCGCAACTGCGCCCCGACGCCGGGCAGATCCTAGAGCAGCAGCGCAACACCGTTCCCACGCCGGCGCGCCCGGGCAGCGAGGTCATGCCTCGCGAGGAGTCCCCGCGCCCGGCCATGCGGGGCTCCGCGTCGCTCAAGGTCACCGTCAAGCAGTTCCGCATCAGCGGCAACCGCATCTATTCTGAAGAGCAGCTGCTACCGCTGCTGAAGGACACCTACGGCAAGGAACTCGACTTCGAAGGCCTTTCCGACGCGGCCAACGCCGTGCGTGCGTACTACCGTGCAAACGGGTACTTCCTCGCCCAGGCTTACCTGCCCGCGCAGCAGATCCGCGATGGCGTGGTCGAAATCGCGATCCTCGAGGGCCGCATCGGCAACGTCGAGCTGAAGCCCGATGCAAGCTCGCGCCTGCGTCCTGAGTTTGCGCGCGGCGTTCTCGACAGCCACCTCAAGGAAGGCGACACCATCACCGAGACCGGCCTCGAGCGGCCGCTGCTCCTGCTGAGCGACCTGCCCAACGTGGTGGTCAGTTCCGAGATCGGGCCGAGCACCAGGGCCATCGGCTCGGCCGACCTGCGCGTGAACATCAAGGAAAGCGGCGGGATCATCTCTGGCTACGCCGACGTCGACAACGGCGGCAACCGGTTCACCGGCGAGATGCGCACGGGCGTGAACCTCAACGCCAATAACATCACCGGTTTCGGCGACCAGCTGTCCGTGCGGGCGACCCTGACCAACGAGCGCATGAGCTTTGTGCGGGCGGCGATCACGGCGCCGGTCGGCTACGACGGCACCCGGGCGGGGATCAGCTACTCCACGTTCAACTACACGCTGGAACGCGACTTCGCGAGCCTGAAGGCGCACGGCGATGGCGCGGTCTTGACCCTCTACGGGCTGCATCCCCTCATCCGTACCCGCAACGCGAACCTGATCGCGCAGGTCTCCTACGAAAACAAGCTGCTCAAGGACCGCATCGACACCACGAGCAGCGTCGAGGATCGCAAGATCAACACCGTCAAGCTGGGCCTCGTCGGCGACGTCCGCGACCGGCTCTTCGGCGGTGCGTTGAACTCGTTCTCCGCAGTCTATACAGACGGTACGCTGGATCTCGGGCCGTCCGCCCTCGCGGCAGCTGACCTGGGCGCCACGGGCCTGCGGACCCAGGGCAAGTTTTCCAAGCTCAACTTCGACATGCGGCGCCTGCAGCGGATCAACGAGGACATGAACCTGCTGGTCGCGATGAGCGGCCAGATGACCTCCAAGAACCTCGCTTCGGCAGAGAAGATGTCCCTCGGCGGCTCGAACGGCGTACGCGCCTATCCGACAGGCCAGGCGATCGGCGACCAGGGGTTCCTGTTCACCACCGAACTGCGCTACATCGTGCCGAAGCTGCAGGTGCTGTCCGGGGACGTCACGTTCGCGGGCTTCTACGACGCGGGCCGGGTGCAGGTCAATAACAACCCGCTCAATGTCACGACGGCCAACTTCCAGGGCCTCTCGGGGTATGGATTGGGCGTGACGGTAGGCAAGGACAACGACTTCCTGCTCAAGACCTCGGTGGCCTGGCGCGGCGAAAACGACGTGCCCGATGCCGACACTGCCCGCCGCAACCCGCGGGTCTGGTTCCAGGGGATCAAGTGGTTCGAGTGATTCCCGCTCATGATCAAATTTTCTTTAGATGTGTGACAAATGTCGCGGAAATTTTGGGTTCCGCGGGGTCATGCTTTGAATTGCAAGGGAATGGGCGCCCATGCGTCCGTCCTCGTCAGATGCATCCTGGAGTGCCGCTATGAATAAAACGCCGAACGCCATCCGCCGCCAGTCCACCCGCACGCGATTCGGGAGGTCGGGTTCCTACCCTGTCATCGTCGCCTCGGTGCTGGCCCTCGCGGTCCAGGGCGCCTACGGGCAGGCCCTCCCGACGGGCGGCCAGGTCGCCGCCGGCACGGCCACGATCAACCAGATCGGCGCGAACTCGCTCAAGATCAACCAGTCTTCGCAGAACGCGATCCTGAACTGGCAGACCTTCTCGGTCGGCGCGGGCAACTCGGTGGTGTTCCAGCAGCCCTCGGCCTCGTCGATTGCGCTGAACCGCGTGCTCGGCAACAACGCCTCGGAAATCTTCGGTTCGTTGATCGCCAACGGCCAGATTTTCCTCGTGAACCCCAATGGCATCCTGTTCGGCCGCTCGGCGCAGGTGGACGTCGGCGGCCTTGCCGCGTCCACGCTCGGCATTTCTGACGCCAACTTCCTGAACGGCCGCTATTCGTTCACCAATGGCGGCTCGGCCGGATCAGTGGTCAACCAGGGCACCATCACGACCCTGTCGGGCTACGCGGCCCTGCTCGGGCCGCAGGTGTCGAACAGCGGCGTCATCAATGCGCGCCTCGGCACCGTTGCGATGGCCGCCGGCGACAAGGTCACGTTGGATATGGTCGGCGACGGGCTGATTTCCGTTCGCGTGGATTTGGCCGCGGTGAACGCCTCGGCAATCAACTCCGGCACGATTACCGCTGATGGCGGCAACGTGCTGATGACTGCGCGTTCCGCGAACGCGCTGCTCGATACCGTGATCAGCAACGACGGCGTGATTCGCGCCAATGCGATCACCGAGCGTGGCGGTTCGATCTACCTGGATGGCGGTTCGGCTGGCGTCACGAGCGTCACCGGCACGCTGACGGCTTCGGGCTTGGGCGCGGGGCAGAAGGGCGGCGCGATTACGGTGTTGGGTGACAAGGTTGGGTTGTTTGGGAATGCGGCGCTGAATGCTTCGGGGGATGCGGGGGGTGGGACGGTGCTGGTGGGGGGGAATTGGCAGGGGAGCGGGCCGGAGGCGAATGCGCAGATGACCTATGTTGGGTCGGGTGCTTCGATCAATGTGGATGCCGTTACCAATGGCGATGGCGGCAGCGTCGTAGTCTGGGCGGACAAATCCACGCGGTACTTTGGCTCAATTTCTGCCGAAGGCGGCGCGCGGGGTGGTAGCGGTGGGACTGTTGAGGTTTCCGGAAAGAGCAGTCTTACATTTGCCGGATTGGTTGGTATTGGCGCGCCAAAGGGTCGAGCGGGTACTCTACTGCTGGATCCGGGCGATCTCTATATTGTTTCCGCAGATCCAGGCAACGGGTCGCTAATTGATGCGGGGGAACCGTTCGATGAGGCGCTGAATACTCCAGCCAACAATTACTTCGCCTTGGCTTCCTCGATTAATGGTACGGCAGGTGCGGTTACGCTCTCGGCGAGCAATGACATCATTTTTAATGTGGGCCTTAATTTGGGCGCTACGACTACGAGCCTCACAGGCACGGCGAGCAATGCCATCACAATGAACAGCTTTGGCATCTCGTCGACGACGGGTGCGAGCGTGACCCTAAACGCAGGCGCTGGCGGGATTACCAACATTGGCGCTTCCGACATTGTTGGCGGTACTTTCACGCTGAACACAACGGGGACTGTAACTCAGGCCGGGGCGATCACTGCGGCGACTTTGGACCTGCGTGGGACGGGTGGGACGTTCACTCTGGGCACGCAGAACAACGCGGTGACGACCCTCAAGGCGAACACGAATGTTCTGACGGCGCTGTCGTTCAAGGATGACACGGGCTTTGCCGTGGCGGGTGCGACGGCCACGGGCAATGTCACGCTGGAGTCGGCGGGCGGGACGGTGACGCAGTCGGCGTTGATCAGTGCGGCGGGGCTGGAGTTGCTGGGCGCGGGGGGCACGCACACGCTGACCAACACGGGTAACGCGATCACGACGCTGGCGGGTAACACGGGCACGGTGAGCCTGGTTGAGAACAGCGGGTTTGCGATTGGCACGGTGAACACGGTGGGGCTGACGACCAGCGCCAACACGACGCTGTCGAGCACGGGAACGGTGACGCAGTCGCAGCTGATTGCGGCGGCGGGGCTGGAGCTCCTGGGTACGGCGGGGGTCTACACGCTGACCAACACGGGTAACGCGATCACGACGCTGGCGGGCAACACGGGCACGGTGAGCATGGTTGAGAACAGCGGGTTTGCGATCGGCACGGTGAACACAGTGGGGCTGACGGCGACGACGGCGGCGACGCTGTCCTCGACCGGGACGGTGACGCAGTCGGCGGCGATCACGAC